>CAZDZL010000020.1:0-62522 GCA_964509885.1 uncultured Opitutaceae bacterium | reverse complement strand
CGTTGGATTTGGTCTTCTTCAAGCGCTGAATCAACATTTCCATCGACTCGATGGGGCCGAGGCCCTGCATCGCGCGCCTCAGGCCGTAGATGCGCTGGAGCTCCTCGGGGTGGTAGATCAGCTCCTCCTTGCGGGTTCCGGAGCGGTCGATGTTGATGGCGGGGAAGATCCTGCGCTCGACGAGGCCTCGGTCGAGGTGCAGCTCCATGTTTCCCGTCCCCTTGAACTCCTCGAAGATGATCTCGTCCGCGCGGCTGCCGGTGTCGACGAGCGCGGTCGCGATGATCGTCAGGCTGCCCGCGCCCTCGATGTTGCGGGCGGCGCCGAAGAAGCGCTTCGGCTTCTGGAGCGCGTTTGACTCCAGGCCGCCGGACATGATCTTGCCGGAGCTCGAGGCGAGCGCGTTGTACGCCCGGGCGAGCCGCGTGATCGAGTCGAGGAGGATGACGACGTGCTCCCCCTGCTCCACGAGTCGCCGGGCCTTCTCCCCGACCATCTCGGCGCAGTGCACGTGGCTCTCGGGGGCCTCGTCGAACGTCGACGAGACGACCTCGCCCTTCGTGTGGCGCCGGAAGTCGGTGACCTCCTCGGGGCGCTCGTCGACCAGGAGCAGGATCAGCTTCGCGAAGGGGCTGTTCTCGGAGACCGAGTTGGCGATGTTCTGCAGGAGTATCGTCTTTCCCGTGCGGGGCGGGGCCACGATGAGCCCCCTCTGGCCGAACCCGATCGGGGTCAGGATGTCGACCGCGCGCATCGAGACGTCCTTCTGGATATCCGGGTCCTCGAGGAGGATCCTCTTCAGGGGATAGTACGGGACCAGCTCCTCGAACGGCGTGACCTTCGAGATGTCCTCGGGGTCGTTGCCCATCACGGAGTCGATCCGGATGACCGAGGGGCAGCGCTCGCCGCCCTGCGGCGGCTGGATCCGCACCTCGACCCGGTGGCCCCGCTTGAGCCCGTAGCGCCGGATGAGGCTCTCGGGCAGGTAGGCGTCCTCCGGGTAGAGGCGGTAGTTCACGTGCTCGTGGACGATGAAGGCCCCCTGGTCGGTCATGTCGACGTAGCCCCGGTCCGCCAGGGCGCGCTTGTCCTCCGTGGCCTTGGCGAAGATCTGCGGGAGCAGCTGGAGACGGTTGGGCGCCCCCTCGAACGTGACCTTCTGGGTGCGCGCGAACGCGGTCAGGTCGGCCAGGTTGAGCGAGTAGAGGTGGTCCAGGTAGAGCGGCTCGCCCTTGGCGGAGCCGATCTCCTTCGCGAGCGCGTCCAGGGCCGCCACGTCGGCGAAGCGGGACGGGCTCGGCAGGTCGCCGTAGACCGGCGCGGGGCTCGGGGGCGGGGGCTGCTGGGGGTAGCGGGGCGCGTTGCCGCCGCCGCCCGGGCCCTGCTGCCACTGGCCGCCGCCGTGGCGTCCCCTCTTGCGCTTGTTGCGCTTCCAGGAATTGCGGTCCTGCCACTCGCCGCGGCCTCCCCCGCCCTGGCCGCCCCCCTGGCCCTGGGGCTCGCCTTGGCGGCCGTCCCCGCCGCCGCCCTGCTCGGAGGCGACGTCGCGGTTGCCCCCGCCGTCGGAAGGCGAGGACTCGGAATGGGACTGAACCTGGGCCTCGGGCTCGGGCCTCCTGTCGGGCGCGAAGATGGCGGGCTGGCCCTCGTCCCTGGGGGCCTCGGCCTCCCCGTCGGCCTTGCGCGGGCGGGGCCGACCGCGCTTGACGGGCTTTGAGCCCTCGTCAGGCGCGGAGATTTCGTCGTCGGTCTTGGGAGGAAGGGACATCAGGGTTTTCTGTAAGGGGTGCGCCTGCCTTGGCTCGGTTCAGGGAGTCCACGATGCGGTCGACCTGTGACTTGAGAAATCCGGTTGAACCATCATTCCAAAGGACGAAATCGGACAGCTCGATCTTCCGAGCCAGCGGCAATTGCTTGGATATGCGTTGCTCGGCGAGCGCGCGGTCCAAACCGCGCTGCTCCAAACGAGCGAGTTGCGAAAGAGGATCACACGCCACGCAGACGGTATAATCAAACCAATTCTCGAGCGACTTCTCGAAGAGGAGGGGCACCTCGACGATCCAGTCGTCGCGCGGGCCGCCGCGAAATATCCCCCTAAGTATTTCAAAGTAAATAGGATGCGTAAGACCTTCCAGCCAGAGTCGCTCGGCGTCGTCCGCGAAGACGATCGCGGCCAGCGCCGGCCGGTCGACCTGGCCCGCCGCCCCGAACACCCGGTCCCCGAAGCGGGCCCTCAGGGCCCCCTGCACGGCCTCCAGGGGAAGCACCTGCTCCCGGACGACGATGTCCGAGTCCACGTGACGGAACCCCCTGTCGGCGAAAAGCTTCGCCGCCGTCGATTTTCCGCAGCCGAAGCCGCCTGTGAGCCCGAGTATCATGGCGTTCGCCGGCGATCTGATACGGAAAAGCCGTCCAGTTCAACTGCCCGTTCGACCCGGGAATGCGTGCGTTGGACCCCAAGGGCCGACCGTTCGGTGATTTTCGCTTCCCAGATGTTGAGGGTGAGGGACATAGTCTGCGCATGATCCAACCGAGATACCTCCCGGCCGGGCTCCTGCTCCTGGCCTCGCTGGCCCTTCCAGCCCGAGCCGATACGAAACCGGCGGACGCCAAGGGCGCCGATGCGAAGGCCGACTCCGCGGCAAAGGCGGATGCCAAGCCGGAGGAGGCCGAGCCGGTCCTCTCCGTGACGGAGCACACGGTGACCGTCGACGGGAAGGTGCTAAAGTACCATGCCACCGCGGGCTACATCATCATCAAGGAGGAGGAGGGAAAGCCCCTGGCCCCGGCGGACTCGCCGGCGGCGGTGCTGCTCCAGGAGAAGATCGGTTCCCAGGAAAAGCCCGACGCAGACAAGCCGAAGGACGGGCTGAAGCCCAAGGCCAAGATCTTCTTCGTCGCCTACACGCTGGACGATGTCGCGGACCCGGCGAAGCGGCCGATCACCTACCTCTTCAACGGGGGCCCCGGCTCATCGTCCATGTGGCTGCACATGGGCTCCGTGGCGCCGCGGCGGGCCGCCCTGACCGACGAGGGGGAGGCTCCCCCGCCCCCGTACCAGCTCGTGGACAACGACGCCACGTGGCTCGACCACACCGACCTCGTCTTCATCGACGCCGTCTCCACCGGCTTCAGCCGGCCCATGCCCAAGGAGGACGTGAGGCAGTTCCACGGCCTCAAGGAGGATATCGCGAGCGTGGGGGACTTCATCCGCCTCTACACGACCCGCAACGGGCGCTGGCTCTCCCCGAAGATCGTCTTCGGCGAGAGCTACGGGACGACGCGGGCCGCCGGGCTCTCCGACTACCTTCAGTCGCGCTACGGCATGTACCTGAACGGCATCATCCTGGTCTCAACCGCCATGAACTTCCAGGTTCTCAACTTCACGCCCGAGAACAACGACGCCTACGTGGCGTTCCTGCCGACCTACGCGACGTCGGCTTGGTACCACAGGAGGCTCTCCCCCGAGATGCAGGCGAAGGGCGTGGCCGAGGTCGCCCAGGAGGCCCGGGTGTTCGCGGCCAACGAGTACACGCTCGCCCTTCAGAAGGGCGACGCGGCGACGCCCGCGGAGCGCCAGCACATCGCCGAACGGCTCAGCCAGTTCACGGGCATCGCGGCCAGCGAGTTCAAGCTCCTCAACCTGCGGATGAAGGACTTCGTGTTCTTCCACCAGCTCCTGCGGCCCGAGGGCAAGTACCTCGGCCGCCTCGACGCGCGCTTTTCGGGGCTCAGCTACGCCCCGGGCGAGATCCGGGACGACATCTATGACCCCGCCGCCGAGGCCACCGGGCCGCCGCTCACCGCCGCGTTCAACGACTACGTCCGGCGCGAGCTCAAGTTCGAGAGCGACATCCCCTATGAGACGGAGATATCGGTCGACCCGTGGAACTTCGGAGACGCGGGAAACGGCGCCCCGAACACCGCCGACGACCTCATGAAGGCGATGACGCGCAACCCGTACCTCAAGGTCTGGGTGACCTGCAGCTACTACGACCTCGCCACGCCGTTCTTCGGCGCCGAGGAGGTGATCGCCAGCATGAACCTCGACCCGTCGGTGCGCTCGAACATCCGGTTCACCTACTACGAGTCGGGACACATGCTCTACATCCACGCGCCGTCCCGCGTGAAGTTCAAGGCGGACTTCCTGTCCTTCCTGAACGACGCGACCAGCGCACCCGTGATCCACGCCGCGGCGCGGTAGGCCCTCAGCGGGGCCCGACGCTTCCCGAGCCGTATCTCCAGATGAGGGGCGCGAGCTGCTCGACGCCCCTCAGCTTGGCCGCGAAGGAGCGCGGCGCGGATATGAAGCGCAGGAGCCAGCCGAGAGCCATTCGGTCCGCCCAAACGGGGATCCTGTTCTGCCGGCCCGAGAGGAAGGCGATCGCGCCCCCGATGCAGAGGATCGCGGGCATGTAGCCGAGTCTTTGGCGCAGCTCCCAGCCGAGGCGCTCCTGGACGCCCCCGCTGAGGCCGATGAAGATGAGTTTCGGCCTTCGGGAGGCGATCAGGTCCACGAGCCTTTCGTCCGAGATGGGGCCCTCCCTCGGGTACATCGGGGCTATGTAGGCGTCGTCCCCCGATACCTCGAAGCCCTGCCCGCGCAGCCAGGCGAGGTTGGCCTCGGAGTCGCCCGCGGTGGGCATCACCCAGAATGTCTCGCCCCTCCCCCTGAAGTCCCCCCGGGCGAACAGCCCCCTCAGGAGGCGAAGGCCCGTGATCCGCGTCACCCGCTCGCCTGTCCGCAGGAGCCAGAGGAGCACCATGAAGGCGCTGTCGGTCACGGCGAAGTCCGCACCCTCGAGCGCCTGCCGGTGGGCCTCGTCCTCGACGAGGCGGGACATCACCGGGGCTGAGGGGACCACGATCAGGCCCCCCCCGGGAACCCGGTCCAGAAGTCCCTCAAGGTCGGAGATGTAGAACCTCACCCCGAGAATCGTCCTGAATGTGTCCCGCACGGGGCCGATCACATCGCAGGATCAAAACCCCTGAAAGAGCAAAATGAGCCACTCGCGGCTTGACGCGTGCTGCCAAATTTGAACCGTTCTCCCTTCCGCGGCACGCCCTCATCGTCTAGCGGCTAGGACAGCGGGTTCTCAACTCGTTAACCGGGGTTCGATTCCCCGTGAGGGCACCAGCTAAGTAGCTGGCGATCAGGAGCCGACCTGAATCCGAACGCAGATTTGCCAGTTGACGTGGCAAATCTAGCATGAATCCACTCCGTTCGTTCGTCGTTTCTCAGTTCACCAATCCTTCCGGGGCAGTCGTCTTCAGGGTCTCAGGCTGGCTGGATGGCAAACGCATCCGCAGGAACTTCGCGACCCGCGCCGAGGCGGAGGCCGAGCGCCAGGTCTTCGAGATTGGGCACGTCCAAGCAAAGACGGGTGCCCGCGTTGCCGTCACGCGACTCACGGACGAGCAGTTGCATGAAGCAGAAGCCGTCTTTCGGCGGCTGGCTGGCCAAGGGCAAACGCTTTCCTTCTGCATCGACTACTCGCTGGCTAACTACCGTGCACCCGAGCGTCGGAAACTCCTGGCCGAGGCGATCTCCGATTACGTCGCCAACAAGGAGCATGAATTCGAGCAGGATCAAATCTCACGCCCGCAGATGGGGCGGATTCGATGGGACCTCAAGAAGCTCCAGGCACATTTCCGGGGCCTCTCCGTTGCCGAGCTTACTGTTCCTGGCCTAGTGGCCTTTCTTGAGATGGGACGGCCCTCCATGAAAACCTACAACAACAGGCGGGGCATTCTCTCCACGTTTTTCAAATTCGCGTTCCATCGTAGCTGGATCGCCGAGAATCCAATCCTAAGGGTGCCGCATCACCGAATCAGGCGCCGAAGGGGAATAGCGATTACATTTACCGCTGCCAAGGCACGTGATCTCATGGAGCACTTTGAGGGCTTCGAGGGTGGACGGTGGGTCCCTTATTTCGCTCTCTGCCTGTTTGCCGGCATCCGTCCAGGGGTACCGGACGGCGAAATCAGCAAGCTCCAGCCGAATTCCGTGGACCTCGACGCAGGCACCATCTTTGTGTCGGCTGAGGTCTCAAAAGTCCGCGAGCCTCGCAGGGTAACGATCCAGCCAAACCTCGCGGCGTGGCTTAGGGCGTATCCGCTCGATAAAATCCCCATCGTCGTCGGGGATTTTCAAGTTCGTCGGGGCAGGTTCGCGAAAAGATTCAACCTCACGCATGACGTGCTAAGGCACACGTTCATCTCGATGTTCGTGGCCAAGTACCGGTCAATGGGCGAAGCGGCCCTCCAGGCCGGCAACTCCGAAAGCATCATCCGCAAGCACTACCTCGATCTGAAGAATCAGGCCGAGGCCGAGGAGTTTTTCAACATCCTGCCCAAGCGGGCCTACCGGCCCGAGATGGCACGCCCTTCGAAATTCCCGGGAACATACGCCCCTTCCCCGGCGATTGCGGTATGACCGTCCAAACTGGGAGGCAGAGCCAAGTCCTGACCGTTTTCCACCACCAGCGGAAGTTGGGATTTACGGCAGTCGCTTATGCCAGTAACCGGGCTCCCGGCGCAGAGGCATCACCGCAACGATCCAGATGTGATCAGGCTCGTCGAGATAGACGACGGCGTAGGGGAAGTCCAACGCCAGGAGTCGCCGCGCAGGCGGATCAAACTGCCTCCAGCGCGTCGGGTTGTCGCAGGCGTCAGCGATCAGGCCTTCAATCTCGTCATAGAAGCGTCCGCCCAGCTCCGGCTGGATGGCCGCATAATATTCAGCGGCCTCGGCATATTCAGCGTCGGCTTCCGGATGGAAGCGGTGTGGCTTCACCGACCGACGATCCGCCGAATTTTGGCAGCAGTGACCTCGCCTGGGATGCCTTTGACCTTGCCTGAGCGAATTTCCGCTATGCGTCTATGGATGGTTTTCGACCAGGCTTTCTTATGGGCGGGCTCCTGCTCGCCATGCATCGCCACGAGGATCCGATCGACTAGCTCCACGACTGTAGCCTGCGGCAGGGAGCGGGTTTCCTCGACGATCTGATCGACGGTTATTGGCATAATCATGAATTTGCAGCTTTCGGCGGCGCTGGCAACTGTGCGATGGGACGGCTCCTGGCGTGGACCTCAAGTAATATGAGTGCATGCTTTGCGTAGGGCCGGCACTACATTTCGATACAAATTGGCGCAATCAGCAGCGAATAGCCTGGAAGGCATAACACGCTTAAATCTATGGCCTTACCGAAAACAATGGCTGGCAACTGACTGGAGATTGGCAGAAGATTTGCTACTCCTTGGCTGTTTGTTCGGGCAGCCGCCGGCTTCGGCAAAATCGACGCCATGATCGGCGACCGACTGGCACGTTGTGGTTCGCGGAGTATGGATGGACTAGTCGCGTCGGTTGACGCACATCCATGGACATGGAACCGCAATTCAAAGCAACGACGGGAAATCAGCTCACTGACGTTGTGGGCCTGCGACTTTGCGGGATATTCCCGCCAGGCAAGGAGCCGTCGATTCGCACACTTCGGGAATGGACCAAGCTGCGAAGAATCCCGCACCACCGCGTCGGGCACTTCGTCTATTACGATCCAAGTGAGGTGAGCGCGCACATCCGGACCAAGCTCATGATTCCGGCTCGGGGCTAGACACTTCGAGGCTCCATGGCCTCGTAGAACATCGTGCCGGCACGACATTTGATCCAGCTGCTGTCTCGACGGAAACTCGATAAAACTTGATGGGAAATTGGTGGGAATCTGTCGGAAGTCTTTCGGAAACTTTACTGTTCGGGGAATGAGGGGACTTCTATGATTCTGCCACCATCGGCGCACATCCGAACCAATTGGATCGTGTCGTCGCGATCCCAAGATTGGGACCGCAAACCGATTGCCGCGTGTCTAGCCGGCTAAACAATTCCTTGTTCCGTGGCCTCGAATAATGTAGGGCCGGCCCAACACTGCCATCTGTCGTGGGTCACTGCGGAGCGAGCGTGCATGTTCCTTTTGCGGCACGAAACAAGGACGGAAGAGGTCCATTGGCTAGCGTTCGAATCCCAGATCGCGGCTTCTCTCCTGATGGCGCTCACCGTGCCCAAGCAATCGTTCGTAGTGGTGGGCTCGCAGGACTGCCTCTTTGAGGTAATCCGCGCCGATTTCCAGGGCATGGCCAACCGTCGTTTGAAGGGCACGAAGATGCTCCTGGGCCTTTGTCCAGATTGCCCACCGGTCGTCGATCAGGGCATTCTTGTGCGTGAGCTCAACCTTGAGCATATCGAGCGCAGCCTCGCGGTTGCCCGAGGGCAGACGGTCCAAGAGCGCCGCCTTGTCCGGTGTGTGGACAGTGCAGGTATGGCGTCCCCGGGAGCAGGCCACGTACGCTGACTTTGCATCGAGCCTTTCGGCGGCAACGATAACATGGTCGACCGTTTTGCTCTGAGAGGCGTGGCTCGTGACGGCGTACCCGTGCGTGAGCTCCCGGAATCTGGCCGTGTCTATGGCGCGGCCGTCGGCGAGCTGGAGGACGCCGGAGTCGATTCCGACGATATGGACGATCTCACCGTTCATGAGGCGGGTTTTCCGGTCATTGGCGCGGACAAGGATCCTGTCTCCAGCCGCGACCCCGAGCGGTCGCGGCCGGGAGACATTGAAGGAACGTGACCTGAGGGGCAGCGCCTGCTCGCCTGCGGGTGTTTGGACAAACACCCGCCCGCGAGCCACGCGGGTCACTGGGACAAAGTCCCCTGCCCTAAATCTTCCCGAGGACCGGCTGAAGACTGCCACCATGCCTGGTTCGTAGTTCTGGGGGTTGCGCATCTGCGCCTTGGTCCATTTGAGGGGCTCGTGGACGGTGACGGCAGTCTCCTTGCCCAAGCGACCAGCCGCCTTGAGCTTGGCCCTCAATTCCCCCGTAAAGGCCTCCTGTTCGGCCCAGGTGGGGGTAACGGCCAGGACCATAGCCTTGCCGTTCCTCGTCAGCTTGGCGTAGTCGCTGGCGGCCGCTCGGATATAATTTGAGAACCCTTCCTTAACCCAGCCGAGGTTGTCCAACTTCTCGATGCCAAGGCGGGCGGCGCCGGTGGCGAGGCATCCCACCGCCTCGCGGTAGACCTGATGTTCCTGGCGGCGGATGGCACCCAGTTCCACTCGTTTCATGTGGGAGTGGGTTTCCAGGACCCGGAGGAAGTCGCCGGCCTCGACCGACGAGTGCTGCCGGCTGTCGCCGAGGAAGATCACCCTGGCCGAATACTTCTCGGCCAGGCGAAGGAGTTCGGCTCCCTGGCGGTTCGAGGTGAGCCCGCCTTCGTCGACGATCAGGACGGCGTCCTTGAGTCTGTCCCGCTCCCGGAATGCGACGTTTTCCAGGAAATCAGCGAGCGTCGTAGCCGGCAGGCCCTCCTTGCGCATCGTATCGGCCGCGGCGCTTGTCGGGGCGCAGGCGAATACCTGGGAGCCCGTCAGCTCAATCTCCCTCCATATCTCGGCCAGAACGGTCGTCTTGCCCACGCCAGCGGCCCCGCGGAGGCTTGTCACTTGATCGATGGAGCCCAGGACCTCCTTGGCTGCCTTGCGCTGCTCGGGCGACAGCTGGGGAGAGAGTTTGGCGTTCTTATCGCCCAGGGGCTCGAATTTACACCGGCTCTCGTTAACGAAGTCGACGGCCCATTTCTCGTTCTCAAGGCCCTGCTCCGTCGCGAAATGCTCCCGGAGCCAGTCCTTGCCGGTTAGGCCGACCAGCTTCGACTCCTGGGCGTGGGCCTTCAGGCAGGGTAATTCCTGGTGCCCCAGGTTCTGGTTCAGGGCCTCGGCCAGGATCTCGTGACCTTTCACGACGGATCGCCGTTCGTAGAGGTGAGAGGCGCCAAATCGGAGGCTCTCTAGCTCTTTGCCTAGGCATAGATTGCGCTCCGGTTCATGGCTGCGGACGATCGCCTCGTCACGGAGCTTTGTGAGGTCCCGAAACTCCTCAGGACTTAACTGGTCCCTTTGGGCAGCCAGGACGGCCGGAGTAGTGATTTCGGCGAGCTTTCGGTCCCGGGAGGACACGGCGAAAGCGTGGATTTCGCCGTTGGTGGGCTCCCGGCCGTGGGATTCGATGAATTTGGCTATGCCCAGCTCCACCTGGGCCCGGCGCTTGGAGAATCGCAGGCAGACGGATTCGGGCACTCCGGAGATCTCGAAGCCCGTGACGTTGCCAGGTTTGTCGCGGGCCTCGGCGATTTCGTAGCCAAGGGCCCGGCATGAGCGGGCCATCTCGTTCTGGTAGACCTTTCCGGCGTACCGAATGGCGGAGACCATCTCGAACTCGTTCAGGGCCCGCCAAGACCGGATCTTTTCGTCCCAGGTGGCATTGGCGGTCACCAAGTGGGTGTGGACCTGGGGATCCAGGGCCCGGGAAGCCGTGTGGCGGAAGGAGGCAGCAATGACGTTGCCGGTCGGGATGTTGACCCGAGTGAGGGCTGTATTGGCCTGGCGGGAGGCGAACTTCTCCATCTCGGAGAATGCCAGCTTGGCCGCGGCATCGTGGGCGGCCAGGAGGCGCGTGTCACCCATGGTCACCGCCATGACCGAGACCGACTTCTGGGCGCTACACTGGAAATCGAAGAATTTGACCCGGTTTGAGCTATCTCGGGGCGTCAGCTTTTCGGTGCTATCGGGGACCCTGTTATTGCGTAGGTTTTCGAAGGATTTGTCTCCGGTTCGAATATCCTGATCCAAGCCTAGTCTTCTGGCTCCCTCGCCTAGCCATTTGCCTATTACCGACTCGTTTTCGCAGTAGTAGTCGTTAGCGGCTAGGTGTCGCTCGAGGTACGTTCCTCCGTCCTTGATCTTGGCCATCGTGAACATGCACCGCTCCTTGAAGGAGTGGCGCTGTCAACTCGTGTTGATGATGGACGCAATATGTCGAAGGATTCGAGGGCAGACTCGGAAATGCCTCAGATGGTCCCATTTGTAGGAGAGAGAATTGCGGGTTAGGCAGCCATCACACTGGCAACCCAGCCACTTAGACCCAAACATTAATAAGGATTATCGAATGCCTATTTCATAAGCAGGAGCCTTCCAGCAAAATCTAAGGAAAATCCCGTAGAACCCGAGATAAGGCGCACGGATTCATCCGTAGGTTTCCAGATCCGATTGATAGCTTTTTAACCGAACCATTGCGCAATCTGCAGGACTATAGTGCCGCGTGGGAGTGGTATTGCCCGGATGCGATATCAAAATCGGCGCCTTGAAAATAGCGATTGTCGAAGATCATCTGATGTTTCGCGAGATCGTGAGAAAGGTCTGCGCGGAGGACCATGATTTTGAAGTCGTGGCCGAGGCCGGAGGTGGATTTGAGGCCATCGAATGCATTGTTCGATCGAAACCGGATGTGGTCGTGCTCGATCTCGTACTTCCCGATCTCGATGGATTTGCAGTCTTGGATCGCGTCAGGCACCTCGGCCAATACCCACGTGTGCTCGCCATTTCAAGTTACTGCGGTCCCTATGTAATATTCCGTCTTGAAGAGGCGCGAGTGCAGGGTTTCGTCGATAAGCGTTCTCAAACGCTAGGGTCATTGCGAATGGCGCTCGATGCGTTGCGGTCAAATCGTTCGTTTTTCTCCGAGACATTTTTGAAGATGAAATCCGAATTTCGACACGATCCATTGGCGTTCAATAAGTTGCTGACGAAACAGCAGATGACAGTGCTGTCTTTGGTGGCGCAACAATATGATGATGCCGCGATCGCAAAACATCTAAGCATTGGTGAGCGAACCGTAGAAACACATCGCACTCTTATTATGCGGAAGCTTGAAATTCATTCCCGTATGGAACTGGTTCATTTCGCAAATCTTCGGGGATTCATTCCCTGCTGGTCGTTCGAGTCGTATAAAAGGGAGACATGAGCCGCAATTGGGACGTTGGCTTCGGACATCATCACGCCCCAATCCTTGATCACGCTAGAATCATACCCGCGAACCGGGACCTTGAGCTTGGAGCGAATGGGGTGGGCTACCTCGGCGGGATGGAAATGGACAATGTGCCCGACGCGGTGATTGGGGATGCGTAAGAGCTTGGTCCACTCCCTAAGGGTTCACATTGAAGGCTCCTTGCCCGACGAAAAATGCCGCAGAGGCGGAGGCCATCAATGTCCGTGAGTTGATCTGTCATCGATGTCGCTGTTTGGATTTCCATGCCTCTAAATCTGTGTGAAGTCACGCGGCTACCGGCCTTCGGACTCTATTGCCGGCCTGAAGTGTCGCAGGCGACTTTAGCGCCATGGCAATTGGTCGCTGTGGTAGGCTCGGGCTTAGCAGCCTGCGCTTTGCACTTCATGCAACAAGTTTTTACCTGCGTTCAAGAATGGCTCTCACGGTCGAGGAATACCAGCGACTGCCCGCCTTGGTTGCAATCGACTCCAGTTGAAACGAATGAGCAATCGCCTCGAGACTCTGGTCTTGGTCCTGGCGTAGGCAGGTTTCCTCGACTAACCGCGCCTCTGCTGCGTTAGCGACCAGTGTCTCGCCGTCGCTCGCCAAGTCACATCCAAACGGAATCCTCGCAGAGATGCGACGGTTTGTCCTGCGAAGGCGTCATAATCGACTACGTGAAATCCCGCAATCTTGCGTCTTTCGTCCGCGGCAAGAAACGGCTTCGTTCCACACGAAAAGTCATCTCACAATCTTCGCAATAACCACAAACATTATGTCAACGAACATCACCTCACCCGTCGACGTCGGATCGTCCGCGTTCACTCCACTTTCGACAATGGACATAGCCAGTGCCGGAAGCGCGGGTGTCGCTATCGGATCATATGCGGGAGCGAATGCTGCGCCTGCCGATGGACTAATTGTATCCGGAAAGGTCGGCATTGGCACGGCGTCGCCAAACACAGCAATTTCCGTGCTTGTTCCGTTTTCCCATACAGGCGATCTCGGCACAATTATCTCGGCGCAGGCAGGCTCGACGTCGGTCGCAGCTATCGGTACCGACGTCGACAACGTTACAACGGGAGCAACGTCACTTACATTCGATACGCTCGTCGGAAATAATGGCCTGACAGAAAAAATGCGGATCACGGGAAGCGGTAATGTCGGCATTGGTACAACATCCCCAGCTCAGCCATTGGACGTCACCGGCAATGTGCATATTTCGTCCCTCGCGGCTGGAGGAATCGTAATCAGCACATCGGGCGTACTAGGCATTACGCCAGCGGCCGGCGTTGACACCACGGCTATTCACACAGGGGCAACTGCTGGAGGCGATTTGACCGGCACATATCCCAACCCAACGCTAGCGGCTATTGGCTCAGCAACGGGTCCAATCGGTAGCGCTACCACCACTCCAGTTGTTACTATCGACGCCAAGGGACGCGTGACAGCTCTCACCGCAGCAACCATTTCAGGTACATCACCTGGTGGCGCGGCGAGCGGAGATCTGTCGGGTTCGTATCCCGGACCCTCAGTCATTGGCATTCAGGGTAGGAGTGTGAGCAGTGCGGCCCCTTCAGTCGGACAGGTTCTACGTTGGACACCAAATGCGTCCCCATTGTGGCGTCCTTCGGCCACTGGATTTGTTTACCCAGAAGACTTTGGCGCCGGCGGAGCCGGGACGACAGACGATTCAGCTGCAATTGCGGCTGCTATCTCCGCGTGTACGGGCGGAATGACGGTCATCCTAACTGGAAAATATGCAATCGGCACAACGACCGTAAATTTCTCATGTCCCGTTTGGAGCACGAGCGCTTCCCAGATAATTCCTTACGGAACGAACGCGAATGGCATTACAATTTCGGGCGGAGCGTCCATGACATTTGGATACATAGGCGGGTTCTCAGCTTATGCAATAAAGTTGATCGCGTCTCCGGCACGCGTCGATGTTTACCAGCTCCAAGGCTCTTCATCGGGCCAGACAGGAATTGGCATTCTTTGCACTACCGGCGCTGCGACATGCGACATTCAGGTTCAATTCATGACGAATTTTGTAAGTTGCATAGCATTTCAGAACGGGACTAGCGCAGACGGGCTTCAGGGACTCCGGATCAGCGTCAGTTTTGCGGATGACAATCTCTATGGGTTGAATTTCGACGGATCAGACAACTGCGATTCCAATCTTATAAGATTTGGATCCTGGGATTTTGACATTCCTAGTGGGGCTTCTACTGGAAGCGTTTGGTATAACAGCAACTCGAGCGGACTAAATAATGCGCTCGCCAACTGCCAGCTCGACATTGAGGATTGGTTTGGCAATGGCGCATCGGGAGGAACGGTGGGTAACAATGCCATTGCGCTAGGGGCATTCGTGGGGTGCTGTTTCGGTATCGGAAATGCCGCGGGCAGCGGAACGTATGCTTGGGACTTCTTCAACATCTCTGGAAACGGCTCTGGAAACAACTCAGTTACGCAAAGGAGGCGCTCCAGCCTTGGCGCAGGGATTACTGCAAATTGGCAGACTGCGACTGCAAGTAGATCTTCGTTTATCACGATCGTTTGGTATACTGGAGGCCTCTACTGCACAGGCACTTGGAGCGGAGGAACTATCGCGCCTGGAGCCTCCATAAAGATGTATGTTTATACACCGTTCACTGCAGCGCATTTGGGGGCCAGCTGGGCTTTCTGGGTGTCTGGCCCGCTCCCTACGTCAAACTCGATGTTAACGGGGGCGCAAGGGGGTGGCTTGGTTTGCACACAGATTTACGACAACTCCTCGGCCGGTGCCTCGCAAACGGAGGAGCTTATCCTAATCTGGACGAACACAAGTTCCGCAACGGTTGCCAACAATACTGTGATCAGCTTCAATCTTTTTGCATTCTGATATCTCGATACGAAATTCGCATTGGTGGTCCAAATGTATTACCCGTCTAGGCAGGAAATATCTACGGAATGCGATTTCAAAGGATCGAGTGAGCGACTTGGAGCCCATAAATTGTGAGTGACAGGGTGCGTTCGTTGCTATCATCGGCAACGCTTTGGTTGGTTGTCGCGCTGCTCAGCGCGTCGGCCGTTTTCCCGTTTCACCCGCCTTTCCGAGAGAAAAAGACGGAATACGTCTTCGAGGTAATTGTTAGCTCTAGCTCACGAGGATTCGCGAAGCTGCATTATGACTTAGGGCGCGGCTTCAATGAGCAAGACTCCGGCGCGGTTCTAGTTCGGGGTGGCGTCGGCCCACGGTCCTTTCAATTCTCACTTCCTGCTGGGCGCTATTACTCGTTGAGACTTGATCCTTTGGATCACCCAAGCGAGATCACTATCTCGAGCGCGGTGATTCGCGACAACATGGGCCACGAAGTGATGCGGTTTCCTCCATCTAAGTTCTTGGCAACGAAAGGTGTTCGATTGAAAGCCATTAGCGGTGACACGCTGTCGATTGACACGGTACCAGGAGCCGGTGATCCGGCCCTTCTTATCAACCTCGATAAGCCGTTCGACCTGTTGCGGTCGCCATCCCGCGAATGGATCACATTTCTAGAGTGGTTCTCTGGAGTCTACCTTGCGCTAGCAGCTGCCATCTTGTCGGCCTCGTTATTGACCAAGCTAGGGACGACCGGGCTGGGGCGTCTTGTATGTAGGCCCAAAACAACCCTTGCACTGACAGCTCTGCTTGCACTGCTGCTCAATTGCTTTCCCGTGATTTTCTGTGGAAGGAGCTTTGTCTCTCCAAACTGTGGCGTCCTATTACTTTATGAGGACATTCCAACGCTTCCCGGATACACCAGCCCCATAGTTAAGAATGGTCATGGTTCCGACGTGGGTGCCGCAATGTGGTGGCACGTTCCGATTTCTAATGTCCAGCATGAGGCGATATTCCACGATCACGAATTGCCCTTGTGGAACCGCTACAACCTCTGCGGCCAGTCGCTGTTAGGCCAGGGCCAAAGCATGATTGGCGACCCCCTCCATTTGGTTACAGCCGTCTTGGGCAACGGAAGCGCATTAGCATGGGACATCAAGTACTTGGCCGCGAAATGGCTTTTCGCCTTTGGCATTGGACTAACCGTGCTGGCCATTACGAATCGCTTAGTAGTCGCTGCGCTTCTTTCCACTTCCTCGCTCTACATAGGGTTCTTCTCTTTTTACCTAAACCACCCGACGTTCTTCAGCCTGTGTTACAGCCCTTGGATCTTGTTCGCCTGGATCCGACTTTCAGGTACTCTCAACGCTTACAGATCCACAGCCTGGGCCACCGTCCTAATTGTAGCCGATTGGTTCGAAATTAACAGTGGCACGGTTAAGGAGGCATATGTTCTGACAATTTGGCTGAATTTGGCTGGACTCTTGGTGCTACTCTTTAACAGGGACAATTTGAGACTGAAAGTGGGCAAGGTACTGGTCGCGGCGTGGGCAAACATCCTGTTTGTTCTAATCTCTGCTCCAATTTGGTCGTCCTTCGTGGACACGCTCAAGGGCTCATTCACGAGCTATGCATTGCCGCAAGCCCGGCAGATTCCCGCGACGCAATTGATAGGTTTTTTTGAAGACCTATTCTATCGACAGAACACCAAGGAAGAGCTCCACGTCGCACCGTCGGCAAATTTCCTGGTCCTTCTCGGAGCCCTGTGGGCGCTGCCACTACTCAAGAGACTCGCCGGCAATCGAATGCTTCTGGCCCTCGGAACTGCAGCCGTTGTCCCATGTATGCTTGTATTCGGAATCATTCCCAAAGCCGCGATCATCGCACTACCCTTTCTTGGAAACATTTTCCATATCGACTCCACGTTTTCTTGTGTTCTCATAATACTTGCCATCCCGATCGCCGGACTGGGTCTAACCTTTTTCTTGGAGAGTTTGCACACCGACGACTGGAACTTCAACTTTGCAATCGTGCTCTCTGCGTTGGGAGCCTTGCTCCTACTGTACTTCAGTTTTGACCGACACCTCGGCTCGAGCGCTTTTTTCACCGGCTATGTACCGGTCCTCATCGTTGCTTTTGTGATGATCCAGCTGGCTGCACGCCACCTCGAGCGAGGATGCTCAAATAGAAGCAGCGGTCTAATGTTGTTATTCCTCGGGTTGTTCGCAATCCACTGGCGGCAGGGGCAGTACTTGGACTCGGCATTCGATGACTATGTATTCGAGCCTCAGGTCCGAGCTGATTTCAAAGCGAAGTCGCCAGCCATCCAATTCGTTGAACAACACGAATCGGTAGCTTCTCGAACAATTGGCCTCGGAGCGAATCTCTTCTTGGGATTCAACTGCACGTATCTTCTGGAGGACATCTATGGGATTGATGCCTTACGAAGCATGGAATACGAGGAACTGGCCGAAGCGCTGGGCCTGGAGCGAGTCATCGCCTTCTCCAAATATCAAGCCGATGAGGGATCGAATAATTTTCGGGCGGCGTTTGATTCATTGAATGTTACCTATTTGTTGGGTGCAAGCGAACCGACGCCGGGCGAATACGCGGGATGGGAAATGGTCCGGGACCTCGATTTGAAAGTTTTTAAGAGTCAGAGCGTCTGGCCACGGGCATTCTTCGTGGACCGAATAATGCAGTATCGAGAACTTCCAGAAATGGTTGCCTTTGTGCGGAAGGCAAAAGGTCATCCATTGGCTGCCATTCAAGAAAAAGACTTTCCTGATTTGCTTCAACTTGGCCTTCTCTCGAATGATCCAGCTGGGCGGAGAGTGATCTCCGCATACGACTACTCCCTGACAAACAATTCGACGTCTTTTGATATCGAGGCTCCATCGCCGGGGGTGGTAGTCCTATCCGAAACGTGGCTAAGGGATGACTTCGAGGTCACTGTTAACGACAAGTCTGTGCCGTACTTCCGAGTGAATCACGCATTCAAGGGGATTTTCATCGATTCTCCAGGCAGGTACCGAGTCAGCTTCAAATACTGGCCGCACCGGTTAACATTTTCGCTCTGGATATCCGCGCTGGGTGTGTCTCTAGCATTCGGATCACTCCTTTTCGCGCGCCGGCTTTACCGGCTTGAACTGACCGGGGATTTCCACAAATGCAAAGTCGTCACTTGAGGATTCGTTTACCTATTTGGGTGTGACCACCTTTCCGTTGCATTACGTTCGGCGATTTGCGCCTCAGGTTGATCTATCCTAGCGGCAAGTGCGAGAATCTCATTCTGCTGCTCCAGAACAATATCATGTTTTTTTGAATTTCATTTAGAAGCATGGCATTCACGGCTTCATAGCGGACCGTGAACGCCCGATTGCTTGCGTCGCGAATCACCAGATCAGGAGAGACTTGATCCACCTCCTCCGCGACGAGGCCAAACTGCGCGGTGCCCTTGGGGTCGACTTCTTCCGTGTACTGAAACGTAACGCGCCGGAGCGCCAAGATAATCTCACTCTCCGAGCCCTTGTCCTAAATATTTTTCTTGAAGCGTTGCGACGAGGACAACACCACTATGCGTTTTTTCGTGTCATTCCTTTTATCAGCACGCAAACACCAATGGGTTGTCACAGAAATCCTGTAATCCGATGATATTCGTTGCTTACGAGGCGAATACAGTTCGCCGAGCGACTTCCGAACAAAACGACTGGCAACGGTTCGAAACCCCTCGGGAATTGGTTTGGCGATTTGCCACGATTTGCCAACAAGGATGTTTCTAGCTTGTTTTTAGCGCGTCTCCTTTCATGTTGTTGCCAGTTCTATCCCACTGCAAACCAACTTAAAGCGCGATTAACAAAGCTTTTCTGTTGTTCGTTAAGGTGCGGTTCGATTCCCCGTGAGGGCACCACGGACAGAGGAGGGCCCAATCCAATGCGCGGCCGGGGCACCGAGGTATAAACCCCATAGCCAAACGATGGGATGATTGTATACCATCCGTCAGGGTCTGACATGGCGAGGTGCCTCAAAGGTGCCGCCGTCGCCGCGGATTCTCCTTTTCTCACCTAAGTCCAAGCAAAGCCCATCCGTTAGGGGCCCCGCCAGCCCCCAATGATCGCAACCGACCCAAACGAAATCAGAGCCGGCCCCGGAGGACTCTCGAGTGACGCCGCCCGGACGCGGCTGGCCCAGCTGGGGCCAAACCTGACGGCAAGCGTGTCGAGCAACCCGGTCTTGGACGCCTTGGGCAAGTTTTGGGCACCGGTGCCATGCATGTTGGAAATGGTGATCGCGGTTGAGCTCTTCCTGCACAACCGGATCGAGGCCACCGTGATCGCCGTCCTGCTCGTCTTCAACGCGGCGTTGGGTTTCTTCCGGGAGAGCCGCTCCAAGGCCACGCTAATGGCGCTACGTTCGCGCCTAGCACTTGTCGCCTCCGTTCGCCGCGACAATCGGTGGACCCAAGTGCCCGCGGCCGACGTGGTGCCCGACGACTTGGTGAAGCTCTCGCTCGGCGGAGTCGTCCCGGCAGATGCCAAGATCGTCTCCGGCTCGGTCCTCCTGGACCAATCGATGCTTACAGGCGAATCGAATCCCGTGGAGGCGGGTGAGAGTGCGGCGGCTTATTCCGGAAGCCTCATCCGCCGCGGGGAAGCCACCGCGGTCGTCACCGCGACCGGCGAACGCACCAAGTTCGGCCGCACCGCCGAACTCATCAGGACCGCGAAGGCGGAAAGCACGCAGCAAAAGGTGGTGTTCCGCGTGGTGCGCAACCTGGCCTTCTACAATCTGGCCGTCATCGTTTTCCTCATCGTCTATGGGCTGGCCCATGGGGAAGCGGTGGCGCAGCTGGTCCCTTTGGTGCTAACCGCAATCTTGATGTCAGTTCCGGTGGCGCTTCCCGCAACTTTCACCCTGGCTGCTGCGATCGGGGCTGATGCGCTGGCCAAGGACGGGGTTCTTCCGACCCGGCTGTCGGCCGTGGATGAGGCCGCAACCATGGACGTGCTTTGCGCGGACAAGACGGGGACGCTCACCCAAAATAGCCTCACGGTGTCCGAGGTGGTCCCGTGCGGAGGCTTTGATAGGGGCCTGGTTGTCACCTTGGCCTCCTTGGCAAGCTCGGATGGCGGGCAAGATCCCGTCGATCTCGCGATCCAAAAGAGCTCCCACGAAAACAAAGCGCCGGCACCCTACAAGCTCACGAACTTTCGCCCCTTCGACCCGGCAACAAAGATGTCGTCTGCCGACGCAACCGATCCGTCTGGCAAACCTGTGCAGGTCGTCAAGGGAGCCTTGGAGGTCGTAACCAAACTGGCCGTATCGGAAAGCGCTGCACGGGAAGCGGGGATCAAACTCGAGGCCGATGGCCATCGAGTATTGGGGGTTGTCGTCGGGTCCGCCGGCGCGATGCGCCTTGCTGGCCTGATCGCCCTCAGCGACCCGCCCAGGGAGGATTCAGCCGGGCTGATAACCCAACTCCACCAACTGGGGGTCCGGGTCGTCATGATCACGGGGGACGCTGCCGCGACTGCGGCGAGTGTGGCGCAGCAGGTGGGCTTGCATGGGCCGGTCTGCCCACCCGGCAACCTTCCGACAGGCGCGGAAGCCGAGAAGTTTGTCGTCTTCTCGGGGATCCTGCCCGAGGGAAAGTTCCAGTTGGTCAAGATGCTGCAGCGTGCGGGTCACACGGTGGGAATGTGCGGCGACGGGGCCAACGACGCCCCGGCGTTGCGCCAGGCCCAGATGGGGATAGCGGTATCCACGGCGACCGATGTCGCCAAGTCTGCGGCTGGAATTGTTCTCACCACCTCCGGGCTAGGTGGGGTCCTTGCCTCGGTGCGGGAGGGGCGGGTGTGTTACGAGCGAATCCTGACCTACACGCTGAGGTCCATCACCCACAAATTCGCTGGCGCTTTGTTCCTAGCCTCCGGCCTTCTCATGACCGGGCAGGCGATCCTCACTCCGCTGCTGCTTGTGATCTCAATGATACCCGGGGATTTTATCGCTATGTTCACGACCACCGACAACGTTACCATTACAGCAAAGCCGAGCGTCTGGCGAGTTGGAGCCATCACGTTAACCGGCGCAGTCCTCGGGCTAGTCACATTGGTCTTTTACGTATCCGTGCTCGCGTGCGGCCATTTCGGAATGAAGCTCGACATCCTGCATTTGAGGACGCTTGCCATCGTCACCCTGGTGTTTGGCGGCCAAGCCATCCTCTACGTTGTGCGGGAACGTCGCCATTTCTGGAATTCCCTTCCTAGCACGTGGCTCATGTTTTCATCCGTGCTGGATGTGCTCTTGATCAGCGTCCTTGCCTCCCGGGGAATCTGGATGACCGCGCTGCCTCTTAGCGTCATCGGCTGCATCGCGATCGGAGCCGCACTGTTCACCTTCGTGCTGGACGCCGTCAAGGTGCCGGTGATCAGGAAATTGCAGATAGTCTGATCGTAGCGTCCATGAGCATTCCTCGGCTTCCTGTGTTAGCCTTTGGTGGCTCGAACCAGGCTGACCAAGCGGGCGGCATCTCATTTCGACACGAGAACCCGCACAACCGCCGCTGAGCGGTAGGTCACCGCAACCTGCCAATCCGCATATTTCGGATCGTGCACCCGCATGGCCTTCACAACCTCCTGGCGGAAAGTGATCTCAATCAAGCCGCCCTGCCCCGGCCAAATCTTGAAATGTGCCCGAACGAAATTCCATCCACCCCCTTGCACCGCGTCGACCTTTCCGATCGCCGGCGCCGATAGGATGATCGCTCCAAATTGAGACCACATGCCTTCAGCTATGCAGTCGATGGCCTTGGCCGCTGCAACGGGCTCGACTCCAATGGGGATCTGAACGTCTGCGTAGGCGTCGATCGCCCCGTGCGGGAATCGGCTGACGTTTGCGATAGTGCGGTTTGGGATGAAGACGATCTGGTTGTAGAAATTTACGACCTTGGTGAACCGCATCCCTATCTCCTGCACTCGGCCGATGACATTGTTGGTTGGAAGACCTGCAATCTCCACCATGTCGCCGACATCCATTGCATCCCAGAAGATCAGGGTGAGGCCGATCACAATGTCTTGAACTAGACCCTGGGAGCCAAAACTTATGGCCAGTCCCGCAACAGACGCGCTGGCGAGGTAGGTCGTGAGGCTAAACCCAAACTCCCTGAGCACGAGCCCGACTGCCAGGAAATAGATCACGAATATGATGCTGCTCACCATGAGCCTGGTAACGGTGATGACCTTGGGCTTTTGAGCGGCGACCCCTAGAGCGCCGTTGTGAGCGTGTCCCCTCATGATCATCCACTCGCTCGCCTTCCTGATGCACTTCACCAATATGTGAATGATCACAGCAAGGGCCGCGATAAGTAGGATCCGGGCCCACACCGAAGACTCTTGAGAGAACAAGCTGCCGTAGAGATGGCCGATCAGAGTATCCAGCGGTTTCGCCAGCGGTTGACTCGAGGTGTGTACAGGCAAGTGGAGGGAATGTACCTTGGTCGGGGCGGGATCAATATGGGGCCTAACGATACCTAGCCACAGGTCTGTGTTAGCTCGGTTCCCTAATGTTCGTGGTGAGATTCCGAATAATGAGCGCGGCGAATCCAACACTCTCGAATGAACTGCCCCTAACGGTGGAGATTTCTAGGATCGGCCTCTTCGCCCCTTAATTCGGGAAGGATGTGCGCATCCTAGGGGCCCCTCTGTGGAAGGTCTCTACCCCATATCGAAGACGGACTCCTTCAAGTACCGTCAGCGCACTGCCCTAGATAGCCATCTCCCCAGGCACCGTCCGCATCGCCCATGAAAAGCCACTCCAGCCAACCCTTCGTGCTTACCGACCTAAACGAAGAAGCCATTCGAGACTATGCATACCACCTTTACGAGCAGAGCCGTTGCGCGCCGGGCCATGACCTCGACAACTGGCTGGAAGCCATTGCATGCCTAAGGGCAAACATTCCCGTGCGGAGCTCCGCAACCCGGATTCATTGGTACGCAAACGATCCGGAGAGTGGTCTTAAGAACCTCATTGCTGCCGAGGCGGCTGGGGCTCATTTCCCGTAATCCGAAGGACGCCGTCCGACGCTTGGGCTTTCCAGAGTCCTTCAACGAAGACAAAGCCGAGCCTGCGCTCCCAAAAAAATATGAATGACCGACTCGACGAGCTCCTAGCGCAGATTCACCTCCTTGAAAAGGAGCTGATCTTTGAGACAAAAAAGAAGGAGGCCATCTTCTGCTACACACTACATGAAAAGAAAGTTGAATTCACGGCCGAAGCTAAGGCGAGAAACAAGCGGTTCAAGATAAGCTTTCACCGCTATCTGATGAGCTCCCGTTTTCTCGTTATCCTAACAACGCCGGTGATTTGGATGTGTATCATTCCCATTTTCCTATCGGACGTCATAGGCTCTCTTTACCAAGCCATTTGTTTTCCCATCTATGGGATTCCAAAGGTTATCCGGCGCGACTACCTGGCGTTCGATCGCCATCGGCTGTCTTATCTAAATTTTGCCGAGAAATTCAATTGCGACTATTGCGCGTATGCCAACGGCATTCTCGCCTACTTCACAGAGATAGCCGCCCGGACTGAACAGCACTGGTGCCCGATTAAGCATGCAGACTGTGTCAAATGCGCCCACAGCAGGTACAGAAAGTTTTTTGACTTCGGCGACGCGGAGAAGTACCGAGCCCACGTTGAAGAAATTCGTCGGGACTATGACGATGTGGCACCCCCTCCGTCACCTGAAGGAAAGGCTTAGTTGATAAATCCGGGTGACCCAGAGGGCATCCGATATACGGACCGGCTCTCATCAGCTGCGCCAAAGAATCCACGCGACCTCCAAAGGCACCCTTAAGTCGGCACAATTGGGCATGATTCGTACGGTGTAGTCAGACGCAGGACGAATTGAAGGCACTGTCGCTTGATAGGTATAGCCAGACGAGCCACCCGCTTCGGTCTGTACTTGGGACATTTCCTGCCGCACGACATCGCGTCCGTTATCGCCGTTTGCATAGAGCTCGACGCGAACCATTGTCGGGCTGACTTCGCCCAGAAAGATGTTCTCCACAAAGACGTGCTTGCCGCCCTTAGTTTCAATCTTCTCTTGGTCGAAGCAGATCGACGCGCGTTTCAATGACCATTCTTTCTGCCAATCGGTCAGGTTTTTCGCCCTCAATCCACGGTCGGCTGCGCGCGAGCGATAGGCGGACGCAGCGGGTACATAAAACTGACTGGTATATTCGCGAACCGCGCGCGTAGCGGAGAATCGAGGAGTAAGGCGCGCCATGCTAAGGCGAATCCTCGCCACCCAGGCTTCGGGCACGCCCTTTTCGTTTCGCGAATAGAACTCCGGTATCACCTCGCGTTCCAGACGATCGTAGAGCGCCTCGGCCTCGGCCGCATCCCATGCAGAATCGTCGCCGTGCTCCTGCCCATCGCCAAGCGCCCAGCCTACATCCGGCGTGAAGGCTTCGGCCCACCATCCGTCCAGCTCGGAAAAGTTCAAACCTCCGTTCACGAGCACCTTCATGCCGCTTGTGCCGCTTGCCTCCCAGGGTCGCCGAGGAGTGTTGATCCAGACATCCACGCCCTGTACCATGCGCTCCGCGAGCAGCATGTCATAATCCGACAGAAAGACAACGGGCAGGCTGTCGCCAACACTTCTGATGAAGGTCGTCCACTGCCGGATCAACGCCTTGCCCGATTCGTCTGCCGGGTGCGCCTTTCCGGCCAATATGAGCTGCGTCGGACGTGGTGCATTGCTTAGGATGCGTAGCAGACGCTGAGGATCGTGCAGCAGGAGGTTCGGACGTTTATAAGACGTGAAACGGCGGGCAAACCCCAGGGTCAACGCATTCGTGTTCAGCCTGGATTGAGCGCGGCCGATCGCTTCCGCGTCCGCACCGGCGGCCGCCATCTGCTTGGAAACGCGCTCGCGCGCGTAGTCGACAAGTGAAAGGCGATTGCGGCTGCGGAGGGCCCAGATCTCGTCATCAGAAACGCGGTGCATATCCGATTCCAAAGTCGTCGACATTCCCTTCCAGCGATCCTTGCCACAGGCCTCGGTCCACAGACTATCCGCCGCCACCGAATCCCATGTCGGCATATGCACGCCATTGGTTACATGCCCGATTGGCACTTCATCTTCGGGCCAGCGAGGGAATAGCTTTGAAAAAAGGTGCCGGCTGACATGACCGTGCAGTCGGCTGACTCCGTTCACGGCGCCACTCCCGCGCATTGCCAGATTAGCCATGTTAAATGGTTCGGCCCCGTCATCGGGATTCCCACGCCCCAATGCTAGCAGCTGTTGTAGCGAGATTCCGAGCTGTTCCTGCGCGTACAACCCGAGATATTGCCCGATCAACGCCGGTTCGAAAAGATCGAACCCCGCTGCCACGGCCGTATGTGTGGTGAAGATGTTACCCACCCTCGTCGCCGCCAATGCAACGGCAAACGGCTGCCCGTTGTCGTGCATAAAACCTCGAGCACGCTCCAAAACGACACACGCAGCGTGGCCCTCGTTGAGATGGCACACCTCAGGGTTAAGCCGGAGCGCGGTCAAGAGGCGCCAGCCCCCAATTCCGAGCAGAATCTCCTGCTTCAGGCGCAACTCTGAATCGCCCCCATACAGTTCGCTCGTTATTCCTCGGTCGACTTGGGAATTGGCCGCATCGTTCGCATCAAGCAGGTAGAGCTTTGCTCGTCCAACCCTGACTTCCCATATGCGGATCCATACAAGACCGCCGGCCAGCTCGATTGCCAGGCGGAGCAACTCGCCGTTGGGGAGTCGCATCGGTGCGATGGGCATCTGCGCGGGGTCATTGTACGGATAAATCGCCTGTTGAACTCCATCGCGGTCAATCACCTGCCGGAAGTAGCCGTGCTGATACAGCAGGCCCACGCCTACAACCGGGACGCCCAGGTCGCTAGCGGCCTTGAGCTGGTCACCTGCCACGTTGCCTAGGCCACCCGAGTATATCGGCAAAGCCTCCGTGAGCATGAATTCCATGCAAAAATAGGCCACACAAGTGAGAGATGATTGCAGGTTCGCTTGCTGAAACCACGCAGGTCCCGATTCCGCCAGCCGGTTGGCCAAGACCAAGCGGTCGAGGTCCCGGCTGAAATTAACATCTGACAATGCGGCATTCAGCTTTTCACGCGAAACGGTCAGCAAAAAATCGCTTGGATGGCGCAGTTGCGCCCAAAGCGTTGGGTCAATTCGGCTCCACAAAGCGTCGCCGCAATGGCTCCAAGTCCAACGCAGATTCCCCGCTAGTTCGGCGAGCGCTTCGTATCCGTGGGGGAGTTTGGTGGAAGGGGTGGAAGACAAGTTGGGATCGCTCATAATCTTGAGCTTCGGCTTGAGTCGCCTTCATCGCCCGCGGCTTCGATCATCTTCTGATCACCGGAAACCTCAGCGTCTAGATAACACACTGGCCTTGTCGTTGGTAACCAAGTTGGCGCTTGAGTGCTCGGAATTGACCTCGAATTGCCAACTAACCCTCCGTCGCCCAAGACCACTTCACGTCCAACTCATTATCCACCTCCCACACGCCAGATGTGGACCAGGCAACACGCTCGGCCTCGTCATGTTCCGCATAGTTGCTCACCCTACCGCGGAGTGTCACCTTGTGGTCGGATATGCCCACCCGAATGTTCTCGGCGTCAAGTAGGGCGCTGCGCTCAAACGCCGCCTTGATAGAATCCTTAACGTCTGTGGCTGATAGCGACGACTTGATTGTTATCAAGTTGGTAACACCCTTAACCCCCGGCAGGTACCTCACCTTGTCCTCCGCTTGGCTCCTGTAATAGCCCAGTTCCAGCTCGCCTTCCAAGGTAATCCATCCGTCGCTAACCAAGATCTTTAGCGCTCCCTTGGGAATCGAGGTGAGCCAAGTTATCTGGTTGGCGGCCGCGACGCCGATATCGCCGTCGGTGCGAATAAGGGAGGTATGCAACCTTACGACTATGTCATCTGCGACGGCTCTTACCCCGGCCACCCGTTTCGTGGCGCTTACCGCATCCCACTTCTCTCCGTAGCTCGAAGCGAACCCATTGAGCGTGACGGTCCCCTCTCTGACGATTACGCCAATATCTGTGACCCTCACGCCTGGCTCATAGTGGAGCTCCGCGAGCACATCCGTTTTTAGATCTGAATCCGTCTTTTCATTAGTTGCGTTCATCGAGTTCGATTCGGGTTGCCCTTGGGCATTTGTGGTTTTTAGAGGCGATGAGGACCGGCTCCGCGCGTGCACGAGGCCCGATGCTGGGAGAATCGCTTAGCGTGAGATATCCGACTTCCGCAGGCACCATACGCCTGATATGTGAGACTGTGAATGGGGGGATGACCTACCCGGCATTCTGGGGCTCGCGGACGTATGCACGGCCCGGCGCGGATTCACTTTGCATTGGCGGGAACGCCCTTTCCGAGTCGAGCACCAGGCTGGACATGAGTTGGTTCCACCTAGAGGTCGCGCTTCATGCCGCTCCGAAATATGGAGGATGGTCGGGCGAAGGCATTCGGCTTGCCCTAGCCGGTTGACGGGACGAGGACCGCCGCACCCTCAAATCGGCCTGAGCGAAGATCTGCCAGAGCTTGATTGGCCTGGGTCAACGGATAGCTCGTCGTCTTGGTGACGATGCCCATCTTCGGTGCGATGCTCAGGAAATCGAGCCCGTCCTGGCGCGTCAAATTGGCCACCGAAACAAGCTGCCTCTCCTCCCACAGCACTCCATAGGGAAAGCTGGGGATGTCGCTCATGTGGATTCCGGCGCACACGACGCGACCGCCTTTTCGGACGGCTTTGAGCGCCAGCGGCACGAGGGCGCCGTCCGTAGCAAAGATGATGGCCGCGTTAAGCGGCACCGGCGGGATCTCATCGGAGCCGCCGGCCCAGGCGCACCCAAGGCTTCGCGCAAAGAGTTGAGTTCGCGCGTCTCCCGACCGGGTAAAGGCGAACACGGATCGGCCCTGCCACACGGCCACTTGTGCGATGATATGAGCGGCTGCACCGAAACCGTAGAGTCCGACGTTCTTGCCCTTTCCCGCTATTGCGAGTGACCGCCAGCCTATTAGGCCGGCACAGAGCAACGGTGCCAGCGCCACGTCGCTGCCCTCCTCGCCTAGCGGGAATGCAAAGCGCGCATCGGCAATTACTGCTGTTGCGAACCCGCCGTCTCGCGTATACCCGGTGAAGAGCGGCCTGTCACAGAGGTTTTCACGGTGCTCGGCGCAAAACGGACAAACGCCGCAGGTATGTCCGAGCCACGGAATGCCCACCCGCTGCCCCACCGTGAGCCCTTCAACGCCCCGGCCGACAGCATCGATACGACCGACGATTTCATGCCCTGGAATGATCGGCACCTGCGGATTGGGCAGCTCGCCGTCGACAACATGAAGGTCTGTGCGACAGACACCGCACGCGGAGACCTTGACGCGAATCTCACCCGATCCGGGATGGCGGTCGGGGAGCTCTGTCCACTCAAGGGGCTCCCTCAGTTCCTTTAGAACCATTGCGTGCATCAGGCTTACCTTCTGAAAATGTCGAATGGTTCGACCTTAAGAACTTTGCGATCGCCGCTGTAGCTCGAGCTTCCGGCGATCAATAGAACCATCCCGAAAGCCAGCCCTAGATTCCATAATGTGATCATGGCCGCATCGTTAGGATATCTATATTTGGCGAGCGAGATCATGATGGTCACCAGGCCGACGCCCAACCCGTAGCCGGTGAGCGCCGTAGATGTCGCCATGAATTGAATCAAATAGACCAGCTCGCGCCCCTTTGCCCCGATGGCTTTCAGCGCCCCTAACTTTTCGAGGATGAGGGGGATCGCGACGTTCTTGGCAGTGGTCAGCCGCGGAAAGTAGTAGTAGTTTTGGAACACGAAGCCAACTGAGTTCAACCGGAAGTCGGCAAACTGATCGTTGTTCATGGCCCAAATTTTTGTCCCACTAACGGAGACACTCCCAATATTGGGGCGTAGAATGCCGGAAATCATGCTCAGCAGCGTCGTCTTACCACTGCCCGAAGGGCCCACGATGAAGAGCATCTCGCCAAAATGTGCTATCAGTCCCACCTGATTCACGGCGGTCAACTTGGTCTCGCCCTCCCCGAACCATTTTGTGAGTCCTGTAGCGACGATCGCCTGAGTCGACCCCGTTCCTGTTTCATCAGAGCTCTTTGGATTCATTAGAGGTCGCACACCAGTGAGGCAACACCCGTGTCTCTGCGGTTGAGAGCTGCTCCGGGATCCGAGCCCTCTGCTTGCTCTGCGCCGAGATCACGTGGGAATCCGCCAAGTCGTTTCAGTGGAATGATGGGAATCACTCGCGAACATGGAGCGGCGTCATTCCCATCACTTCGGTTCAATATGGGCATGATTTGCGGCATTGTATGTCGCCGACCACCTTCGCGTAAGGGGGTGTTGGCCCCATTATTGAAAATGGATAGGGAGGCCGAATCTTTCTTCCCCACCTCCGCCTTGGTCGATTGTGGCCCGAGCGGAAGCGTGCTACGGTAAGCGATGAAGATCCCAAACCCGGAAAGACCCCTCCCAACTATCCCAGAATCTAGAGACAGCCGCGAACATCCGTGCCTTGCCGGCTTCGCTGGTATGACCGTATCAGGTCGAGCGTCGCATGCGGAGATTCTCCATCGAGCTTTTTCAATTTGGGAGAATAGCGGTCGCCCAAATGGCAGCGCATTGGCCGACTGGCTTCAGGCTGAGACAGAAGTCCTGAGCGAGGCATAGGTCTGCTGCCGCATTCGAAGGATCAAGGCTCCGGGGCAGGGCTGAGTGCTAGGTTTTCACGCCCCAAATACTTATTGAGACTTACCTAATGAAGTGACAACTGGCATTTCCTGTGCATACCGTTGGGCATGGGAATGCCAATTGGACATAGAATCGACGCGGAGGCCCTACGAGAGCGGCGACTAGCCGCGAGGAAGCTTCTCGAAGAAGGAGTGAGTCAGGCGGAGGTGGCCCGGCGGCTCGATGTCAGCCGCCAGTCGGTCAGTCGATGGGCCGAAGCACCGGTAAAGCAGCTGGCGACCATCCGACGCCTCGGCCGAAAGAGAACGATCGACGAACGTTTGTTGGAGCGTTTGCGGCAGGCCATGCTCGCGGGAGCGAAACGGCAGGGTTATGCGGCCGATGTGTGGACATTGCCGCGAGTGCGCACCCTCATTGTGGAACTCGGAGGGCCGAGCTTCAGCACCGTCCACGTCTGGCGACTTTTGGGGCGGATGGGATTCAGTCCCCAACGCCCGACGGGCCGAGCCCGCGAACGCAACGAGGAGGCCATTGCTGCCTGGAAACCCCAAGAATGGTCTCGGCTTAAAAAAAAGCCCAGAGCGAGCGGCGCACCATCGTCTTTATAGACGAGAGCGGTCTGAGCGAGCGGCCGCACCGAGTGCGCTCTTGGGCGCCGAAAGGTCAGACGCCCATCCTCGAGTTCAGCTTCAATTGGCAGCGCTTGTCGGCGATCGCCGGCCTCACCGCCCGCTCCTTTTGCTTCCGCCTGCACGGCGGCGCGATTCGCACTACTCAGGTCATCGCCTTCCTCGGCCAATTGCGACGATTCTTGCCGGCAAGCTCCTGATTATCGGGGACCGCGCCCAGATTCACCGTAGTCTGCTCGTCCGCCGCCACGTGGACCGGCACCGCGACCGCCTCGCCGTGGCTAATCTTCCGGCCAACGCCCCGGAACTCAATCCGGTCGAGTATCTTTGGGGTTACTGGAAGCAGAACGAACTCGCCAACTTCTGCGCCAAAGACATCTGGCAACTCGGCCACTTTGCTTCGCAGGCCCTGAAGCGAATCCGTCGCCGGACCAATCGACCGACTCTCATCGCAGCTTTCTGGAAGCAAGCGGAGGTTTTATGATTCGCGAACCAGCCGCACGTCTTCCGGTTTCGTAAATACGTGGTTCACGAGGCGCCCAAGCGCACAGGTGGGGCTCCCGCGTCAGCCAGCCGGCGCCGACATGATCGGTGCGGTCTTCGGTCTCCGCGGCTCGAAGGCGACGACGACGAGGGCGACACTAAGCAGGCAGGCATACGCGAGCACGGCCTCCATTCCTTGCCGCCAGACGAAGAAGAGCCAATTGGACGCGCCGTTAAAACTGACAAACAGGAAGTAGAATGCCACGGTCAGACTGGCGAGCCGGGGCAGCGCCCCGATTGTGATGAAAAGCCCGAGCGCATAGACAACATCGTAGGCCGCAAATGACCACCAGCCGCGAACGAGAAAATACCGGGACACCACATTACCCTCGTGTGCTGTCCCCGGATGAAACCAATAGCTGGCCGGCTGTCCCAATAGCGTGAAACTCATGTCGATGAGGAGAGCTGCAACCGCGATCCAACCGAGGCGGCGTTTGAGCTCCGGCCCGGTGAAGGCGACGCGCCCCATCTCGATAGCAAGGGGAAAACCGAGGCCCAACCCGTATATGGACGAGGCCAGCATACCGCTGTGCCAGCGAATCGCGAACCAGTTGGTGCCAGCGTAAACGTGGCCCAGGATCACCGTGAAAAGCAAGATAAGCGCGATCCAGCGTGGTAGAACGGATACGAACAAAAATGACACTGCGACATACACAGCACTGCAGGCGAGGTATGCGAACCAGCCGTGCCCGAGAAAGAATTCGAACGAATGGTTCGTGGGATTGTGGATTCCTAAACCGTCTCCGCGAATCGCCGCACTTGGTCGGATCCAATACTCCGAAGGCTGGCTGGCGAGGGTGAGCACAATGCCCGCTAGCATGACGGCGACCATCACCCATCGAAGCCTATTCACCCTCGGGTCATTGCAAAATCGGAGGGGTCGCATGGTTGAGGGTAAAGCGGTTGTGCGTCGGCGGTTTGGGGATGACAACCCCAATTTCCGGCACAATTGCCACCGGCCCGTGATGTTACGCCTCAGCGCGTCATCTTATGCGCGATAGAGGTACTGGACGAGCTCACCAATCTCAGCGCCAAAGGCATCTGGTGCTTCGGCGCAATTCGCGTCCAAGGCCCTCATCGTCGCCTTCTGGAGGCACACCGAACATTTTCAATCGATTGTCACTTCGTTAGGTAATTCTCGATAGTCCGCCGTTTTCCGGACCGCTGACGTGGTCACGCAGCCGCCCACGGGGCCAGTGCACCGGTATTAGGAGCGATTATCCACGCGGTTGACCGGCGACCCTGCGGGCAGTGGCGCCTATGGGCAGCGCAAGAACGGCAGTTCGATCTGAAGACGTTCACCTTGGCGCCTAAGCTCGCAAATGAGAGGCAGCGCCCGGCGGCCGACACCGAGGTGCCTGCGATAGTGCTCAATGCGGTGGATTTCGCGAAGCGCATCCTCGTCAAAAAGAAGCTCTGTCGCCGCCGGTCCAGGGTGACCGTCAATCAGGCCCAGCCTGCAATAGTACCGGAGCATCTCTTGGTGCACGCCTGTGAGGCAGGCTGCTTCATCTAGAGAAAAGAAGACCGGTGTATCGTTTGAAACACAAACGAGCGTCAGCGTGGGGTTGTCGTAAAAGGCGAAATTTGTCATGAGAGTTATCCAAGCGATAGGAATGGGAAGGCGTCCCATGCCGTTAAATTACACGCAGCACAATTTTCCCGCGGCCGTGACCGCGTTCACTCAGCTCTTGGCCTCGAGTGGCGTCTGAGAGTGGAAGGATGGTCTCCACGACCACTTTGATCTTATCGGCGTCGACCAGCTTCGCGATCTCGGCCAGCTGCGAAGCATTGGGCTGGGTGAATACGAACGCCTGACGCACCCCGTGCTCCGCCGCAATCGCGGCCTTGGGCGGACTTGCGATCGAAACCAGAATTCCTCCGCGCTTGAGCACCTTCCACGAGCGCTCCTGAGTATCGCCACCCATCGTGTCTAGGACCACGTCCACCGGCTGAATGACCTCCTCGAAGCGCTCGGTATCGTAGTCGATTACCTGATCCACCCCGAGCTTCACTAGGAACTCGTGGTTCCGAGCCGCCGCGGTTCCGATGACGTGCGCCCCCTTCCATTTCGCAAGCTGCACCGCAATGTGTCCGACGCCGCCCGCAGCCGCATGGATTAGCACGCGCTGTCCGCTTACGAGCCCTCCGGCGTCGAAGAGGGTCTGCCAACTGGTCAGGGCGGCCAGCGGCAGCGCGGCGGAATGGATGTGATCGACGGATCTCGGCTTCAGGGCCAAATCGGACTCCTTAACAACAATGAACTCGGCGTACGCGCCGTCCCGGGAGATATCCGGCCGGCTGTACACCTCATCGCCCACCTTCAAACGGGCCATACCAGACCCAACGGACTCGATGACCCCGGAAAGGTCCCAGCCCAGCACGAGCGGAAAGGTGTGATGGAGCATTTCCTTCAGATGGCCTTCGCGAATCTTCCAATCCACCGGATTGATTCCCGCGGCGTGGACCCGGACCAATGCCTCGCCCTCGCCTGGATGGGGGCGCGGGGCGTCCTCGTAGACTAGGACCTCAGGGCCGCCGTAAGAATAAATGCAGACTGCCTTCATGGCCTTCACAACTCGGACCTCGATGGCTTCCTGCTTAACAGACAGGTCATCGACATTGGCCGCTCATCATCCTCTCCATTACCTTGAGGCAAGGCCGTGAGTAATTTGGTGGCGCTCATTTTCGTTTGTCTTTATGCGAGGAACGTCGAGCCCATCAGCACCTCGCTTTTGTGCCAGATCGCCCTCGTCTTAAGAGCGCTGAGGATGCGCTTGTTCTGGCGTGCAGACTATGGGGTGTAGCCCTACATTCCCTTACCCAAGTCGCTCCAAGGCCGCGTTGAATGACGATACGGAGCACGTTGAGAACAGGATGGCCTGAGGTCGCCTTTCGGAGCAGAGAAACCCAATGCCGCCCGGCTTAATTACGATTCTTGGGAAAGGTGCGGGTACCCCTGGGAGGCGGCTTGGCAATGTGCTCAGGCGGCCCCTCGCGTGGGCGGGCGTTACCCGTGCACCCTCCACCCGCCGCCAAGCGCCTTGTAGAGGGCGACGAGGTCAATGCGCAGGCGTCCCTCGCTCTGGGCCAGGTTGTCCTCGGCCTGGAAGACAACCCTCTCCGCCTGGAGCGTCGCGGTCTGGTCGGCAAGTCCCTGCGAGTAGATCTGGGCCGTCACGTCCCGAGCGCGGCGCGCCTCCTCCACGGCGCCGGTCAGGCCCAGATGGCGGTCGCGCTCAAACTCATACTGGACAAGGGCGTCCTCCACGTCCTTGAACGCCTGCGAGACGGCCGTCTGGTAGGCCAGGAGCGCCTGGGCTTGAAGCTCGTTCTGGACGCGGACGGCGGCGTGGAGCCTCGCCCAGTCGAGGATCGGCCAGCTGACGCCCGGCGCTATCGAATAGTAGCGGCTGCTCCATTCGGGGAGGTGCTTGAGTTCGCTGCTGTCGATGCCGACCGAGCCTGTCAGGCTGAACTGCGGATAGAGCTGAGCAGTCGCGACGCCGATCTCGGCCGAGGCCCCGGCGAGCTCGCGCTCCGCGCGGCGGATGTCCGGCCTGCGAAGCAGGAGGTCGGATGGAACCCCGACGGGAATATCCGGCGGCAGCGCGGGGAGGGCCTTGGGCGGCGAAAGCTCGCCGGCGAGCGCCGTCGGCTCCTCGCCGAGGAGGAAGGCGAGCGCGTGCTGCGACATCCGCTCGGCGGCGGCAAGCGGCGGGAGCGCGGTCTTGGCGGCGCTGAGCTCGGCCGACTCCTGGGCCTCCTCGACCTCGTCGCCCAGCCCCGCGTTGAACTTGTCCTTCGAGATCTTGAGCGTCTTCTCCTGGGATTCGACGTTCTTGCGGGTCACGGCTTCCCTAGCCTGCTCCTCCCGGAGCTGCATGTAGGTGGTCGCCACTTCGGAGAGCAGGGTCACGCGGATCCCGTACTCGCCCTCCCTCTGGGCAGCGATCTCGGCGTCGGCCGCCTCGACGGCCCGCTTCTCCCCGCCAAAGACATCCAGCTCCCACACCGCGTCGAATCCCGCCTGGAATAGGTTTGTCGTCACTCCCGGCAGCCCGCCCTCGCCGAAGGGCGAGACCGGGCCTCCCGGCGGTATGGTCTCGGCCGGCGGCGCGGCCGCCGAGGAGGAGGATTCGGATTGCACACCGCGGGCCTGCGGCGCCCGAAGGGCGGGCCCAGCGGCGGCCTTACTGCCGCTACCGGCCTGCCCGCCCGAGGGGGCGCTCGCGCCGTTCAGCGCCGAGAAGGGAATCGTCACGTTCTTGCTTCCGAGGCTGCGGTTGTAGCCGGCCGTGGCGTCCAGCTCGGGCAGGAGGGCCCCGGCCGCGATCTGGCGCTCCGCCCGCGCCTGACGAACGCGGGAGACAGCCGTCTTCAGGTCACGGTTGTTCTGCAGGGCGCGCTCGATCAGAGACCCGAGCTCCGGATCCCCGAACAGGGTCCACCACTCCCGCAGCTTCTCGTCGTCGACGGACGGGGAAGGCGCTGCCGTGCCGCCACTTCGGACCTCGCCAAAGCCCGCGGGCATGGCGGCCATCGGCGTCTCGTAGCGGGGACCGACCGCGCAGCCCGCGAGCGCTGCCACCAGGATCGAAGCCGCGGCGGCTTTCCTAAGGCGCAGCATGCTCGCCTCCCGGTTTCACGTTTCTCAGCAGGAATACGAAAGGTATGGCGACCATCGCAAGGACCGCGAGGAACATGAAGACGTCGATGTAGCTCAGCATCTCGGCCTGTCTCTCGAGCACGCTGCCAAAGGCCACCAGGGAGCCCATGCCCCGGCGCGCGCCGGAGAAAATGGTCGCCGTGCCCGCGAGCCTCGCGTGATGGAACTGCAGCCTGTGCGCGAGGAGGCCGACCGCGATGGATATGCCGACGCTCCCGCCCAGGTTGCGCATCGTGTTGACGAGCGCTGAGGCGTTGTTGCTCTTCGCGGGCGGGATACCCACGTAGGAGACCGTCGTTATCGGGACGAACAGGAACGGCAGCCCGGCTCCCTGGAACACGCGTCCGAACGCCGCGTGCCCGAAGTTGATGTCCGTGTCGAATCCCCGAAGGTAGAGGCAGGCGAGGCCCTCGACCAGAAGGCCAAAGGCTATCAGGTACCTGGGCTGGATCTTTTTCATCAGGAGCGCGCAGACCGGCATGAAAATCAGCGTCGCGCAGCCGCCCGCCGTCAGCGCCAGGCCCGCCTTTAGGGCGGTGTAGCCCATGATGGACTGGAGGAACTGCGGCAGCATCTGCGTCGTGCTGATGAGGATCAGTCCCGTGACGAACATCACGATCATGCTCGCCGCGAAATTTCTATTCTTCAGCAGCGGAAGGTCGACGATCGGGTCATCGTGGTTCATTTCCCAGATGACGAGGGCGGTGAGCGACATCGCCGAGATGATCGCGAAGACGAGGATGAAGTCCGACGCGAACCAGTCGTCCTCGGTGCCCTTGTCGAGGACCACCTGCAGGCAGGCGAGGCCGACCGCCACCAGGATGAAACCCAGGAAGTCGACCTTGAGGCCCCCCTTGAGGGCGTCCTCACGGTCCTTTTTGACTGCCGGGGGGTCCGTGAGTATCATGCCAGAGAGGAAAAGCGAAAGGAGGCAGACCGGGACGTTGATTAGGAAGATCCAGCGCCACGAGAAGCTGTCGGTTATGAACCCGCCGAGCGTCGGGCCGAGGGTCGGGGCCACGACCACGGCGATCCCGTAGAGCGCGAAGGCCTGCCCCCTCTTCTCCTGGGGGAACGAATCGGCAAGGATCGACTGCTCGCTCGGCGCAAGGCCGCCGCCGCCTAGCCCCTGGAGGATTCGGAAGACGATCAGCCAGCTTAGCGAGGGGGCGAGGCCGCATAGGAGCGAGCTGGCCCCGAACACGGCCACGCATATCATGTAGAAGCGCTTGCGGCCGATGACCCGGGACAGCCACCCGCTTATAGGGAGGATGACGGCGTTGCTCACCAGGTAGCTCGTCAGCACCCACGTGCTCTCGTCCAGGCTAGCCGCCATAGTGCCCGCGATGTGCTGGAGTGACACGTTCGCGATGCTCGTATCCAGCACCTCCATGAAGGTCGCCATCGATACGATCACGGCGACCAGCCAGGGATTGTGGTCGCCCGCGGCTGATCGTTCCAGGCCCATGGCATTCAGCGCACCTTCGCCGAGACCTCGACGGACATCCCCGGCGCGAGCCGCTGGCCGGGATCGTCGGGGATCTGGTCAAAGATGATCTTCACCTGCACCCGCTGCACGACCTTCACCCAGTTGCCCGTCGCGTTCTGCGCCGGGAGCGCGCTGAAGGTCTGGCCGCTTGCCGGCTCCACGCTGTCCACGCGGCCGCCGAGCTTCATGTCGGGATAGGCGTCGACCCTTATCGTGGCCGGCTGTCCGGGCCGGAGGTGGTTGAGCTGCGTCTCCTTGACATTCGCCGTGACGTACACGTTGCGCGGGACGACCGCCATCAGCGGGGCGCCGGCGTTCACGATGTTGCCCTCGGCCACGCTCTTGTTCGCGACGCGGCCGTCGATCCTGGCCAGCACGTGAACGTAGGACAGCGTGAGCGCGGCCAGCGCCACACCGGCGTTCGCGCTCTGGATGCCGGCCTGGGCCGCCCCGATCAGGCTCTTCGCGTATTCAAGCTGCGCCTCGGCGGCCGCGACGGCCTTCCCCGCCGCGTCGAGCTGCGCCCCTGTGCTGGAGGCGGAGGTGACGGCGCTATCCATTTGCTGGCCCGACACGGCGCCGGCATTGACCGCCTTAAGGCGCTGGTAGCGCCCGAGCTGGTTCGCCGCGTCGGTCGCGTTCGCCATCGCGGTGCCCATGCTCGCGCGCGCCCCGGCCGCCTGGGCGGCATAGACCACCTGCTGCGCCCGGGCCTGCGCCAGCTGGGCCTCGGCCTGCGCGCCCGTCGCCCGGGCCTGGTCGAGGCGCGCCTGGTAGTCGGCCGGATCGAGCTCGACCAGCACTTGGCCTGCGGTGACATCCTGATTGTCGTCGACCGTGACGCTCACCACCCGTCCGGCGACCTGCGGGCTCACGATCTGGGCGACCCCGTCTATGTAGGCGTCGTCGGAGGTGACATATTTCCGGGTATGGCGCCAGATGAGCGCGATGGCGACGACGGCCACGATTGCCACCAGGACGATCACGCCGACAACGGCCGGCCGCTTGTGCCAGGGGGGGCCGGACTTCGCTTTGTCCTCCTTGGGTCTCTCCTTGGACTGCCCGTCCGGCTGCTGTCCGCCCTGCACTGCGTTATCGGCCGGCTTTTCGTCCTTCTCCTGCTTCTGGGTGTCCTCGGCACTCATCGCATGTGGGGGGAATTCGGCAGATGGCAAAAACTCAATTGTATGGATGGAACCGCACACAGACTCCTCAAAGGGCTGTAGGTTGCCCCCAAACCCCTCATTGTGGGCAGGAAACGGTATTATCTCAGCGGCGTGGGACGACCGAATCGCGGGCAAATTTCGGGACGCAGCGGAAGCCATCCCAAGAGATCATGGCGGCGCGCAGGAGGTCCAAGCTCCCTCCACTTCGCGCAATGGTGAGGAAATGCGCGACGCATATTTCCACCAATTGACGGATCAGCGGGGGCCGTGCATGGTCGAGACACACTCGCTAAACCCCTTGATCCGATCGACACGAGGCCTTTTGGCCGCTTTTGGAATTCTTTCGGCCGTTGGCGCCAATATCGTAATGGCCCAATCAACGCCTGTCGCTTATGCGCCCCCGGCGCGCTCGGCACCGCTCGGCTCGACGATTGTCGACTGGGATTCGCTCCGGTTCAGGGCGTCCCCCGTCGGCCTCTACTGCGCCGTGTTCGACGAGCCCACGCCCACCCTTGAAAAGATCGAGGTCCACGTGACGACGCTCAAGCCCGGGATGGCGTCGCACTCGCCGCACCACCATCCCTGGGAGGAGATGCTCCTCGTGAAGGAGGGGCAGCTCGAGGTGTCCATGAACGGGAGGAAGGAGGAGGCCGGCCCCGGCGCCCTGGTCTTCATTGCGTCAAACGACGCGCACAACGTGACAAATGTCGGCGTCGTACCGGCCACCTACTATGTCATCAATTATGTCACGGACCTGGTACACACGGTTCGCGACCAGCCGGCCGCCCAGTGGGCGCCGGCGGGGATGCTCTCGTCGAGGGTCGTTGACTGCGACAGCCTCCCCGCGCCTGTCGGCGGCGGCCACCGCGTGGCCTTCGACTCGCCCACCGTCACCTTCAAGAGACTCGAGAGCCATGTCACGGTGCTCGACCCGGGAGCTGTCACGCCGCCCAGGCATCGCGATCCCGCCGACGAGCTCTTCTTCGTCAAGTCGGGCCTGCTAGAGGTCACGCTAAACGGCGTTTCGTCCAGAATCGGGCCGGGATCGTTCTATTATGTCGCCCCGAACGACGAGCGGACCATGAGGAACATCGGCGCGGCGACCTGCGCCTACCAGGTCATCAAGGTGGAGTGCGACAAGAGCCCGCAAGCGGCAGCGCCCTGAACAGGGCTAGTGGCCCGCGTGCGCCGAGATGGGGGCCTCGGGCGCCGGCATCTGGCCCGCCTCGATGAAGCTCATCATCCCCATGAGGACGCCCCAGGTGTAGAAGGGCGTGCTCGTCAGGTGCGGGTCGTCGCCCGTCCCGTCGAGCGCCGAGTAGTTCTCGCTGATGAACCCCTTGCGGTTCCATTCGCCGAGGAACATGGAGAGCGACTTCCTCGCGAGCTCGCGGCGCGCCTGCGGCAGGTCGTAGTTGCGAAGCCCCAGGTAGACCAGGAAGTTGAGCGGGGGCCACACGGCGCCCTTCCAGTAGTGCTGCGTTATGTAGGCAGGGTCATCCCGCGAGACGGAGGGGATCACGAACTCCCCGCCGAACTCCGTCGGGTTCATGAGGTGCTGGTCGACCATCTCCGCGGCGCGGCCCGCGGCCGGCACGCGAGCAATGAGGGGATAGAACAGGGTCGGCGTCATCCTGCCGGACGCCTCGCCCGTGTCCGTGCGCCGGTTCAGGTAGAGGCCAGCCGTGGGATCCCACAGGGTTTCCATCGCCTTGCTGAACTGTTCCGCCCGAAGGCGCAGCTCTGCGGACTCCACCCTTTTCCCGAGGACGTCGGCGATATCCGCAAGGGCGCGGCAGTCGGCGACGTACAGGGCGTTCAGGCCCACGTCCTGCATCTCGAACATGTTCCTGCGGGGATTGTAGGGGACCCCCTCGAACATCGGGGAGTCGTCCATGCCGGACTCCCAGGCGGCGGCAATTGACGTGTGGGCCTCCTTCTCGTTCATCGGGTTTCCCGTGAGGTCGCTTCCCCAGGCGAGCAGCCTGCCGTTCATCCGGTCCTTGATCCACCATCGGTTCCATGTGAGCAGGTCCCCGAAGCAGGCCTCGAGGATCCAGCGGTCGCCGTAGCGCTTGTAGATTTCCTTAAGCATCAGGCTCCCCACGGGGGGCTGCGAGCGGTCCCAGGACGATTTCCCGCCCGTCTCGTCGACGTTCGGGATGAAGCCGCCCGGCGTCAGGCTGCGCATGTGCTCCGCGAAGTTGGCGTAGGCCAGCTCCCGGCTGAACAGCGAGCACGCGTAGGGGATGAAGAAGTTGTCCCAGCCGAAGATCACGTAGCCCTTGAACCACTTGTCCCACTCGCGGCTGACGACCGTGACGATGCGGTTGAAGTCGGGCTCGTAGATCGTGGACCAGCCGATGGCCGCCCGCATGGCGTCGTAGGCCCCGGCGAGGTCGCCGTGGCCCGCGGCCTCGGCCTGGAGGGCGCCTCGCCTGGCCGAGAGGATCGCCTCGATCTCGGGGACCGTCCGCGGCTTCCCCGTCGAGACGCCGACCTCCCCCTTCATCTCGAGGTCGAGCGTCGCGGCGCCGGAGCCGTCGATCTCGCGCCCCGTGGAGCCGATCCTCACGGTGCCGCCCGGGAGCGCCGCCACGAGCTCGCCGCCGTCGCGGGACACCTTCCCGGGGCGGTGCCAGAGCATGCCCGCGGTCACCAGGACCTCGACCGGCAGGCCCTTGTCCTCGAGGCGAGTCAGGAGGAGGACCAGGTCGTCGCCGTCGGTCGCGCTCTCGACCCGGACGCGGGTCCCCTTCCAGTCGACCTCGGCCTCGGAATAGCTCCCGTCCAGGGCATGGGTGCCGGGGCGGAACTTGGCGTCCTTCTTGTCGGTCACCATCTGGGGCTTGGAGAGGTAGCCGTGCGTGTCGGTGCGCCGGAGGATGAGGCTCACCGCGAGGCCGTCGGGCAGGTGCACCTGGGCCAGGGGATCCGGGCTGTCCCAGGTCCCCCATCCCCTGAGGAGGTCCTTCTTGATCGCGAGGTACTCGGGGCGCTGGTAGGCCTTGGCCAAGAGGCGGGCGTCCGCCGCGATCGCGCCCGGGGCCGCGGCGACCGCGCAGAGGACAAGGAGCGTCGCCCGGAGTGGAGCCATGGGGGGAAGCATCCGGGGCGTGACGGGGAACCTACGCGTAGAGCGCGGCCACCTCGTAGTCGGCGACGCCGGGGATCGTGAACTCGACCGTGTTTCCCGTCTGCCTGAAGGGGATCACCTTCTCGGCCCTGAGGAGCTCCACCCGCGCGACCCTGCGGTCCGCGGGGAGCGTCATGCGCACCTTCTGCTCGCCGATCGGATAGTGGCGCCGCAGCCAGCCGCGGTGCAGGTTGGGGTTTGTGTAATTTATCAGGTGGAGCGCGAACCCGGGCTCGGTCTCCCAGGCGAAACACTCGATGACGCCGTCGCCCTCGACCGACACGGGCTGGTCGCCCCGGGTCACCCACGCCACGCAGTTCTGCAGGAGGCGCGAGAGGTCCGTGTGCCCGGAGCGCCACGCCGCGCGCTCCACGTCGCCCGTGTGGTAGAGGAGCCGGCTCCTGCCGTCGTCCCGGACGACGACCGCCGGCTCGTCGGTGTGCTCGACCGGCGCGTAGGAGAGCTCCGGGGGATACGCGGTGTAGGCCGGGACCGTGGAGAGGACGAGGGGGCCCGCCGCCTTGACGGGGAGCCTGTAGGCGCCGCCCGGGATCCAGTTCGTGTCGTCGAACCCCTTCAGGATCTCGTGCTGGCTCTCGATGCAGGCGTAGAAGCCGTTTCCCTTCGGGCCCGCGACCGGCCCGACGGAGTCGATCCCGAAGAGGTCGGCCAGCCCGGAATTCGCGCGGCGCCTGCCGTTCTCGTCGAACATCGCCGTCTCGAACGAGGCCATGATCGACCCGCCGGCGGCGGCGTAGTCGCGCAGCTGCTGGCACTGCCTGTCGCTCAGCCACGCGATGTTGGGCAGGATGAGCGCTGAATACCGCCCGATCGTCTCCGGCCCGAGGTCGTCCTCGTGCACGAAGTCGAACAGGAAGCGGCCCTCGAGGAGCGCGTAGTAGAGGCCGTCGATGAACTGCGGCATCCCGCCCTCGCCGGGGGGCGTGTAGAAGAGGTGGGAGCGCTGGCCCATCACGACGCCGACGTTGGCCACGCTGCGCAGCCGGTCGAAGTGCAGGTCGTGGCGCGAGAGCCAGTCCATGTAGCGCCTGCCGGTCTCCTGCCAGCGTCGGTCCTCCCCGAGGCCCTTCTGGCCCCCCACCCAGTGGTACCAGATCGTCATGCCGCTCGCGGCCGACTGGTCCATCCATATCTCGGCCTCGGCCCTGGACTTGGCGACATTGCGCCAGCGCACGGTGCCGCAGGTCGACCAGGCGCCCGTCACGTTCGTGACCGTGCGCCCCTTCATGATCGCCGCGGCGACCCGCCCCTGCTGCGAGGCGCCCCACACGGGGTTGCCCTCCCCGCCCCGGCCCTGGTTGTCGCAGTTGTACCACGCGCACACCTTGCCGAGCTGCATGAGGTTCGGCGTGGCGCGGATGCCGTTGCCCATGTTGGCGAAGAACAGGTTGTCCGGCCTCTTCTCCTTCGCGATCCCGTCGTAGAGCCTCCAGAGGGACGAGACGCGGTCCGTGAACTGCTGCCAGTACTCCACGGACTTTGGCGTGGCCAGGCCGCGGCAGGCGTCGCAGTAGCAGACGGGCAGCTGGTCCAGCTGCGGCCACGCGTTCGTGAAGAGCCCGTCGATGTCGTAGCGGGCCTGGACCTCGCGCATGATCGCGGGCATGTGCTCCGTGAAGTACGTCGAGAAGGTGCACGTGCGGAAGAGCCTCGGCTCCTCGCCGTGCGGCAGGAAGGCCCCGGCCTCGTCGCGCATGAACCACTCGGGGTGCGCCTTGACCGCGTCCTCCCAGTTCAGGTCGGGGCTCATCCGGGCGATGACGCGCATCCCGCGCTTCCGGGCGGCGGCCGAGGCCGCGCCGAAGAGGTCCCTGTCGCCGAGGAACTGGCTCCTCCTGTGGAAGGGCACGTCCGTCGGGTAGAAGGCGAGGATCCCCGTCACGCTCACGAGGACCGCGTCCACCTTGAGGCTCGCCCAGTAGTCGGCCCATTCCTCGACGTCCAGGTCCTGCGGGTCGCGCTCGTTGAAGTTGAGCTGGCCGATCCGGTGGATCTGCTGGTGCCACGGCAGGCCCGGGCCCCCGCCGTCGCCCGCGATTCCGCCGAGGAGGGACTTGGCGCCCAGGCCCCCGAGGACGGTGCCCTGCACCACCGCGCCGGACATCGCGATAAACTGGCGCCGGTTGATCTCCATGTGCGTGGCTTAGGGTTATCCGGGCGCCCCACCCTGCGCAAGAATCACTTCGCCCGGCCCCGCGCCGCCTTCCGGATCAAATGGATTCGAGTTATGAAGCCCGGGCGCCCATGGTGGGAGTCCCCGCATGCACCGGTCCCACCTCGACACGCTCCCGAAGCCCGCCGGCGGGGAGGATTTTGCCGCCGTCCGCCGGGCGGTCGCCTCCAGCCGGACGAAGGCGGTCGTCCTCGACGACGACCCCACCGGCACGCAGACCGTCCACGGCATCGACGTCCTCGCCGACTGGTCCGTGGCCTCCCTGTCCGCCGCCCTGGCCGATCCGAGGCCGTGCTTCTACGTCCTCACGAACACCCGAAGCATGCCGGCCGCCGAGGCCGCGTCCCTGGTGGGCGAGGTCTCCGCGAACCTGGCGGCCGCCTCCAGGGCCACCGGGATCGGCTACAGCGTCATCAGCCGCGGCGACTCCACCCTTAGGGGGCACTTCGCCGCGGAGCTGGCGGCGCTCGAGGGGGGCCTCGGCGGGCCGCGGGACGCGACGATCGTCATCCCCGCCTTCTTCGAGGGCGGCCGCTACACCCTCGGCAACGTCCACTTCGTGGCGGACGGGGACAGCCTCGTCCCCGCGGCCGAGACCGAGTTCGCGAGGGACAGGGCCTTCGGGTACGCGCACTCTGACCTGACGCGCTGGATCGAGGAGAAGACCTCGGGCGCCGTCCCCGCGGGCTCGGTCGCCTCGATAAGCATCGGCGAGCTGCGCGCCCCCGGCGCGGCGCGGGCGGTCCGAGCGAGGCTGCTCGCGCTTCCCAGGGGCGCCTTCCTCGTCGTGAACGCCGCCGCGTACCCGGACCTGGAGGTCTTCACCCGCGGCCTCCTCGACGCCGAGGCCGAGGGGAAGCGCTACCTGCTCAGGACCGCGGCGAGCTTCGTGCGGATCCGCGCAGGGCTTGAGCCGCGGGCGCTTCTTGCGCCGTCGGAAATCGGCGACAGGGGCGCCGGGGGCGGGCTCGTCGTGGTCGGCTCCTACGTCAACAAGACGACCGTCCAGCTCGCGTCCCTCCTCGGCCTGCCCGGCACGGAAGGGATCGAGGTGGACGTGGGACGCCTCGCGGATCCGGCTGGGCGCGCGCGCGAGGCCGGGCGCGCCGCGCGGGCCGCTGCGGCCGCCATGGCCTCGGGGCGGCACGCGGTCGTGTTCACGAGCCGCGCCCCCACGAGCGCGCTCGGCGAGGCGGGCGACCTCGGGGCCGGGCGGATCGTGTCGGACGCGCTCGTCGCCGTCGTGCGCGCCCTGCCGGCGCGGCCGCGGTTCCTGATCGCCAAGGGCGGGATCACCTCGAGCGACATCGCCATCCACGGGCTCGGGATGCGCCGGGCCCGGGTGCTCGGCCAGGCGTCGAGCGGCGTCCCCGTGTGGGAGCTCGGGGCGGAGACCCGGTTCCCCGGCATGAAGCTGGTGGTCTGGCCCGGCAACGTGGGCGGGCCGGACGCGCTGCGCGAGCTGGTCAGAACGGCGTGAGGGTCTTGCCCGCGCCCTCGTCCGCAAGGAAGCCGCGTATCAGGGACTCGAAGTCGGGGTCCCGGCCGAAGCCGAGAGCGTTCGCGCGGCTGATGTCGAAGCGGGCCGGCCAGCTGGAGACGATGCGCTTCACGGCGGGGACCTCCTCGAAGACGATCCTCGCCGAGGCCGCGGCCCCGGCCACGCGCTCCAGGGCCGCGATCATCTCGGCCACGGTCACCGTGATCCCGGGCAGGTTCACGACGGGATGGGGCCCCAGGCCCTCGGCCCCGAGGAGAGCGCCGTGCACGAGGTTCGCGACCGCCGTCCGCGGCGACGAGAGCCACAGCTCCAGGTCGCGGCCGACCGGGCAGACGGCCTCCTCGCCGTGCAGCGGCTCGCGGATGATCCCGCTGACGAAGGACGAGGCGGCGGCGTTGGGCTTGCCGGGGCGCACGCAGATGGTCGGCAGGCGCAGCACCCGGCCGTCGATGAACCCCCGCCGGCTGTATTCCGCGACGAGCAGCTCCCCCATGGCCTTCTGGGAGCCGTAGGACGACTGGGGCCGGGCGGCCGTCCACTCGGAGATGGCCGCGGGGAACGGCGGCCCGAAGACCGCGAGCGAGCTCGTGAAGACGAACTTCGGGCGGCGGCCGCCGCCTCGGGCGGCCTCGAGGAGCGCGCGGGTCGCGTCCAGGTTCACGCGCATGCCCTTGTCGAACTCCACCTCGGCCTGGCCGCTGACGACCGCGGCGAGGTGGTAGATCACGTCGGCCCCCTCCACGGCGGCCGCGGCCGCCTTCGGGTCCGCGACGTCGGTGGCGCGCAGGTCGATCCTGCGGTCGCGGCTGAAGGGCTCGATCGGGAGCACGTCCGCGAGCACGACCCGCTCCACCTTGGGATCGGTGAGCAGCATCCCGGCAAGCCGGCGGGCAAGGAATCCCCCGCCTCCCGTGATGGCGATTTTCATGTGGGTGGGTAAGAGTGGACCTGGCCCACACTGTCGCGGAAGAATCGCCCTCCAATCAATGCAAATGGTGGCCGTTTCCCGCCATTGCGTCCGCGCGGCGGGGCCGCACGATCCCCGGGGAACCCCACCCCGACATGATCCCACGCCGCGCCGTTGGTATAGCCGCAGCCGCCCTCGCCGTGCTCACGCCGAGCGCCCGCCCCGCCCCCGGGCCCGAGCCGGACTTGGTCCACCTGGAGTGGCCCGCCAGCTGGATCACGTGCTCCGGCGCGGCGCCCCGCTCCCCCGGCGTCTATCACTTCCGCAAGCGGATCACCCTCGCCGCGGCGCCCGGGCGCTTCGTCATCCGCGTCTCCGCGGACAACCGGTTCATCCTCTTCGTGAACGGCGCGCGCGTCGGCGACGGCCCGGCGCGCGGGGACCTCGACCACTGGCGCTTCGAGTCCTTCGACATTGCCCCCCTGCTGCGCGCCGGCGAGAACACCCTCGCCGCGACGGTGTGGAACGCCGGGGCGCTCGCGCCCGCGGCGCAGATGAGCGACCAGACGGGCTTCCTGGTCCAGGGCGACACGCGCTCGGAGTCGGCGGCGAACACCGACGCCTCATGGGAGGCGGAGGAGGAGAAGGGCGAGGCCTTCCTGCCCATAAGCGGCGCCGACGTGCCCGGATACTATGCCGCCAGCCCCGGCGAGATCCTGGACGGGACGCGCTACGACTGGGACTGGCAGACCTCCGGGGCGGAGTGGGCCGCCGCGGTCACGGTCGGCACCGGCGAGCCGGGGAGGTACCCGAAGGCGACGCCCTACGGCTCGGGCTCCGGGATTAACCGCTGGTTCCTTGTCCCGGACCCGCTGCCCCCCATGGCGTACGCCGAGGTGTCCGCCGGCAAGGTCGTGAGGGTCGCCGGAATGGGCGCGGTCGACACCCTGCCGGCGACGGTCCCGGCGCATTCCAAGGCGAGCCTGCTCTTCGACCGCGGGGCCATGACGACGGCCTATCCCGAGATCGTCGTCAGCGGGGGCAAGGGGGCGACCGTCCGGGTCACCTATGCGGAGGCGCTCGTGGACGCCATGGGCCATAAGGGCAACCGCAGCGAGATTGCTAACCGCACGATCGTCGGCCTGCGGGACACGCTGGTCGCCGACGGGGGCGCCCGGCGCTCCTGGTCGCCGCTCTGGTGGCGCTCCTGGCGCTTCCTCCAGCTGGACGTCGAGACGGGGGACGAGGCGCTGTCCCTCGACTCCCTCGGGGCCCGGTTCAGCGGCTATCCCTTCAGGGAGCGCGGTGCGTTCGAGGCCAGCGACCCCGCGCTGGCGAGGATTTGGGAGGTGGGCACAAGGACCGCGCGGATGAACGCCCACGAGACCTACATGGACTGCCCCTACTGGGAACAGCTGCAGTACATCGGCGACACGCGGATCCAGGCGCTGATATCCTACACGCAGTTTGGCGACGACCGCCTCGCCCGCCAGGCGCTCGACGCCTACGACAACTCGAGGATCGCCGACGGCCTGAGCCAGTCGCGCTATCCGAGCGCGCTCAACCAGGTGATCCCCACCTTCTCGCTCCTCTGGATCGGGATGATCCACGACTACTGGATGTACAGGCCGGACAGCGGGTCCCTGGCGGAGTGGGTCCCGCACACGAGGTCCGTCCTGGGCTGGTACGCCCGCCACGTGAGGGCCGACGGGCTCCTGGGGAGGATGCCCTGGTGGAACTTCGGGGACTGGACGAAGGACTTCGTCTTCGGCGTCCCCCCCCAGGACGCGGACGGGGGCTCGGCGCTCCTGTCGCTCTACTACCTGGCCGCGCTCCGGGACGCGGCGGACCTCGAGGCCTCCCTCGGGAACACCGCCGTCGCGCAGGACTACCGCGTGCGCGCCGAGGCGCTCGGCACGTCCGTCCGCGCCCTCTGCTGGGACGACGCGCGCCAGCTCCTCGCCGACACGCCCGCGCACGGGCACTTCAGCGAGCAGACGAACGCGCTCGGCGTCCTGACGGACGTCGTGCCCGGGGACCGCCAGCAGGCGGTCATGCGCGCCGTACTCGCCCACGCCCCGGCGTCGCCCGTGCCCGCGGGCGGCGAGTTCTCCCCTGCGAGCGTCTATTTCCGGTTCTATGTCGCGCGCGCCCTGGACCACGCGGGCCTCGCCGACCTCTACCTCGGCTCCCTCGGGCCCTGGCGCAGCATGCTCGACATGGGCCTCTCCACGTTCGCGGAGACCGCCGAGCCGACCCGCTCCGACGACCACGCCTGGAGCGCGCACCCGGACTACGACCTGCTGACGCTTGTCGCCGGCATCCGCCCCGGCTCACCGGCGTTCGCCACGGTGCTTGTCTCCCCGCACCCGGGGGACCTGACCTCGCTAAGCGCCCGGATGCCCCACCCGCTGGGCGACATCGTCGCCCGCTATGAGAAGTCCGCGGGAGGCTGGGTCTTCGACATCGCGCTGCCCGGGGGGCTGAAGGGGACGTTCCAGTTCGAGGGCAGGAGCGCTCCCCTGGCCCCGGGCCCCAACCACATCGACCTCAGGCGCTGAAGACCTCGCCCGGCGTGAAGAACCGGGCGATCTCGGCCTTGGCGTTCTCCACGCTGTCCGACGCGTGGCAGACGTTCTTCATCATCTCCGTGCCAAAGTCGCCCCGGATGGTGCCCTTGGGCGCCTTGCGCGAGTCGGTGGGCCCGAGGAGGTCGCGCACCTTGGCGACCGCGGAGGGGCCCTCGAGCGCCATGACGATCACCGGGCGCGAGCTCATGAACTTCTCGATCTCCGGGTAGAAGGGCAGCTTGGCCACGTGGGCGTAGTGCTCGCGCAGTAGCTTCGCCGAAAGGAGCAGCATCTTGCACGCTATGATGGAGAACCCCGCCTTCTCGAAGCGGTCGAGCACATTTCCCACGTGCCGCTGCTCCATGCAGTCCGGCTTAAAGATGATGAGGGTTTTCTCCATAGGAAGGGACGAACATAGGGATCGTCCCCCCGATGGAAAGCATGTTTTTGGCGCTCAGGCCTCCGTCTTCTCCATAGCAAGCGCCTGATAAAGAGCATCCTCCAGATTCGGATAACGGAAGGGATAGCCCGACCGCGCGAGCTTGGCGGGGACGACGTGGGCGCTCGCAAGGAAGGCCTCGTCCGCCATCTTTCCAAAAAGGAGCCGCAGGACGGGGGCGGGCACCGCCATCGGCAGCTGGTTTCCGAAGATCCGGCCGAGGGCGCGGGTGAAGACGGCGTTCATGACGGCGGTCGGCGAGACCACGTTCACGGGGCCGGACAGCGCGGCCTGGGCCAGCGCGTGGCGGATAGCCCCGACGGCGTCCTCGACCTCGATCCAGCTCATCCACTGGCGGCCCGAGCCGAGCGGGCAGCCGAGCGCCGCCCTGTAGTAGGGGACGATCTTATTCAGGAGTCCCCCCTCCCGCGACAGGACGATCCCGAAGCGCAGGCACACGACCCGCGCCCCCGACTCGGACGCGGACATGGCCGCGCCCTCCCAGTCGCGGCACAGGTCGGCGAGAAACCCGTTGCCGGGCCCGCTCGACTCGTTCAGCTCGAGATTCCCGCGGTCGCCGTAGATCCCCGTCGCCGAGGCACTCAGGAAGATGCTGGGCCTTCGTGGCGCCGGCTCCCCCGGGGTGCCGAAGATCCTCGCCAGCGTCTGTGTCGCGTCGATCCGGCTCGTGCGGATCTCGTTGCGGCGCTTCGTCGTCCAGCGCTTCGCCGCGATGTCGGCCCCGCAGAGGTTGATGACCGCGTCGGCGGACCGGCAGGCGTCGAGCGGCACCTCGCCCGCCGCCGGGTACCACGCGACCTCGTCGGCGGAGGCCGCGGGCCGCCTCACCAGGCGGACCACCTCATGGCCGTCGCCGCGCAGCGCCGCCGTGGCGGCGCGCCCGATGAGTCCAGAGGATCCGGCGATGACGATCTTCACGGGCGTGTGCGCCTGAAGGGCATCGAGAAATTCCAGTCGGGCCGTGAAAAAGCGCAAGCGCCATGCGGCCGGGCGCCCTCCCCCCGGGGGCCGGCGCGCCGCTCAGAGCGCTTCCCGGTAAAGGGCCTCATACCCGGCGGCCGCCGTTGTCCAGCTGAAGTCGCGCGCCATGCCGCGCTGCTGGGCGGCGGCGTACCGCGGCTTGTTCGCAAAGAGCTTGAGGGAGCGGTCGAGCGCGTCCCGCAGCGACACGGCGTCCGGGTCGCACATGACCCCCGTCCCCCCGGACGGGTCGCTGTCGGCGTCGCGCACCGTGTCGACGAGCCCGCCGACGCGGCTCACGACGGGCACGGTGCCGTAAACCTGGGAGTACATCTGGTTGAGGCCGCACGGCTCGAAGAGCGACGGCATCAGGAAGAAGTCGCTCCCGGCCTCGATCAGGTGGCTCATCCCCTCGTCCAGGCGCGCGCAGATGAAGACCCGCTGCGGCCAATCCGCGGCGAGCCGGCGCAGGTCGGCCTCCATCCGCCTGTCCCCGGTCCCGAGGACGACCAGCCGGCAGTCGCGCCCCGTGAAGAAGTCCGCGTTCGCGAGCACGAGGTCGATCCCCTTCTGCTCGGCAAGGCGGCAGACCATGCCGAAGATCGGGCCCCGGAACGACGCGTCGAACCCGCAGTGCCTGAGGAGCTCGGCGCGGCAGTCGCGCTTGCCGCCGAGGTTCGCGGCCGTGTAGCGGGCCGGGATGAGCGGGTCCGTCGCGGGGTTCCACACCGCCGTGTCCACGCCGTTGATGAGCCCCGACAGGTCGTCGGCGCGCGCCTGGACCACGCCCTCGAGCCCGCAGCCGAACTCGGGGGTCTGGATCTCCAGCGCGTAGCGCGGGCTCACCGTCGTCACCCGGTCCGAGAACAGGATGCCGCCCTTCAGCAGGTTCATCTGCCCGTAGTATTCCAGGCCGTCCATGGTGAAGAGCTCGTCGGGCAGGTTCGTCCTCGCGAAGCAGCCGGCGGAGAACAGCCCCTGGTAGGCGATGTTGTGGATCGTGAAGACGGTCTTCATGGCGAGGGTCACGCCGAAGCGGCGCTCCGCCTCGCGCAGCAGGAGCGGCAGGAGCGCCGCCTGCCAGTCGTGCGCGTGGACGATGTCCGCGCCCAGGTCGGCGAGCCGCATCGTCTCGACGACCGCCTTGCAGAAGAACGTGAACCGGTCCGCGTTGTCGTCGTAGTCGCGGTCCCCGTTGCCGTAGGGGCCGCGGCGGTCGAAGTACTCGTCGCGGCAGATGAGGTAGACGGTCAGGTTCGGCCTCGGCGAGAACGCAAGGACGTCGCCCAGGAGGAACTGGTCGCCCATCTCGACCTTCAGCCTGAACTTCCGCTCGGCCCCGGCCGCGGCCGGGTGCGCCAGGGCGTCCCTGTAGCCCGGCAGGAAGGCGGAGACCTCGTGGCCCTTGTCGGCGAAGGTGCCCGTCAGCGCGCCCACGGCGTCCGCGAGGCCGCCCGTTTTCATGTACGGATACAGTTCGCTCGCGGCGTGGACGATCTTCATCGCGGTTTGTGGCGTGGGGACGACAAGGGACGTAAAAACTACCCCCGCCCCGGGCAAATTGTCGAGACTCGCGAAGGGAGGCGGGACGCCCCCGGGGTTGACGGATTTTTGGCGGGACGCCCGGGGATTTGTTCGCAATCGGCCGCCAGCGGCCCAACGTCTTCCCCTCCGATGCTCATCCCCTCCGGCATTCGCCTGCTCGCCGCGACGACGGCGGCAGCCTCCCTCATCGCGGCGACATCGCTTGCGGACGCGCCCCCCGCCCACAGGATCGTCCTTCCGGACAACGTGGTCCCGGTGCACTACGACATCGCGTTCCAGCCGGACGTGAAGAACCTGACCTTCACCGGAACCGTCGCGATCGGCCTCACCGTCAAGGCCCAGACCGACAGCATCGTCCTCAACGCCAAGGAAATCGTGGTCGACCGCGCCGAGCTCTCGGGCAACGCCGTGCCGGTGGTCTCCTACGACGAAAAGCTTGAGACCGCCACCTTCACCTTCCCGGGGAAGATTGCCCCGGGCGACTACGTCCTGACGCTCGACTACCACGGCAGGATATTCCGGCAGGCCTACGGCCTCTTTGCGCTCGACTACCCGTCGGCGGCGGGGCCCAAGCGCGCGCTCTTCACCCAGTTTGAGAACTCGGACGCCCGCAGGTTCGTCCCCTGCTGGGACGAGCCCGCCCTCAAGGCCACCTTCAGCCTGGCGGCGACCGTACCGGCCGGGGGGTTCGCCGTCTCCAACATGCCGATCGCCGCCACCGACGACCTGCCGGGCGGGCTGTCGCGGGTCCACTTCGCCCCGTCGCCGAGGATGTCCTGCTACCTGCTCTTCTTCGGGTTCGGCGACCTGGAGCGCATCCACCGGGACGTCGGCGGGACCGACGTCGGGGTGGTCGTCAAGCGCGGCGACACGGCCTCCGCGCAGTACGCGCTCGATACCGCGTCGAACATCCTGCCCTACTACAACGACTACTTCGGGACGCGCTACCCCCTGCCAAAGCTGGACCTGATCGCCGCGCCGGGAGCGAGCACGTTCTTCAGCGCCATGGAGAACTGGGGGGCCATCATGTACTTTGAGAGGGCGCTCCTCTTCGACCCGAAGATATCGACGGAGAACGACAAGCACCGCATCCACAGCATCATCGCCCACGAAATGTCCCACCAGTGGTTCGGCGACCTGGTAACCATGCAGTGGTGGGACGACATCTGGCTGAACGAGGGCTTCGCGTCGTGGATGCAGGAGAAGGCGACCGACCACTTCCACCCCGAGTGGAACGTGTGGCTGCGCTCGCTCGGCGGAAAGGACGACGTGATGCAGACGGACGAGTGCGAGGGCACCCACCCCGTCATCACCCCGATCTACGACGTGCTCCAGGCCAACAGCGCCTTTGACAACATCACCTACACGAAGGGGGAGGCGGTGATACGGATGCTCGAGGCCTACGTCGGGGAGGAGAACTTCCGCAGCGGCGTGCGCCGCTACATGAAGGACTTCGCCTACCGCAACACCGTGACCGACGACCTCTGGCGGGAGATCGACGCCGTGAGCGACCGCAAGCTCACCCAGATCGCGCATGACTTCACGCTGCAGGCGGGCGTGCCCCTGATCACGGTCGCCCGCTCCAAGGAGGGCTTTGTCCTCTCCGAGGACAGGTTCGCGCTCGACGCCTCGGGCGAGTCCGGGGGCTCGTGGCTCGTGCCGGTGATCGTCCGGCCGGGCACGGACAGCCGGCCCTCGTCGGCCAAGCGCATCCTGGTCACCGACGCCGGGCGCCTCACGCTCCCGAACATGCCCCAGGGCTCGGTGGTCAACGCGGGCCAGACCGGGTACTTCCGGGTCCTGTACCGGGAGAGGGCGTTCGCGGCGCTCCGGGAGCGGTTCGGCCGCCTCTCCCCGGACGACCAGCTTGGCATCATCGAGGACGAGGAGACGCTCGGCGAGGCCGGCGAGACGCCGATGGCCAACTTCCTGTCGCTCGCGCAGCACCTTGCGCCCGACACGGATCCCCTCATCTGGTCGGTGGTGTCGGGCAAGCTCGCCTGGATCGACCTGCTGCACGAGGGCCTGCCGACTCAGGACGCATTCCGCGCCTTCGCGCGCAGCGTGATCGCCCCCCAGCTCAAGTGGATCGGGTTCGACGCGAGGCCGGGCGAGCCCGAGAACGTCGCGATCCTGCGCTCGAGCCTGCTGTCCAGCCTCGGCAGGCTCGCGGACCAAGCGGCGGTGGCGGAGGCCCGGCGGCGTTTCGCCGCCTACCTCCAGGACCCCTCCAGCCTCTCGGGCGCGGCGCGGGACTCGGTCCTGAACATCGTCGCCGTCAATGCGGACGCCGCCACCTGGGAGCAGCTGCGCGGGCTGCTTCGCACGGCGACCTCGACGCTCGATAAGCAGCAGTTTCCCATTTACCTTGGTTTGGCCCGGGACCCGGCCCTGGCGAGCCGTGCCCTCGACCTGGCCCTCACCGACGAGGCCGCCCTCACCTTCAGGCCGGGGATCATAAGGGCCGTCTCGCAGCGACATCCCGCGATGGCGTTCGACTTCGGGGTCGAGCACTGGGAGGCGCTCGCCCCCATGCTCGAGGATCCAGACAGGCGGGCCTCGTTCATCACGGTGCTGCTCACAACAGCCAACACACTCCCCGTGCTGGACGGGCTCAAGGCCTTCGCGGCTGCGCACGTGTCCCCCAGCCTGGACAAGGACATCCGCAAGATCGCCTCGCAGGTGAGGGACAACGCGCGCGTGCGCACCGAGCGGCTGCCCGAGATGGACCGCTGGGTCGCGTCGCTCGGCAGGCGCTGAGCGCGGGGGCACCTCCCTTTTGCCAATCTGCTTAATGCGCTCGCCAAAGGGGGCCTGATAAGGGATGTTGGGAGCGGTTGACTCGCCGAATGCGGGTCCCGCAAAGAAATGTTAAATACAAAGTCGGGCCGCAAGGGCCCCCAGGCCGATGACACAGTCAAAGGCGTAATCCAATTCAGGGCAGGAGGTTCCGCGTTCGTCATCGTTGACGGAAAGCGCGACGAACCCTCGATCCAAATATCGCCCGATGACACGGGAGTCGCCCTTCCGGGCGACACCGTTGTCACGCGAATCTACCGCGGCGTCGCCGGCAAGAGGCCCGGGGAACGGGTCGGCCGCGTGGTCGAGATCCTCAAGCGCGGCCGCTCCACCATCGTGGGCGACCTCAGGCGCGAGGGTCGCAACTTCTTCGTCGCCCCCGACGACCCGCGGTTCGTCTTCGAGGTCGCGGTCCCCGACCCGGCCCGCTCCGCGGTGAAGCCGGCGCCGCACCCCGGCGACAAGGTCGTCGTGAAGCTCGGCGAGTGGCGCCGGCGCGAGCAGCCCCTGGTCGGCGAGATCACCGACCGCCTCGGGCGCACGCACGAGCCCCGGGCGGAGCTCCTCGGCATCTTCATCAAGCACGGCCTCGAGCCCAACTTCCCCCCCGACGTCGAGCGCGAGGCCCTGGCGATCCCCGACCGCGTCAGCGCGAAGGACGCCGAGAGCCGGGTCGACTACCGCCAGATCCCCGTCTTCACGATCGACCCCGACGACGCCAAGGACTTCGACGACGCCCTGTCGATCGAGGACCTGGGCGGCGGCGACGTGCGCGTCGGGATCCACATCGCCGACGTCTCCCACTACGTGAAGCACGGCACGGCGATAGACAGGGAGGCCCGCACACGCGGCAACTCGACCTACCTCGTGGGCACGGTGATCCCGATGCTCCCGGAGAAGCTCTCGAACGGCCTCTGCTCGCTCGTCGAGGCGCAGGACCGCCTCTGCAAGGCGGTCTTCCTCGTCTTCGGGCCGGACTACAAGATCAAGAACACCGGCTACGCGAACACGGTCATCCGAAGCCGCAAGCGCCTCACGTACAAGCAGGCCTACGCCCTCCTCTTCGAGAACGACCTGGAGAAGATCCGCTCGATGCCGGTCCCTCCGAAGCACCAGACCGGCTCCACGGGACGGGCGCTGCGCGAGCTGAGCGACTGGGAGCTCACCGACCTCCAGACGTGGATCCGCTCGCTCTGGCGCATCGCGAGCGTCCTGCGACGCGACCGGATGGCGCACGGCAGCCTCGACCTCGACATGCCCGAGACCAAGATCTTCGTGGACCCGCAGGGCTACGCGGACCGGCTCGAGCGCATCGAGCAGGACGAGAGCCACCAGCTGATCGAGGAGTTCATGCTGGCCGCGAACGAGGCCGTGGCGCGGCTCACCCGCACGCAGAAGCTCCCGTCCCTCTACCGCGTCCACGACCAGCCCGACGCCGAGAAGCTGAGCGACTACCGCCAGTTCGTCTCCACGTTCGGGATCAAGGTCGGCGACCTCACGCGCCGCGAGGAGGTCGTGAAGCTGCTCGGGATCCTGAAGACCCACCCCCAGGGCTACACGCTGCGCACCCAGTTCCTGCGCAGCCTGAAGAAGGCCTGCTACCGGCCGACGCCCGACGGTCACTACGGCCTCCACAAGAAGGACTACACCCACTTCACCTCCCCGATCCGGCGCTATGCGGACCTGGTCGTGCACCAGGTGGTTCAGTCCTACCTCGCGAAGGGCGCGGTCCGCCACGACATCCGGGGCGTCCAGCAGCTTGCCGAGCACCTGAGCCTTACCGAGATCAACTCGACCGAGGCCGAGCGCGAGAGCGTGAAGATCAAGCTGCTCGAGTTCTTCGAGCGGGAGCTCGCGAAGAAGAACCGCACGCCTTTCGCCGCGATCATCACCGACGTGCGCCGGCACGGGTTCTTCATCGAGCTCGTCGAGTCGATGACGTTCGGGTTCGTCTCGTCCGACACGCTGGGCGACGACAACTACCAGCTCAACCCCGAGGGCAACGCCCTCGTGGGCCGCAGGAAGCACCGCGCCTACGAATTGAACGGCCGGCTTGACGTCGTCGTCGACAAGGTGGATCGGTTTAAGCGCATCATCGATTTCCGTCCTTCCTGATCCTGACACCATCATGAAAAACTACGACTTCCCCACCCAGTTCAAGGTCCTCTACGACCGCGCGGTGGCGCTCTACGGCCAGGGCCAGCGCGACCCGAAGGCCTATTTCGACAAGGCCCAGGTCGCCTGGCTCGCGTCAAACGGCATCACTCCCCAGCACCTCTACGACTATGCCGAGGACGAGAACGAGGGCGGCGAGCCCGGCTTCGCCCATGCGGTGCTCATCGAGTCGGCGCGGCACAACTACTTTCTGAACGTGCAGCACGGGACACCCTCCGGGATCGTCCTCGACGCGGCGAAGCTGCCGGCCAAGACCGAGACGGCCAAGGGCATTGAGTGGCTGCCGCGGATCATCCCGAAGGCAAAGGCGAAGCTCAAGGGCGAGCTGCCGGCCAGCCTCATGTACTGCTGCGGCGGCGACCGGCGCTTCTTCAAGGCGAACGACATCCTCCCCTCCGAGTTCCTGGGCGTCATCTGGCGCAATGGGGACAATGACACGGCGACCGTCGACTGGGTCGCCGCCCGAAGCAGGGCCAAGGGCTAGCGCCCCCCTTCAGAGGAGCTCGCCCTGCCTGTCGTCGGCGGGGGTTGCCGGGGCGCCCAGGCCCAGGAATCTTCCGTAGCGCTCGACCCAGTCGTCGAGCTTGCCGGCGTACTGGTCGGGATCGTACGGCGCGGCCACCGGGTCGTACAGCGCCAGCGGTCGCGCCCGCTGCCAGTCGCTCGCCTTCCCCTTCTGCTTCGGCGTGATGTAGTAGCTGACGCGGTCGCCCATCCGGGGCCGGGGCGACATCTGGAGCGCCGCCTCCGCCGAGGCGCGACGGGGCTTGCCTCCGCCGGCGATGAAGCGCTCGTAGGCCTCGGGGTTCATGCCGAGGACCTCCCCCTTCGCGATCTCGGCCACGGGGAGCGAGCGCTCCGCGAGGCCCCTGCGGTAGGTCTCCAGGAGGCCGACGGGAGACTCCTTCGAGACGCCGAGGAGGAAGTCGATCAGCCGGTCGGTGAGCTTCTTCAGGTACGGCTCGATGCCGCGGGAGCGGAGCGCGCTGCCGCGCAGCGTCACCTTCCCGTCCTCCAGGAGCGCGTAGTTCTTGGCCTTGTAGCAGAACATGGCCTCGTAGCGGCCGTCGAACTCGAGCTCTATGCCGGGGGGCAGGATCGGCACGACGAGCGCGAGGAGGTCCTCCGGCTTGTCGAAGAACGCGCCGGAGGACAGGTAGATCCCGTCCGTGTCCGCCTCGAGGACGCTGCAGCCGTGCCTTCCGAACTCAGCGATCAGGCTCTGCAGGAGCTCGCGTCCGCGCCGCGTCACCTCGGCGGCGAGGTCTCCGTCCCCGAAGCGCGCCCCGGAGAACCCCAGGTAACCGTAGAACGAGTTGATGAGGATCTTGTAGGCCGCCTGGCGCGCCTGCGCCTCGGCCCTCTCGTCCTGCGTGGGGGCGCTCTTGGCGAGCTGCTTGTAGCGCAGCCGGTACTCCAGGAGCCGGCGCAGGAGCGGGATGAAGACCCCGAGCGAGTCGTTCGCGGGGTTCCTGCCGATGCTCAGCAGCAGGCTCGGGTACAGCGAGGCCACGTCGAAGTGCAGCACGTGGCGGAACACGCCCTCGTTGAAGCTTCGCGTGTAGCCGCCGTCGAACGGGCGGATCTCCGGCGGCTGGGGGCACGACTGCCTCGCGTGGTAGTACTCCTCGAGGAAGAGCAGGTCTATCTTCACGGTCGTCCCGCGCAGCGTCGCCTCCTGCAGCGGGATCGGGAACGTGCGCGCCTGCTCGAAGTAGGTCGGCAGAAGGAGGTCGCCGAGGCCCTGGGTCTCCCTCAGGTCGTCCGCGAGGTAGGCGCGGAACCTTTCCGGGTCGGCCGTGAAGGCCTCCGCGATCCGGCTTCCCTCGATGTAGGTGCGCTCGGCGCTGTCCTCCGGGGTGATCCCGAAGTGGACCGCGACCTCCTTGAGTCCGTAGGAGTTGAGCTCCCGGGTCGAGATGTCGTTCAGGAGCGCGAGGAGGTAGGTGTCGATGACCGCGCGCCCGGGCAGGTCGCAGCGCGGGAAGTCGACCCAGCGCTCCGCGACCTTGAGGCGGCTGCTTCGGAAGGTGGCCTTCTGGCCGAACCGCCCCCAGGCGCACGGGACGCGCCGCATCCGGCAGCGCTGCCGGAGGTAATCCAGGTCGAACTTGAAGATGTTGTGCCCCTCGATGACGTCGGGATCGAGCGCCGCCAGCTCTCGGTTGAAGGCGAGGAGCAGCTTCTTCTCGGCCTCGTCGGTCATGGCCTCGAGCAGCAGGAGGCGGTCGGACCCGCCCGAGCGCATGCCTATCGCGAGCACCCTGTCCCCGGGCTTCCCCGCGTCGCTGAAGCCCCCGTCGGTCGAGCCCGTCTCGATGTCCACCTGGCAGCGCCTCAGCCTCGCGAAGGCCAAGTCGCCGTAGAGGCGCATGCGGCTCTGCAGCAGGAACTGGGACTCGAGCGGCCGGATGGCGTCAAGGGCCACCGAGTCGCGGGCGGCCTTGATGAAGCCGTCGAAGGCCTCCAGCGACGACGCCCGGGCCATCGTCCCCAGGGCCGCGTCGCCGCCGAGGCGCTCGAACTGGACGCCCGCGACGGGGGTGTCGAAGGGGTTCGAGGCGAGCCAGGCGAAGGGCTCGAAGGGCATCGTCGTCTCCCGCCGGCCGCCGTCCGGCGTGGAGAGGCTCACCTGGGCGCGCCCCTCGCCGTCGATCCAGACGCCGCAGAGCGTGCCGTCCATGGCGCCCTGCCCGCTCAAAACGGCCGGAGGTAAACCATCGCCACCGCCGTGATCGCGAGGATGAGCGCGACCATCATGAAGGCGTCGGCCTGGGCGCGGCGGCGGTAGGCGATGCCGCCGATCATCGAGAGGCCGAGCCAGCAGACGAGCTTGACGACGGCCCAGCCCGGCATGCCGAGGCGCAGCCTGTGGAGCATGCCGACCCCGGAGACGAGGACAAGGAGGGCGGCGACCCCGGTGACCATAAGCACCCGCTTGCGGGTCTCCGCAGGGGCCGCGAAGGCGTAGAACGTGTAGCCCAGGAGCACGATGATCGAGCTCAGGTGCAGCACGAGGTAGGTCGTGAGTGTCATCGTGGAAACCGGAGGAAAATAATAAACACCCCGCCTGTGCCGTATGCCCAAAGGCTCAAGACCTTTTCATGTCAAGGTGGGCGCCTCCGTCGCGGCGTTTGCTTTCCGGTTTACGGCCTAGCAGCTTCCGCGGCGGTTCTGGCTCCCGTAATGTTTCCAAGGCAAAGAGCAGTTATTGAAAGCACCTCGAACACTGCAGGGTGTCTGTCCTTGAGTCTGCGAGGAGTCGGCCCACCGTCAAGTATGGCCTTGCGGATTCTCCTGCCCACGATCGGCAGCTCCGGCGACGTCCACCCGTTCATAGAACTTGGACGAGCGCTGAAGGCAAGGGGCCACGACGTCACGGTGGCCACGAACGACATCTTCGAGGGGCAGATCGCGGGCAACGGGCTCGGGTTCGTCCCGCTCGGGACGCGGGTCGAGGCCGAGGCGCTCATGGGCGACCCGAGGCTCTGGCACCCGAGGCGGGGCTTCCGGAGCATCGTCGAGCAGGCCATGCTCCCGAACATCGAGCGCCTCTACCGGATCATCGAGGCGCGACGCGGGCCGGGGCTCGTCGTGGCCGCCTCGACGCTCTGCCTCGGCGCGCGCGTCGCCCAGGAGAAGCTCGGCGTCCCGACGGCGACCGTCCACCTGCAGCCGAGCGTGTTCCGCAGCCTCGTCGACAACGGCAAGCTCTGGAGGCTCGACATGGGCCCGGGCATGCCTCTTCCCGTCAAGCGGGCGCTCTTCTGGTTCATGGACACGTTCTTTGTCGAGCGGATGATCGGCCCCGGACTGAACGGCTTTCGCTCCTCGGTCGGCCTGCCTGCCGTCCACGGGGTCTTCAGCCAATACATCCACTCGCCGCAGCTCGTCCTGGGGCTCTTCCCTGAATGGTACGCTCCCGTGCAGCCCGACTGGCCCGCGAACACGCACCTGACGGGATTCGTGCTCCACGACGACGGGGGCGAGGCCGAGGCCCATGCGCAGGCGGACGCCTTCCTGGACGCGGGCCCCGCGCCCGTGCTGGTCACCCCCGGGTCGGCGGCCATGGACCGGACGAGGTTCTTCCGCAGCTCGGTCGCGGCATGCAGGGCGGCGGGCGCCCGGGCGATGCTGGTCACGAACCACCCGGCCCAGCTGCCCGCCGTGCTGCCGCCGGGGATACAGGCGTTCTCCTACCTGCCGTTCAGCCGCGTGCTTCCCCGCTGCTCGGCCATCGCCTACCACGGCGGCATCGGCACGCTGGCCCAGGCGGTCAAGGCGGGCGTCCCCCACCTCGTCGTCTCGAACGCGCACGACCAGCCCGACAACGGGCAGAGGATCGAGCGCCTGGGCCTGGGGCTGACCGTGGGCCAGCCCGCCTACGGGCGCGCGAGGGCGACGCGGGCCCTGTCCTCCCTCCTCGGCTCGCCGGAGATCCGCAGGCGCTGCCGCGAGTTCTCGCCCCGGGTCGACAGCGTGGCCTCGCTCGCGCGCGCCTGCGCGCTCATCGAGACGCTCGGCGGGGGCAAAACGCCCTAGGGCTTTCGCCCCTCGTCGACGTCGTAGTAGTCGAAGAAGGTCAGGATGTCCTCCCTCTTTCCGAGGCCGGACTTCTCCTTGTGCTCCTGGAGCTTCCCCGGGGGCGAGTCGGTGTCCCTCCATCCCCGCTTGATCATGTACTCATTCCAGATCTGGATCTGGTCCGCGGTCGGCTTGCTCCCGTTCTCCGTGATCCAGGCGAAGATCTCCTCGTCAGTGCCGCCCTTCAGGACGCGCTCGACGAGCGCGTCGTAGCTGATGCCCAGGAACCGCACGCACCGCGCGTCGAACCCCTTGCCCAGGTTGGCGTGGAAATCCGCCGGCAGCTTCCCCGCCGCCCGCAGCCGGATCTTCCCGAGCATCCGGGGTATCCATACGACGCCGCCGACCTTCTCATACGCGCTGATCATGGGATTCTCATCTTTAGCATTCATGGTAAAGCAGCTGCACTGGGTCGGCATGTTTGTGGGCCAAACTCACGGCAGTCTAGCAAGAAACCTTTCCATCTCCCGTTGAACTTCTGCTTCGTTGCTCTTGAAGATAAAGTGTTCGGCGTGGGCGATTCTCACGACATGGGCCGATGGTACGCCTCGCTCCAATGCGTCCGCTTGCGACCCGACCCTCTTGATATCCGCAGCCTCCGCTTCCGCCGCGGCCCCGGGGTTCTTTGAGAGGGCTTCGGGGTCGCCAAGATCGCCCAGTGAATGCGGCAGGGCGAAGATTGCCAGCACGGGCACGCTCAAAGCGGTGTATTTTTGCAGCCCTTGGTAGATCCCCTTTAGCCAGACGGGCGGCCGGGGGGGATTCTTTGGATCAATCACAGGATCCTCATAGCCCTTCAACATGTCGGCGTGCTCCCGCAGCTCCCTCTCAAAGACGACGGTTTCCGCGATCAATTCCGCGGTGATTCGATTTTGGTCCGGACGACCGCCCCCTGGAGGAAGCTGGGCAAGCTTCTCTCGTAGCTCAACTGCATCGACAACCAGGTTATTGGGATCGCTGCTCGTCGCACTATAATAGGCATAACCATACGCGGCCTCCAGGTAGATGAGGCCCGATATGCTTTCAGGATGACGAGAGCCGACCCAGCTCAGCTCCATTCCCGCGATCGAATGACCCACAAGCACCGGCTTATCCAGGTGAAGGGCGCTGATCACCGCGACGACATCTTGCCCAAGCCGGTCGTTTGAATAGCCGCTTTCTGGTTTGCTCGAGCCACCGAAACCGCGCCGCGTGATTCCATAGACGTGGTAGGAGCCGATGAAATTTGCCGCGAAGTCGTCAAATTCGTGCGCATCGGCTCCGAGCGCCGCGAGAAACACAAGCGGCCGGCCGCTTCCGCCCCAGTCGACAACCTCGAGCTTCACGTCGTTCCCGACGGGCACCAGCTGAACAGTCCCTTTATGTGCGGCCGGTGCGTTCTCAGCGCCGAGCATGCCATCGAGAACAATCCAAAAGATCCCAAGGAGGCATGCTGTGTGAATTTTCATGTGTTTTAAGCCATCTGAATCCGCCGAATCAAACGCTACTGGCGCCTCAGTACACGTTACGAAAGGCTCCTGGTTGGCAGTGGAGGACCGGGATGGTTCACCAGATCGGCAACTTCGGCCTACGGGCCGAGGATGGTCGAGTCGAGGTGCTGGATGATGAGCTCCTGCACGGTGGCCAGGAAAAGGTAACACATGAAGGCCTTCCTCACCGGCTCGTCGAGGCCGGCCATCTCGACGTCGCCCG
>CAZDZL010000019.1:0-63743 GCA_964509885.1 uncultured Opitutaceae bacterium | reverse complement strand
GAGCGCCTCAATGGCATTGAGGAGGTCGTCAGTTCGATCCTGATCGGGTCCACCATCTATCCCCGCCTTCCGGCGGGGATCCGTGTTTCAGAGGGAAAGCTTGATCGCGATGTATCGCGATATTACCCGTTGGATCGTGAAAACGCGATCCAAAGACGATCCAGAACGCGATCCAAACGCGACCTCGGGTTCAGAGGAAAGCCAGATTCGGGGCATAAGGCGCTTCATTCGACATGGCCGGCCGAGCCCCTTTTGCGTTCAGTGGCGTATCGATGGCCAAGTGAAGAGCGAGTACTTCAAGGAAGCCAAAGATCGGGACAAGCGCGCCGGGGAGCTCGCCCGCGCCCGGACCAAGGGCATCCTGATCCAGGTGCCGCAGCGTGCCGAACAGGCCGAATGGCAGGCATTCAAGACCGCCATTGGCGAAACGCCCTGGCAGGATGTCGTGACGGGCTGGAAGGCCCACCAAAAGGCGTCCGGCGTCGTTCTGTGCCCTTTGACAGTTCAGGCGGCGGTGGAGGCCTACCTCAAGGAAATCGAAGCCCTGGAGACCGGAGAACAGCTGTCGGAGGACACCGCGCGTCAAAAACGCCAAAAGGTAGAGGCATTTGCCGCCGCGTTCGGCGGCAACCGGCTTACCCAGGTCACAGGCGAGGACATCGAGGATTGGATCGAGAGCGATCTCGGCTACGACAATCCCCATACGTTCAACAATTGGCGGAAGCACATCCGAACCCTCTTCGATCATTACCGGAAGCAGATCCATCAAAACCCCTGCGACGATATCCGCACCCGAAATGATGCGACGGAGCACGTCGGCATCTTGACCCCGGCGCAAACGGCAAAGCTGTTCGCCTATGCCCTGACCGAGAATCGCCGCCATCTCATCGGCCGCCTGGCGCTGGAGTCCTTCGCCGGATTGCGGTTCGCGTCGGCTTACCGGATGGAAAAGGCTGACATCAATTTCAAAGATCGGGGCCTCTTGCTTCCCAAGCATAAAATCAAAACGAAACGGCGGCACTACATTGACGGTCTGCCGGAAAATCTATGGCCCTGGATGGACGTCACCAGCGACGCATGCTGGAGCCTAACCCCCGCGGAATACATGAAGGAAAAGAGTCAGCTTTTCTCTGATGCCAAGGTTCCGCATCCCCACAACTGCTTGCGCCATTCGTTCTGCACCTACCACGTCGCCGCGTACAAAAATCCCGGTCTGACTGCCACCATCCTTTGCCATCGGAATCAAGGCATGCTGTGGGCTCGGTACAACGGCAATGCCACGCAGGATCAAGGGAAACGCTATTGGACGATCACCCCGGAGACGGCTTCGGCGCTCGCCAAATAAGCAATGGACGGGGCGGGCCGCCGAGTTGGCGCCCATTCCGCCAACAGGATGGCTGCATCCCCGAGATCGACACCGAATTTCTCCAGTTCGCGACAAGGTATCCGCGCCGGTCGTCCATGGGCCTTGATCCGGCGCTGCCGGATGTACCGCCGGACAACCTGCGGATCATAACGCACAAGGAATCCGAATTCCTCGGTCGTCAAAACGGCTGGGAGTCTCGCTGTCATGCGCGCAGTATCGCGCATTCTTGGGCGACCAAATAGGGCCTTCGTAAAGCTATCCGATTGTCCTATTTTCCGAGGATTTTTGGCACGCCTTATGCGAGGCTCGCGCTTCGAATATTTCAGAATCCGACCAGACAGAAGCCATTCCTTTGCCGTATCCGGCCAATTGACAGTAGCGACGACTCGCTTGAATTCAGGCTAGGCGCCGTCCCGTCGAAGCCGAATTACGGCTTATTGAAATGCAGTCGCATTTCAGTTCCCCCGGGGGGGGACAACCTACTCCTTATCGACTTTGATAAGGTTTGGCTGACCCAAAGAGGCTCGCTCCGCAACTCCCGACCGCGTTACTTGGCAGCGGATTGACCTTGGTGTTTCCGCAGACGACGGCCGGCGGCCACCGCCCTCTTTGAGGGCTTCGGAAAGGGCATATAGCCCGCTTCGTAGGGGTTCTCGACGATCGTGCTGTAACGCTTCCCTCCTGCAGGATAACGGCGTTCGATCTGATCGAGAGCCTTGGCTAGCTTTTGTAATTCAGCGGTCATACCTCGTGCAAAACAAGATAAGGCACGCGCAGGGTTTGTCCACCGCGAACCACGCGCAACTCCCGAGGCGACTCCGCAAGCACGAACTCACAGCCTCGCGGGAAAATTACCTCCCGCTGGTGTGGGTATTTCGCGCCAATTGCGCGGAAGATCGGTGAAACATCCCGGGCCAGGCGGTGCCGCCGTATCTCCCATAAAAGCCCAAAACGGTTGAGAAACGGACGCCCTGTGGAAACCCTCTTGGTGCGGCTGGCGCTCATGCCGATACGCCCGTTCACGAAACCACCCCGCCGTTGGATGGATGCGATGAATGTGGCCCTCATTTTGGCGCTGGGAAAACTCCAGCCACGATACACCGGCTCGTCCGACCGGTAACATTCCAAATGGAGGACGATCCGCCCTATCATGCGGCGCCATTCCCGGGCCGCTGCCGTGTTGGCCCGAATCAGGTTTTTGAACGGCCTCTCATCGTCTCCCCACAGCTTTACCGTCCGCGTAATCGGGCTGTTCGGCTCGCGCGCCAAGACGGCGGCGGCATGGGCAACCGGAATCCGACTCCTAGTGAGGAGATCGGCAGCGGAACGAAGGCGACGCGGGGATGCCATGGATGGGAATGCGGTAGGTGGTGGGTCGCTGAGCAAGCACCGTTTAAGCGATGCATACATGAGCGGTCCGCCCAATCCTGGCGTAGGGCAGCCAGACCTGCAACAAATGCGATTAATAGCACTTTGGCCGTTACGCTCTCGGCCTGCTTTCTGACCGACGCCAGCTGTCGATCCAACGTTGCGCTCAGCGCAAGGGGTTGGGTGTAGCCGTAAATTGGGAAACACGTCTTTGTTTCCCAGCCTTCCTGATTACCCGGCCATCCGACGGGGATACCGATGAGTTTTTCATTCGAACATACTGACATTTCCGAGGTGAATCAGCACTTCAGGTAGCATTTTGGAAGCAAAGCCCATGAGCCGCTAAAAAAAGCTGCTAGCTGGCAATGGATTAGCCGGGAATCAATCGCCCAAACTTCACGAGAAACGTCCAGGAAACGGCGTTCACGACTCCGCGGGAATCCAACAATTCCAGCTCCGAAAACGCCTGACAATGCCCTGCAATTGCCTGGGCAAACAACGGAGAAGATGAACCGGCAATCGGAGAATATTTCGGAACCGAAGCTCCCGGCCCACCAAGTGTGAGTCAGAAGCCGAACCGCAGTACCGATCATCCTTGATCGGCCCAGACTAACATTTCAAGTGCCTCGAAATTCCGGGTTATACCCCATAGCGAAGGATGGGTTCATGCCGTAACGTGACCTGAACGGATGAAAGGCAGACTAACTTTGCCATCACGCCCGCGGGAATGAGAACGAAAAATAGAGATAAAATATATGAATTCGACCATCACCGACCGGACAACACATCTACTTGAGCTCATGAAGAAGGGCGATGACGCCTTCAACTCCAACGACGTCGCAGGGATGAACGCGATACACCACCCAGACATCATCGCGCACGTCATGGGGATCGCAAAGCCGATCGAAGGACGGAAGGCGCACGCCGCGATGATTCAGCAGATGATTGGCGTGTTCCCCGACATCCACGTCCACAACGACCCGTACCCAACCCAGTTCGGAAGCGGCGACTGGATCACTGTAATCACCCGGGCCACGGGGACCTTCACCGGGAAGATGACTCTGCCCAACGGTAAGGTGATTGCCCCGACAGGAAAAGCGTTCGACCTCACCTTCAGCACGACCGCCCGGTGGGAAGGAGACGAGCTCATTGAAGAGTACGTCTTCGTGGACCCCGCTCTTCGGGCACAGCAGATCGGCCTAGCCTAGCCCGTCCAAACTAACAACCGGCCCATTTTTCTGGAATAGCTGATGCCGCGCGGTCTGGGGCCGGCGACAAACAATATGAATTCGGAGAAAGATTGAATGAATAACAAAACCTGGTTTATCCCAGGCGCCTCTCGCGGTTTTGGACGCATCTGGGCCGAGGCCGCTCTCAAACGCGGAGATAGAGTTGCTGCCACCGCGTGCAAATTGACTGACGTTGCCGGTTTAAAGGAGTAGTTTGGCGACGCCGTTTTGCCGCTCGCTCTTGATGTGACCGATGCCGATCAAGCTCGGAATGCCGTCCAGCAGGCTTACGCCCATTTGGCAGGCTGGACTTCGTGCTCAACAATGTTGGCTACTCTCTGGTCGGCACAGTAGAGGAAGCTAGCGATACCAAAGTGCGCGCCGTGTTTGACGCGAACTTCTTCCAAAGAGACATCAATATCATCCCCGGGATGTCGCGGGAGTTGGCCACCGAGCGCGTTCCGATCCTGTCATGCAGACTTAGTGGGAGCTGCTGCCCCCATCGACGTTGATAATCTGTCCGGTGATAAATGCCGCATCGGCCGAAGCCAGGAAGCAGACTGCGCCAACCAGGTCGGCGGCAGTTTGGTCCCGCTGGAGCGCCCGCGCCTCAGCGACTTTGGACAGCGCCGCTTTGGAAAACATTTTCTTAACAGGCTCCGTTACGGTCAACCCCGGCGTGACGGCATTCACGGTGATATTATCTCGGCCCAAGACCTTGGCGAGCGAACGAGTCAGGCCAATTAGGCCTGCTTTAGCGGCAACGTAGTGACATTGGTCCGGGTTTCCACCGAAAATGCTGCCGGAGCTGATGTTGATGATTCGCCCGGCTTTGCTTTTCTTTATCAGCGGCAGCAGGTTTTGGGTGACCAGGAATGGCCCGTCGAGATTGATGGCGCATATTGTTCGCCAATCGGCATAGGAAATCTCTTCGAAAGCCTTGAACGGGAAATAGCCCGCGCAATTCACCAGGACGTCGACTAAGCCCCATTCTTCTCGAACGCGGCTGGCGAAGAGCTGGCAGCCGGCTTCGTCGCTGACGTCAAAAGTCGCCGTAGAAAGACTGTTGGGTGGGCTGGAGTCCTCAAGCTCCTCTCTGAGTCGGTCGAGTTCCTTCGGCAGAATGTCGGCGGCGAAAACGCGCGCGCCGCGAGAAAGAAAGCCGCGAGTCAGGGCGCTGCCTATCCCGCCGGCTCCACCAGTGATGACCACTGATTGACGAGTGGAGGTCACGGCTGGCAATCCTCCGCAAAGGTGGTGGCAGGGGACGGCCACCTAGGTTCGGGACGGTTAGGAGCCGCAGCAAAGACGGCGATCATTGATCCGCCTTTTCTCAACTCGACAGTCACTATGTGCCAAAACCTTCCCGCACTGGCGAGGGATCGTTTAAGTGAATCTACCATCCGACAATCTAGGCTCGTCTGCTCGCCGCCTCTAATGCTTATTTCGATTGTGCCTTGAGGGCATTTTGGGTATCAAGAGTTTTTCTCTAGCCATGGACCTGAGGTATCTGCGCTCTTTTGTGGCCGTTGCGGAGGAACTCTCCTTTAGCCGCGCGGCCAAACGTCTTCACATTAGCCAGCCGCCGCTCAGTCGTCAGATCGCAGCGCTCGAAGCGGAACTTGGCGTTCGTCTGTTGGAGCGCGGGCGTTTCCGCCGGGTGTCTCTCACTGAGGGGGGGAAATCGTTTCTGGTTGATGCCCGCCTCGCGCTGGCCGCCGCCACCGCGGCTCGCGGACGCGCTCAAGACGCGGCCCGCGACGCGCGCAACCAACTAAAGCTCGGCAACATGGCAGGCCTTTCCACCCGTGTGCTACCGCGCCTTCTCCATGCCTTCCGCAAGCAGTCTCCGAAAGTGGAGGTCTCCCTTGTGGAGATGAATCGTCCAGAGCAACTGACAGCCTTGCGCGAGCGTAGAATTCACGCGGGCATTTTTCCCGATTTAGGCGCGCCCTTGGACCGCCACTTCCAATCCATGCCGCTATACTCTTGTCCGATGGTGGCTGTGCTCCCTAGCGATCACGCTCTGGCCAAAGAGGCTGAAGGCTCAATCAAGGTCAATCGGCTTGCGGGGCAAACTTTGCTGATAGCCTCGCCGGAAACCTCGCCAGGCTATATCGAACGGCTGAATGATCTCTGCGCGGCCACGAATTTCATTCCAACGGCAACTCATGCGGTAGAAGGGGCTGCGAACCTCCTGTGCATGGTCGCCGCCGGTTATGGTGTCGCCATCCTGCCGGAGGTTGTCGCAACTTCGTTCGTTCAAGATTGCCGAACGTTGCCACTTCGCCCCCCCGTGCCGCCTTTCCGCCTCAAACTGCTATGGTTGCGCGATGCCCAGTCGCCGCTGCTGCAGGACTTCCTCACGGTAGTTAAACAATGCGTAAGCGAGGCGCCGGCATAAAATGTGGCGCGAATGCGTCTCTTACGGACAATGTGTTTCCCACTGGACCGAAGCCGACGATCGCGCTACAACAAAGCGTCAATTGGCTCGGCAAACCTTGGGCATGGATGCCTTCCGGAGCTTCGTGGATATTTACGTGTCCAACAGCACCGACAAGCGCTACTTCGCAATTTTTAGGCCTTGCTCCTTCCAAGATGCGAAGCCGCCATCCATTTCCATGACGGAATAACCTTTTGCGGCGAACTGCATCGCGGCGTTGGCACCCAAATGACAAGTTTGGGAATAGCAGTAAATGATGTTCATAGTATTCCTGCGCAGACCAGCCATGCCGCTCCATTTTTCCTGGGGAAGACTGATCGCCCCGGGGATATGTCCCCTCTTGAAATCTTTAGACGCCCGCACGTCTATAATAGCCACATCCTCTCCTTTCTCAATCTGGTCGTTTGTTGCGACTGGTCCCGTCGTGAAAGCCATTTTGTCCGCGAAGAACTGCTTCGCTTTGGCCGCGTTGCTTTTATATGCTTTTGTCATAATAATTTCCTTTGTTATAGTGTGGTTTTCAGTCTGCACTCCATCTTTGATCTTGGTCGCTCATGGATTTTTAGAAAGGAATGGTATGCAGCATTGTGGCGGTAGGTATCTGCTTTCCCCTTCTTGCCGTACGAATGCGTCATAGGCGCAGCAGCGATCAACGTGCTGCCGGTGCACCGCTCGCGCCCTGGCAAATGCTCTATCAGGTCATGAATGGCTTCTCCTTCTTTATCTGCATCGCTCAATAGGTGATAACCGGAGCCTGATGTTGGTAACGACCATCTGCCAATTCTCTCAGGCAAAACCCGGCGACATCGGCGCGGCTGATATTTTTGACATGGATCCCGGACAAATGCGTTAATTCGCGCACGGCCCCTTCACCCTTGGCGGCTCCGTCGGTCAGGATCGCGGGGCGCACTAGCGTCCAAGTAAGCCTACTGCCGCGCACGATCGCTTCTTGCCGAGTTTTGTCCTCGTAGGCGCCTCGCAGCACGAGCGGCTGGATGAACCAGTTATAATACCACGGCCCATGACCCTTACTTTCGCCCGCGCCAATACCGGTGATACAAACTAACCGGCTGACACCCCGAGCCTGCATCGCGTCTACAAGGTTCCGCGTTCCCTTTGACAGCAAGGTCATTTCCTTGAAGGGCCCCGTGGCGGCCGATCCCAAGGCGCAAATGACCCCCTCCTGACCGATAAGCGATTTTCCCAAAGTACCGGGGTCAAGCACGTCCCCCACCGCCTTTTTGACGGTCGGGGGGAAGGCGGTTTTGGCGGCGTCCCGCACTAAGGCGGTGACGGCATGCCCCTGCGCTAGTGCTTGGCTGACGATTTCTTTGCCTGTTCCTCCCGTTGCCCCGATAACAAGTAGCTTCATGATGGAGAAGTCTGGGTTAAGATTTTGGTATGCGCGCCTTCAGGGCTTCGACTTGCCCCACAACCTCTTCGGAGCATTACTTGCTCTTTTGCGCCTGCTTGCTCGTCTCCTCCGCGTAGCTGCGATAGGTGCGAAGCGGTCGACCCAATAGTTTCGCGATCCGATCCACGGCGCCCGGCGTGGCTACCATGCCATCCCGGTGAAAGCCCCGAAACATCCCTGCCACGTCGTATGCCATTGCGCTTGGCAGCATCGCTCTGGACTGTTTCTCAAAAGCGCGGAGGTCGTCGCCGGGATAGGTGACTTTGCGTCCAAGAACTTCCGACCAGAGCGCTGCGGCAGAGTCGCCAGTGACCACGTCGGGTCCGTGTATTTCGATAATCTCTGTAGGGAGTGGCTCGGTTGCGTCTTCCCGCCGGATAAGGCTCAGGGCCGCTACCGCGGCGATATCACGCGCGTCCACCATCGAGGTGCCGCGGCTGCCGATAGGCATCGGGTAAACCCCGGTCTTGAGAATGGCCGGTCCGTCGTTTTGAAAGAAATAATTCGGGCGCAGAATAGTGGCGGGAATGCCAAACCGGCCGATCATGAGTTCAGCTGCGTACTTTGCGCAGGCATGGGGGCAGTCGAGAAAGACGTCGGCGTGGAACATCGAAAAATAAACGACGCGTTTGATGCCCGACTCGACCGCTAGATCCAACATAAGCAGCGCCCGGTTGAGTTCGTCCGCTTCGACAGGGTTGAGCAAGAAGAGCGTGTCGATGCCGACAAACGCTTTCCGCATCGATTCAATGTCTGTGACGTCGCCATTCACCGGAGCTACTCCCGCTGGAAACTTCGGTTCGGACTTGTGCACGAGGGCATACACCTCGGAACCGCAATCTGCGAGTTCTTGCACGACGAGCGACCCGATGGTGCCGGTGCTTCCTATGATCAAAATTGCCATTTTATTTCTCCCTTTTCAGCTTCATTTGTTGTGGTTGATTGAATTGATTAATCGACCGACTGCGTCATTGGGCGGTGGCGACCAAAAGCTTCACGAGCTCCGATCCTTGCGGGCTGCTCCATGAGATCAGTCGCGATCTCATCCTCGGTACGACGGCGTCGCCATTGGCAATAAAACGCTGTACGAAGAGTTCGCGCATGCCGCCGGGGCACCGGTGATGAATACGAGGCGATTTTCCTTCATTTTGATTTTTTCGAATGAGCACCGCCGCCATCCAGCGGACGCTCATGGAGCCGCAAGCAGGAGGGATGAATGCGATTGTGGTGATAGGTGTCGGCGCCGACTTTTTGGCCGTACCAGTGCGTCATCGGCGCCTCGGTGATCGCCGACTCCCAGTTGCTGATCTCCAAACGCATCCGTTCGCCCTTCCGGACTGAGAAGGACATCGGAAGCATCTCGATGCGAAATTTGTAGACTTGGCCAGGTTGGATCGTGTCGATCCGGTCGTGTTTGAGAAACGGCCGCATATCGGTGCTGAGATCGGGGTCCTCAGCGCGATGCGAAGCTCGCAACCAGCCTTGGCTGACCTTCATGAAGGGAGGTTTGCTTTCGTCCAAAGACAGCAGGGAGAGCTTGACCATCACATCCATATCGCTCTGGTCGGACGAGGCGTAGAGAACCAGCACCCCTTGGCCCGTGAACTCGCGATTCCGATCGAACGCGCCTGTTGTGTAGGTGATGACCCTAGCGAAATGATTGGGCATGCCCCGCTTATCGAAGGTGGTCACGCCGGCCATCCACCTTGGATCGGGATAACTCCAAGACGTGTCGCCACTGGCCACACTTGGGGGTTCCTCGACGAGTGATCCATCGTTGAGTGAGTCGATCTGTCCACTCTTCTCGCCGGTGAGATAGAAGGCCGACTGCGTCACATCGGGAGGGGGCCAGTCAACCGCATCGCGCATCTCACCGTGCCCTTGCACAAAATAGCGCACATTTGGTCGGTCCATGACCGCGTTTTCGATCCGTTTCAGGTGGTGGTCGTACCAAGGGAGTAGCTCGCTGCGGTGGAATTCAGGCAGCGAGAACAGACGCTGCGTCTCGGCAAACGAAGCGGCCCCGACCACCAACAGCTGCTTCGGTCCGCGCACTCTCTCATAGCCGGTGAAATTGCCGCGCAGGTGCAATGCGGCTTTACCCCACGCTCCGATCGACATAACCGGGATGTCCACTTGATTGAGCTCCCAAAAAGGCGAACGTCGGCGCTGCCACTCGTCGTCCAACGGATGGGCATACATGTCGTAAATGACCTTGTCGCGTCCATTCTGGTTCATCGGCAGATTGTCCGCCATGTGCTGAAGCAGCACCGAACCGAACAGCCAGCTATTCAGAAAGCCCTGTATCGGAATGCCGCCTTGGTACATCCAATCGCGATACATATCTGTGGCGCCGTCGAAAGCGGCGATAGTGACAAGATGAGGCGGTCGAGTACGCGCTGCGTTCCATTGGCTCCAACAGTAATACGACATGCCGATCATGCCGATCCGCCCGGTTGACCATTTTAGACTAGCGACATGCTCAATCATGTCATGTATCGCCTCGCCTTCCGTCCTCGAGACCGGGTCCCAGACCCCCTCTGACCGGCCGGTTCCGGGAGTGTCCATCGCGACATAGGCATAGCCTTCGTCGAGATAGAACTGAATCGGACCGTATTCGATGAAGGGGAAGACCGATGGGATTACCGGCAGGTGACGCAACATCTTCTGATAGGGCGAGGCGCCGAAAAGAGTTGGGAAGGGTCCTTCCACGTCCTTAGGCAAGTAAACATCCGCTCGAACCAGATCCCCCTTCCGCGTGAGCACCTCGATCTCAAATGACTGAACATTAACGTCGGGCATAAAGCTTAGGTCTTATCTTTTTGCAGTTGGCGAAGGCACATCGCCCCTCCCGACGAGCTCTTCGAAGTAGGCTCGTAACGTGCGCGGTTCGCGGCCGAGAATGGCGCGGAGGATAATAGCGTTTCCGACCAGATCGTGCGCGTCATACCAATCGAACATCGCTTTTATCGGTGACTGCTTTTTTTTCGTGCCTCCGCTTTTGGTTATTTTGGCAGTCTGGTCTGGGCTGAGACTCGCCGCTTCGATCTTCCGGCCGAGCACTTCGCTCATGAGCGCGGTCACGTCTTTTCGATTGAGGTGGCCCTCGGCGCAAAGTTCAAACGTTCCAAAGAGCAGCCGTTCCTCGGTCAATGCGATGGCAGCCACCTCTGCCACGTCGCGATAGTCAACCCGGCTAAATCGCGTCTCTGCGGACCAAGGTTCCACATAGGAGCCCGTCTTCACGACCTTGGGCCAACCCTCCGCATAATTTTGAAAAAACAGCGTCGGGTGCAAAAGGGTGTACTCCATATTGGACGATAGGATTGCCTCCTCGACCGGACCCTTGGCGGCGTGATTCTCGAGCGCGCCGATGATTGGGTCGATGACGGATGAGAAAACGAAACGGCGAACGCCGGCCTTTTCCGCCGCCTCCACCATACCTTTGCCGATCGCAACCTCATTGGGGATAAAAGCGGGCGCGATATAGAAGACCGAGTCTATGCCTTTGAGCGCCGCGTTCAGGCTGGCTCGGTCTTTCAGGTTCCCCACGGCGACCTCAGCCGCACCGTTCTTAATCACCGACTTTCCTTGATCTGCGTCCCGGACCAAGCCCCGAACCTTGGCGCCTCTTCTGGCAAGTTCAGGCACGACTAGACCCGCAAATTTGCCGGCCGCTCCGATGGCTAGGATGGTGGAATTGGATTTACTCACGGGTTCGCGTTTGGCCTAGGCCTTTACCATTTCCGTGCGATATTTCGGGAGGAGCGCGGCGACTTTTATTTTCATTGCTGCCTCCGCGGCTTTGTCGGGCTGCGGTGCTGGCGTGGTCCGGGTAGCCACCGGCACTCCCACCTCGAGGAAGAATTCTTCCTGTCCGGCAGGCGAACAGATGCAAAGCAGCCGGACTGGTTTCTTGGTTGCATTCGTGAAGGAGTGAGGCGCGTTGGCCGGGATGTGGATGGTCTCCCCGGCGCGCACCGCTGATTTTTTTCCACGAAAGGTGGCTTCGATTTCCCCATCCAGGATTGTAAACGATTCCTCGAAGTCATGGCGGTGCGGCGGAGGGCCGCCGGCTGGCGGAATAAACATATCAATGAGACAATAGCGGCCGTCGGTGTCGGCGCCGCTGAGCAGTAGGGTATAGGTGTCTCCTACGACGCCGACGTGGGGCAGGCTTTTGTTGGTGTCGGGACGCGCCACCGTCAAGTTGCGTCCGAGGTTGTCGGCCGGTATTGGCGAGATGGGCTGCGAAAGGATGGAGTTATGGTTCATGATTTTGGTTTTTTGACTAGCGTGATGTCGGCTTGGAGCTAGTCACGAGTCTGATTCGTGACCCTCGGTAAGTGTTTGTCGTTTTACTTTTCAGGCAGGCAACCGCTCGAGCTGGTTAGCGGGCTCGTTCACCAATTGCTCCCGCAGGAAGTCTCCAATGTCATCGAGCGCCGCCTTCGCGGCGTGTAGGAGAGTAATGTTGGATGGGAAAACGTGAACCATGCCTTGCCAGGTGTGGACTTGACAGGTTCCTCCCGCACGCTCGAGCCGCTCACCATAACGGATCGAATCGTCAAGGAGAATTTCGTCTTCGCCCACGTGTGCTCTCACCGGTGGCTGTCCGACGAAATCGCCATACAAGGGCGACGCCTGCGGGTCTCGCGAATCGTGGTCGCCGAGATAAAGCCGCGCTGTCGCAGCAAGCGCATCCCGAGTTGAGAGAGGGTCGGCTTCTGCCCGTGTTTCCATGGTGGTGCCGGTTAGCGCCAGGTCTGTCCAAGGCGACATCACGGCCGCACAGACGGGTCGCTGCTTGAAAGGGTCACGCGTTTTGGCAGCGAATATTTGCAGCAGTGCAAGGGCGAGTCCGCCACCGGCAGAGTCGCCCGCTAGTGCTATGCTCGTAACATTTTCGGCAACGAGTCCGTTGTAAGCTGCGGTCGCATCATTAATCGCGGCAGGAAACGGGCGCTCCGGCGCTAGAGCGTACTCCGGCACAAAGGCAGCCAATTTTGCCCTGGAGGCGATCTGTCCGACGAAATGGCGATAGGCTCGGGCCGAACCAACGACGTAAGCGCCACCATGAAAATAGAGCAACGCGGCATGCGCCACAGCATCGTTCGGGCGGCACCACCATCCGCGCACACCTCCGACCTCCCCTTCCTCGTACCTCACGCCTTCGGCGGCAGGAACCTTCTCCATGAGCTGATCGAAAGGCTCGCGTGCATCGGAACCGGTCACACTCCCTTTCATGGACCTCACCATCACGCGCATCGCTATCATCGCGGCGCGGTCGAGCAGAACTATGGGGTGATGTATTGTGGACATATTATTTAATCTCCTTGGTGGATGGACGTGATTGAATTATTCCGTACGGTTTCTCTAAGATGGCTCCCCCAGGAGCGGTTCGGATCATATTTTTGGAGCACGAACTTGCAGAAGAGCCTGGATTTGACGCACCACTTCCTCCGGATGTTCTTCGGGAACGAAATGCCCGCAATCGGGCAGCACGGCGCTTTTCACCTCGCTGGCAACCCGTTCGATCATTTCACCAACCTTGGCGCCGAGGCCCTTCTCCCCACCGAGCGCCACAATCGGGACGCGGACCTTGTGACCAAATCCGATTCGCGCGAGTGGTGCGGTCTGTTCCATGCTAACGAATGCAGCCCGATAAACACCCATCGCACCCAGCACGCCCTCGCGTCCGGAAAAGGTGCGCAAATATTCGTCTATCGTCTCAGGTTCGATCGCACTTCGCCGGGCGGTAGCGTAATCATAGAACCAAGTGAGAAAGCCCTGCTCGTTGCCGACGACCAAGCGTTCCGGCACGTCGGGCGCGAGCGGAAGAATCCACCACCACATTGAACCCTCTTTCATTGCCTCAGGTGTATAGGCAATGATCTTTGTAAGAATCTCGGAGAGCATAACAGGGGCCTCAATGTAGAGTAATCCTGCGATCTCGTTCGGATGGTCAGCGGCCCAAAGGAGGGCCGGCGGAGCGCCCATGTCGTGCGCGGCGATAACAATGGGTTTTCCATTTCCAAAACCAATTTGACGGGCGAGCGCGCGGAATTCTTCGGCAAGAGAGCGAGCGTCATAACCCGCAACGCCGGCTGGTTTGTCCGAGTCTCCATACCCGCGCATGTCCGGCACGAGCACGGACATTCCGGCATCCGCCAATACAGGCGCTACCTTGCGCCAAGCGTAACCGGTGCTAAGAAATCCGTGCCAAAGTAAGACGGGCGGTCCGTCCACCGCGCCGCCCAGCCAATAGTGAAGGCGTACTCCTCTGAGTTGCGCGGTCTCACGAGAGAAACCCTTGATCGAGGGCGTTTCGGTCATTTTCGCGTTGTGCATCTTTAGTTTTTCAGACTTGTCTGTGATAGAGTCCACCACTCGATCTTCTGCGGCATCGACGCCCGATGTCTTCGAGCAGGACGAGGTGAATAATTCATATTGACCCTTCTCGGATCGAATACTTCCGGTGAGACATTTATTCGAACGGCTGCATCATGGGCGCGGTGGAGACCAGCAACTTCACGAGCTCTTTTCCTTGCGGGCTGCTCCAGTTCTGCACAAGTTCGGCAACAATAGTGTTGGTCGTCGTGAGTACTACTCCCGCGTTCTCCATCCGACGGCGCGAAATATCCTCCTGAATTTCGTAGCTTGAGCCAGATGCGTCCAGCACGGCTTGAACCTCAAAGCCCTCTTGCACCGCACTCATGCTCGGAAAGACCAGACAAATGTCGGTGGTAACGCCGCCCATAATAAGCTGCTTGCAACCGGTCTCCTTGACTGCTGACGCGAAGTTAGGATCTGCCCAGGCGTTCACGATGCCGACGCGTTTGACACGATTCTTAAAGGCTTTTGGCAATGCTTTCTGAAGCGCAAGGGCGAGCGGACCCTGGATCTGATCTTCCTGGCTGGTTGTCACGACGACGGGCATGCCAAAGGCCATTGCCGTTTTCGCGAGGATGACCGCGTTCCGGAGTGCGAGATCTGACGAGATGCTTCTGATGAGTTGCAACGTGCCGTACTGGTAGTCGACCAGCACGAGCGCGGAGGTTTCAGGTTTGAATTGTTTCATATGGGATTTTTACGTTTGGTTGTTCAATTTCCCGCCATTGATAGGTGCGGTGTTAAATTCCTTTTCCATTCGCGGGCCGTCTCGCTGGCAAAGTCCTCATAGCTCCGCGGGGCATGGCCGAGGAGTGCCGTCAGAGTCTCCAGGTCTCCAGGCTCCGCTGCGAAGCCGCGTTCGAGGTAGCCTTGAAACATCATGCGGATATCAAAGGCGGACCATGACGGAGCCTTCTTCCGCATTTGTTCTTCAAAGGCATCCATGGCTTCGCCGGGATAGCGAATGGCGTTGCCCAGCAGCTCGCTCCAGATGGAAGCCGCTTTGGCGCCGCTCAAAGCTTCCGGGCCATTCAGATTGTAGGTTTTCCCAAAATGTCCCACAGTGGTTAATACGATCGCGGTTGCTTCCGCGATATCGCGAACGTCCACTGCCGAGATACCCTCTTTCCCCAGCGGGACAGGATAAACGCCGGCGTCCATGAGCGGGATTTTCAGCGAGATGTCATTCTGAAAAAAGTAGTTTGGCCGAATGATCGTGAACGGCACGTCGAACGCTCGCAGCGCACTCTCGATGGCTAGTTTAGAAGCGAAATGAGGAACATCCTTGAAGTCATCCACTTTAAAAACGGAATGGTAAACGACGTGTTTCAGCTTCTTTTTCTTGGCGAGGCCGTAGGCGATCAATCCCTGCGTCAATTCATCAGGCGAGACGGCGTTGAGTAGATAGAGTGTTTCCATCCCCTCCATCGCCTTTTCGACGGACACCGGGTCGAGTAGATCACCAACGAATGCCTCGATTCCCTTCGGTAACTTTGCATCCGGTTTGCGCACCAAGGCTCGAATTTTCACTTTGCGTTTTCCAAGTTCCTTGAGCACTTCCGTGCCGACCCTGCCGGTGCTTCCCGTTACGAGAATTGTCATCCTCTAAGCTAGGCTCGTTCGCTCGTCGCCACGAATGCTCTTTTCAGCTGCTCGATGTTTCGGTTTCGGCATCAAGAAAGTCGTCGTAGATTGGCGTTTGTACAAATGCAGTTTTCAAGCTACGGGGTGAATGCCCCACTTGGAAGTTGAGCGCACTTCGTATAGCATGGCGTTCGGGGAGGAAGCTAACGCATGCTGTACGAAGCTAGTCTTATCCTGCCGTCGCCTGCTGTACCGAGCGCGCCGTGACAGGCCTGAAGAGGTTGTCGGCCTGGACTCAAGCGCGTCCTGATGTCAGCCATTATGATGCGCGCCGCTCAACGAATGTCACAGGCTCCGGCAACCCTTTCTTACCCGCTGCCCCACGCTCCACGATCGGGGTGTGCTCGCGATGGACAAGGGCCCAGCGCGCAATTCCCTCCTTTCGCGCGAACTACACACCTTCTTTCCCTTGCATGTGATCGAACATGCGAATGAAGGCGTCGTCGCCTATCTTCATGAGCTAGAGCAGATGTGTTGTCCGGTCGGCGATGGTTGAATTCATATATTTTTTGGCGAATATCGCGGCCAAAAAGTCCCCAATCGCTTCGAGCGCCTGCGCCGAGGCATTGAAAGTTCCGATGCCGCCCAAGAATCCATGTGGCATGCCTTCCCATACATCGAGTTTCGCATCAACCCCGGCTTCGATGGCTCGCTCCACATAACGGCGAGAATCGTCGAGCAAGACCTCGTCGTCGCCCACTTGAACGCGTATCGGTGGAAGTCCGGCCAAGCTACCATAGAGAGGTGAAGCCATTGGATTGTTCGGATCCGCGCCGGCCAAGTAAGCCTTTACCAAACCAGCAGCTTGAGATTGGATAAAATAGGGATCAGCGGCTGCGCGACTTTGCCAACTTTGGCCACTAAGCGTTAAGTCGGTAACGGGGGACAGAACGACTGCGCCGACAGGTGTCACCCCGTTAGAAAATTCTGGATTCGTTGCTATAGCCAGCAATGACAGGGCCAAACCTCCACCGGCCGAGTCACCAGTGAGTGCGACCAGGGTTGTTCCGCGATTCACCAGTTCACGGTAGCAAGATTGAGCATCTTCAATCGCCGCCGGGAAAGGGTGCTCAGGTGCCAACCGATATTCCGGGATAAAGGCTTCAACTTCGGCCTGGGCAGCGATCTGTCCCACAAAATTGCGGAAAGCCAGGGCCGATCCCCAATTGAACCAACCGCCATGCAAGTGAACAATAGCCTTACCCGGCTGGAAGTTGGCAGGACGGCACCACCAGCCTGACACGTCGCCAAGCTTGTCCTTATGAAAAGTCACCCCTAACGGTGCTTTGACCTTGTTCATTATACCATCATACGCATCGCGCGCAGCCGTGCCTTGCATTCGTCCTTTGTTTGGCTCGACGATGGCCCTCATCGCGGCCATTGCGGCCTTGTCCTGTTGCGTAACCGGATGGGTTTCCACCCATGAATCTGATTGTACCACGTTCATATTTTTTCTTTTTTTTGATTTCCTATTTTTAGCGGCGGTGACCCGCGCTGGTCGGAGCTTTCGTCAGACGAAGTTTGATATACGAATCGGTGATCTCGTAAGCGTCGCCATTCTCAATTCCTACGAGGCCTCATACCTTACCTGATGATTTCATTCCCGTCTGTGGGGCGTAACCCCCATATGTCCTGCTTCTTGGCTGCTTATAACATCCGGTTATGGCCCCCAATGGAGCCGGGTACAGTTCTGGGAGCTCTCGACGTAAGCGAAGATGGCGGGGCGCCCCTCATCGCGGGTAGCCGGGCCAGTGCGGAGCCCACATTGCCCGCGCCGATGATGGAATAATTCATAATATTAAAACTTCTCTACCTTAATCGGATCGGGACGGGCTTCATGCAGTCCGTTACAGTCCACCTACCTTAGTGGACGGAAAGGTTTCCGAGCAGTGGGCTGCTGAAGACTGGGCAGCTATTCTTCACGAGATGGGCCTCGTACCGCTTCCGTGGCTCAAGTAATCGGAGATCAGAGGCGGTGGCAGCCGTCGGAATTGGCGAAGACGGTTGGATTCAAGCGGCCGGGGCTACGACCGGGATTCTGACGCCGCTTTGCTCGAGTGCCTTTTTCAGCAATTCGACGCGCAAGGGAGCGATTTAAGCACCGTCGGCCGATGCTGTACTTCGCCTACGGTTCCAACCTTGACTTCGCTCAGATGCGGGACCGATGCCCCTCGGCCCTATTTGTGGCGATCGCCAAACTACCCGACCATCGCTTGGCCTTCACCCGCAAGTCGATCAAACGAGCCTGCGGCGTCGCCGACGCCGTCCCAGAAGAAACCGCTTCTGGTTTCCATCTACTTGACGAATCCGCAAGACGATCCTCCGCTACCCAACGCAGCGTACAGGAAACTCATCATCGACGGGGCCAAATACGGGCACTTGCCGTCGCCGTATCTGGAACAGCTTGAAGGGATTGGAGTGGCGCCGAACCCAGCGTAAATCGCCCTGATCCCGGCTTCTTCGCGGAGAGGCTCCGTCACGACCAGGGGGCGGCGGCATCTGGAAATATCACTCTCCGTTCCGCAATCGCTTCAGCCCGAACCTGAAACAAACGAAGAGAACTGCTCCGGTCTTTCCTCGTCTCGAGTTCTGCAAAATGTCGCGATCCAAACGCGATCCAGAATTCCTTCTCCTATGAGAAGTTCGAACCTGATCGGGTCCACCAAATTATTGATAGGCAATAAGTTACAAAATAAAACGAGTGTTGGGATTGATGGACCCTTAAGGGTCGACTTGCCCCCGTCACGACGACTGTTTGGATCTCTGAAGTGAACGCGCTCACGATTGCCGAGGCCAGGGCTACTTTGGGCAGTATTGCCCGCGATGTGTTGCTTTCAAAGAAGCCAGTCATTGTGCGCACGAGCGACGGACTCATCCAGATCACCCCCTTTGAACGTTCGCGAGATAGGTCCGCTCAAAGAGGCAGGAGCCTTCATCTACTGCCACGCGAACTCGAAATTCATAACACGTTCGGCGACTCGCTCTGAATGGAGGGCGGCGGGTGTTTTAACCCGTGAGTAACCGTTACTCCTTCCCGGGTGTCCTCTTTGCACGCGTTCGGACCGGTGTCGAGTTGTTCGCTAGCCAAGCTGCGTAGCCAGCCTCGTCTAGTTCGTGAGCGGCCAGCGCAAGAGTTTGCACGGTCACATCGACCTCGCTCGCCGAAAAACGATATCCATTGATCTCGAGAAAGAGTATGGCCGTCGCAAATCCGATGCGTTTGTTCCCGTCGACAAACGGATGGTTGCGAACCAAGCCAAACGCGTAAGCCGCTGCCAATTCATGGATCGTTTGCGACCCGTACGAGAATTGATTACCGGGCCGAGAAAGTGCCGATTCTAGCATTCCTTCGTCGCGAACTCCGGATGCGCCGCCAAACTCAGACAACAGGCGTTCATGAAGGGCACGTATGGCCTCCGGCAAAACCCAAACAGGCTCGGTCATTTCGCCAGTTCTCGGAGTGCGTTGCGATACCGGCCAATTATCCCCTCGGCCACCTTCATCTGCCGTCCGAAATCAGCCTGGTCGGACGCCAGCCGGAAGCTGCCGTCCGGCGAGTCCGTTAGGACGACCGTGTCCCCCTCTGCTGAGTTCAACCTTGCTAGCGCCTCCTTTGGCAGGACGACACCGACGGAGTTGCCTACTTTGCGCAATTTGAGCTCGAGGACCATAGAGAATGTGGGTACAGATGTAATAACGTTGCTTTTTGTCGGTGGGTCAAGCGGGAACCGGATATCGGCAATCGGGTAACATAGAAATCCGTCACAAAATCCCAAAAACATCCCTCGCGACGCGAAACAAACGCGAAACAGAATATTTCCCCATAGTGAGCGGATGGACCCTGATCGGGTCCACCATTTTGCATCACCGAAGGATATTCGCAGCGCGGACGTCCCGATAACGCAGGGGAAAGACAACCCGGAATGTGGTTCCTGTCTTCGCCGAACTCGCCATTTCCAGGCTCGCATCGAGGAGCTCGCAAAGACGCTTTACAATCGAGAGGCCGACTCCTTCACCTGGATTCTGGTGAGCAGCAGCGGTCGATATGTCGCTAGGCGGGGTCAGCACGAGTGAAGATTCGCCTTCGATGGCGGCAGCCTTTTCGTCCGATTCTCTCGCGCTTGCGGTCGCCTCCTTCAAGCCAACGACAATCGGCGCTCCCGGTCCCTCCAACATCCCCGGCCCCGTGTCTCTGACCACCAGCCACCAGTTATCCTTCTCCTCGCCCCAGCTCATGGTGACTCCACCCGTTGCCGTGTATTTAAGCGCATTGAGCAGCAGGTTCTGCGCTAGCCGACGCACCTTGGAAGGGTCGCCGTCGACGAAGAGCCGGGAAAGGCCGGTCGTCTCCAAGAACAGGCCGCGTACCTGGGCCAGGGGCCTATTGACGCTGCCGAGCTCGGTGATCAGCGCCGCGGCATCAAACTCAACTATTTCCCGCTGGTCCTTTCCGGCCTCTAGGCGCGCCAATTCCATAAGCTGGCCGAGCATGGCGGTGACGGATTTTACTCCGCGGTCGAGGAGCCCCGCGAGCTCCGCACGCTTGGTGTCGTTGATGGGGGTGCTTCCCAGTTGGGTCGCCGCGACTGCGACCCCAAAGACGTTTCCATGGATGTCGTGGACAGCCTCGTGGATAAGCGCGGACCGACGGCCTTCAATCTCTGTCACGCTCGCGAGGGCGATAGCGAGGTCCTGCATGTGGCCGGCGGCTTCCGCCTGCTGCAAACGCTCATATTGGACCGCGCTTTCGCTGACCGCTTCGTTGACCAGTGAGAGCAGCTGGCGGTTTGCCTCGGCCAGGGTCTCCTGCTCGAACCACGGGCGAGTCTTGGCAAATGTGGCCAACTCCTCGAACAAACAGCGCTGCAGATGACCCCATTCATTGATGAGTTCCTGCAGGCGATAGCCCTGCTGCCAGCGGTGAAGGCCATGCTTCACCTCCTCCCGCTTCTGCTCGGCGCCGGCGGCGGACGCATCCGGGCCACCTGCGCGGGTGCGTATCTTGCGTTCGAAAGCGTGAAGTACCTCGGGAACATGATCTTCGAACTGTCCGCGGGAAAGCGCGCGACCCGTGGTCTGATTGGGATCGGCATCAGACATTTTCCGCCACGCGAGCATGATGGGCTTCTGTCGCAGAAGCAGGTAGTCGCTGAGGCCAGCCAACTGCTCGCTCAAGGATAGGGACATGGCTTCACGGATAACGCGCCCATCGATGGATAGCAACCAATCGGGACTCGCCCGCGGCGGTCGGCGGGACCCTTCCGAAAACCAAGAAAGCGCTTTCGGCCGACGATACATAGCCGAAGCAAAAGACTCCGTGTCGGAGGCGGGGTCGAAGGGGCTTGGCCGGCCACACATTCATAGGGGTCCTCTCTTCGTCCCAAAGGATGTCACGCGCTTGAAGTCGCTCCAATTGTATTCCACCGGAGTGCCCAGCTTGGACACTGTGACGCGGGCGGTGCTTCCCATCTGGACGTCGCCGGGCTTCCGTGCAGAACCCTCCTCCGTCGGTTCAACGCGCACGTCGACATCGAGATCGGTGATCCGCGCCAGCCCGAGGAGCACGCTGATCGGCTCGCGCAATGTTGCGGAGACCTTGGCAATGCTGCCGCTCCCCTTGTCAACCGTGATGGCCACCGCGATCTTCTCGAGCGACAGCAGGCGCGCCGTCTCGGGACGCAGGCCGATTTCGAAGCGGGCTTCCTTGGGGGTGTTCTTCACAAGGACGGCGCCCTCAAGGTCCAGGTAGGTGGCGGGTGACTTGGCGACGACCCTTCGCGCCGTTCCATTTTTCCGGGTTTCCCACCTTCTCTTCTGGTCGGCCGTTGGGGGCTGGCCGTCGATCTCGATCAGCCGCCACCGCCCGCTGTCGGGCTGGGACGGATCGTAGCGCTCGATTCGCTCCCGTGTCACCTTCCCGCTGTCCGCGAAGAACCGGGTTTCCTGGGTGAAGGCCAGGTCCTCCGGTCCGGCGACCCACCGCTCAATCGCCTTCTCAAGCAGCGGGGGAGGCTCGGCGAGCGACACCGGAAGACCCGCACCGCAGAGGATCGCCACGGACAGGGGGATCCCATGGGTCGCGAGGCATCGGATGGAGGTCAAAGTCGTTGTGGGTTGCTTAGGCACGGGTCTAGGCGTGCTCCATTGACTCTGCCAATGACGCGCATGTTCCCGAGGCGAAATGCGAGCGCAAGCGGCGCGGGGAACGAGTCTCCCAGGGCGAGCCTCGCTACCGTTTGCTGTGGCCTTTGGGTCCCGGTGCCGGTAGCAATGGCCAGCGAAAGATGGGGAAGGTGACAATTCATGTCTGGAAATAAGAGCAACCTCCTGAGTCGGCGCGAAATGGCCCAGGCCGCCATGATCGGGGGGGCCTCCCTGTTCCTGGGAAGCGCAGCCCTCGGCGCATCCGGGGCGCCCGCGGGCAGCGAGATGCTCGACGTCCGAAAGCTGGGGGCGACCGGCGACGGAAAGACGGACGACACGCTCGCCCTGCAGCGCGCATTTGACGCGGCCGTAGCCTCGGGCGGAGGCGTGTTTGTTCCGCCGGGCGTGTACCTAACCAAGGAACTCCATGTGCGGCCCGGCATAGCGGTAGTGGGAATCGCTGCCTGGAACTATAGCGGCCCGGGCGGAAGTGTCCTTCGGCTGGCGGATGGCGATTCAACCTGCCTCCTCAACATGACGGATGCCCGGGGCTCGACGCTAGAGGGCCTGTCGCTCGACGGGGGCGGCCTTGGCAAAGGCACTCATGGGATATTCGTGGATCGCCAGCACTATCCCGAGCATGAGGACGGATTCCGCATTGAACGCTGCCAGGTGAACAAATTCAGCGGGGACGGCCTGGGTTTTTCCCACGTCTGGTGCTTCAGCATCCGCCATTGCATGCTGGCCTATAACAAGGGTGACGGGCTCAGATTTGACGGCTGGGATGGGTACATCCTGGACAATTGGTTCTCAGGCAACGAGCGGGCGGGATTCGCTGCACGCCGTGACAATGCATCGCTCACGTTCACGGCCAACCGCGTTGAGTGGAACGGCGAGGAGAACATGCTGGTCATGGGCGGCGACGGCTACCAGATCACGGGCAACTTCTTCGACCGGGCCGGCACCTGCGGCCTTGCTCTGAGGAAGGGCAAGATTCCGTGCACCCAGTTCACCGTCACGGGCAACTACTTCAAGCGCAGCGGGAAGCTGGCCAAGGCGGACAGCTACGAGTCGTCGCAGGTCTACATGGATTCCTGCCAGGGCGTCACCTGCACGGGCAACTGCATCTGGTCAGGGCGCGACGACGGCGACGCGGGGGTCTACACCCCCTCCTTCGGCATCGTCTACAAGGGCCTGCGCAACTGCGTCATCCGCGACAATGTCCTGCACGACGGTGCCCTGAAGAAGCTCCTGGTGGACCTGGGCGGGCAGCAGGACGGGGTCGTCGTCGGCGACAATCCCGGCCAGCTGTTTGTCACCGGTTGAGGCGTCTTGCGGCGCCCGACGGGAGGTAGGGTTAGACCCTATCGCAATTCCCTGAGGAAAAGGGCTTAATGACACACGGGAGGTTCGATTTATGAAGGATGCGCATCGGTACCCTGCGCCTTCGGCCTGAGTCTACCCCCTTGGTGCAGGCGACCCCGGGTTAAGGACAATGTCCGCCCGGATTCGCGCGCAAAGGATGATGCCAAGAGCGACGACGACACCCAACCGCAAAAAGCCGAGGACGCCCTCCCCGGCTCCGGTTCGCGCGGCCCGCGCTTCGAGAGTGTGTCCCATCGTCGGCATCGGGGCCTCGGCGGGAGGCCTGGAGGCGTTCTCCCTGCTCCTGAAGCAGCTGCCCTCAACTACCGGCTTTGCATTCGTCCTGGTCCAGCACCTGGACCCCCAGCACCAGAGCGCGCTCGCGGGCATCCTGGCGAGAACGACGGCCATGCGGGTCAGGGAGGTGACGAACAACCTGCGGGTCGAGGCCGACAGCGTCTACATCATCCCCCCCAACACGAGCCTGGGAATCGCAGGCGGCGTCTTGAAGCTGTCGCCGCGCCTCAAGAATCGACTCGCGCCGCGCTCCATCGACTTCTTCTTTGAGTCGCTGGCCAAGGACCAGGGCGAGCGCGCCATCGGGGTGATCCTGTCCGGAAACGCCACCGACGGCACCCTTGGCCTTGAGGCCATCAAGGCCGCGGGCGGTTTCACGTTCGCGCAGGACCAGTCGGCGCGCTACGGCTCGATGCCGGCGAGCGCCGTGGCCGCGGGCTGCGTGGATCGGGTCCTTTCTCCGGGCGACATCGCGAGCGAGCTCGCCCGCATAGCCAAGCATCCCTTTGTCAAGAGCCGCTCGGCGGAGACGCCCGATGCCGGGGAAAGGAAGGCGTCGAAGGCGAAGGGCCTCCCGACGGAAACACTCATGATCGCGGAGCGGTCCCCCGAGAACGCCGGTATGGCCCAGGGCAAGCTCATGGGCTCAAGGTCGGGATCCGAGGACACGGGGGGGAAGGATCGGAGCATCCACAACGAGATACTCCTTCTCCTGCGCAACCACAGCGGGGTTGATTTCTCCCTCTACAAGCCATCCACCATAGACAGGCGCATTGCGCGGCGCTTGGTCCTGAACCGGCAGTCGTCCCTCAGGGGCTACGCGGATTTCCTGAAAGGAAACACCAAGGAGTTGGAAGCCCTCTACTCGGACGCGCTCATCAACGTGACGAGTTTCTTTCGGAACGCCGAGGCGTACACCGCGCTGAAGCAGATCGTTTTCGCCCGGCTGCTCGCCGAGGGCGGCGACGAGCCCGTCCGTGTATGGGTGCTCGGTTGCTCGACCGGTCAGGAGGCCTACTCCATCGCGATGGCGTTCATGGAGTCGGCTAAGAATCGCCCTCGGGCGCGAAAGCTTCAGCTCTTCGCGACCGACCTCAACGAGGCCAACCTTGAAAAGGCGCGCAACGGCTTCTACCCGAAGACGCTGACCCAGGACGTCTCGCCGGAGCGCCTGCGCCGGTTCTTTGTCGAGGAGGAGGATGGATTCCGTGTGATAAAGCAGCTGCGCGATTCCATTGTCTTTGCTCGCCAGAACGTGATCAGCGACCCGCCCTTCTCGCGGATGGACCTCATCAGCTGCCGCAACGTCATGATTTACCTCGAGGCGAGCCTGCAGAAGAAGGTGATACCGACCTTTCACTACGCCATCAGGAAGGGCGGCTTCCTGTTCCTCGGCAGCTCCGAGTCGGTAGGCGGCTTCGGGGAGCTCTTTTCCAGCGTCAGCAAGAAACACAAGATTTTCGTCAGCAGGGACTCCCCCACCCGCGCCTTCCACCTTCCGGTCAAGAAGGCGAACGCCGAGCGGCACCCGAGGAAGATGTCGCCGCCTCGGCCGTCGGCCGCCGCCCCCAGCGCAGGGGGTGCCAAGGAGGCGTTCCTGAGCGGATCCAATGCGGAGCGCGAGGCGGACAGGGTGACGGTAAACCAATTTGCGCCCCCGGGCGTCCTTGTCAGCGCGGATTTCCAGGTCCTGCAGTTTCGCGGCAGGACGGGCGCCTACCTCGAGGCGGCCGCGGGAAAGGCGAACTTTGACCTCCTCAGGATGGCCAGGGAGGGGCTCATGCTGCCGCTGCGCGCCGCGATCAACAGCGCGAACAGGGAGAACAGGGCCGCACGCCGCGAGAACATCGAGCTCAAGCAGGACGGCAGGACCCGGAGGGTCAACGTGGAGGTCGTGCCCCTCAGGAACCTGAAGGAGCGGTGCTTTCTCGTGTTGTTTGAGGAGGCCGCCAGGATCGGCGCCGCGCCGGCGGAGCGCGCCGAGTCCGGGGCCCCGGACCCGGGGCCGAGGAGAAGGGGTTCCTCAGCGAAGGCCGAGGATGCCGCACGCATAGCCGGGCTCGAGCGGGACCTTACGGAGACGCGGGAGTACCTCCAATCCGTGCAGGAGAACCAGGAGGCGGCAAACGAGGAGCTCCAGTCGTCGAACGAGGAGGGCCAGTCTGCCAACGAGGAGCTGCAGAGCCTCAACGAGGAGCTCGAGACATCGAAGGAGGAACTGCAGTCGACCAACGAGGAGCTGACGACCGTCAACGAGGAGATGGTGAGCCGGAACACGGAGCTCAACCACCTGATCGATGCCCGCAAGAGGGACGAGGCCAGCCTGCGCGCGAGCGACGAGCGCTTCCGCGCCCTGTTCGAACTGGGCCCGGTCGGAGTCTACACCTGCGACACCTCGGGAAGGCTCAGGGAGTTCAACCGGTGCGCCAGGGACATGTGGGGCCGCACCCCCAAGACGGGGGACCAGGGCGACAGGTTCTGCGGCTCCATCGGGATGCACACCACCGACGGCGCGCCGATGCCCCATTCGAAATGCCCGATGGCCGACGTGCTCAGCGGCAAGATACCCGAGGCGCGCGACATGGAGGCCGTCATCGAGCGGCCCGACGGATCCCGCATCAACGTCATCGTCAACATTGTCCCGCTCAGGAACGAGGCCGGCGAGACCACGGGCGCCATCAACTGCTTCTACGACATCACCGAGCGGAAAAGGTCCGAGGTGGCCCTGGGCGCTGCCCGGGCGCAGCTCGCCAAGCACGTGGGCAAGCTTGAGGTCCTCGTGCTTGAGCGCACGGGGGAACTTATCGAGACGAACGCCCAGCTTGTGGCGTCGGTGAGCGTCACGATGAAGGGCAAGGAGGAGTACCGGGCGCTCCTCGCCGAGTCGGTCGTGATGCAGGAGAAGCTGCGCCAGCTCACGCGCCTCATCATCTCGGCGCAGGAGGATGAGCGAAAGAAGATCAGCCGGGAGCTCCACGACGAGGTCGTACAGACCCTGATCGGCATCAACATCGAGCTGACCTCGCTCAAGAACGGCGGGAACACCGGCAGGTCCCGCCAACAGGGCAAGATTGCCTCGATCCAGCGCCTCGTGGAGGGATCGGTGAACGCGGTGCACGGGTTTGCGCGCGGGCTTAGGCCGGCCGTCCTCGACGACCTCGGGCTCATCCCCGCGCTGCACGCATTCTGCAAGGGGCTCAGGGCAAAGAAGAAGATGAACATCCAGATGACCGCGTTTGGCGGCGTGGAGGACGTGAATCCATCTGGCAAGACCGCCCTTTTCCGGATCGCCCAGGAGGCCCTCACGAACATCGGCCGTCATGCCGAGGCGTCCCATGTCCGCGTGAGCATTGGAAGGTTCGGGGACGCGATTCGCATGGAGATCAGCGACAACGGGAAGGCGTTCTCCGTGAAGAAGCTCCTGACGGACAAAAACCCGAAGCGCCTCGGCCTGGTCGGGATGAGGGAGAGGATGGAGATGATCGGCGGGAAGCTCACGATCGAGTCGCTGCGCGGAAAGGGCACGACGATCCGCGCGGAGATGCCGTACAAGGGGGGGATGCCCTCCAAATGAAGCCTCCCGGGACAATTTCCGTCCTGATTGCGGACGACCATCCGGCCGTCCGCCGCCACGTGCGGTCCCTGCTGGGCGAGGATGCCGAGCTGAGGCTCGCCGGCGAAGCGCGCAACGGCCGCGAGGCCGCGTCGATGGCCCGGGCCCTGCGGCCGCACGTCATCCTCATGGATATCTCGATGCCGATCCTCAACGGGCTGGAGGCGACGCGCCAGATATTGGCGGGCCAGGCCTCGGCGAAGGTTGTCATCCTCTCGGCGCACGACGAGGAGGGGTACGTGGAGCGCGCAAGGGCGCTCGGCGCCGTCGGGTTTGTCGCGAAGCAGCACTTCGGCGAGACCCTGAATTGGGTGATACACGAGGTGGCGCAGGGGCGGACGCTCAGTGATCCGGTCACGACCGCGGGCGGCGATCCCCAGGGCCGCGGCGCCGCGGCGCCGGCCAGGCGCGATCGTCTGACGTCGCGCGATTCCGTCCTGCTCAGGCTTGTGGCGGAGGGTTCCCGAAAAAGACAGATCGCCGCGGAACTGCGCATGAGCCTCCTCGCGGTCGAGCGGTCCCTTGAGGCGCTGATGGCCAAGCTCGGCATACTGACGCTCGCCAATCTGGCCCGGTACGCGGTCGCGGCGGGCTCCGTCGAGAGCGACGTCGTCCTGACCATCACGTGAGGCCCCGTTCTCGGCCGCCTTAGGCGGCTGGCGAAGCCGGATCGAGGGGGACGGGCCCTTCCCAGAGGGGTGTACACCTATCTTTGCCACTCCGCGCGTGCCGAAAGTGCCCCGGGGCTGTCAGAGGGGTGCAATGACACATCCCATCGATCGTCTGCTTCGCTCGCCCGGCGCCACGCTGCGGCGCGCCGGAGGGCTCGCCCTCCTGTCCCTTGGCCTGTTCTCGGGCTCCACGGCCCGCGCTGACCTGTCCATCAACCTCCAGATCGAGGGCCCCCCGCCCCCGCCGCGCCAGGAAATGATCATCGGGGTAAGCCCCGGCGCGGACTACGTGTGGGTCGGCGGCTACTGGGACGGCTCCCCGGGCCATTACACCTGGGTGCGCGGCCGCTGGGACCACCCGCCGCATGCCCACGGCGAGTGGATCGCGCCGCACTGGGACAGGGACCGCGACGGCCACTATCACCAGACCCGGGGCGAGTGGCGCGACCATGACGACCACGGGGACCACGGGGACCGCGACCACCCGAGGCACTAGAGCCGCCGGCCCGCGCCAGGTCCTGAGGGACTGAACAGCGCCGGCTCGCCAGCGAAATCCGAGCCTTCCCGGCACCGCCCATGGCGGAGCCGGGGGGCTTTTTCGCGGGCGAAGGCGCCCTCAAATTGTGTTGTTCCGCGCCGTGCAGCAGGTAGTCCTCAGCCCCGAGGGACTTCACCGCGATGAACGACCAAGACCCCGGCGCCCCGCTCCAGATGACCCGGCGCCGCCTGATCGGCAGCGCCGCCCGCCTCGCGGCCGCGGCCGCGGCGGCGGCGGTCCTTCCCCCCAACATCCGGCGCGCGCTGGCGCAGGAGCCGCCCCGGCGGGGGTCGATCAAGGACGTGAAGCACGTCGTCCTCCTCATGCAGGAGAACCGCTCCTTCGACCACTATTTCGGGACGCTCTCCGGCGTCCGCGGCTTCGACGACCCGAACGCCCTCACGCTCTCGACCGGCAAGTCGGTCTTCCACCAGCCCGATCCCGGCAACCCCAGCGGCCACCTGCTCCCGTTCCACCTGGATACCCGCACCACGAGCGCGCAGAAGATCCCCTCCACGAACCACAACTGGTCCGTGCAGCACGACGCCTGGAACGGGGGGAAGATGGACAACTGGCTGCCGGCCCACCGCAAGGTGGACGGGCTCAACGCGCCGTACGTGATGGGCTACCACACACGCGCCGACATCCCGTTCCAGTTCGCCCTGGCGGAGTCCTTCACCATCTGCGACGCCTACCACAGCTCCCTCATGGGGCCGACCTGGCCCAACCGGATGTACTGGATGACCGGCACCATCGACCCGGAAGGGAGGGCCGGCGGGCCGATCATCCGGAACGAGGCCCCGCCCGAGGGCTACGGCTGGACCACCTACGCCGAGCGACTCGAGAAGGCCGGCGTCAGCTGGAAGGTCTACCAGCAGGACGACAACTACGGCTGCAACATGCTGGAGCTTTTCAGGGCGTTCCGGCAGTCGGGGTACGACTCGGCGCACCGCATTAAGGGGCTGACGCACGGGCCCGAGGGCCAGTTCGAGTACGACGCGGCCAACGACAGGCTGCCGGCCGTCTCGTGGATCATCCCGACAAGCACCCAGTCGGAGCACCCGGACTACATGCCGGCCGCCGGGGCGGCGTTTGTCGCCAGCAAGATCGACGCCATCGCGTCGAACCCCGAGGTGTGGGCGAAGACCGTGTTCATCCTCTGCTACGACGAGAACGACGGGATCTTCGACCACGTCGCCCCGCCGGTCCCCCCGGCCGGGACGCCCCAGGAATTCGTGGAGGGGCTGCCGATCGGGGCAGGGTTCCGCGTGCCGTGCATCCTCGTCTCGCCCTGGACCGCGGGCGGGTGGGTGTGCAGCCAGCCGTTCGACCACACGTCCTCGCTTCGCTTCCTGGAGCAGTTCACCGGGGTGCGCGAGCCGAACATCAGCGACTGGCGCCGCAGCACCTTCGGGGACTTCACCGCCGCCTTCCGCTTCGGCGAGCCCGCAGCCCTGGCGCCCCGGCTGCCGGACACGGGTGCCGCGCTCAGCCGCGCCCGCTTCGAGGCCGACAACCTTCCCTCGCCCACCCTTCCCGCTGCGGACCAGAGGCATCCCGAGCAGGAGAAGGGCCCGCGCTCGCGGGTGCCCCGTGGCCCGGGGCCGGCCTGAGGCGCGGCGCGGGCCGCGCGGGTCACTTCTGGCTCGAGGTGCCCTTCTTCTGGATGTCGAACTCGGGCAGGAAGGTGTTCGAGCGGTTGTCGCTCCCGAAGACGGAGAGGCTTCCGTGGCCGTCCGTCCCCGAGGCCAAGATAGCGCGCCGCTCGCCGGCCTTGTCGTTGGCGACGACAAAGCCGCCGTCGGCGTCCCCGGCGGCCACGAGGGTCACGGAGCCGTCCTTGTTGATCAGCGAGAGGCGGTCCGCCACGAGCATCGCCGAGTAGCCCGAGGCGGCGCCGGTCGCGCTCAGGTACGGGCTGGCGTCCGCGGTGCCGAGCGAGAAACCGATCGTCTTCTTGGAGTTGGCCTCCGAGGAGAGGCTGAGCTTCGCCCTCTCGTCCGCGGTGGTGGTCTCGATCGAGACGGCCCCGCCGCCGGTCTGGGACATGAAGAAATCCGGCCCGGTGTCCTTGATCTGGAGCCCGGCGCCGTCCGTGCGCGCGGTCATGTCGTCCGTCGCTCCCTTCTGCAGATAATATCCCTCGCCGCCGTAGGTGGCGAGGTGGACGGCCAGGGCGGCGTCGGCCCCCGTGGTCTCCTTGAAGGTCATGCGGCTCCTGCCCGGCCCCGCCGATATCTCCGCGCTACCCGTGCCGTCGTGCGCCGAAACGGTGACCACGCCGCCGGCGTCGGCCACCGACCCCAGTGAGACGACCGGCTTTCCGTTGGAGACGACCTTGAGCGACTTGACGGACAGCTCGGCCTCTCCGCTCGCGAGCCCGGCGGCGAGGACCTGGATCGTGCCGTGCGGCCCTATCGCGGCGTCGTACCCCTTGACCGTGTCCTTGAAGGAGCCGACGCTGGCCTGCAGCGACGCGAGCTGCGCCGCCTCGGCCGCGCTGGCGGCCTTCAGCCTGCCGAGGTCGCCCTTGGCCCCGAGCCACTCGAAGTCGAAGTAGGCCTGCACCAGGCAGAGCAACGCTGCGATTGAAATGGCCGCGATCATGGGGGAGGTTAATTTCATGCACCCTATCAGTATGGAACCACACCCGGTGGTTCAAGCACCGCGTGCCCCGGCCCCCGGGCGCCCTTTGATGACACATCGGCCGCGGCGCGGGGTCTGACGGATCACCCCCTTGACGTTCCTCCGGCTCCTCCTCATCGGCCTGGCGACCCTCGCCGCGCTTGCGGCCGCGGTCGCGGCCGCGGCGCTGCTTCCGCCCTTCCAGACCTGGTACGCCCGGATGGAACTCGACGACCTGCCCGACGTCAGGGCCTCCCTGGGCTCGGTCTGGGCGAGGTTCGGCAAGGTCGAGGTCTCGGACCTCAGGCTCGATCTCGGCGACGCCGTCCTCACGCTGCCCTCCCTCGAGGCCCGCCTCCCGGTCGTCGACACGATCCGCCGGCGCCACCTCCTCCTGAAGGGTCTCGTGGCCAAGGGCTGGACGCTCGACCTGAGCCGCATTCCCGACGCGGAACGCGACACGGCCGACGCCGCGCCGGCCGGCGGCGCGCCGGCGCAGGCGGCAGCCCGCGCCTTCGCCGGCATCCTGAGCGGCTGGTCGCTTCCCTTTGACGCCTCCCTCGACGGCGCCGACCTGGAGGGCGACGTCCTCGTCACGGTCGATCCCCGCAAGGAGCCCGTCCGGGTCCACGTGGTGATCCAGGGGGGCGGCATGGCCGCCGGGCGCGAGGGCGCGTTCACGTTCACCGCCGAGACCGCAGCGGCGGGTTCCGGCGCGGCGGGGGCTTCCCTTTCCGCGAAGGGCCAGCTGGCCGTCTCGATGGGGACCCCCAGGGTGGTCGGCCGCGCCGGCGTGCGCGCCGACGTCGCCCTGGCGCGGGGCCCGCTCCGGGAGGAGCTTGCCGTCGCGGCCGCCGCCTCTGCGGACCGCGCCGCCGGGACGGAAAGCTACACGCTCTCCCTGGCCCGCGGCGGGCGCAGCCTCGTGGACGCCGCCGGGACCTACCGCCTGTCGTCCCGCCGCTTCGAGGGAGACGTCAACCTGGACCTGGCGGACGCGGATCTCGCGCCGCTTCGGCCGGGCCGGCCTCCCGCTTCGCTGAAGACCGACGGCGCCGTTCACGTTGACGCCGACGCGGACCTCGCCGAGGTGCACGCCGCCGGGGAGCTGAGCTCGGCCGGGAGGCCCCTGGCCTCCCTCTCCCCCGCCCTGGGGCGGATCGCCGGCGGCAGCCTGATCGTCAAGTTCGACCTGCGGGCCCGCGGGAGCTCGATCCGGTTCGGCCGGCTCTCGGCGGGCTATTTCGCGACGGGCAGCACGGGGATCGACGAGGTGAGGGTCTTGCAGGCCTTCGAGATGGACCTCGCGACCGGCGCCGTGAAGCCGGCCGATCCCGCCTCGGACTGGCTCGAGGCCCGTTTTGGGGACATGCCTCTGGCGTGGCTGCCCGAGCTTCCGGGAGGGCTCGCCTTCGCGGGCGGCGAGGCCCTCGGCGCATTTTTCGTCCGCGCGAACGGCGACGGCTACACCCTGCGCACGACGGCGCTCGAGGCGAAAGGCGCCTCGATCCGCGCGAAGGCGGGCGTCGTCGCGAGCGGGCTCGACCTGCACGCCGCGCTGAGCGCGGACTACGACTCGAAGCGCCTCCAGGTGCAGCTGGCGCCCCTCTCGGTGGCGAGCGGGGGCAGGCCGCTCGCAAGCCTCACGGCGAAGGGCTCCCGACCGTCGGGCGCGGGACAGGCGATGGCCGTCTCGGGAACGGGGACCGCCGACCTCGTGGCCCTCGCGACCCTGCCGGCTTGCCCCGGGCTGCGCTGGATACCCGCACGCTCGGCCACCTTCGACTTCACCGGCAACATCGGCGCCTCGAGTGACATCGAGGCCAAGCTCTCGGTAGCCGGCCGCGACCCGGGCAACTCCATCGAGACCACGCTCAACGCGGATGTCGACGCGAGCGGCGCGGGAAACTTCATCGCCCCAGTCAAGGTGGCGGCCGGGGGCCGGTCCTCGGACATCTCGGTTGAGGGGTCATGGGGGCGCCAGAGGCTCGATCCCAGGGTCGAGGTCAAGGTGACCGGCGACGACGTGGGCCTGGACCAGCTGCTCATGCTGGCTGCGCCCCTGGCCGCCGCGGGCGGCGCGGGCTCGGGGGACGGCGTTCCGTTCTGGGGCAACTGGGCCGGGAGCCTGAAGGTCTCGTTCGACAAGCTCAGGACGGGCGACCAGGACTTCACGAGCGTGGGCGGCACCCTCGAGTTCGACCGCGGCGGCATCCAACTTGAGGGCGGGCACGGCGAGGTGCCCCCGAAGAGCCTCGCGAGCGTCGAGGCCACAATCGCATTCGACCCCTCGGCGGCGCAGCCCTACCGCCTCACCGGCACCCTGGCGCCCGTGGCCAACCTCGACTCGGCCCTTCTGCTTCCGGCCCGTCCCGGCCAGGACCCCGTGATCGAGGGCAAGTTCAGCCTTGCCGGGAAGATCACGGGAAGCGGAAGGAGCATGGGCGACCTGCTCTCGCATACCGAGGAGGAGGTCCAGCTCTCCAGCTCGGCGGGGATCGTACGGCTCCTCGCCACGAACGTGGCGGACGCGATCCCGGAGGCCGCCGCGCCCGTCTCGGACAGCGTGGAGGCGGTGGGCGACTTCGTCGGCTCCGTGCTCCTGGGGATCAAGGGGCATTCGCTCGACCCGAAGAGGAACACGGTGAGCACGCCCGCGGAGGCCGTCATCAGCTTCACGAACCAGGTCTCGGAGATCGGCTACGACAGGGTCTCGGTCACGGCGGTCCGGGGCGCCGACCGGACGATCCGCCTCCTCGACCTGGAGATGGTCGCGCCGGACGCGCACCTGAAGGGGACCGGGACGATAGCCTATGCGAGGGGCCTCGCCGTTTCCGATGAGCCGCTCACCCTCGACCTTCGCCTCGGGGTGAAGGACGTGTCCGCCACGCTCCTCTCGAAGGTCGGGCTCCTCTCCGGCGACAGGGACGGCCTCGGCTATCCACTCCTGGGAGAGCCCATCCGTTTTGGCGGCAGCCTCGCGCGTATCGACGACAAGCAGTGGCACGACCTCCTCGCGAAGGCGGCGGCGCAGAAGGCGAAGAAGAAGGAGAAGGCGGGCCCGTAGCTCCGCTCCCCGGTCACTCGATCGGCCGCATCTGGATCGAGTCGATCGTCTTCTTCCCGACGAGGACGTTCGTGACGACGACCATCCAGTCGCCCGGCTTCACCCAGCCGCGCCGCAGAAGGTAGGCGAACGCCCCGGTGATCGTCTCCTCCGGATCGGGCGTGAACTTGACGAGGAAGGGCTCGACGCCCCAGAGGAGCAGCATGTGCCGGAACACCTGGGGCTCGTCGGTGAAGGCGTAGACGGGGCACCGCCACGCCCTGAGGGCGGCCAGCGCCTGGGGCAGCAGCCCGTTGCGGGTGAACACGACGATCCCGGCGTCCCCAAGCTCCTGGGCGAGGACGACCGCCGACCTGAGCAGCCGGTCCTTGTTCGTCTTCAGGGGAAGCGCGTTGTTGTAGCCCTTTACGGCGCTGCCCTCTATCCGGCCCGCCACCTTCTTCATGAACTGGACGCACTCGAGGGGGTACTTGCCCGTGGTGGTCTCGCCCGAGAGCATGATGGCGTCCGCCGTGGCCCACACCGCGCCCGCGATGTCGCTCACCTCGGCCCGCGTCGGCACCGGCGACGAGATCATCGACTCCAGGAGGTGCGTCGCGACGATGACGGGCTTCCTGTGCATGATGCAGGCGTCGATGGTCCTCTTCTGGATCAGGGGCAGGTCCTCCATCGGCACCTCGATGCCCAGGTCGCCGCGGGCCACCATGACGGCGTCGGAGGCGACGATGATCTCGTCAAGGTTGGCGATCCCCGACTGGTCCTCGATCTTGGAGATGATGCGCGCCGAGCTTTTCAGGTCCGAGAGGAAGCGCCGCAGGATGTCCACGTCGTCCGCCTCGCGGACGAAGGACAGCGCGAAATAGTCGACGTTCTCCTCCACCCCGACCGCGATGTCCGCCCGGTCCTTTGCCGTGAGGGCCGGCAGGCGCACCTTGACGCCCGGAAGGTTGATGTGGCGGCGTCCCGTGAGCCGCCCCGGGACGACCACGCGGCACTGGATCCGCCCGGGCGAGGTCTTCAGGACCTCGAGGCGGATCAGGCCGCTGTCGACCAGCACCGTCGTCCCCACCGTGACGTCCTCGCCCATGTGGGGGTAGTTGACCCCAACGGCCGGCACGCCGCCCTCGGATTCGCCGGGCGCCGGCAGCAGGTCGATCCTCTGGCCGGCGGAAAGCTCGATCGGCTCGGCGAGGTCCCCCGTCCGTATCTCGGGCCCCTTCACGTCCATCATGAGGGCGATGTGGCGCTGGGTCCTGCGGCAGACCTCGCGCACGCGCCGGATCATCGTGCGCGTCCACTCCTCGTTGGCGTGGGCCATGTTGAGCCGGCAGACGTCGACGCCCGCGAGTATCAGCTGCTCGAGCATCGCCTCGTCCGACGACGAGGGCCCCAGCGTGAACACGATCTTGGTGAGGCGGTAGGCCTCCTTGGGCATCGGCGCTGCGGTCGGGGTGCTCACCGAGGGGAAGTAAGCAGGACTGATGCCGAAACGGGCGGCGGCCGTAGCCGCCTGCCCTAGACGAGCTTTGCGTCGAGCGTGATCGCGGCCTTGAGCACCCGCGAAACCGGGCAGTTGGCCTTGGCGCCCGCGGCGATCTCGGCAAACTTCTCGGCGGATATCCCGGGGACCTTGGCCGTGGTCGTGAGCTGTATCGCCGAGATCGTCCAGCTGGTCTGGGGGTTGTTCTCAAGCGTGAGGGACGCCGTCGTCTTCAGCGTGTCCGCCGTGAAGCCCGCCTGGTCCAGGGCGGCCGACAGGGCCATGGTGAAGCAGCCCGCATGGGCCGCCGCGATCAGCTCCTCGGGGTTGGTCCCCACCCCGGACTCGAACCGGGAGCCAAACGAGTACTGGGAGTTGTTCAGGACCGTGCTGTCGGTGGACAGGGTGCCCCTGCCGGTCTTCAGGTTGCCGTGCCATTCCGCGGAAGCGTTTCTTTTCATAGGGGCAGAACGAAGCAGCGTTTCGGCCCGTCCGCAAGGCCTGCCGCCGGATTCAGGGCAGCCGGATGCCGCGCCCGTCGATCACGATCCTGCGCTCCTTGTAGAGGGAGCCTATCGCCTGCTTGAAGGCCTTCTTGCTGACCCCGAAGGCGTCCCGGATCTGCGCGGGCGGGCTCCCGTCTCCCAGGGGAAGCCCGCCTCCCGCCTTCGCCAGCGCCTCGAGGACCTGCTCCTTCAGCGGGGCCACCCGCGCGTAACCCGCCGGGTTGATGCTCAGGTCGATCTTCCCGTCGGGGCGGACCGAGCGGATGTAACCATCCAGCCTCTGGCCGATCGTAAGCGGCGCGGGCAGCTCGTTGTGATAGAGGAGCCCGATGTGCGCCCCGTTCACGATGGCATTGTACCCCAGCGTGGTCTTCCCCGTGACCATGAGCTCGACGGCCTGCCCCTCGACGTATTCCGGCGGGGTCACATTCAGGTGACGGTTGAGCCGCGTCGTGGCCACGATCCGGTCCGTCTTGATGTCGACGAAGATGTACGCGACCACCCAGTCTCCCGGGTTCACGCGCCGACTCTGCTCCCGTATCGGTAGCAGGAGGTCCTTGCTGAGCCCCCAGTCCAGGAACGCCCCGATGCGAGGGTTGGTGCTCACGACCCTCATCGCCGCGAACTCGCCGACCAGCGCGTGTGGCGTCTCCGTCGTCGCCACGAGGCGGTCCTCGGAGTCCCGGTGCACGAACACCTCGAACGACTCGCCGACGATCGTGCCCTGCGGCACGTAGCGGCCGGGCAGGAGGATCTCGCCGCGCTCGCCGCCGTCAAGGTACACGCCCGGGGTCGCGATCCTCGTGACAAAAAGAATGTTGCGCCGCCCGATCTTCGCCATGGGGCCAAGCGTGGGGCCCGCCAAGGGGCGTGACGAGAGCCATATGGTCGCCGCCGCGGGGTCCAGTTCCCTTGACTGCTCTCGGCCTATGGGGTCTCTATAGGCATGCTGCCGCCAGGGGATGGGGCGGCGCCGCACACCATGAAATACAAGACCATCGAGATGGGGCTGAACAAGAAGATCGCGCTCGTGGCCCACGACAACAAGAAGCGCGACCTGATCGAGTGGGCCAAGTTCAACCGCGACCTGCTGGCGCACCACATCGTCTACGCCACGGGGACGACGGGGGCGGTTCTGGAGAAGGAGCTCAAGTTCCCGATCAAGCGCCTGGAGAGCGGGCCCCTCGGAGGCGACCAGCAGATCGGCTCGAAGATCGTGGACGGCGACATCGACTTCCTGATCTTCTTCTGGGACCCGCTCGAGCCGCAGCCGCACGACCCGGACGTGAAGGCGCTCCTGCGCATGGCGGTCGTGTGGAACATCCCGATCGCGTGCGACCGCTCCTCGGCGGACTTCATCATCTCCTCCCCACTCATGGATTCGACGTACCTGCGCATCGTGCCCGACTACTCCGAATACAGGACGCGGCCCATCCCCGGCGAGCCGATCGTCATGCCGGCCGCCGCGAAATAATTTAGAGCGTAAGATTAATTTCGGGCGCCAGAAAAAAATATAAATACGGTTTCGGCGTGAAAATTCGCGGAAAAGATTTCGCGCGCGACGTTACGACAGTTGTTTACAACACGCCCGGACTCTCTAATAATCAGGAACGCTTTTGGAGAAATAAATTCTCCGCAAGCGAGGTAACCATAAGCTAAGGAGACCAAAACATGGCCAAGAAAAAAGCTAAGAAGAAAGTTGTGAAGAAGAAGTCCAAGGGAAAGAAGTAGTTTTCGGCAGCGCCCCTGTGGCGCCGCCAGTTTAGCTAAGCGGCAGAAAATATAGGAAACGCCCCACGAAGTTGGGCTACCGGGATGGCCGCGCGGTAGGCCCGGGCGCTCTCTCCTAGATTTTCAGCTCGGAACGCGTAACAAGTTCCGTGCCAAAGAGTCTGTCATGCTAAGGCATGGCTCAGACTCTCACTATCTCATCCGCACCGGCGCCGCCGTCGCGGGCAGCGAATTCGCTCTTCACGCTTGAGCAGCTGACGGAGCATGGCCACCTCCTCGCAGTCGGACACGAGGCGGTAATCCTGCCCGGGCCAAATGGACTCCTCGCCCGGCTGAACGAGAATGAGCGTCTTCTTCGCGATTACAACAGGGCGACGTATACGGTCGACCAGGCACGCCGCATCACGCCGGCGTCGGAATGGATACTCGATAACTTCTATTTGATCGAGGAACAGATCCAGATGGCGCGGCGCCATCTGCCGAAGCGCTACAGCCGCGAGCTGCCCCGCCTCGTGGGCGGGCGCTCGGCCGGACTCCCCCGAGTCTACGATATCGTCCTCGGCTTCATCTCGCACGTCGACGCGCAGCTGGACGTGGACTCGATCGCGGCGTTCCTGTCCGCGTACCAGGTCGTCACGCCGCTGAAGCTGGGAGAACTCTGGGCGGTGCCGATCATGATCCGCCTGGCGCTGATCGAGAACCTGAGGAGGATCACGGACCGCCTCAAAGTGACACGGGCGGAGCGCGACCTTGCCGACGCCTGGGCCCTTCGCCTTGAGTCGACGGCTGAGGCCCAGCCGTCACGGGCCGTGATGGTGGTCGCGGACATGGCGCACAGCGAGATCCCGATCACGTGCTCCTTCGTCGCCGAATTCCACCAGCGCCTCTCGCGGTCTGCGACCAGCGTCCCGCTTGCGAGGAGCTGGCTTGAGCAGCGCCTCTTGGAGAATCACTCAACGATAGACCAGATGGTGCGCGAGGACAGCCAGATGCAGGCCGCCGACCAGGTCTCGATCAGCCACACGATCACGGGCCTGCGGATGCTGAGCGCCTGGGACTGGCGCGCCTTCGTCGAGTCCTCGAGCCTCGTGGAGAGGATACTCAAGGGCGACCCGGCGGACGTCTACCGGCAGATGGACTTCGCCACCCGCGACGCCTACCGCCATGCCGTGGAGGCGCAGGCTCGCTACGGCGGCCTCCCGGAATCGGACGTCGCGGAGAGGGCCATCCAGCTTGCAGAGGCGGGGGCCCGGGCGCGCGGCCGGGGTGACAGGACCGCCCATGTCGGCTACTATCTCATTGCCGGCGGTCGCCCCGAGCTCGAGAAGGGAAGGTCCTTCAGTTGGCCGTTGGGCATCAGGATTGAGAGGGCGGTGCTTCGATTCCCGCTTTCGTTCTACCTCGGCGGGATAACGCTCATCACGCTCCTCTCCACGGCGGCGGTGCTGGTGACGGGCCGCGGCCTTGGGATTGGGTATGCGATGCTGGCGTGCTTCGCGCCGGTGCTCCTGCTCTGCTTCAGCCAGCTTGCCGTTGCCGTTGTCAATTGGCTTTCGACGATCCTGACGGGACCGCGCCTCCTGCCACGCCTCGACTTCTCGCTGGGAATAGACCCCGACTCGCGCACGTTTGTCGCCGTCCCGACGCTCGTCGAGGACGCCGAGGGCGCGGAGCACCTCCTCGGGGCCATCGAGGTCCATTACCTGTCAAACAGGGACAAGAGCCTGCACTTTGCCCTGCTCACGGACTTCCCCGACGCCGAGGCCGAGACGCTCCCTTCCGACGCCGCCCTGCTCGAAACGCTGCGCTCCGGAATCACCGAACTCAACGCTCGGTATGCGTCGGGTAAGGGATCCCCGTTCTACCTCTTCCACAGGCCGCGGCGCTGGAATCAGGCGGAGAAGCGCTGGATGGGATATGAACGCAAGCGCGGCAAGATCGAGGAGTTCAACGCGCTGCTCCGCGGCTCGGGGGCGGAGGCCTTCAGCGCCACCGTCGGGGACCTGTCGATCCTGGAGGACGTCAGGTACGTCATCACGCTCGATACGGACACGCAGCTGCCGCGTGACGCCGCGCGCCTCCTTGTGGCGACGATGGCGCATCCCCTGAACCGCCCCCGTTTCGATCCGGAGAAGGGAATCGTGGTCGACGGCTACAGCATACTCCAGCCCAGGGTCGGCGTCAGCCTGCCCGGGGCCGCTCGCTCGTGGTTCTCCCGCCTCTTCTCAGGCGACGTGGGGATTGACCCCTACACGCGGGGGATCTCGGACGTCTACCAGGACGTCTTCCAGGAGGGATCCTACATAGGGAAGGGCATCTACGACGTGGACGCCTTCGAGAAGGCGATCAGCGGCCGGTTCCCCGAGAATACCATCCTGAGCCATGACCTGATTGAGTCGTGCTACGCGAGATCCGCCCTTGTCTCGGACGTGGAGCTCTACGAGGAGTTCCCTTCGCGCTACAACGCCGACGTGAAGCGGCGCCACCGCTGGATCAGGGGCGACTGGCAGATAGCGCAGTGGCTGCTGCGCCGGGTGCCCGGCGGGGACGTGCGCAACATCGAGAATCCGCTCTCGGCGCTTTCCCAGTGGAAGATCCTCGACAACCTGAGGCGCAGCCTGGTCCCGCTCGCGCTGCTGCTTCTGCTCGTCGGATCGTGGGAGCTGCTTCCCGGATTCTCCGGCCGCGGGACGCTCCTTGTCGTGGCAATCATCGCCGCGCCCGGGCTGCTGACCGTGGCCTACGACGTGACATGCAAGCCGCGGGAACTTCCCTTCATGCTCCACGTGAGGAGCCTCGCGGCCTCGGTCGGCCGCAAGTTTGGCCAGATCCTTCTCACCATAGTCTTTCTGCCCTACGATGCGTTCGTCAGCACCGACGCGATCGCGCGTACGCTGATGCGCATCCTTGTCACCCATCGGCGCCTTCTGGAATGGGTGACGTCGAGCGAGACGGCAAAGGCGAAGGACCAGGGGCTCTGGGGCTTCTACTCGACCATGTGGTTTGAGCCGGTCCTGGCCGTGGCCGTGGCCGCGGCGCTCGCGGTCTGGGAGCCCTGGCGCCTTGCGTCCGCTTCGCCGGTCATCGCACTCTGGCTCCTCGCGCCGCTCATCGGCTGGCGGATCAGCCAGTCCATCGACCCGAAGCAGGAGCGCCTGAGCGGGCCCCAGACGTTCTTCATGAGGGCGACCGCCCGCAGGACGTGGAATTTCTTCGAGACCTTCGTGACCGCCGAGGAGAACTGGCTGCCGCCGGACAACTTCCAGGAGCAGCCGGTGGCCCGCGTGGCGTCGCGCACCTCGCCGACCAACATGGGCCTAGCCCTGCTCAGCAACATGGCCGCCCGGGATTTCGGCTATCTTTGCGTCGGGGGGCTGCTGCGGCGAACCGGCGATGCCCTGTCCACCATGGAGCGCCTCGCGCGCAACCGCGGGCACTTCTACAACTGGTACGACACGCGCACGCTCAAGGTTCTCGAACCCCAATACGTCTCGGTCGTCGACAGCGGGAACCTGGCCGGCCACCTCCTGACGTTTGCCTCCGGCCTCGGCGAGCTGGCCGACTCCGAGATTCTTCCCGCAAGCGTGTTCTCGGGCCTGTGCGACACGAGCGGGCTCATCGTGAGCGCGATGGCGAGGTCGAGCCCCGACGTGGACCGGCTCTGCAAGGCCCTCTCGGGCGTCGCACCGCAGACGCTTCGCGGGCGATTCGAGCTCCTGCAGACAGTTTCCGGCCTGGCTGCGAGGATCGTGGATATCCAGCCGGATGAGGCCGCAGGATGGACGGCGCGCCTGCGGGAGTCCGCCCGCCGCGAACTTGACGACGTGCTGCTCGTTGCCCCTTGGCTGGCTGGAGGGAGGAATGCCGCGGTGGCCCCCGGCGCGTGGGCCGCGGCCGTCCCCACCCTCTCCCAGCTTGCCGACCCGTTGAATCCGCTGCCCGGGGCCGATGAGGCCCGCAGCCGCCTGAAGACGATCGACGAGCTCAAGGGCCGCGTCTCGTCGCTCTCGCAGATGGACTTCACCTTCCTCTACGACCCCGCCCGCAAGCTCTTCGCGACGGGATACAACGAGAGCCTGCGCAAGCGCGACAACAGCTTCTACGACCTCCTCGCATCGGAGGCCCGCCTCGCGAGCTATGTCGCCGTGGCGCAGGGGCAGGTTCCCCAGGAGCACTGGTTCGCCCTGAGCCGCCTGCTGGTGTCCGGGCACGGGGAGCCCACCCTGGCCTCGTGGAGCGGCTCGATGTTCGAGTACCTGATGCCCCTCCTGGTTATGCCGGACTATGAGAACACACTCCTCGGGGAGTCGTGCCGCGGGGCCGTCGAGCGGCAAATCGAGTACGGGCGCCTGCGCAACGTGCCGTGGGGGATATCCGAGTCCGGGTACAATCTCACCGACGCGCATCTCAATTACCAGTACAAGGCGTTTGGGGTTCCGGGCCTCGGCCTGAAGCGCGGCCTCGCGGAGGACCTCGTCATCGCCCCCTACGCCACCGTGATGGCGCTCATGGTCTCGCCGGGCGCGGCCTGCGAGAACCTCGAGCGCCTGGTCGCGGACGGCCGGGCCGGGGCCTACGGGTTCTACGAGGCGGTCGACTACACCCCCTCCCGCATGCCGGTCGGCCAGGCGGGCGCGACGGTGCGCTCGTTCATGGTCCACCACCAGGCCATGAGCTTCCTGTCGCTGGCCTCGTCGCTGCTGGATAGGCCCATGCAGCGGCGATTCCTCGCGTGCCCGGTCCTCAGGACCTCCGACCTGCTCCTGCAGGAGCGCGTCCCGCATGCCACGGCCAAGATCCTGTCGAAGGAGCTGGAGGTGCAGGAGGCGCGCAAGCTCCTCGAGCGGGAGGCCGAGAGCACGATGCGGGTCTTCGCGGACCCCTCGGCCCAGGCCCCCGAGGTCCACCTTCTCTCAAACGGCCGCTACCACCTCGTCGTGAGCCAGTCCGGGGGCGGCTACAGCCGGTGGCGCGACCTCGCGGTCACCCGCTGGAGGGAGGACTCGACCCGGGACTGCTGGGGAACCTTCCTCTACCTGCGGGACACGGCCACGAACGAGTTCTGGTCCGCCTCGCCGCAGCCGGTGTTGAAGGCGCTCAGGCGCCAGGAGATCATTTTCGCCCAGGGGCGCGCGGAGTTCCGGCACACCCATCTCGGCCTGGACGTCTTCACCGAGATAAGCGTCTCTCCGGAGGACGACGTCGAGATACGGCGCGTGACCCTGACGAACCCCGGCCACAGCCGGCGCACGGTGGAGGTGACGGGGTATTTCGAGGTGGTGCTGGCTCCCGCAGCGGACGAGGCCGCCCACCCCGCCTTCAGCAACCTCTTCGTCCAGACCGAGTTCATCGCCCCGCAGTCGGCCGTCCTGTGCACGAGGCGCGCGCGCTCAGAGGGGGAGAACCCGCCGTGGCTCTTCAGCCTCATGCCGGCCCCGGCCGGGGACGAGGGCGTCGCGTCGTGCGAGACCGACCGTGCGCGCTTCGTCGGGCGCGGACAGACGGTGGCGGCGCCGGCGGCGCTGATGCACCCCGGTCCCCTTTCAAACACGTCCGGCCCGGTGCTGGATCCCGCGGTCGCCCTGCGCCGGACGGTCACGGTCCCCGCCGGAGGCGAGGTCCGGGTCGTGTTCGTGCTGGGGGTCGCGGAGACGCGGCCCGCGGCCGAGGCGCTCATCGAGAAATACGCGTCGCCGCGCGCCGCCGCGAGGACATTTGAACTCGCCTGGACGCACAGCCAGGTGACGCTGCGCCAGCTCAACGCGACCGAGGCCCAGGCCCAGCTCTTCGCGCGCCTCGCGAGCGCCCTCGTCTACCTCCAGCCGGCGCGCCGCGCGAATGCGGTGGTGCTGCTTGCCAACCGCGGCATGCAGGCTGCCCTCTGGCGTTACGGCATCTCGGGCGACCTGCCGATCGCGCTCGTGGTCGTCTCCGACGCCTCGAACATGGATTTCGTGCACATGATCGTTCAGGCCCATGCCTACTGGAGGGTGAAGGGCATCACGGCCGACCTGGTGATCCTGAACGGCGACGACTCCACCTACAGGCAGCCGCTCCACGAGGAGATACTGGCGCTTGTCACGGCGGGGGTGGAGGCGCCGCTTCTGGGCAAGCCGGGAGGGATTTTTGTGCTGCGGATCGACCAGATCCCCCCGGCCGACCGCACCCTGCTTCAGGCGGTCGCGCGGATCGTGCTCATGGCCGACGCGGGCAGCCTCGAGGAGCAGCTCGAGCGAGCCGCCCCGAGGACGCCCGTGCCCGCTCCCCTGAGGCCCGTGCGATCGCCCGGGCGCGAGCCGGCGCCGGCCGCGCCTGAGCGCGACCTCATCCACCCGAACGGCCTCGGCGGATTCACCCGCGACGGCAGGGAATATGTGATCACCCTGGCCCCCGGCCAGGTGACTCCCGCGCCCTGGGTCAACGTGATCGCCAACGCCGGCTTCGGCACGGTCGTCTCGGAGTCCGGGAGCGCCTACACATGGTATGAGAACAGCCATGAGTTCAGGATCACGCCGTGGCACAACGACCCGGTGATCGACCCGGCCGGTGAGGCGTTCTACGTCCGCGACGAGGAGACCGGCCAGTTCTGGTCCCCCACCCCGATGCCCGCGCGCGGCCTGACGCCGTACACGATACGCCACGGCTTCGGCTACAGCGTCTTCGAGCACGCGGAGAACGGCCTTGCCTCGGAGCTCACGCTCTACGTTGCCATGGACGCGCCCGTCAAGTTCGCCGTCTGCAGGCTGCGCAACCTCTCGGCGCGGCCGAGGAGAATCTCGGTGACCGGATACTGGGAGTGGGTGCTGGATGACCTGCGCCCGCGCACGCTGCTTCACGTGCAGACGGAGATCGACGCCTCCACGGGGGCCCTGCTCGCGCGCAACCGCTACCACGGTGACTTCGCGGACCGCATCGTGTTCGTCGACGCGGGCGAGGCGGGACAGACCGTGACGGGCGATCGCCTCGAATTCCTCGGGCGCAACGGCGCGCCGGGCCGGCCGGCTGCGCTTCAGCGTTCCCGCCTGTCGGGTCGGGTGGGCGCGGGCCTAGACCCTGCCGGGGCCATGCAGGTTTTCCTCGACATCCCGCCCGGCCAGGAGCGGGAGGTCGTCTTCCGCATGGGGGCCGGGCGCAGCATTGATGACGTGCAGGGGCTCATAAGGCGCTTCCGCGGCCAGGGCGCTCCGAAGGCAGCCCTCGAAAACGTCTGGGACTACTGGGGCAGGACGCTGGGCGCCGTCAATGTCGACACGCCTGACTCGAGTGTGAACGTCCTCGTGAACGGCTGGCTCATGTACCAGGTGCTCTGCTGCCGGCTCTGGGCGCGCACCGGCTTCTACCAATCGGGCGGGGCCTTTGGCTTCCGCGACCAGCTCCAGGATGTCATGGCCCTCGTGCACGCGGAGCCCGGCCTGGCGAGGGAGCACATCCTGCGCGCCGCCTCCCGGCAGTTCCCCGAAGGCGACGTGCAGCACTGGTGGCATCCGCCGCATGGGCGCGGCGTGCGCACCCGGGTGTCCGACGACTACCTGTGGCTGCCGTACGCGGCCTGCCGGTATTCCTCGTGCACCAACGACGCCGGTATCTGGGACGAGGTCGTCCCCTTCATCGAGGCGCGCTCCCTGAAGGAGGGCGAGGAGAGCTATTACCAGATGCCGGAGCGCTCCTCTCTCTCGACAACGCTCTACGACCACTGCGCGCGCGCGGTCAACCACGGCCTGAGATTCGGTGCGCACGGCCTGCCCCTCATGGGTTCCGGGGACTGGAACGACGGCATGAACCTCGTCGGCATCCACGGCCGAGGCGAGAGCGTCTGGCTGGCGTTCTTCCTGTGCGACGTGCTACGGCAATTCGCCGTGGTGGCCAAGGCGCGCTCGGACGCCGCGATGCAGGAGGTCTGCGCCGCGAACATCGCATCCCTGAGCGCGGCCGTCGAGCGCGAGGCCTGGGACGGGGCCTGGTACCGGCGCGCCTACTTTGACGACGGCTCGCCCCTCGGCTCATCGCAGAACCCCGAGTGCCAGATCGACTCCCTGCCGCAGAGCTGGTCGGTGATAAGCGGGTCGGGCGACCCCGTGCGCGCGCGGCAGGCCCTCAAGGCGGTGAATGATCGCCTGGTGCGAAGGCAGGACGGCCTCATCCAGCTTTTCGACCCTCCCTTCGACCGCTCGGGCCTCAATCCCGGCTACATCAAGGGTTACATCCCGGGTGTCCGGGAGAACGGCGGCCAGTACACACATGCGGCCGTGTGGACCGTGATGGCCTGCGCGCTTCGCGGGGAGCATGAGCGCGCATGGGAGCTGTTCCAGCTCCTGAATCCGGTCAATCACGCCTCGGACGCCGCCGGTGTCGGCGTCTACAAGTCGGAGCCCTATGTGGTCGCGGCGGACGTCTACGCCCTGGCGCCCCACACCGGGCGCGGCGGCTGGACATGGTACACGGGCTCGGCGGGCTGGATGTACCGCACGCTCCTGGAAACGCTTCTCGGCGTGAACCTCCTCGGCGAGTCGCTTCGGCTCGCCCCGCGCCTGCCGCGTGACTGGAGCAGCATGAAGGTGCACTACCGATTCAGGAGCACCGTCTACCACATCGCCTTCACGCGCTGGACGGACGCGAACGCACCGGCGCCGCCCATGACGCTCGACGGACAGCCCCTCGCAGGCGACGTCGTCCCCCTCGCCGACGACCTGCGCGAGCATGGGGTGGAGGCGTTCTTCACCTGAGCCTCCCCGCGGGGAGGAACAGGGGCCGGATCAGCCTTGGAGCAGGAGCCCCATGGACCCGCCTGGCGAGATCAGCACCTTGCCCGTGCTCTTCATCGTCGCCTTGATGTCGAGGAGCCGGAAAAGCGCATCCGCCACGGCCGGGTTCTTCTGGATCTCGGCGAGCGCGCCGCCCACCACCTGGGGCCGCACGGCCTGGGCCTGCCCGAGCTTTTCCGACGCCTTCTTGTCCGCATCCGAGTGGATGAGCGCCACTTGGTTGTCGCCGTTCTGGCGCATCGCCGCCGTCACCTGGCGCAGCCTATTCACCACCTTGAGCTCGATCTGGGCGATCATCCCCTTGTCGCGGAAGGCGACCTTGCGGATGTAGGTCGACCCGAGCTGGAAGCCCCACTTGAGCGACGTCGGGGACACTTCCTCGCGCACCTTGGAAGACAGGGCGTCCCGGTCCTCCAGGAGCGTCTCAAGCTTGAGGTTTGAGAGTTGCCGGGACACGGCGGTCGCGACGTTGGCCCTGAGCGACCCGACCGGGTCCGAGTTCTGGAAGAGAAACGCGGTGCAGTTCTGCACATACATCTCGTACCACACGCCGACGCCCATCGGGGCGCCCTCCTCGGAGTTGACGAGCTGGTTCCTGAGGTAGGACTGCTGCAGCGCCGTCGTCACCGTGTAGGCCTTGCCGAAGAGCGGAAGGAGCAGAGCCTTCGGGCCGAAGTGGAACACCGGGAAGAACATGCCGGGCTCGCTGACCTCGCCGATCACCTTGCCGAAGTACGTGTACACGACGACGGTGCGCTCCGGGAGCCAGCGCCAGAACTGGAAGATCCGGCCGAGGCCGATGAAGAACCCGACCGCGAAGAATGTCCCGATGAAGCCGAAGGCGACGGATGCGAGGAACTCGATCATGGCGTCGAGGAGGTGAAGACCGTTTGGGAGGCCTTCTCCCTCAGGGGGAGCATGGCGTTGCGAAGGTAGGAATCGAGGGCCGCCTGGCCGCCCTGGGCGTACATGGCCGCGAGGGTGCGGCCGAGTTCGAGGATCGGCGCCGCGTCGGCGTCGGCCATGTTGCGGGCGATCTGCACCGCCTGCTCGGCCATTGTCAGCTTCTGGTCCGCGTCGGCGCGCGACTGGCTGATGGCGGCCGCGACCTGGTTCTGCGTCGTGTTGATGGAGGCGAGAGCGTCGTCGACGTCCCCGGGCGGGTCTATGGTCGTGATGAGCGCCGCCTCGAGCTCGATCCCGTAGCGCGCTGCCGTCTTCTTGCACGAGGCCTCCATGAACTGGTTGATGACGGAGAGGTTCTTGCGCAGGTCGTTGATCGAGATGCCGTCAACGGCCGCGTCGGCGCCCTGGCTGTGGAAGGTGGCTATCCTGTCGCGAAGGACCGAGATGAAGTACCCCACGACGTGCGCGCGCGGGCGCGCCACGCCGAAGAGGTACGCGTACAGGTTGCGCTCGCACGGCCTCCACCGAATCTGGCCGTTCAGCGAGATGGTGAGGTTGTCCTTGGTGACGCTCTCGATCACCTGCTGCTGGATCTCGGGGTCCCAGGCGATGTCGGTTGTCTGGATCGTCATGTCGATCCGGTAGAGGCGCTGCCAGGGCCACTTGAAGTAGGGGCCGCCCGGCTTCACGACATGGATTAGGGGGAAATTGTAGCGCGGGAGCTCCTCGGGCGTCAGGAGCGGGGAAAGGTCGGGGTCGGTGCCCACCGTGCCGTTCAGGCGCTGGGCGCGCCCGAAGTTCGTCAGGACCCCGCGCTCGGTGGGGCCGATCGTGTAGACGCCGAAGAGCAGCGTCATGACCGCGGCCAGTCCGACGCCCGCCAGCACGCCTACCAGGATGAGGGGGGTGATCACGCGCTGGGATCCTTGGCCGAAATCGGCCCGGATGCAAGAGGCGCGAGCTCCGTGATTGCCAGGGCGGCGAGGACGATCACGGCGACGGTGGTGCCCAGGGCGGACACGACGGGGATCCGGCTGAGGGCGAGGACCCCGAATGACGAGGCCGTGGCCACGGCAGACATCCGGATCGAGGGGGGGGGCTCCTCCCCCCGCCTGGCGCTCTCCGCCGAGAAGATCGCGTAGTTGTGGCTCAGGCACACCCCGAGGAACGCGCCCAGCAGGTTGAAGAGGTTGAGCGTCGCCCCGGCCAGGCCGAACAGGCCGAAGGCGAAGAGGCACGCCCCCGCGGGGATGGCGAAGATCCGGATCCCGCGGCGCAGGCCGTAGAGGACGAACACGCTGGCCCCGACGAACGCGAGGCCTACCGAGCTAAGCCGAAGGGCCGAGACGCGGTACCTGGAGAACAGCTGGTTCAGGTTCTGGAGCTGGCCGTCGGTGACCGTGGCGGTGGACGCGGGCGGCTCGGCGCCCGCGCCCTGCTCGGCTATCGTGACGAACCAGGAGGCCCCGGGGCCCACGTGCAGGAGCGATGAGGAGGGCCCGTGGAGCGCCGCGGCGAGCGCCCCGACAAGCTCGTCGTAGGAGGGGCGCGAGGCGCGCGCCGACTCCGCCCGCCACGCGTCGAAGAACGGCCGGAAGGCATCCGGCTCGAAGCCGCGGCGCCCGAGCGCCGAGCGCAGGTCGCCCTCGAAGCCGCCCAGAGCGGCCAGCGCGGCGGGGAACGCCCGCCACTGCTCCGGCGTGGGCAACGCGAGGCCCAGGGTGGCGACCCTGGACCCGGGATAGGCCTTCCCATGCCACGAGAGGAACTGCTGCAGGGACGCGCGCGCCTCGGCGGGCGTCGCCCCGCGCGTCAGGTACACGGTGCGCCCCGCGGACTCGCCAAAGAGCGCCCTCACCTGCTCGTCATTGGCCTTCAATTCCGGCGTCGGTATCTCCAGCTCGCGGATGTCGTCCCGCCAGTGCAGGCGCCACGGCCCGGCGACCGCCACCAGGGCCCCGGCGGCCAGGGCGATCCTCGCGCCGCGGCGCGCGCCTGCCCCGAGCCCCGAGGGCCGGCGCCGCACAAAGGGACGCGTCTCAAGGTACGAATTGTCGACCTGGGCGAACCAGAGGAGGGCGGTCACGAGCGCGCAGACGAGGCCCGCGCTCACGAAGACGCCGAGCTGGCGGATGAGCGGGAGCTCCGACCAGAGCAGGAAGGAGAACCCGATGACGGTCGTGAGCGCGCTCGCCAGGAGGGGCCGCAGGAGGCGCCGGGCCCTCTCCATGTACGGCTCGTCGGGGCGGCGCCTCGGCTGGAGGTAAAGGTAGAAGCCGTAGTCCACGGCGACGCCGGCGAGAAGCGACCCGACGACGAACACGAGGATGTGCACGCGCTCCCAGTTCGCGGTCACGGCCACCCAGGCGCCCAGAAGCGACCCGAGGACGACCGGGACCAGGTGGAGCGCCCGGTAGACGCGCTTGACGCACACCGCGGCCACGAGGACAACGAGGCCGAGCGACAGCAGGTTGAGCATCGTGAGCTCGCGCTCGATCCGCGCGCGGCTCGCGGCCGCGAAGCGCGCGATGCCCGTCCAGCGCAGCTGCGCCCCGGGCTCGGACGCCCGGGTTCGCTCGAGGGCGCGGTCGACGGCGTCGAAGACGGGGCGTTGCCCCTCGGGGCTGAGGGGCGACGACCGGCTGCGCGCCCAGATGAGCGAGGCGTCAGCGGACCGGCCGCCCGCAAGGCCCGCCGTCGCCATGCCCTCCATGCGGCTGGCAAGTCCGGGGACGAGGAGCAGCGGGTCCGACGTCAGGATGTCCTGGGCCGCCATGGCGTCCGGCTTCGAGAGGAATTGCTCAAGGTCCGCGGCGACCCTGTCAGAGAGCCAGTGGCCGAAGGGCGCGTCGGCGGACGCGGCGTCGTATTCGGCGCGCCTGGCCTCGAGCCAGCCGGGCAGCAGCAGCTCGAGGCGCCCGGAGAAGACCGCGCTCGCGAGCGCGTCGCGCGGGCCGGTGTCGCTGAGCGCCACCACCTCGGCTATCGCGGGCGAGGACCTGAGGGCGTCCGCGAAGACCCCTGCCGCGCGGTCGGCCCTGAGCGCCCTCGCCTGCGCGGTCTCGCCGGGCGCGTCCGGCAGGCGCACGGCGAGAAGGAGGATGCGCGCCTCCTCCTGGCCCGCCAGGGTGCGCACCATCGAGAGCTCGGGCGAGCGTTCGTCGACCGGGACGAGGTCGAGGACATCCGTCGAGATCCTTTTCTCGAGGTTCAGGCTGGCCAGCCAGGAGACACCGGCCACGGCTCCGGCGAGGAGGAGGACCCGGGCCGTCCATTTTTGCCGGGGGGGCTCCATCGCGGCTCCCTTCAGCGGAAGAACTTCGCCAGCTCCGGCGCGGTGAAGACGGCGCCGGCCTTTGTGTCGCCCACGTCGATCTCGACCCGCTGCGAGGCGGACCTCCTGAACTCGAGGTGCCTCACGTCCGTGCCGGCCCCTTGGACGGTGATCGTGCCGAGCGATCCCGCGACGCCCGGGTCCCTGGGCGTGAATTCAAACCTCCAGCCGGAGTCGCCGCGCTCGGCGCGGACGACGAAGCGCGGGAGCAGGGCCGGCATGTCGAACCTCATGATGGGAAGGAGCGAGGCTATGGCCCCGGCCTCCCGGGATTCGGAGGGCATCTCGCGCGAGCGTCCCTTGGCGTCCCTGAGGATGAGGCCCGCCGGGTCGGCAATGAGGATGCTCGTTTCGGGCTGCAGGTATTGGAGGCTCAGGCCGCGCTCCGGCGATATGCGCAGCACGCCGCCTAGGACCGTGGGCTCGCGCCGGAACGGGAAGTACCGGCGCTCGGTGAACGACGCCTCGATCGGCCCCTTCGAGGCCAGGGCGTCGACGAGCGGCTTCCAGCCGCCCGCGAGGTCGGCGGGCGTCAGGACCGCGGCCGGGTCCGGGGCGCCGTGCGCCGCCGCGGCGAGAGCCAGGGAAAGGAGGGCCTGACGCAGGGCGATCATGCAGCCTGGGCGCCGGCGCGCCCGAGAATAAGGTCCCCAATGAGGCGCGCATGCATGGCGATCATGCGAAGGTTGTCGCGCAGGTAGCGGAAATGCGAGACACCGCCGAGCTGCCGGTCGGGGTACGCGCACGCGGCGTCGAGGTTGATCGCGGGCGTGCCGGCCCAAGCCAGCCTGACGGCCACCTCGGGGTCGAAGTCGTAGCGCCGGGCTCCGCGCGTTTGCTCCATGACCCGGATGAGGGGCCCCAGGGGATAGACCCTGAAGCCGAAGAGCGGGTCGGCCGCGCCGCGCCCCGAGGTCTCCAGGCGCACGAGGCCGACGCTCAGCTTCCTGCCGTAGATCCTCACCAGGGGCGCCTCCGGGCCGAAGACGGGCCGTCCGCAGACGACCGCCCCGGGCGCCGCCGCCGAGGTCTCCATGAATTCCCGGATGCGGCCCGGCGGGTGCTGGCCGTCGGCGTCCATGACGAGCGCATGGGTGAACCCTGCCGCGAGCGCCTCCCGCGCCCCCGTGAGGACCGCTGAGCCCTTCCCGCCGTTCACGGGGCGCACGATCACCCTCGGCCCCGGGCGCCGCCCGGAGGCGAGGGCGTCATGGCTCCCGTCGGTGCTAGCATCGACCACGACCCACACGTCGTCCCAGTGCTCCAGCGCGCCGTCGACCGTGCCCGCGAGGAGCCGGCCCGGATTGAACGCCGGTATGAGGACGAGGTGGGTCTTGGGGCGGTTCATGCTGGGGCGCTTCGGCCGAGCACCTCGCAGACTCGGCTCTCGACCGCCAGGGTCAACTCCGCCGCGGACCGGCCCGGCTCGTAGGGCCAGAGCGTGTCCAGGGTGATCCTCACGCGGCCCGGCAGGACGTCCGGGGCCGGCCACCACGGGCGGCCCCGCGTGCCGAGGCCGGGCGAGGCGCTCACGATGACGAGCCTCACGGGGGCCTTCGCCCTGTCCGCGATGAGCGCGAAGCCGGGCTTCATCTTGCCGAGGACCGTTCCCTCCGCCGTGCGGGTTCCCTCGGGGAATATGAGGAGCGACTGGCCCGCCGCGACCTTCTCGGCCGCCGCCTTTATGAGGTCGAGGCCGGTGTCCCCTCTCACGTACCCCGCCATCACGGCCGCGGGCCCTATCGCGGGGTTGCTCATGAGCGCCGGCTTGAAGATGCAGACCGCGTCGGGCAGCCGGGCGAGCACGAACGTCGCGTCGACAATCGTCGGGTGGTTCGCGATGTAGACGGTTCCGGACTGCAGCACGTCATCGAACCCCACCCACTCGACATCCACGACCCGGGTCGCGTGCAGCCACGCGAGCCATGCGCCGAACAGCCGCCGGATGGTCGCCCGTACCGGGGGGCCGAAGTGGCTGCGTCCAGGCAGCGCCATCAGGACGATGCACACGAGATTGAGCAGGATCCCGACCGCACCGAAGACCACCCACGAGAGGTAGTAGAGGGCGACCATGCGGGCGCGATGGGCTCGGGTCCTCACAGCGGGCGGAAGTTGAGCCATTGGCTGGGGTTCGCGCGAAGGTAGGCCTCGACCTGTACGAGGAACGCCTGGAAATGAGCCCTCGCCCTCGCGAGCGCGTCCGCCCTGGCCTCGCCGCCCACCGGCGCGAACGCGGGCGAGGCGTGGACGACCGAGCGGCCCGGGCCGTCGGGTGCCCCGAACGAGAGGAGCACGGGCCGCCCGAAGATGAGAGCCAGGTGGTAGATCGTGAAGGGGAAAACGCGTTTGCCCCCGAGGAAGTCGAAGGTCTCGCTGCGCGCGCTGTGGTCATGCCGGTCGCACTGGAGGGCGAGCGTGTCGCCGCTCGCCCCGGCGTCCTTGAGGGCGAAGAGGAGCTCTCCCGGATCGTTCACCCAGACAAAGTTCACGAGCGCGCCGAACCGCCCCGCGAGCGCCTGGGTGTCGTGGGAGTTGCCGACGCGAAGCCGCACGAGGTGCACCCGCCTGCGCTCCTGGCCCGCCAGCATGAAGCCCGCCAGGTCCGAGTTGCCGATGTGGAACGTGCCGAGGAGGACCGGCCGCTCGGACGCGAGCCATGCGGCGAAGTCCCGCGCGCCGGGCTCCAGGACGCAGAGGTGGGGCAGGCCGCCCGCCACCCTCAGGCGAAGCATGAGGGACTCGCAGACCGCGAAAAAATGCCGGTGCACGTCCCTGAGCCCCGGCTCGCGGCCGAGGACGACGCGCAGGTACGCGCGCGAATGGGCGCGCTGGCGGGGCATCGCGAGCACGGAGACCCAGGTGCCGGCGGAGCGCATCGGCCGGAAGACGGCCTCGGGAAGCACTCGGTCGCAGAGGCTGAGAAACCTGTATCCCCACGAGGGGCCGGGATTGCGGGTGGCTGCGGCTGGGGGTGTCAGCGCCATGTGAGTTGCAGCCGCGCCCCGGGCGCGATCATGGCGTCATGGGGCGCCCTGGAGTGCAGGAGGTCGAAGAGGGCCGCAAGGCCGAGCGCTCCGGTCCCCTCGCACCGCGAGACCCTCAGCGTGCCGAGCGACCCCTCCCCGGGCTCCCGCGACAGCATGGCGGCGAAGGCGAACGTGCGGTCGCTCGCGAGCCCGTGCTCGAGGAGCCACGTTCCCCTCTCCTCGCCCCCGCAGAGGAGGGTGCGCGCGGAGGGCGACAGCAGGCTCGCGCGCAGGGCGTGGAACGCGAGGAGCGGGCCCCCCGAGAGGGGCATGAACTCGCCGACCGGCCGCTGGCGGGCGATCATGGACTGCTGCACGGCGCTCGGGTGGATGGAGGTCTGGAAAAGCGTCGGGCTCGGGTTGGGGAAGCTGTCCAGGAAACCCTCGAGGGCGCAGCTCTCCGCGAAGCCGGTCGCGTAGACCAGGGCGTCCTGCGGGCCCGGGTCGACCTTCGAGAGGGCTCCCCCGACAAGCAGGCCAAGGGTGGTCATGCGGCGCGTCGCCCCGGGGGGAAAGGAGCCCTTCAGGCGCTCGCGGGTCTGCGCCGGGGCCTCGCCCGCGGCGTCATCCGTGACAAGGCGCTGGATGTGCAGCTCAAACATGGCTCAGGAGGAAGGCGGCGTGGGCGCCCCCGAAGGCGTTGCTCGCGCAGACGACGCCGTCGAACGCTCCCGTGCCGAAGCTGCCGTCCGCGACGCTGGGCGCCATCGGCGCCCCACCCGCGCCCACAGTCCCGGGCGCCCGGCCCTGGCGCATGGACTCGATCGCGACCGCAAGCTCGACGATGCCGCAGCTGCCAAGCGTGTGGCCGAGGCCGCCCTTCCAGCCCGTGATCGGCGCCCCCGGGAAGGCGAGCGAGGCGGCGGCGATCTCCATGCGCCCCGCGTCGAGCGTCCCGGTGCCGTGCCCCTTGAACCACACGCTCCGGCCGCGGGCCGCCTCGCGGACGCCCTCGAGGCAGGCCGCGAAGCCCGAGCCGTCGGCCCGGTTGGACGTGAAGTGGTGCATCTCGTTGTAAAGGCTCAGGCCAGAGAGGGCCCAGTCGCCCCGCCCGCGCGAGAGGACGACGAAGCCCGCCCCGTCCCCGAGCCCGATGGCCCCGGCCGCGCGCTCCCGGTAGGGGGCGGGCATCTCGGAGTTGAGGATCTTCAGGGCGTGGAAGCCGCCCGCGACAAAGGGGCTCAGGAAGTCGAATGAGAAGACGAGGGCCTCCTCGGCGAGGCCGCTCTCGATGGCGCGCGCCGCCTGAAGGAGGCCGAGGTGGGCCGAGACGCACGCGTGGGAGAGGATCGAGACGTCGGGCCCCCACCCGAGCTCGAGGCGAAGCTCCTCGGTGCAGGTGGGCGGCGCGCCCCAGACGGCGAACCGGGCGTCGCCGGTCCGGCGCAGCGCGTAGAGCCCGCCGACGCCAAAATTGCTGCCGGTGACAAACACGGGCCGTCCCGGCGAGCCCCAGGGCCCCCCGGGAACCGACGCGTGGAGGCGCCTGAGGGCGGGGAGCCAGGCCGGCGGCGCCGTTTCGTCGAGCGAGCGCCCCGGCATGAGCGCCAGGGGGACGGGATCGCCGCCCTCCCGACCGAGGACCGGCACGGCGCGAAGCGCGCAGGCCCCGCCGAGGAGGGCCGCGTGGGTTTCGCGGGCGTCCCCGAAAGGGGTGATGCAGCCGCAGGCGGCGATGCGGACGGGTGAGGCGGAGTCGGCCATGCGGCGTAGGGGCGGCCCCGGCCGCCCTCAGGCCGGGAGGCGGGAGGGGTCGCCGTGCAGGCGGATATAGGCCGTCAGAGCCGCCACGCTCGCGAGGGCCTGGCGCGCCTCCTCGCTGCTCGCGATCTTTATCCCGAACTCCCTCTCGAGACTCACCACGAGCTCCAGGGCGTCGATGGAGTCGAGCGAGAGGCCCCCGCCGACGAGCGGCTCGTCGTCGGGTATGTCGGCGGGCGCGATGTCCTCAAGCCTCAGGGTCTCCACTATCAGCTGCTTGAGCCTGGCGGTCAGGGGATCGGGCATGGGAGGGAGGTATAGTGCCCCCAAGGGGCGCGGCGTTTCAACCCGTAAAGATTCAGGGGGCGGCGATCACGTGGCAGACGTTGCTGCCCCCGAACCCGCTGCTGTTGGACAGGACCCTCGAGGGCGCCCGCCCGGTGGTCCCCCGCGGCAGCTCCAGGCCCTCGCATTCCGGGCCCGCCTCCACCAGGTGGGGGTTGCCGGGCAGGAAGCCCCCGCAGATCGAGAGGACCGCGAAGGCGGCCTGCATGACGCCGGACAGTGAAAGCCCGTGCCCGGTGAGGCCTTTCGTGGCGGCGACGGGCGGCCGCAGGCCGCGCGCGGCAAAGAGGCGGCGAAGCGCGTTCGCCTCCGCCAGGTCGCCGACGGGGGTCGAGGTGGCGTGGGCGCTCACGTGGTCGATGGCCCCCGGCGCGGTGCCTGCGTCGGCGAGCGCGCGCTCCATGGCGAGGAGAAGCCCCGCGCCCTCCGGGTGGGACGCGGCCACGCTGTGGCCGTCCGCGGCCTGGCCCCAGCCCGCCGCCACGGCGAGCGGGCGGGCGCCGCGGTTGGACGCGGCCTGCGGCGCCTCGATGACGAGGGCGACGGCGCCGCCCGCGCCGACAAACCCGTCGCGCCCCGCGTCGAACGGCCGCGAGGCTAGGCGGGGCTCCGACTGCTTGGAGAGGGCGCGCATGTGCGCGAAGGGAAGGAGCGAGTCCGCGTTCAGATCCTCGGCGCCGATGACGATGGCCCTCCTCAGGCGCCCGAGGCGCAGGTCGTCGATCGCGTAGCCGAGGGCGTGGCTCGAGGAGGCGCAGGCCGAGACGAAGCCGCACACCGTGCCCGTGATCCCATAGTGCGAGGCCAGGTTGAAGTTGAGCGTTCCCGCGATCGAGCTGACGACGCCCATGGGGTTGCCGCGCACCCCGCGCACGGCTCGCATCTGCGCCAGGTTGTGGTGGAGCAGCATGGCCGAGCCCGCCGAGGCGCAGTAGAGGCCCGTGCCCGGGTCGCCCGCGATGTCCCCGCGGCGAAGTCCCGCCGAGGAGAGCGCCTCCTCCACGGCGCAGACCGCGTAGAGGCCGTGCGGGGCCAGGCCGCGAAGGACCTCCTTCGGGACGTCGTAGCCCGTCGGCCACGACCAGTCCCGCCAGCTCGGGGAGTCGACCTCGAAGCCCTTCACCGTCCCGGCCACCTTGACAGGAAGGTCTGGGTTGCCGAGGAATTCGACGGGCGCCATGCCGTGTCGCCCCTCGCGCAGGCTCCCCTCGACGGCGGCCCGGTCGTTGCCGATCGGCGTCACGAACCCGACGCCCGTGACGACCGGACTCACGCGGTCCGGGCCTTTGCGGCGAGCTTCACGCTCACGCAGGCCCGCAGGTCCGCGATCGTGCGGACGGCAGCGAGGTCGTCGTTGGAGAGCGTCACGTCGAAGAGGTCCTCCAGGAAGAAGACCAGCTCGGCGACGGCGACGGAGTCATACTCGAGGTCCTCGAAAAGGCGCGTCGCGTCCGACACGGCCGCGACCGCGCGGGTGCCCGACGGCCGGTAGTCGACGACGGCCGCTATCACGACGGCCTCCACGGCGCCCGCGTCCCCCTGGGTGCGGTAGCGCTGGTAGGCCTCGAGCACGTCGGCGGGAAACCGTGCGAGCGCGGGGTTCGTAGCGGCCTGGGGTTGAGTCGCCATGGCCCGGTTCAGACCTTTGCCGCGGCGGCGGCGGGGACCGCGGCGGTGGCCTCTCGGGGCGCGAAGGCGAACCACGTGCGCCAGCCCTCCCTCGCCTCGAGGACCAACCACATGAAAAGCTGGCCCACGACGCGGGGCAGGAGCCGGTGGTTCAGCTCGTAGCTGATGAAGCCGAAGTAGCGGCCGCTGTTGTTGCGCCCCCAGGTGCCCCGCTCCATCCGCGAGCGCGCGATCGACGCGAGGCGCCTGTTGTAGAGCGCCATGAGGATGCCCGCGGGGCGCCCGCCGCGCGGGGCGAACGCCGGGGTCTCCAGGGCCGAGTTGCCGATGTCGAAGGGCCGCGCCACGACCCCGAGGTAGTAGTGGCCGAGGTCGAGCCTGAACGCGAGGGTCATGAGCTCATGGTCGCCCATGTAGTAGTACTTGTCGCGGTAGATCGCGTCGAACCAGCGGTCGTGGGACGCCGTGAAATTGGCGTTGTGGCGGGCGACGCGCTCGGCGGCGGCGCGCCCGGACAGGCAGCTGTCCACCAGGGCGGCGGCCGCGCTCGCCGAGAAGCTGATCCAGTCCATGCCCGGGGAGTAGAAGGGGTCCATGAAGGCCGCCGCGTCCCCCACGAGCACGAAGCCGTCCCCGGCGTAGCGGGTGCAGCTGTAGGCGCAGTTGCGCCGGAAATGGACGTCGCCCTCCTGGAAGGTCGCCCCCTCGAGGAGCTCGCGCGCGGCGGGGTGCGCGCTCATGAACGCCCTGAGCCGGTCCCCGATCTTCCCGCCCTCGGGCAGCTCGGTTATGCGCTGGTCGTAGACGATGCCGACGCTCATGTCTCCGCCCTTGAGCGGGATCCACCAGGACCACCAGCCCCGGCCGCAGATGTGGTTCGTGGCCGTGAAGCGCACGGCCTTTGAGCGCGCGGACCACTTGGGGTGGCGCTCGGCGAATTCCCGGGAGTCGAGGTTCTTCACGCCGTTCCAGCGGCTCCAGCACGCGGCGATCGGGTGGGCCGTGTTGGTCTTGAGCCAGCCGTTGCGCCGGGCGAGGAGCGCGGCGACGCCGGAGGCGTCGACGACCCAGCGCGCGGTCTCCGTGCCCGAGGTGCCGTCCTCCTTCGTCCACGTGACAGACTGCACCCCTCCGTCGACAAGCGTGACTTCGCGGACCCGCGCCGGCCTCATGAGCGCGGCGCCCTCGGCGACGGCACGGGCGAGGACCTCCTCGTCCAGCACGGCCCGGTCGACCTGGTAGCCCGGGAAGCGCACGTTGTATTTCGGGCCGGTCTCGCTGCAGTCGGCCAGGCCGCGCGTCTTGTCGTTGTAGAACCAGAACCTCATGCCCTGCTTCACCAGGTGCTTCTCGTTCAAGTGCTCCGTGAAGCCGAGCACGCGGCCGATGAAGTAGGCGCTGGTCTCGACCGTGGACTCCCCGACCCTCCTGCCGAGGCGGTCGCTCTTCTCTATGATAAGGATCCTCCACCTGGGGTTTCGCCGGCGCAGGAGGAGCGCCGTCGAGGCTCCCGCCAGCGCGCCGCCGAGAATGATCGCATCCCAATTCTGGAGCTGGTCGTTCTCACGCATGGCGGGCTTGTGTTATGATATCGCCCGAGGCGTGTGTACATCCGCAATTTTCCTCGCCCGGCGGGTGGCCTGTACCACGCTCGGTGCCATGAGTGAACCCCTTCCCCGGCTCTGGGCCTCCACCGTCGAGAGGTCGCCCTCCTCGGTCGCGGTGACAGACGCCCAGACGGGGGCGGAGTGGACCCGGTCGGAGCTGCAGGCGGCGGCGCTGGAGTGGACGGCTTCGTTCAAGCGGGATGCGGGAAGATCCACACCCCATAGACGCCGCGTCGCCATGTCGGTTCCCAACGGGGCCGAGTGGTTCACGGCGTTCCTCGGCCTCCTCTCCGCGGGCGCGGTGCCCGTGCCGATAGACCCGGCCGAGCCTGCGGAGGCCCAGCTGGCGGCGGCCCGCTCCGCCGGGGCCTCCCACCTGTGGCGCGGGGGCCGCCTGGAGCGCCTCGGGCCCGCGGCCGCCAGGCCGGCTGCCGAATGCCTGGTCAAGCTGACGAGCGGCAGCAGCGGCGCGCCGAAAGTGATCGCCGTCACCCATTCCCAGATGGCGGCCGACGGGCGCCAGATCTGCGCGTCGATGGGGATAGGCCCCGGGGACGGCAACCTGGCCGCCATCCCGCTCGGCTACTCGTACGGCCTCGGCAACCTCGTCGTCCCGCTCCTGGCGCAGGGCACGCGCGTCATCTGCGTGTCGAGCCCCCTGCCCCACGCCCTTGCGTCGGACGCGCTTCGCTTCAGGCCAACCGTCTTCCCGGCTGTCCCGCCGATCCTGGGGGCGCTTGCCGCCAGCGGCATCCCGCGGCGCTCGCTCGCCAGCCTGCGGCTCGTCATCTCCGCCGGCTCGCCCCTCGCCCCCGCCGTTGCCCGCGCCTTCCTGGAAAGGTTCGGCGTCATGGCCCGCGGGTTCTACGGGACAAGCGAGACGGGCGGGATCGCGTTCGACAGGACGGGCGAGGCGACGCTCGAGGGCCGCGGCGTCGGCACGCCGCTCACGGGGGTCACGGTGGCCTTCGGCAGGTCCGGCCGCTTCACGGTCTCGAGCCCGGCGGTGCGGGGCGGCGGCTCCTTCTCGCCTCCCGACCGCGGCAGGCGGGGCGCCGGCGGGGAGATCGTCCTTCTCGGGAGGACGGACCGCGCGGTCAAGGTCTCGGGGCGCAGGGTCGACCTCGCGGAGATCGAGTCCGCGCTCCGGAGCGTTCCGGGCGTGGCGGACGCCTTCGCCCACATGGGAGCGGGCCCCAGCGCCGTCCTCGCGGCCGCGGCCGCGACGGCGCTCTCCGGCGCCGAGGTCCGGGCGCTGCTGCGCCAGAGGATCGCTCCCTGGAAGGTACCGGCCCGCATCGTCCCGCTCGCGTCGTTCCCGGTGACAGCGAGGGGCAAGACGGACGCCCGCCGACTCCGTCAGCTCCTGTCGGCGCCGCGGACGGCAACCTCGATCTCCACGTTGAGGGCGGCGCGGCAGATGTCCGCGCGCAGGTAGCTCACCGCGTCCCCAGGGGAGAGGAGCCTCTCCTTGACGCGCGGCGCGACCGCGGCCAGGTCCCGCGCATTCCTCAGGTAGACCTTGAACTGGCGCCTGCATCCCCTGCCCGTGCCGAGGCGCTCGCCCAGGCCCGAGGCCCTCGAGATGAGCCGCAGGTTCTCGAGGGTGCACTCGAGCTGTGCCAGCGTGTCGTGCGGCGCGACCGTCTCATGCCCCACCACGGCCGAGGTCCCCGAGACGTACACGTCGAGGCCCGAGGGGCCCTCCACCGCCGTGGCGCGCGCGAAGCTCGGCGGCCTCGGGCCGTGCTCCGCGGGGTACTCGTAGGCCGGCACCTGCGCGGGGTTCTCGACGTGGCGCGGCGGGGCGGAGCCGGCAAGGAAGGCGACGAAGAGCTCGTCGCCGGCCGTGCCCACGGCCGAGGCCGCGGGCAGCTTGCCCGCGAATCCCCTGCCGAGGCCCTCCTCGAAGGCGAGCGAGCGGCCCCTGCAGAAGGCGTGGTAGTTCTCGAGGCCCCCCGGCCCCGCGGCGTTTATCCGCGGGACGCAGTTCCATATCCTGTAGAGATTCATCCCTCCCGCCGCGCGCAGGATGTCGGCGTAGAGCTGCATCGACGCGCTCTCGAGGTCGAGCCCGGGCCCCACGCGCGCATAGCCCGCGATGCTCCCGGCCCCGCGCCAGAGGGAGAGGCCCCCTTGCCGGCCCGCGGGCTCCACGGGGCCGCTGATGGGCACGCGCCCCTCGCCGCCGAGGAGAGGCAGCCCGATCCCCAGCCTGCCCTTGGACGCGTCGCCCGTGTCCCCAAAGGCGAATTCGACAATCATGCAGCTCGACCTACATGCACCCCGGCGCCACGGACAAGCAATTTCCGGCTTGGTCTTCGCCAACGCGCACGAATAACCTTTTCCATGGAATCCACCGACTTCGACGTGCTGGTCATCGGGGGAGGCCCCGGGGGCAGCACCGCCGCCGCGTTCGCGCGGCTTCGGGGATTGTCGGTGTGCCTCGTGGAGAGGGACGAGTTTCCCCGCTTCCACATAGGCGAATCCCTCCTTCCCATCGGCAACGCCGTCCTCAGGGCCTCCGGCGCGTGGCCCAAGGTGGAGGCCGCGGGGTTCGTGAGGAAGCTCGGCGCGGAGTTCATGCTCGCCGATGGTTCCCCCGCCAAGGAGATCGTCTTCGCGGACGGCTACGTGCCGGGGCTCGAGTCCACGTTCCAGGTGGAGCGGGCGCGGTTCGACGCCGTCCTGCTGGAGCATGCCCGCAGCCTGGGCACCGATGTCCGGACGGGGTCCACCGTGACCGCGGTCGACCCGCAGGCCGACCTTGTCGCCGTCACCGTGGCTCCGCGCGGCGGCTCCCCCGGCGTCGTCAGGGCCCGGTGGGTCATAGACGCGGGCGGGCGCGAGAACCTCTACGACAGCCCCCTGAAGCGCTCGCTCCAGCCGGCCCCCTTCCCGAAGCGCGCCGCGGTGTACAGCCACTTCGAGGGCGTGGAGCGCGCGCCGGGCGCCCGGGGCGGCAACATCGTCATCGTGCGCATCGAGGATGGCTGGTTCTGGCTCATCCCCATAAGCGCCGAGCGCACGTCCGTCGGCCTCGTGACCGCGATCGACGGCATAAAGCGGGCCGGCGACCCCCGGGCCGTTTTCGACGCGACGGTCTCGGGATCGCCGCGCCTTCGCTCGCTCATGGGGCGCTCGCGTGCCGTCGCGCCCTTCCGGGTCACAGCGGACTACAGCTACGTGCGGCGCGAGTTCGCGTCTCCCCGGGTGGTGCTGGCCGGGGACGCGGCGTGCTTCTACGACCCGATCTTCTCCTCCGGCGTCTATCTCTCGACGCATTCCGCCCAGGTCGCCGTGGAGGCGATCGCACGCGCGCACGCCGAGGGCAGGGCCCTGTCGGCGGCGGAGCGCGCGCGCTACACCCGCGGGCTCAAGGCGCACTGCGAGGTGTTTCGGCGCCTGATCGAGGTCTTCTACGACAAGGACGGATTTGACGTGTTCATGACGCAGGTTCCCCCGCTCGACCTGCACCGAGGCCTGGTGTCCATCGTCGCGGGGCACGTGCGCCTCACCTGGCCCCTCTGGTGGCGCTTCAAGGTCTTCCTCGCCGTCTGCCGGCTCCAGAGGCACCTGCCGTTGGTCAGGCGGATCGAGCACGCGGCCCGGGTGGTGCCTGAGCCCGCATGAGGCCCTGGATCGCCATCTTCGCCTCCTTCAAGGTCTGCGCCGTGGCGCTCGCCGCGGAGCACCACAGGGACGCCGCGCTCCTCGTTTTCTTCGCGCCGGACCCGTGGGTCTTCCTGCAGTTCATCCTCCCGGGCCAGCAGGCCTTCGGGCCCGCGGTCACATCGTTCGAGACCGACCGCAAGGAGGTGTGGCTCACGATCGACGACGGGCCCGACCCGGAGAGCACCCCGCTCGTGCTCGAACTCCTGGCCCGGCACGGGGCGAGGGCGACGTTCTTCGTCGTCGGCGAGCAGGTCGCCCGGCATCCGGAGCTCGCCCGCCGCATCGCGTCCATGGGCCACTCGATCGGCAACCACACGCAGACGCATCCCTCCGCGAGCTTCTGGTGCGCGTCCCCCGCGCGCATCGGCGGCGAGATCGAGCGCTGCGTGGCGGCCCTGCTCCTCGCGGACGCCCCCTTCGAGCGCTACTTCCGGCCCCCGGTCGGCGTGAGGAACCCGTTCCTCGACCCCCAGCTCGCGTCGCGGGGCATGGACCTCGTCCTCTGGAGCGCGCGCGGCCTGGAGGGGGCCGGCGGCAGCATCGACAGGGCCCTGGCGCGCCTCGCGCGCGGGATCCGGCCCGGCGCGATCCTCCTCGCCCACGAGGCGGGCCCTCGGGCGAAGGACAGGGTCGCCTTGGTCGAGCGGCTGTTGGAGCATCTCTCGAGCGCCGGCTACCGCTGCGTCATCCCGCCGCGCGACGCGTTCCTGACCGGCGGCTGACGCCCGCCCGGGGTTCGCCGGGAGAAGCGGGAGATCGTCGGCCCGCCCCGTTGGCGAGTCCCGCGGCGTCGGAGCCGCCCACGAAGTCGCCCTTCTCGTCGAAGGCGTGCGCATCCCTGACCAGGAATCCCTGCACCTGGGC
>CAZDZL010000018.1:58190-64779 GCA_964509885.1 uncultured Opitutaceae bacterium | reverse complement strand
GCGACTTCTTCTTTCACGAGTGTCCCTGGGTTGTGGTTGAACGAGGAGCGGACTTCAAAGACGACGCCGTACTTCTTGGCGAACTCGACCGAGCGCGACTGCATCACCTTGGAGCCGGCCGAGGCGAGCTCGAGCATCTCGTCGTAGGAGATCTCGGGCAGCTTGCGGGCGCTCTTCACGACCCTCGGGTCGGCGGTGTAGACGCCGTCGACGTCGGTGTAGATCTCGCAGCGGTCGGCCTTGATCGCCGCGGCGAGCGCCACGGCCGTCAGGTCCGAGCCTCCGCGCCCGAGGGTCGTTATCTGGCCCTCCTCGTCGATTCCCTGGAAGCCCGCGACGATGACGACGCGGCCGGCAGCCAGGTCCTTGGCGATCGGCTTCGGGTTCACCATCTTGATCTTGGCCTTGGTGTGGACCTTGTCGGTGAAGATGCCGGCCTGTGCCCCCGTGTAGCTTACGGCGGGGATGGAGATGCCGTGCAGCGCCATCGCCATCAGCGCGATGGACTCCTGCTCTCCGATCGCGAGGAGCTGGTCGAGCTCCCGCTCGCTCGGGTCGGCGCAGAGGCTCTTGGCCCTGGCGATCAGCTCGTTCGTCACGCCCGCCCGCGCGGACAGGACGACCACGACCTCGTGGCCCTCGCCGCGCGCGACCTTGATGCGCTCGGCGACGTTCTTGATGCGCTCGACGTCCCCCACGGAGGTTCCGCCGTATTTCTGGACGATTCTGGACATGGTGGCCGGTGTCTCGGTTACTCCCCGAAATCCCCTATCCTGAGGAGGAGCGGCGCCTCGCGCACGCTGCCGAGGCCCCCGAGGGCGCGCAGGGCGCGGCGCACCGAGCGCTCGTCGCTCTCGTGCGTCGTCAGGACGAGAGAGGCCAGGCCCGGCTTCTCCGAGGGCCCCTGGATCACGCTCGCGATGCTCATGTGGTTCTTCGCCATGATGGTCGCCACCCGCGCGAGGACGCCGGGCTGGTCGGAGACGGAGAGCCGCACGTAGTAGCGCCCGTGGATCCGCTCCGGCGGCGCCAGGCGCGCGCCCTTGGCCGCGGGCGGCCTGTCCTCGCCCATGAAGTGGGCGCCCTTCCCGTTCAGGATGAGCGCGACCGCGTCGGCGATGTCGCTGATGACGGCGCTCGCGGTGGCGTCCTGGCCCGCGCCGCGCCCGATGTAGACCGTCGTGCCGACGACGTCCCCGGTGACCGAGATGGCGTTGAAGACGCCGTTCACGCGCGCCAGCACGCTGTCCTCCGGGAGCAGCGTCGGGTGGACCCTGACGCCGATCTCGTTCGTCTCGAAGTCGCGCGTGATGATGGCGAGCAGCTTGATGCCGTAGCCTAGGGCGGAGGCGTTCTTGAAGTCGGCCGGCGTGATCCGCTCGATGCCCTCGACGATCATCTGCTCCGGCCTCACCCACACGCCGTGGGCGAGCCACGCCAGGATGGAGGCCTTGTGCGCCGTGTCCCAGCCCTCCACGTCGAGGGATTCCTGGGCCTCGGCGTAGCCCAGCAGCTTGGCCTCCTTCAGCACGCTCGCGTAGGGCGTGTCGAGCTGCTCCATCATGGTGAGGATGTAGTTGCAGGTCCCGTTCAGGATCCCGCAGATGCGGGGGAAGCGGTTGGCGACCAGACCCTCGCGGACGGCCTTGATGAGGGGGATCCCGCCGGCGACGCTCCCCTCGAAGAGGAAGTGTCCGCCGTGGCGGCGCGCGGTGGCGAGGATCTCCGCCCCGTGGGCGCAGATGAGGGCCTTGTTGGCCGAGACGACGATCTTGCCGCGGGCGAGCGCGGCGAGGGTCACCTCGCGCGCGACGCCCGTGCCGCCCATCAGCTCGCACACGATGTCGATGCCCGGATCGGTGGCGATCGAGAGCGGGTCCGTCGTCAGCTTCGAGGCGGGGACCCTGACGCCGCGCACCTTCCTCCGGTCCCGGACGGCCGCGCGCGAGATGACGATCCGGGCGCCGAGGCGCGCCTCGAGGTCGGAGCGGAACCGGCCGAAGTGCTTCCAGACGCCCTGGCCCACCGTGCCGAGGCCGCAGAGGCCGATGCGGAGCGTGCGGGGAGCCTTCATGGCCCTGCCTCCGGGGGCGAGGCGGGCGCCCTGCGCTCGAAGCGCTTTTCCGTGCCGCCGAGCAGGCGGCCGATGTTGGCGCGGTGGCGCACGATGACGAAGAGCGCCACGACGCCGGAGACCCACATTGCGATCGTGCCCTGCTTGTAGAGGAACGACCAGAGGGGCAGGCTCGCCGCGGCCGCGATCGACGCCAGCGACACGTAGCGGCTCGCGAAGAAGACCGCGATCCAGACTCCTGCGGAGGACAGGGCCACGCACGGCATGAGGACGGCCAGTCCCCCGGCGGCGGTCGCGACGCCCTTGCCGCCCCGAAAGCGCGTGAAGCAGGAGAACGAGTGGCCGACCAGGGCCGCGGCCAGGCCGACGTAGCCGAGGGTGTGGCGGTCCGCCATCGCGCTGAGCGCGGTCCAGACGACCAGGAGCGGCCAGCCCGCGGCGGCGGCCCCCTTCAGGATGTCGAGGAGGAGCACGGCGTTGCCGGGGCCGGTGCCCAGCACCCGGCGCACGTTGGTCGCCCCGGGGCTCCTGCTGCCGACCGAGAAGATGTCGACGCCCCTCGAGCGCGCCACCAGGTAGCCGAAGGGGAGCGCCCCGAGCAGGTAGCCGGCCGCCGCCGCGAGGGCGAGCGGGACAAGCATGTCAGCTGGGGCGGCTGCGGGCATGGGGTTACAGGAGCACGAACTTGGCGACCGTGATCGCCTTGTGGCCCTTCAGCTCGCGGCGCGCGGCCTCGCTCGGCTCGCTGTCCAGGTTGATGACCATGAGGGCCGTCTGCCCGGGCTCCTGGCGGCTGAGCGACATGTTGGCGATGTTGACCTTGTCCCGGCCGAGGAGGGTACCGACGTACCCTATCATGCCGGGCTCGTCGCTGTTCTCGATGATGAGGAGCTTGCCGACGGCGGCGACCTCAACGGCCCTGCCGTTCAGGGAGACGATCCTCGGGCTGCTCGACTTGCCGATCAGGGTGCCCGCGGCGCTTCGCGCCACCTCGCCCCCGACCAGCGCCTCGACCTGGATCAGCTCCGTGTAGTCGGCCTCGGCGGTCGACTTCACGACCTCGCAGCGAACGCCGAGGCGCTCCAGGAGGAACGGGGCGTTCACGTAGTTGGCGCTCTCGCCGCTGATGCGCCGCAGCCAGCCGCGCAGGATCGCGCGCGTGATGGCGTTCGCGTCCAGGTCGACGATCTTGCCGAGGTAGGTGATCCGAAGCGCACCCACCTGCTCGGGCGAGATCTGCTGCAGGAGGGTCCCCAGCTTCGCGCCCAGGTCCAGGTAGGGCTTCAGGACGGAGAGCGTCGCCGCGTCCAAGGTCGGCATGTTGACCGCGTTTCGGATGACGCCGCCGTTGAGCACGTCGGCGATCTGCTCGGCGACCTCGACGCCGACGGCGTCCTGGGCCTCAGCGGTGGAGGCCCCGAGGTGGGGCGTGAGCGTCACGCCGGGCAGCGTCCTCAGCTCGCTCGACGCCGAAAGGGGCTCCTCCTCGTAGACGTCGAGCCCCGCGGCGGCCACCTGGCCGCTCTTCAGGGCGGCGACGAGCGCGGCCTCCTTGATGATCCCGCCGCGCGCGCAGTTGAACAGGCGCACGCCCTTCCTGCACTTCGCGAGGGCGGCCTCGTCGATCATGTAGTGGGTGTCGTCCGTCAGCGGCATGTGGACCGTGATGTAGTCGGACTGGGCCAGGAGGTCGTCCATCGACACGGACTCGATCTGCATGCCCTTGGCCCGGCTCGGGGCCAGGTACGGGTCGAACGCCAGCACCCTCATCCCGAACGCCTGGGCGCGGCGGGCGACCTCGGTGCCAATCCTGCCGAGGCCGACGATCCCGAGCGTCTTCTTGAAGAGCTCGATCCCGGAGAAGGTCTTCCTGTCCCACTGGCCCGCGCGCATGGAGGCGGCGGCCTGCGGCACCGGGCGGGCGCCGCAGAGGATGTGCGTGAAGGTGAGCTCGGCCGTGGCGATCGTGTTGCCGGAGGGCGTGTTCATCACGATGACGCCGCGCTCGGTGGCGGCCTCGACGTCGACGTTGTCCACGCCGACGCCCGCGCGGCCGACCACCTTGAGGAGCGGCGCGGCAGCGATGACCTCCGCCGTGATCTTCGACTCGGAGCGCACCGCGATCGCGTGCACGTCCTTCACGAGCTCGAGCAGCCTCGCCGGGGACGAGCCGTAGGCCTCAATGACCTCGAGGCCCGGCTGCTTGCGGAGCCAGGCGACGCCCTTTGACGATATCTTGTCTGCGACGAGGACTTTCATTGTGGCAAAATGCGTATGATCGAAATAGCCGCCGGCGCGCCTAGCAAGGAAAAGCGGCGCCCGTGTCGCATATGACGCGCAATCCCACAGGCTTCCGGCGCCAGGCAGGGGCGGCCCGGGGCCGCCCTTTCGGCCGGGAGAGGGCGCCGGGTTCGCACGGGGTCAAGCCCCCCCCGCGGCTGCGGTTACGTTTGTCACGGGCGCGGAATTATGTCCCGGTCTTCCCCGGTCCCACCCCATGGTCCCCTCCCCGACCGCCCCCCCTGATTCCCGCGCCCCCGCGTGGTGGACGGCGCCGCTCCTCCTCGTCCTCGCGCTCGCCTGCTACTGGCCGGCCCTTCACGGGGGCATGGTCTGGGACGACGACGGCCACGTGACGAAGCCCGAGCTTCAGTCGCTGTCCGGACTGGTGCAGATCTGGGCCAGCCTCCACGCCACGCAGCAGTACTATCCGCTCCTCCACAGCGCGTTCTGGATCGAGCACCTGCTGTGGGGCGACGCGACAATCGGCTACCACCTGACGAACGTGCTGGAGCACGCGGCGGCGGCGTACCTGCTGGTCCTCGCCCTGAGGCGCCTCGCCCTTCCCGGCGCCCGCCTCGCCGGGGTCCTCTTCGTCGTCCACCCGGTCTGCGTCGAGTCCGTCGCCTGGATATCCGAGCAGAAGAACACATTCTCGCTCGTCCTCTATCTCCTGGCTGGCCTCGCGTACCTCCGGTTTGACGCGGACAGGGGCGGGCCCGGGGCCATGGGGGCCTACCGCCTCGCCACGCTCCTGTTCGTGCTCGCGCTCCTCACGAAGACGGTGACGGCGACGCTTCCCGCGGCGCTCCTCGTGATCTTCTGGTGGAAGCGCGGGCGCATCGAGGCGCGGCGCGACGTGGGGCCCCTCATTCCCTGGTTCGCGCTTGCGGCGCTCTCCGGGCTCTTCACCGCCTGGGTGGAGCGCACCGTCATCGGGGCGGAGGGGACGGCGTTCAACCTCTCCTTCATCGACCGATGCCTGCTGGCCGGCCGCGTGGTCTGGTTCTACCTTGGCAAGCTGGTCTGGCCGCAGCCGCTCATGTTCATCTATCCCCGGTGGGACGTGCAGGCGCAGGCGCCGGGCTGGGCCGGCTACCTCGCCATGGCGGCCGCCGTGACCGCGGGGCTCTGGGCGCTTCGGCGGCGCGCCCGAGGCCCGCTGGCCGCGTGGCTCTTCTTCGTCGGCTCGCTCTTCCCGGCGCTCGGCTTCTTCAACGTCTACCCCTTCGTCTTCTCCTTTGTCGCCGACCATTTCCAGTACCTGGCGAGCATGGGGATCCTCGCGGCGGCGGCCGCGGGGATCGCGGGGCTCCTCGTCCGCGCGGCCCCGGCCGGCCGGGCGGCCGGCTGGGCGCTCGTCTCCCTGGGAATCGCGGTGCTCGGGATCCTCGCCAACGCGCAGAGCCTCACCTACGCCGACGAGCCTACGCTCTACAGGGCGACCCTCGCGCAAAACCCCGACTGCTGGATGGCGCACAACAACCTGGGGCTTTGGTGCAGGAACCACGGGCAGCCCGACCAGGCGCTCGAGCACTACCGGGCGGCCCTGCGCCTGAGGAAGGACTACCCGCAGGCGCACAACAACCTGGGGATACTCCTGGAGGACCGCGGTGACCTCGAGGGGGCCGCCGCGGAGTTCCGGGCGGCGCTCAGCGTGACAAAGGACTATGTCGCCGCCCGCAACAACCTGGGGAATGTCCTCGGGAAGATGACCGGCCACGTCAGCGAGTCGATCGACCAGCTGAGGGAGGCCGTGCGCCTGCAGCCGGGGTTCGCCGCGGCGCACAGCAACCTCGGGGCGGCGCTGTCCAAGGTGCCCGGCGGCATGGACGAGGCCATCGTGCAGTACAAGGAGGCCCTGCGCCTCCGGCCCGACCTCGCCGAGGCGCACGCGAACCTCGGCAACGCCTATTCGGACACAAACCAGCTCGTCGAGGCCGTCGCCCAGTATGAGGAGGCCCTTCGCCTCGACCCGAACGACCCCGAGGTGCACAGCAACCTCGGCCTCGCGCTGAACGCCCTGGGGCGCCCCACGGAGGCCCTCACCCACTACAACGAGGCGCTGCACCTGAAGCCCGACGCCGCCGAGATCCGCTTCAACATGGCGCTGGCGCTCCTCAGCATTCCGGGGCGCCAGAATGAGGCCGCGCTCCAGCTGGAAGTGTTCCTTGAGGCGAGGCCCGGCAACCCGACCGCCCTGCAGCTGCTCGCGCAGATACGGGGAAGCCAGCC
>CAZDZL010000018.1:33214-58090 GCA_964509885.1 uncultured Opitutaceae bacterium | reverse complement strand
CCCGGCCTTATCCCCGAGGGGACGCGCATCATCCACGGCCACTTCCTCGCCGACGCCTTCGACGATCTGCTGCCGAGCCGCCGGTACATCACCTGGGTCCGCCACCCGGTCGAGCGGCTGGTGTCCAACTACCACCATTTCCTGCGGTCGCCGGACATGCGCGACACCTGCTGCAGGCTCCTTCATGAGAACAACCTGGACCTGAGGCAGTTCGCCGACCTGGACTGGATGCAGAACGAGGCCTGCCGCTACCTGGCGAACAAGCCCATCGAGGACTTTGAGTTCGTGGGCGTCTCCGAGCAGTTTGACGCAAGCATCGAGCTCTTCTGCTCGATGTTCGGCGTCGGTCCCGTGGAGGAGTGCCCCTGCGTCAACGTGAATCCCGGGCGCGCCACCGAGCGCTACACCCTCCCAGAGGAGGACTTCGCCTACATCCTCGAGCGCAACCAGGCGGACCTGGCCTGGTACAACCGTGCGGTGTCGCGCCTCGCGACGGAGACCCGCCGCGCGCGGGTCGCGTGAGCCCCGCCCTCGGGGGCTTTGCAGCCTGAGGCGGACGCCTATTGCTTCGGAAGCGCCAGCGTGCCGGGGGCGATAAAATGGGCCGCGAACGCGAACTTGTCGGCCCACTCGTCGATCGTCTTCGAGACAGGCGAGGTCCCCGTCGAGCCGCCGTGGCCGGTATTGGACTCGATCCGCACGAGTACCGGGCCGGAGCCGGGCACCCGGGAGGCCTCGTACTGCATCGTCGCCGCGTACTTGAAGGAGTGCGCCGGGAACACTCGGTCGTCGTGGTCGCCCGTCATGATCATCACGGGCGGGTACTTGACGCCCGGCTTCACGTTGTGGAGCGGCGAGTAGGCCTTCAGGTAGATGAAGCCCGCGACGTCGTCGCTGCTGCCGTAGTCGGAGGCCCAGGCGGCCCCTATCGTGAATTTCTGGTAGCGCAGCATGTCCATCACGCCGACCGTGGGAAGGGCGACGGCGCACAGGTCGGGGCGCTGGTTCAGCACGGCGCCGATGAGTAGCCCGCCATTCGAGCGGCCCTCTATCACGAGGCGGTCCCGCGACGTGTACTTCTGGGCCACGAGGAAGTCCGCGGCCGCGATGAAGTCGTCGAACACGTTCTGCTTCCTCTCCTTCGTCCCCGCCAGGTGCCAGGCCTCGCCGTACTCGCCGCCGCCGCGCAGGTTCGCCTCGGCGTAGACCCCGCCCATCTCGACCCACACAGCGGGGGGCACCGAGAAGGCCGGAGGAAACGAGACGTCGAAGCCGCCGTAGCCGTAGAGCCAGGTGGGCGCGCTCCCGTCCAGCTTCAGGCCCTTCCTTGCCGTGATGAACATGGGGATCCTCGTGCCGTCCTTGGAGGGATAGAAGACCTGGCGCGTTTCGTATGCCGACGCGTCGAAGGCCGTCTCGGCCTGCTGGAAGACGGCCGAGGCGCCCGTCTCCAGGTTGCGGCTCATGATGGAGGGGGGCGTGAGGAAGGACGAGTAGGCGTAGAAGAGGTCGGGGTCGGCAGCCGTCCCGCTAAAGCCCGAAACGGCCACGATCCCGGGAAGGGCGACGTCCCCGAGCGACGCCCCGTCCGTGGAGTAGAGCGAGAGCCGGCTCTTCACGTCGTGCAGGGTCGACACGACCAGCCTGCCCCCGATGAGCCCCGATTCCTCGATGCTGTCGGAGGACTGCGGCACGGGGGTCCTCCAGGCCGTTGGGGCCGGAGACGCCAGGTCGATCGCCACCACCCGCCCGAGCGGCGCGTCCAGCGACGTCTGCACGTAGAAGACCGGGCCCTTGCTCCCGATGAACTGGTACTTGGCGTCGAACTTGTCCAGCAGCCGGACCACGGCGCCGTCCAGGCGCGGCGCCATCGGGTCGCCGAGGTCCATGTAGTAAAGGGCGTTGTTCGGGCTGTCGTCCAGGCTGACGGATATCGCCAGGTACCTGCCGTCCTCGGTCACCTCGCCGTTGAAGAACCAGTCGGGCTTGTCCTTGAACTCGAGGATCAGACGGTCGGACGATTGGTCGGTCCCGAGCCTGTGGTAGAACATCTGCCGGCCCGAGAGCTTGCCAAAGAGCTTGTCGCCCTTCGGGACCTCGGGGTACCGGCCGTAGAAGAAGCCGGCGCCGTCGTGGGTCCACGACAGGCTCGAGAACTTCACCCAGTGGATCACGTCGGGCTGGTCCGCCCCGCTCGCCACGTCCCTCACGTGGTATTCGTTCCAGTCCGATCCCGCCACCGCCAGCCCGTAGCCGAGGAGCCTGCCGTCGTCCGACGGCGAGATGTCCGTGACGGCGACCGTGCCCTCCCTCGAGAGCGTGTTGGGGTCGATCAGCGCCCGCGGCGCCTTGCCCGCTGCGTCCGTCACGTAGAGCACCGCCTGGTTCTGCAGGCCGTCGTTCTTCGTGTAGAAGAGCCGCCCCTGGCGCTTCTGCGGCAGCCCGAATTTCGGGAAGTTCCACAGGGCCTTGAGCCGGTCGCGGATGGCGGAGCGCCCGGGCATCGTCCCCAGCTCGGCGGCCGTGTGGGCGCGCTCGGCGGCGACCCAGGAGACGGTCTCCGGGGAGTCGATGTCCTCCATCCAGCGGTAGGGGTCCGCGACCTCCTCCCCGAAGTACTTGTCCACGTGGTCGCTGCGCCGGGCCTGCGGCGCCGCAGCAGCCAGCGCGCTTCCTGCGCACGCCGACAGTAAGAGGAGATAATTAAGCAGCGGTTTCACCGATGTGGAACGGATCATGGTACAGACTGTCGGCAAACCTAATTGAAGTCCAAGTTTGAAGTGCTTCCGGGCATCCGCGACCTGCGGTTCGACACTCTGCGGGGGTTGTTTCTTGTCTGCATGACGATCAACCACTTGCCGACCGAGATCCGCGCTGTCACGGACCAGTCGCTCGGGATTTTCTCCGCCGCCGAGGGCTTTGTCTTCCTTTCGGGGCTCATCGCGGGATGGGTCTACACCCGCAAGTACAGGACGCAGGGCGCCGCGGGCCTCTCCCTCGCCTCGGCCGGGCGGGCCAAGTCCATCTACCGCTGGCATATCGGGTCCTTCCTGGCCGCCTTCGTGGGCGTGCGCGCGGTCGAAATCTACCTCGGCTACTGCTCTCCCGCGGTGCCCAAGCTCTTCTTCTCGCACCCCCTCGAATCCCTGGGCCTCGGCCTCTCGCTCCTCTACCAGCCCGGGCTCCTTGACCTCCTGCCGATGTACTGCGCCTTCGTGCTCCTGCTGCCTGTTGTCATCAGGGCCCTCGAGGCGGGTCGCCGGTGGCTGGTCCTCGGCCTGAGCGCGGCCGTGTGGCTCGCCGTCCAGTGGGCGCCGCCCGTCGACGGCGCCCCCCTCTACCCCATCGTGACCGGCTGCTTCAACCTGTTTGCCTGGCAGTTCCTCTTCATCGCGGGCGTCGCGATCGGCCACGCCCGCATCGGCGGGGCGGAGCAGGTGGCACGCCCGAGGCCCTGGGTGCTCGCCGCCGCGGCCGCCGTGGCCGTCTACGCGTTCGGCTTCCGGCATTTCCAGTGGCCCGTGGTCTGGTCCGAACATACGTTCGGGATCCTGCTCAACAAGCCGGCGCTGGGCCTGTTCCGGATGGCCGACTTCGCCGCCGTCGCCTACCTGGTCGCGGCCCTCGGTGCCCGGTTTCCGTCGGCCCTCACGTACCGCCCCCTGGCCTTCCTCGGGCGCCATTCGCTCGCGGTCGTCGCGGCGCAGAGCGTGGCCATCATGGTGCTCCTGCCGTTCGCCGCGCCCTTTGCGACGGCGTTCTCGAGGACCCTCACCGCGGCCTGCGTCGTCGCGCTGCTCTTCGCCGTCGCCGGCGCCCGCCAGGCCATCTTGGCCCACCGCCCCGGGGCTCCCGTCCCAATCGGCACTCGCCAACCCGGGGGTCCGCGTCTAATCCGGCCGGATGACGCACGAGCGGCTTGAGAGGCAGGTCGGGTTCATCCTTGAGGTCGACAAGCTGAAGGAGGTCTTCAGGCAGACGCTCTGCACCCAGAGCCGCAGGGCCGAGAACGACGCGGAGCATTCCTGGCACCTCTGCCTCGCGGCGATAGTGCTGGCCGAGCACGCGAACGAGCCGCGGCTCGACGTCCTTAGGGTCCTGAAGATGCTCATCATCCACGACCTCGTGGAGATCGACGCCGGGGACACCTTCGCCTACGACACCGCGCGGATGGCGGGCCAGCACGAGCGCGAGGCGCGCGCGGCTGACAGGGTCTTCGGGCTTCTCCCCGCGGACCAGTGCGCGTCGTTCCGCGCTCTCTGGGATGAATTCGAGGAGCAGGCGACGCCGGAGGCCAAGTTCGCGGCCGCGATCGACCGCTTCCAGCCCGTCCTTCTGAACTGCGGCACCGAGGGCGCCGCGTGGAAGCGCCACGGCGTGACGGCCGACCGGGTGCGCGCGCGCAATGGCTCCATCGCCGAGGGATCGAAGGCCCTGTGGGAGGAGGCCGCGCGCAGGATCTCGCAGGCCGTGGACGCCGGCCACCTCGGCGCGGCGCCCTGACGCGGCGGCCCGCCCGTCACAGGTCCCGCTGGGTGTCGGGGTGGAACGTGCGCCAGCTGTGCCAGAACTCCTGGTGCGCGTTCAGGCTCCTCAGGCGGCGGGCCGGCGCGGCGAGGTCCCGGCCCGAGAAGTCATACTCCCTGCCGTTGGCCAGGAGGACGTCCCCGCGCAGCGTGAACGAAGCCCCGTCCGGGCGCTCGAAGACGGCGAAGCTCTTCTGGTCCGCCGCGACGGCCAGGACGACCGGCACGTCCCCGACCCTGTCGTTCACGACCCTCAGCCTGCGCAGGCCGATCCAGTCGTACGCCTTGCAGGCGGGTCCGGCCTGGACGCCCACCACCCAGGACTTAGCCAGCCACGGCTTGCGGTCCGTGCGCGTGAGGTCCCCCGTGCTCAGGCCCCGCTCGAATCTGCCGTAGGTGTCGTAGCCCTCCTTCGAGGGCAGGTCCGGCTGCATCACGAGCGACGCCGGGTGCAGCCGGAACCATTCGCCGAGGGTGACCTGGCTGGCGTCGATCTCGGGAAGGGTGAGCCCCTTGCGCGGGCCGGCCACGGCCTCGCCGGTCGCCTGCCGCCACCAGCTGTGGGTGGACGCGTCCTCGAACATCGCGTTGAAGTGGTCCATCCCGACAAGCCGGAAGGTCTCCAGCTTCCCGTCGACCCTGGGCTCGAAGACGCAGCCGGTGCGGCACACGCTGCAGTAGGTCACGATGACGGGCGTCCCCCCGATCGTGTCCCGAACCTGGTGGTGGTAGACCAGGTAGCGGATCGGGTAGGCCTTGGCCTCCCCGCCCCTCTCGATCCCGAGGACCATGCTGGCTTCGCCGACGGCGTTCGCCCCCCGCGGCAGCAGCGTCAGCCTCGAGGGCTGAAGGAACATCCTGTCGGCGGTCATCTGGAAGTTGAGGAGCCAGACCACGGCCCCCGCCGCCACCGCCGCGGCGCCGGCGAGCCCGCGGCTCCCCTTGCGGGACGCGGCGGGAGCCCCGAGAACGACCAGGGCGCCAAAGAGGGCCCGGAAGGCCCAGCGGTGAGCGTGCAGGAAATAGGCGAGCCCGAGGCTGTCCATCTCCTGGCTGCCCGGCATGGGCATGATGAAGTAGACGTTCAGGACCTCGAAGAGCACGAGGCCGAGGAGGCCGAGGTAGAAGAGGGTTTTCATGGGCAGCGGGCGCTCAATTTTGCCTGGGCCGGGCGAGTCCCGCGGCGGCAAGGACCGAGGCTGGCGCCTTCTGTCCCTTTTTGAAATGTTTTGGGGCCAAGGGCCAAAAGATCGGGGCCGGACACCGCCCCGGGGAGGCCCTCCCGGCCCGCTGCACCGGGAGACCCGTCAGCTGAGGTCGCGGATCGACCCGAACTCCGGGTCGAACAGCCGGCGGTGGGTGCGAACGATCATCCCGTCCGTGAGGCCGGCCAGCCAGTCGCAGATCTGCCTCGCCTTGGCCCTCCTGCCCTTCGCGCCGTCGACCAGCCGGCCCACCGCCGGCGGCAGGATCCGCACGACGCGCCTGCCGGGCTCCACGTAGTTGCGCCAGCACGAGTCCCACAGGTCGAAGAGGACCTTGCGGGCCTTGTGCTCCATCTGCTGGAGCGGGGGGCTCTCGAAGATGATGTCGTTGGCGAGCGCCTTGTAGAAGAGCGCCTGGCGCTGCGCCTCCGGCGCCACCACGAGCTCGTAGCGGTAGCGGTTTGTCCGCCCCGACATGAAGTTCGCCCTCTCCCTCAGGCGGCAGGACGTGATGAAGGCGCCGATGCGGGACGAGAGGACGCCCTCGACCCGCTCCCGGCGGATCGCGTCGAGCAGCTCGTCCAGGAGGCGCAGGCCCTGGGCGTCGCCGACCTTCTCGTCGGCCCAGGCCTGGATCCGGTCGACCGTGAGGAAGCCGGTCTTCACGCCGTCCACGATGTCGTTGAGCGAGTACGCCGCGTCGTCGGCCCAGTCCATGATCTGGCACTCGACGCTCTTGAATGCGTTCAGCCTCTCCCCGGGCGCCAGAGTCCGCGGCACGGCCGTGCCGCCGAAGACGAAGCCGAGGGCGTCCCTCTGCGTGTCGTAGAGGAAGTGGTTCTGCGGGGGAGACCGGAACTGCCGGTGGAGCGTCTTGTATTTGAGGACGCCGTCCAGGAGCGCGCGCGTCGGCTGCATCCCGCGGACCCCCGAGCGGTCCTGGTACATGGTCTGGGTCAGGAGGTGCAGCGTCTGGGCGTTGCCCTCGAACCCTCCCCAGCGGCCCATCAGCTCCTGCAGCGTCCGCTCGCCCGAGTGCCCGAACGGAGGGTGCCCGAGGTCGTGCGCGAGGCAGGCGGCCTCGACCAGGTCCGAGTCGATGTGGAAGTCGTCCGCGAGCGGGCCCCTGAGCGTCCGCAGGAAGTGGCAGATCGAGCGGCCAATCTGGGCGACCTCCATCGAGTGGGTGAGCCTCGTCCTGTAGACGTCGTGCTCGCCCGAGAGGAAGACCTGGGTCTTCGACTGGAGCTTCCTGAACGCGTGCGCGTGGATGATGCGGTCGCGGTCGATCTGGAACGCGCTCCGGTAGTCGCTCTTGCGGGCCCCGCCCAAGGTCTCGGTGTCAAAGGCCCCGTAGAATCTGTTGGTCATCGCTCGGGGGCACCTAGAGCAAAGCCGCGCGCCGGAGGCAACCCCGGACATGCCAGTCATAAAGGCGGTTCGGGGTTGTTTCGGGGGCGATCCGGGGCAACGTTCTGACCTGACGAATGAGCGCTAAGACCATGCGGGCGATTTCCAAGGTGAGGCCGGGCCCCGGCCTCGAGCTGACCGAGGTCCCGGTGCCCGTGCCGGGGCCGAACGACGTTCTGATCCGCATCAAGAAGACCTCCATCTGCGGCACCGACGTCCACATCTACAACTGGGACGACTGGGCCCAGAAGACCATCAAGACGCCCATGGTGATCGGCCACGAGTTCGTCGGGGTCATCGAGGAGGTGGGCGCCTCCGTGCAGCGCTTCCAGAAGGGCGACCTTGTGGACGGCGAGGGCCACATCGTCTGCGGGGTCTGCCGCAACTGCCTCGCGGGCCGCAGGCACCTGTGCAAGGACACGAAGGGCGTCGGCGTGAACCGCAACGGCGCCTTCGCCGAGTTCCTCTGCATCCCGGCGACGAACGCCGTCCCCGTGGACCCGGCCATCCCGCTGGACGTCCTCTCCTGCTTCGACCCGCTCGGCAACGCGACCCACACGGCGCTCCAGTTCGACCTCATCGGCGAGGACGTCCTGATCACGGGCGCGGGCCCCATCGGCTGCATGGCGACCGCCATCGCGAAGCACTGCGGGGCCCGCAAGATCGTCGTCACGGACACGAACCCCGACCGCCTGACCCTCGCCTCGAGGATGGGGGCGACCCGGGTGGTCGACGTCTCCCGCGAGCGCCTGCCGGACGTCCAGGCGGAGCTCGGGATGAAGGAGGGCTTCGACGTGGGCCTCGAGATGTCCGGCAACCCGAGGGCCCTCAACGACATGATCGACAACATGGCCCACGGCGGCCGGATCGCGCTCCTCGGGATCATGCCGGCCGCGGCCCCGGTCGACTGGAACAAGGTCGTCTTCAACATGCTCACGATCCGCGGCATCTACGGGCGCGAGATGTACGACACCTGGTACAAGATGACGGCGATGATCCAGAGCGGCCTGGACATCTCCCCGGTGATCACGCACCGGATGGCCTTCACCGACTTCCAGCGGGGCTTCGACCTCATGCGCTCCGGCAAGAGCGGCAAGATCATCCTCAACTGGGACTGAGCCCGCGGCGAACATGACCCCGTCGTACAAGGAGCACCTGCAGAAGGTCCTTTCCGCGATCGGCTCCGCGGGCCTCACCAAGCGCGAGCGGGTGATCGCGACACCCCAGGGGGCCCACATCGCCGTCTCCGGCGGCGCGCGCGTCCTGAACTTCTGCGCCAACAACTACCTCGGTCTGGCCGACCACCCGGACGTCATCGCCGCGGCCCACGCGGCGCTCGACCGCTGGGGCTACGGGCTCGCCTCGGTCCGGTTCATCTGCGGCACCCAGGAGATCCACAAGCACCTGGAGGAGCGCCTGAGCCGGTTCCTCGGCACGGACGACACCCTCCTGTACTCCTCCTGCTTCGACGCCAACGGCGGCGTGTTCGAGACGCTCCTCGGCGAGGAGGACGCCGTGATCAGCGACGAGCTGAACCACGCGTCGATCATCGACGGGATCCGCCTGTGCAAGGCGAAGCGCTACCGCTACAGGAACTGCGACACCGCCGACCTGGAGGCGCGTCTCGACGAGGCCGGCAAGGCAGGCGCCCGCTTCAAGCTCGTCGTCACGGACGGGGTGTTCTCGATGGACGGGTACATCGCGCCCCTTCGCGATATCTGCGACGTCGCCGAGCGCCACGGCGCCCTGGTCATGGTCGACGACAGCCACGGAGTCGGCTTCATGGGCCCCAACGGCGGCGGCACGCCCGAGCACTTCTCGGTCGTCGACCGGGTCGACATCGTGACAGGGACGCTCGGCAAGGCCCTAGGGGGAGCCACGGGGGGCTACGTGAGCGGGCGCTGCGAGATCATCGAGCTCCTTCGCCAGCGCTCGCGCCCCTACCTCTTCTCGAACTCGATCCCCCCGTCGATCGCGGCGGCCTCCATCGCGTCCATCGACCTGATCACCCGCTCCCCGGAGCTCCGGGAGAAGCTTCACGCCAACACGCGGTTCTTCCGCGAGGGCCTCGCCGGGGCGGGGCTCACGATCCGGCCCGGGACACACCCGATCGTGCCCGTGATGCTGGGCGACGCGGCGCTCTCCCAGCACTTTGCGGCCAGGATGCTCGAGAAGGGTGTCTACGTGATCGGCTTCTTCTTCCCCGTGGTCGCGCAGGGCGCCGCGCGGATCCGCACGCAGGTGAGCGCCGCGCACAGCCGCGCGGACCTGGAGACGGCGATCCGGGCCTTCGCCGAGACGCAGAAAGAGCTCGCGGGCTAGGCCCGCAGGCGGCACCCCTTTCCCCATCCGCATGCCGAAGATCACCGACGCCGCCCTCCGCAGGCTTGAGAAGACCGCGCGCGCCGCGGCGGGAAAGGCCTACGCGCCGTATTCTCGGTTCCCGGTCGGCGCCGCGGTCCTCGCCGGGTCAGGGCGAATCTACGCCGGGTGCAACGTCGAGAACGCCTCGTTCGGCCTCTGCAACTGCGCGGAGCGGACGGCGATTTTCACCGCGGTCGCGGCGGGTGAGAAGGCCGTCAGGGCCGTCGCCGTCTTCACGCCGACGCCGCTGCCGACTGCTCCCTGCGGCGCCTGCCGCCAGGTGATCCACGAGTTCGGCCCCGAGGCGCTCGTTATCAGCGTCTGCGACACGAAGAACCGGATCGAGACGCGGATGTCGGCGCTCCTGCCGGCCGCGTTCGGGCCCGGCGATCTGCCTTAGGCGTAGTCCCCCATGGGAAGAGGGATCCGTGTCAGGGCCTTGCTGGCCCGACGGGAGCCGGGCTTCAAGGGACCTTGCAGTCGACCCCCCCTGCAAAGAGCTCCCCGGGGAGAAGGCGTCGGGACGCCCCCTGCTTCTAGCCGGGATGAGCTCGAGCGCATCCCGGAAATACGTCGCATGCAGGATGGGTCGCCATTAATGCTGGCTGACTTTGATGACCGGCGCGAATTGCAAGGGAGGTGACGCCGCCAAGCCGGGCCGAGAGACCGAGCTGGACGGTTTGCGCGGGTTTGCCGCATTGCTGGTCATTGTCGCCCATGGGATCGTCACGTTTGATTTCGCACTTTTCTCGGGGGACGCGAAAGACAGTCGCGTTCCTTGGGACCTGCACGTGTCCGGGGCGCCGTTCCTGCTGCCATTGGCCGGGAGTCTGTCGGTGTGCGTCTTCCTCGCGCTGAGTGGCTACGTTCTTTCTCGATCCTTCTCCAGCACCAGCTTGGGGAGCTTGGCGCTTCTATCCAAGCGCTACGTCCGATTTACGCCTACCATCCTGGTGGCCTGTCTGATTTCGTATGCCCTCCTTGCGGGAGGCCTCATGGAGAACCAACGCCTCGCGGCTGTCACAAAATCCACGTGGCTTGCCACAAAAATGTTGCAGTCTCCCTCGCTGGGTGGGGCCCTGCGGGATGGGCTGTACCGCTCCCTGGTGGCCTTGAAGCCGACCCAAATGCCCTATGATGATGTCCTCTGGACCATGCGTCTTGAGTTTTGGGGCTCGGTGATGCTTATCGCCGCTTTCACTCTGCCCGGCTTTCGCACCCTGTGCTCAAAGACGCATGGGATTTCCCGGATCGCCCTTCTTTGCGCATTGCTGGCCGTGGGATGCACCTCGTACCTTGGATTGTTTGCGTTCGGCGCCCTGCTATATCTGACGCAGCTGCACCGGAAGGTGGGGTCAGGGGCGGCTGGCGTGATGCTGGCGGCGGGCCTCTTCCTGGGGACCATCCCCTTCAGCGGCACCCCTTGGAGCATTGTGCGCCCCTTTACCGTGGGAACGCTTCCCATGGTGCAATGGGTTCCTCTTCCACACACGCCAATAACCTTTTACCATTCCCTGGGCGCGATGCTCATCTTGGTGGCCGCCAAGTCCAGTCTTTCATTTCGGCGGATGCTCTCGTCCAGGGCATTTCAATTCCTGGGTGAGATTTCCTACCCGTTGTACCTCATCCACTCTCCGCTCCTGTTGTCCGTTGTTTGCTCGGGCGCCCTGGCCATGCTCCACATTGGGTTGCCCTATTCATGGACGGTGGCTCTGTCGCTGGCACTCTTCCTTGCCGTCTCGCTTATCGCGGCAACGGCTCTCCTGTTTCTTTGCGATAGGCCTTCCATCACCTTGTCAGGCAGGGTCGGTCTGCTCACGGACCGTATGGTCCGAGGGATTCTCTCTCGCGCCTTCCAGCGGGCGCACTAGCTAGCTCCCGCCGAAATGCGCGCGGACGTTGGCCTCGACTTCAGCCAAGGCGAACTCCCGCTCCGTCTTGTCGGACAGGTCGCGCATCTTGACGACTCCCCTCGCGATCTCGTCGCCGCCGTAGATGAGGGCGATCCTCGCCCCCGACTCCACGGCCGCCTTGAACTGTTTCCCTAGCGAGACATCCCTCATGGGGTATTCGACGCGGTAGCCCCCGGCGCGCAGGCTGTGGATGTCCGCGAACGCCTCCCTGCGTTCCGCCACGCCGCCGATGACGCAGTAGATGTCCGGGGCGCTCGAGACAACCGGCGCAAGGCCGCGCTCCTCAAGCAGGAGGGCGAAGGTCATGTCGCCGATGGCAAAGCCGACCGCCGGCAGCTGCGAGCCGCCAAGCTTCTCCACCAGGTCGTCGTAGCGCCCGCCGCCGGCGATCGCCCGAAGTTCGCCCTTCCTGTCGTAGGCCTCGAACACGAAGCCCGTGTAGTAGGCCAGCCCGCGCACGACGCCGAGGTCCACCTGGACGTAGTCGGCCAGCCCCATGGCCTCCAGGCCGCCCAGGAGCTTGCGCCAGTCCGCGAGCCTCGAGGCCAGCTCACCCGAGGCTCCGGCGGCCCCGAGCATCCCCTCAATCTCGCCTAGGGAGCGGATCCGCATGAAGGACAGGACGCGCTCCCTCAGGTCGCCCGCGAGCGGCCCAAAGGCCTCCTCATAGCCCATGAAGGCGTCGTTGCCGTGCCTCTCCACCTTGTCGACAGCCCCGAGGAGCGCCTGGATGCGGGCCCCATCGAGGCCCAGGAATCCCAGGTAGTGGAGCCAGAGCTTGCGGTCGCTCAGGCGCACGCAGAAGTCCTTCTCCGTCAGGCCGAACGCGCGCAGGCACTGGATGAGGAGCGCAATGAGCTCAACCTCCGCCTCCGGCCCTGGCTCGCCGAAGATGTCCGCGTTCAGCTGGGAGAAGCAGCGCCCCCTTCCCTTCTGCATGCGCTCGTACCGGTAGAAGTCGGCGATGCTGAACCATTTGATCGGCCGCTTGAGGGAGCCGGCCCTCTCGCCGACCAGCCGGCAGACGCTCGGGGTCATCTCCGGTCGAAGCGCGACCTCCCGCTTGCCCTTGTCCGTGAAGCTGAAGAGCTGGCCCTCTATCTCGTCCCCCGACTTCGCCTTATACAACTCGAGCGGCTCGAGAACCGGCGTGTCGTACTCCTGGAAGCCGAATGCGGACGCGGTCTGGCGCCAGAGGCGAAAGATGTGGGTTCGCTTAGCGAGGTCCTCGGGATAGAAATCCCGAAACCCGGGAAGGGTCTGGAACGCGGCCATCAGCGACGGACACGTTGCAACGCGCCCGGCGCAGGGCGAACCAAAAGTGCGCCGGCGCGGATCGCCGTCAGAGTAGAGTGCTCAGGTCGAGCTTCTTAAGCTGTTGCTTGAGAATCTTGCCCGCCTTGAACTTGACGACGGCTCGCTGCGGAATGATGACTTCCGCCTCGGGCTTGTTGGGGTTTCTGCCGACCCGCTGCTTGCGCACCTGGACTTCCAGAACGCCAAAGTTACGCAACTCGACGTTGCGGCCCTCGGACAGTGCCTTTTGTACGATGTCGAGGGTCTGTTGGACCGTATCGACGATCTGTTTCTGCGGGAATCCAGCCTTTCGGTAGATCTCCAACACGATCTCGCGTTTGGTGAGGTTCGTGGACATGAATGGTTCCTTTGGCTATATACTTTACTGAAGCGTCTTAAATTATTCGTCTGGGATGAATTGCGTCAATACTTATCACCACTAAAACGTGCCTGACCCCATTGCGGTTAATTCGATGTTCGGGCGCATCGCCCGGCGCTATGACCTGGCGAACCGGGTTCTGAGCGTAGGAATTGACATATATTGGCGTTCCCGGCTCGTGGGCGCAGTCAGGGATTCCCAACCCGGTGACGTGCTGGATCTGGCCACCGGAAGCGGCGATGTCGCCTTTGCCCTGGCCCGGGGCCTTCCCACGGGGATCCGCATCGTCGGCATGGATTTCTGCGCCCCCATGATAGCGGAGGCCGAGCTGAAAAAGGCATCCCATCCCGGGGCCTTCCCTGGCGTGGAATTCCGCCAGGGCGACGGGCTGGCGCTGCCTCTGGCTGACGCCAGCTTCGATGCCGTCACGATAGCCTTCGGCCTGCGCAACATGGCCGACAGGCCCGGGTGCCTGGCCGAGATGCGGCGCGTGCTGAGGCCCGGCGGCCGCCTACTCGTGCTCGAGTTTTCCAAGCCCTGGCCGTGGCTGCGGCCGGTCTACGACCTCTACCTGAAGCACGTCATGCCCGCGGTGGCCGGGGCCGTCACCGGCGACCGCAGCGCCTACGAGTACCTCTGCGGCTCGATCGCCGCATTCCCCGCCGTCGAGGGGCTTTCCGCGGAGATCCGCGGGGCGGGCTTCAGCGATGTTTCCGCGTCACGGATGACGACGGGCATCGTCGCCCTCCACGTGGCGCGCAGATAGACCGGTCTTCAGTTGAACGACTTGCCGCAGCCGCAGGTCGTGTGGGCGTTCGGGTTCTTGATCTCGAAGCCCTTGCCGTGGAGGCCGTCGTCAAAGTCGACCGTGGTGCCGTCCAGGTGCTCGAGGCTCTTCGGGTCCACGATGATGGCCACGCCCTCGCTCTCAAACGCCGCGTCATCCCCCTTCGGCTCGTCAAAGGACATCCCGTACTGCAGGCCCGAGCAGCCGCCTGTCTCGATGAAGAGGCGCAGGCGGGCCGCAGGCGCGTCGGCACCGGCCCTCATGGTCCTCACCTGGTTGGCGGCCCTTGGCGTAAGCTGGATCATGCGCCTATCGTAGATCGCTTAAGTCCCTTGTCAAACGGCTGCCTGGCCGGAGGGAAGGACCAACGCCAATGGCTTGTTTCCGAAGCGGCGGTAGACGGTGAAATGGGCCGTGTCGGTGGTGATCACCCTGGCGAGCGGAAACATCTCCGATAGGCGTACGACCGCGGCATCGCAAAAATCCATCTGCGGATACTTGGCAGTGAGCGCGCGCAGGTGCGGCATGTGCTCGGGGAGCAAATCCACGACCCTCAGGGCCCCGGCGTCGACGAGGCCATAGAGCTGGTCGACGGCCTGGCGGGACTTGCCCAGCTGCCATGCAGCCTCGGCAATCACCGCTTCGCATGTGATGAGCGGCGGCGCGAGCATCTCCAGGACGCCCGTGCTCCACGTGTGCCATTGGTCCCGCGAATTTATCCAGCCAACCAGGGGACCCGTGTCCGAAATGTGCTCAGCCACCGAAGCCCTCCCGCGCCGAAAGGTCGCGGGGCCCTGCATAGACGCCCTTTGCGTGCGCGGCGAGCTGGCCGAATGTGCCGGTCGGCTTCGCCGTCAGCAGAAATCTTTCGCCCGACTTGCCATCGATGATCTCGACGGCCTGCCCCTTGCGGGCAGCGGCCTTCGCCTTGGGGAACTCGCGCATCAGCGACCGTGTGGAAACCTTCATGTCTGACACCTTGTCATACACTCCGAGACTGTCAAGTTGCCTCCTGTAAAGCGGGAGCCGAACAAGCGGTACCGAATCGGATCGCCTCCCTCTTCAACTGCGCTTCCCGACCGCTGTTGCCACCCCACAGCAGAAATCGCGCCGAATTGGCGGAATGTTCACTTGCAAGCCGCCAGACCCGCCGTTTCGATTTCCGGGCGGTGGCCTCAATCACTCACATTCTCAACGAGATCAACTACGAGATGGTGCGCCAGCTGGCCGAGGGCGGCATGGGCGTCGTGTACGAGGCCCACCAGCTCGGGGCCGGCCAGTTCAGGAAGACGGTCGCCGTGAAGCTGATCCGCGAGGAGTACTCCGCGATCCCCGAGTTCCAGAAGAACTTCATCGGGGAGGCCCGCCTGGTGGCCGACCTGATCCACACCAACATCGTCCAGACCTACCACCTGGGCCAGATCGGGGGCCAGTACTTCATGGTCATGGAGTACGTGGGCGGCCAGAACATCGAGCAGTTCCTGGAGAAGCACCGCCAGCTGGACCGGCTGGTGCCGGTCGACCTCGCCGCCTTCATCGTCTCCCGCGTGGCGCGCGGCCTCACGTACGCCCACCAGAAGAGGGACCGCGACGGCCACCACCTCAACATCGTCCACCGCGACATCGGGCCGAAGAACGTGCTCATGGGCTACGAGGGCGACGTGAAGCTGACCGACTTCGGCATAGCGAAGGCCCTGAACCTGATGTACAACGAGGAGGGCAAGGTGATCGCCGGCAAGGACGAGTACCTCTCCCCCGAGCAGGCGAGCTACGCTGTCACGGACGCCCGGGCGGACCTCTTCCCGCTGGGGATCGTCCTGACCGAGATCCTCCTCGGCAAGAACATCTTCAGGAACGTCGACCGCAACCAGTCGCGGCGCAACATCCTTTCGATGCCGATCCCGAAGTTCGCGACGCTGCGGCCGGAGATCGACGAGCGCCTCGAGGCGATCATCCAGAAGGCGCTGAGGCGCGACCGCGACCATCGCTACCAGTCGGCGGCGGAGATGCTCAACGACCTCGAGGTCTACCTCTACAGCCACGGCTACGGCCCCACCAACGAGAAGCTCGGCACGTACATGAGGGACCTTTTCAACGTCCGCGACCCCAAACCCACCGTCCCGCTTTCCCAACTACCCCGCCCTCCGGACCCATGAGGCTTGCATCGCCTCAAAGCCCATGAGCGCGGGTTTCAGCCAGGATCTCAGACAGAGGCAGACGCAGTCGCTGGTGCTGGCGCCGCAGCTGCGCCAGTCCCTTAAGATCCTCCAGGTGGCGGCCCTCGACCTGCGCTCGGTCATCCAGGAGGAGCTCCAGTCGAACCCCACCCTCGAGGAGCTGCCGATGGACGCGATGAGCGTCGAGAAGCCCGAGCCCGAGAACGGCGAGTCGGACGCGAACGGGGACGACACCGCCGCGAGCGCCGAGGGGACGCCCGAGCAGCCCGCCGAGGGCAAGCGCGAGGAGATGGATTTCTCCAAGGAGTTCGAGATCCTGGGAAAGATCGACGACGACTGGCGCGACTACATGGCGAGCGCCGGCGGCTCCCAGCCCTACACCTCGGAGGACGCCGAGCGCCGGCAGCACTTCTTCGACTCGGTCGCGACCGAGACGTCCCTGCAGGAGCACCTGATGCGGCAGGCCGAGATGACCGACCTCTCGCCCAAGGCGGTGGAGGCGATGAAGCACCTCGTGGGCAGCCTGGACGACCGGGGCTTCCTGACCGTCAAGGCGGCGGACGCCGCGCTCCAGACGGGCCTGCCCCTGGAGGCGGTCCAGGAGGCCATGGCGGCGCTGAAGACCTTCGATCCCCCGGGGATCGGCGCGGAGAGCCTCGCCGAGTGCCTGCTGGCGCAGCTGGCGGCCAAGGGCCGGCCCGACTCGCTCGCCGCGAGGATCATCCGCGACCACTTCGAGCTCCTGACCCGGCGCAGGATCCCGGAGCTCTCGCGCAAGCTCGGGGCGGCGTCGGACGACATCCAGGTCGCCATCGAGGAGATCGGCAAGCTGGACCCCGCCCCTGGGCGGCAGTTCGCCGAGGACCAGAACCGCGTCGTTGTCCCCGACGTCGTCGTCGAGCACGACGGCAACGAGTGGAAGATCCACCTCAACAACGACTACATCCCGAGGCTCAGGATCTCGAGCACCTACCGCGACCTGATCGCCAAGGGCTCCCTGTCCAAGGGGGAGCGCGACTACCTGAAGGACCGGATGCGCTCGGGCAAGTTCCTGATCGACTCGATCGAGCAGCGCCAGAGGACGATCGAGCGCATCACGCGCGAGATCCTGAAGGCGCAGATGCCCTTCTTCGAGCACGGCGTCTCCCAGCTGAGGCCGCTCACGATGACCCAGATCGCCGACGTGGTCGGCGTGCACGAGACGACGGTGAGCCGGGCCATCGCGAACAAGTACATCCGCACGCCCCACGGCGTCTTCGAGTTCAAGTACTTCTTCACCCCCGGCTACCAGAACGACAGCGGCGCCTCGGTCTCGAACACGAGCGTGAAGGAGATGATCGCCGACCTCGTGGCCGCGGAGGACAAGGCAGGCCCCTTCAGCGACCAGGAGCTCGTGTCCAAGCTCCAGGAGAAGGGGATCAACATCGCCCGGCGCACGGTGGCGAAGTACCGCGAGGAGCTCGGGATTCTCCCGAGCAACCTGCGCCGCGACTACAAGTAGGCTCCCGGATCGACCCGCAGCGCGCTTCCCGTGAAGCGCCCCGCGTCGGCGGCGTCCATCCACGCGGCGAAGCCGATCATCGCCGCGTTGTCGCCCGTGTGGCGCGGCTCGGCGGCGAGGAAGCTCGCGCCGGCCTGCTTCGCCACTTCCCCGACAGCGGCGCGAAGCACGCGGTTGTTGGCCACGCCCCCGGAGAGGCCGACGCTCCGGTAGGCCCCCCGCGAGAGCGCGAGCGCGGTCCGCGACGCGAGGGCGTCCACGACCGCCGCCTGGTAGCTCGCGCACAGGTCGGCGAGGGAGCTGCGGACCTCGGCCTCAGGCATGGCCTGCACCCGGTAGCGCAGGCTCGTCTTCAGCCCCGAGAAGCTGAAGTCCAGGTCGCCCGCCCTGCCGATCCCTCGCGGGAACTCGAAGGCGTCCGCCCGCCCGCCCGCGGCCAGCCTCTCGACCTGCGGCCCTCCCGGGTACCCGATCCCGAGGAGCTTCGCCCCCTTGTCCAGGGCCTCGCCCGCCGCGTCGTCGCGCGTGCCCGACATCCTGCGGATCTCGCGTGCGTCCGTGATGGAGAAGAGGAGCGTGTTGCCGCCCGAGGCGATGAGCCCCAGGTGGGGCAGCAGGCGCTTGAGCTGCGCGTCAAAGCCGGCGGGATCGTGCGCGTGGACGCCCATGAACGGCGACCAGGCGTGGGCCCTCAGGTGGTTGACGCCAACGACCGGCAGCCGAAGCGACAGGGCGACCGCCTTTGCGGCCGCGGCTCCCAGCGCGAGGCAGGCGGCGAGACCGGGGCCGCGGGTCACGGCGACGCGGGTGAGCCCGGCCCAGGAGCGGTCGGCGCGCGCCCGCTCCAGGAGCGGGGCGAAGTGCCTCAGGTGCTCGCGGGTCGCGATGTCGGGGACGACGCCGCCGTGCGGCGCGTGGAGCTCCGTCTGGCTGTGGACCCACTCGCAGCGGGTCCCCGCCCCCGGGTCGAAGACCGCGACGGCGGACTCGTCGCACGAGCTCTCGAGGGCGAGGATCACCGTCTGAAGAGGCGGGCCGCCTTCAGCACGTCGAGCGCCGCGTCGAGCTGCCGGTCCTCGATCGGATCGAACTCGAAGCGGTCCCTGAACTCCGCCGGGTCGGTGACGTCGGGCCGGGAGGTCTGGCGCTCGATCTTGCGGTCGTCCTCGGGGGTCAGGACGACCTCGACATGGGGCGAGACGCCCGTGGCGTTGATCTTGACCCCGCTCGGCGTGAAGTAGTGGGCGGTCGTCAGGCGAAGCCCCTCCCCGTTCTTCAGCTTGAAGATGGTCTGGACGGAGCCCTTCCCGTACGAGCGCTCGCCGACGATGACGGCGAGGCCCGCGTCCTTGAGCGCCCCGGCGACGATCTCCGCGGCGCTCGCCGTGTCGCCGTTGATCAGGACGGCGAGCGGCATGCGGATCGGCTCCCCTTCCGTCTCCGAGAGGTAGTCCTCGCGGTCGGACGGCTTTCGCCCCCGGGTGTAGCAGATCAGGTCGCCCTTCTTGAAGAAGGGCTCCGCGACCTCCACCGCGGCGTCGAGGAGGCCGCCCGGGTTGTTGCGCAGGTCGATGACCAGGCTGTCGATCCCACGCTTCAGCAGCTCGTTCAGGGCGCCGTCGAACTGCTCCCCCGTGTGGTCCGAGAACTCCCGCACCTGGATGTAGCCCGTCTGGTTGTCGATGACGCGCGTCCCCCGCACGCTCACGACCTTTATCACCTCGCGCACGATGTCCAGGTCCAGGCGCCTGCCGTTGGCCGGCCGCACGAGGCCGACCCTCACGTGCGTGCGGGGCTTGCCGCGCAGCTTGTCGACCACCCTGTCCATGGGGACGCCGTGCTCGACCGGCTTGCCGTCGATGCTGACGATCTCGTCGCCCAGCATGATGCCGGCCCGGTCCCCGGGCGATCCCGGTATGGGCGAGACGACCGCGTACGCGCCCTTGTGCATCTCGACCTCGATGCCGATCCCGCCGTACTCGCCGTCCAGGTCCTCCTCGAGCTCCTGGTTGTCCCGGGACTCCAGGTACTCGCTGTGGGGATCCAGGGAGTCGACCATCCCGTGGATGGACATCCGGGTCAGGGCCTCGTAGCCCGAGGTGCCGGGGTCCACGTAGTTCTCGTTCACGGTCTTGAGCACGTCGCGGATGTAGTCCGAGGAGCGCTCCAGCTCGCGGTTGGGCAGGAGCGACCAGGAGCCCGCGAGCCGGATCGAGCCCAGGCATGCCGCGAACCCCATGACCGCGGCCGCCGTCAGGATCAGAATCCGTTTGAACATGGCGGAAAGTGTGTCCATCGGCTCATGATTGTAAATGAAGCCTTCGACTGAGGCGCCGGTGCGCCCCGCCATGCTCGAGGCCCTGCGCCGCAGGGCCCAGGGGCGCGAGGCCCTGGGCTTCGCGGAATTCATGGACGTCGCGCTCTACGACCCCGCCCTGGGCTACTACCGAGGGCCGGGCGAGCGGATTGGCTACGGGGCGGGCACCGACTTCCTGACGGCGACCGCCTCGGCGCCGCTCTTCGGCCGCCTCGTGGTCGCGGCCTGCACCCAGCTCCTCGGGAAGGAGGCGCCGTCCGGCTTCGAGTTCGTGGAGCTCGGCGCCGAGCGCGGCAAGGGCATCCTGGGCGGCGTGCCCCATCCGTTCCGCTCCGAGCGTCGGGTCGGCATCGGGCAGGCCCTGGCGCTCGCCGGCCCGTCGGTCGTCTTCTCCAACGAGCTCTTCGACGCTCAGCCCTTCCGCCGGTTCCGGTTCCGCGCGGGCGGCTGGCGGGAGCTCGGCGTCAGCCTCGGCGCCGGGGCGCTCGCCGAGGTCGAGCTGGCGCCCGAGGCGCCCCTTCCCCCGGGCATGCCCCCGTCCGCGCCTGAGGGCTACGCGATCGACGCGCCGCTCGCGGCGGCGGCCCTGGCCGCAGAGATCGCGCTCCAGCCGTGGAGCGGCCTCTTCCTCGCCTTCGACTACGGCAAGTCCTGGGAGGAGATCGCGCACGGCACCCCCGCGGGCACGGCCCGGGCCTACCGGCGGCACGCCCAGGGCGGCGACCTCCTCGCGTCGCCGGGCGAGCAGGACCTCACGTGCCACGTCTGCTGGGACTGGATCTGCGAGGCGCTGCGCGCCGGCGGCTTCGCCGAGCCCCGGGTGGAGTCCCAGGAGGCCTTCTTCATGAGGCACGCGGGGGGCTTCATCGAGGCGTTCGCGGCCTCCGAGGCCCTGCGGGTGAGCCGCGACAAGCTCTCGCTCCTGCAGCTCCTGCACCCCGCGAACCTGGGCCAGCGGTTCCAGGTGCTCTGGGCCCTTCGCCCCTAGAAAGGCCTTGCCTATGCCCGCCGCCGGCGGCTAACGTCTTCCTTTTAACTCATCACACCATGGGCAAAGTTTGTGTAATCACAGGTCGTCGTCCCGTCAAAGGGAGCATCATCAACCGCAAGGGCCAGACCAAGAAGAGCGGGGGCATCGGCACGCACGTGACCAGCATCACGAAGCGCAAGTTCCGGCCCAACCTCCAGCGGGTCAGGATCCGCATGGCCAACGGCGGCACCAAGCGCGTGTGGGTTTCCGTCAAGGCCCTGAAGGCGGGCCTTGTCCAGAAGGCCTGATACAGCTTAAGGCCCTGTCCCCGAATTATTTCGGGGGGCCTATCGGGTGGATTTCACCCGCCCACAGCTTGTAGGAGATCGGATCTGCAGGCCTGGGGATGCGGCTCATGTCGAACCCGTGTGCCTCGGTGTAGTCGAGCCCGTAGTGGTATGACGCCCACAGGAGCGGGTATGAGAACACGCCCTTTTCCGTGAGCGTGCGCTTGATGGCGGCCAGGCTGTCCATCCCCACCGCGAGGTTGGTGCGCCAGTCCCAGACGCCCGTCGCGTAGGGCAGCCGCGAGACCGCCTTCCAGGCCCTGGGTTTTATCTGCAGGAGACCGCGGGCCTCGCCGTGCTTGGCGTGCGGGTCGAAGTTCGACTCCAGCCGGACCAGGGCGTAGGCAAAGAGCGGGTCGATCCGGCGCGCCGTCGCCATCGGCTGCACGGCCGCCCATATCTCGCGCCGCGCGGAGAGCGTGCTCGGGAACTCCACGGGCGCGTTTCCGGAGCGCGGCGCGCACCCGGCGAGGGCGAGAGAGGCGGCGAGCGCCGCGCCCCTCAGAGCGCCCGGAAGACGACGGAGGCGTTCTGCCCGCCAAACCCGAGGTTGTTGCTGAGGACCGTGCGCGCCTTCACCGGCCGCGCCGCGTTCGGGACATAGTCCAGGTCGCAGTCCGGGTCCGGCTCGTCGAGGTTCATGGTCGGGGGGACGACGCCCTTCTCGATGGTCTTGACGCATACGACGGATTCTATGCCTCCTGCGGCCCCGAGCAAATGCCCCGTCATGGATTTGGTCGAGCTGATTGGCACCGAGCGGGCGTGCTCGCCGAACACCTTCTTTATCGCGAGCGTCTCGAACTTGTCGTTGTACGGGGTCGAGGTCCCGTGCGCGTTGATGTAGTCGACGTCCGCGGCGGCGGCTCCCGCGCTGTCCAGGGCCCGGCGCATCGCCATGGAGAGGCCCTTTCCGTCCGGGTCGGGCTGGGTGATGTGGTAGGCGTCGCAGGTGGCCGCGTACCCGGCCAGCTCGCAGTAGATCCGGGCGCCGCGCGCGCGCGCGTGCCCGAGCGACTCCAGGACGAGGATCCCGGCGCCCTCCCCCATGATGAAGCCGTCGCGGCCCTTGTCGAAGGGCCGGCTCGCCCCCCGCGGGTCGTCGTTCCTCGTGCTCATGGCCTTCATGGAGCAGAAGGAGGCGTAGGCGAAGGGCGTGATCGCGGCCTCGCTGCCGCCCGCCACCATGACGTCGGCGTCGCCCCTGCGGATCGCGTGGGCCGCCTCGCCGAGCGAGTGGGTGCCCGTCGCGCAGGCGGACACCATGCCGAAGTTGGGGCCGCGCGCGCCGAGCTCGATGGCGACGAGGCCGGAGCACATGTTGCCGATCAGGGACGGGATCGTGAAGGGGGACACCTTGCGCGGCCCCCGCTCGTAGAGGATCCGCAGCTGCGTCTCGTAGGTGTGCATCCCGCCGATCCCCGAGCCGATGATGACGCCGACCCTGTCCCCGTCCTCCCTCGCCATGTCGAGGCCGGCGTCGGCGACCGCCTGCTTCGCCGCCACGAACCCGAAGTGGGTGTAGCGGTCGTTGCGGCGGGCCTCCTTGGGGTCCATGAGCTGGGTCGCCTCCCAGTTGCGGACCTCGGCGCCGATCTGGCAGGCGAAGGCCGCGGGGTCGAAGAGGGTCACGCGGTCGACGCCGATCTTGCCTGCGACGAGCGACGACCAGAACGAGGCCACGTCATGCCCGATGGAGGTGACGACACCCAGGCCGGTCACCACCACGCTGCGCTCGGTTATCCCGTGCTTCATGGACAGTGGGGGCGGCTCGCGCCCGAACTCAGGTTCGGTATTGGCCGCGGGCGCCGATCGGCGGTCAAAAACGGATCAACCCTGGCCGGCTTTGCTTTTGATGTAATCGGTGACCTGGCCGACCGTCTGGAGCTTCTCGGCGTCGGACTCGGGAATCTCTCCCTTGATCTCGTCCTTGAACTCCTCCTCAAAGGCCATGATCAGTTCGACGGTGTCGAGCGAATCTGCGCCCAGATCGTCAAGGAAGGAAGCCGTCGGTGTGATCTGCTCCTCGTTCACATTGAGCTGGTTCACAATGATTTCCTTAACGCGCTGGTCTATGGTTTTTTGGTCAGCCATTTGGTGGTAATCCGAGTCAACGCAGGCTTCACATTGCCATGCCGCCGTCAACGGTAAAAACTTGGCCCGTAACGTACCCGGCCTCCTCGGAACAGAGGTAGGCGCACATGTTGGCGATGTCGGCGGCCTCCCCGAAGCGCTTGAGCGGCACGGCCTCGAGGATCTTCGCCGCCACCTCGGGCTTGTTCACGAACTCGGTCGTCATGTCGGTCTTGATGAAGCCAGGCGCCACGGCGTTGACCGTGACGCTGCGGGAGGCGAATTCCCGGGCGAGCGACTTGGTGAGCCCGATCATCCCCGCCTTGGCCGCCGAGTAGTTGGCCTGGCCGGCGTTTCCCATGATCCCGCTGACGGACGTGATGTTGACGATCCGGCCCCAGCGGGCCCGGGTCATAGGCCGGGCCAGGTGCTTCGTCCAGTGGAAGCAGCTGGTAAGGTTGGTCGAGATGACGTCGTTCCAGTCCGCGTCGCTCATGCGGAAAAGCAGGCCGTCTCGGGTGATGCCGGCGTTGTTGACCAGGATGTCGATCACGGGGATCTCGGCGAGGAGCGACTCGGCCGCCTTGGCGATCGCCGCGCCGTCGGCCACGTCGACCGCGAGCGCCCGGGCCTTGCCGCCCGCCTGGGTGATCGCGGCGGCCGCGGCGCCGCACGACTCCGCGGACTTCGAGACGCAGATGACCGTGGCGCCGTGGCGGGCGAGCGTCTCCGCGATCGCCTTTCCGATTCCTCGGCCCGCGCCGGTGACGAGGGCCGTCCTGTTTGTGAATGTGAGCATGGGGATTAGTAGACGTCGCGCTGGTAGCGCTTCTCCTTTTTCATGGCCTTGACGTAGTCGGCGGCCTCGGCCGGGGTCATGTTGCCCTGGCCAGCGATGACCTCGTGGAGGGCGACGTCGACATCCTTCGCCATCCGCTTCGCGTCGCCGCACACGTAGAAATGGGCCCCGTCCTTGATCCAGGCCCAGAGCTCGGCCGCCCCCTCGCGCATGCGGTCCTGGACGTAGACCTTGACCAGCTGGTCCCGGGAGAAGGCCGTGTCGATCCGCGTCAGGATACCTTCCTTCTTCCAACGCTCCCAGTCCTCCTCGTAGAGGAAGTCCGTCGCCCGCTTCTGGTCCCCGAAGAAGAGCCAGTTGCGGCCCGTGGCGCCCGAGGCCGCGCGGTCCTGGAGGAAGGCCCGGAACGGGGCGATGCCGGTCCCCGGCCCGACCATGATGGCGTCCCGTGAGCCGTCGTCGGGCGGCCCGAAGTGGGAATGGGAGACGAAGACCGGCGTCGGGGTCTCGCCCACCGTCACGCGGTCCGCGAGGAAGGTCGTGCAGACCCCCACCCGGTCGCGGCCGTTCGTGCGGTAGCGCGCCACGGCCACGGTCAGGTGGATCTCCTGCGGGTGCGCCCTCGGGGACGAGGCGATCGAATAGAGCCGCGGCATCAGCTTCCTCATGTGGTCCACGAGCTCCTGCGGCTGGAGCCTGGCGCTCGGGAATTCCACGAGGAGGTCGATGAATTCCCGCTCGTGGAGAAAGCCGGCGAGGAGGTCCTTGGCCTCGGGGACCAGCAGGCCCTCGAGTTTGGCCTTCTCGGCCGGGTC
>CAZDZL010000018.1:0-33114 GCA_964509885.1 uncultured Opitutaceae bacterium | reverse complement strand
CCGTTCAGCAGCCGGTTCTCCAGGACGAGGGCATTGAAGGGATTGTCCTTCGTGTAGGCCGAGGCTTCTGCAGGTTCGGACATGGAAATGGAGGGGCAATAAAGCGGCTGGCCCCGGCCGCTTGCAAGCCGCTTAAATTGGGGCAAATTCATCGGATGCAAGACCAGGCCCTCCAGCTCACGGGATTCCACCACCTGACGGCGGTGACGGCGAAGGCCGCCGGGAACCACGCCTTCTACACGCAGGCCCTCGGCCTGCGCCTCGTGAAGAAAAGCGTGAACCAGGACGACGTCTCGTCCTACCACCTCTTCTATGCCGACGGGAAGGCGAGCCCCGGAACGGACGTCACCTTCTTCGACTGGCCTGCGGCCCCGGAGCGGCGCGGGGGCCGGAGCGTCGTGCAGACGGGCCTGCGGGTGGCGGGCCAGGAGAGCCTCGCCTGGTGGAAGGCCAGGTTCGCCGAGCTGAAGGTGCGGCACGGCGAGGTCGTCGAGCGCGACGGCCGCTGGACCCTCGACTTTGAGGATCCGGAGGGACAGCGCCTGGCCCTCGTCGATGACGGCGGCGTGGGCGGCGCGAACCCCTGGGACAAGAGCACGGTACCCGCGAAGCACCAGGTCCGCGGCCTCGGCCCCATCCGGATGAGCGTTCCCGACCTCAAGCCGACCGACCGGGTGCTGACGTCCGTCATGGCGATGAAGCCGGTGCGCACCTACCCCCTCGCCAAGGGCAAGCCGGAGACCGTGCACGTCTATCAGATGGGTGCCGAGGGGCCCGCGGCGGAGCTGCATGTCGCGGTCGAGCCCAATCTCGCGCCGGGTCGGCTCGGCGCGGGCGGGGTCCACCACGTGGCCTTCCGCACGCCAAACGACGAGCAGTACGAGGCGTGGGAGGAGAGGCTCGTGCGGATGGGCATGCCGACCAGCGGGCCCGTCGACAGGTTCTATTTCCGGAGCCTCTACTTCCGGGAGCCGGGCGGGATCCTCTTTGAGATCGCGACGGACGGGCCGGGGTTCGCGACGGACGAGACGATGGATAGCCTGGGCAGGAAGCTCGCGCTCCCTCCGTTCCTTGAGGGGCGACGGAAAGAGATCGAGGCGGGGCTAAAACCTCTAGACGTATGAGGCTGGCCGCACGCGTTTCAGAGATGTAACGCGGTCAAAGTCGCCGTCTGAATAAACCAGCGTCGCCGAATAATGCAGGGCGGTCGCAGCTATCCACGTGTCGTTTTCCCCAAGGCGAAGGCCTTTGGAAAGCTGGACGCGGTCCAATTCGGCGGCGCGGTAGGCTATGGCCTCAGAAAGGGCGATCTTTCTAAGTCTCCGTAGGAAAACTCGAGTGGCCACTTCGTTTCTTCCCGTGGCCATTTCACCCACGGAGACTGTGCTGCAAGCAAGGTCCTCGGCCCCGTGGCGGCCGAGGTAGGCTCGAATCGGTCCGACCCTGTCCTCTTCAAGTTCCCGCTCGAGGTCCATGAGGACGCTTGTGTCAATTAAGAGCATGGCCCTTGCGTCTCGAGTGAGAGTCCCGGGGCTTGCGCTGGTCGTTCTTCAGCCTCTCCCGTTCCTCAGGCGTAAAGACACCCTTGCCTTCGAGCGGCTTCAGCGACTCTAGCCATTCCTCGACGCATTTGGCAGGTTGGCCGTCGAGTAGACGATCGAGAACGTCGCTGTAGCTTTCGCCCACGGCCTTTGATGCCTTGAGTCTCTTTGCCACATCGTGCCTAACGGTGAGTGTCGTGTAAGACATATAGTTAAAATGCATTATGCAGTTGCCCTGTCAATTCATTCTCAGGGCTCCGATGACTGCGGCTTCGCCCGGTAGGGCCTTTCCAATTGCCATGTGTCGAGCCCGAGATTACCGTGACCCTTCTACGTGAAGGACGAAGCCAACGAGCATGAGCCATCCGAGGGGACCATCCGCCTGCAGAAATTCATAGCGGAGGCGGGCATCTGCTCCCGCCGCAACGCCGAGGCGCTGATCGCGCGCGGCGAGGTCTGGGTGAACGGGAAGATGGCGGTCCTCGGCGCCAAGGTGGAGCCCGGCGTCGACAAGGTGACCGTGGCGGGAAAGATCGTGCGCACCCAGCCGCAGCCGAAGATCACGCTGGCCGTCAACAAGCCCCGGGGGCTCATCTGCTCGAACGACGACCCGCACAACCCGGACACGGTGTTCACCCTCCTGCCCCGCGAATACAACCGCTTCCGCTTCTTCTGCGCGGGCCGCCTGGACAAGGACAGCGAGGGCCTCGTCATCCTGACGACGGACGGCGACCTCGCCCACCGGCTCATGCACCCCTCGAACGAGGTCATGAAGCGCTACCACGTGACGCTCAAGGCGCCCTACCCGGGCTCCCGGCTCTCACGGCTCGTCAAGGGACTCACGTTCGAGGGCGAGCGGCTGAAGGTCGAGCGGGCGGCCATCATCAACCCGAAGCCCGACGGCACCGGCCACGACCTCGACATCCACATGCACCACGGCAAGAAGCGCGAGATCCGGCTCCTCTTCTCGGCCCTGGGGTACATCGTCCTTCGGCTGCGCCGCTACCAGATCGGGGCCGTGCGGCTGAAGGGAATCCCGTTGCGCGGCGCGAAACAACTTGCTTCAAAGGAGATCGAACAACTTTTCAGGTCGCCGAAGACGCCGCACGCCGAGCTTCAGGCGACCGCCCCGAGCGACCCAACCACCCATGAAGATTAAAGCCCTCATCGCCGCCGCGGCCCTCTCGGGCGCCGGCGCCCTAAACGCCGCGACGCTGAGCGTCGCCACGGCCGTGCAGAGCCAGCCCGACGCCGCGTCGGCGGTCATCGTGGTCCTGCCGGCGGGCTCCGAGCAGCCCGCGCCGACGGACAAGGCCGGCGTCCCGCCCGCGGGCTGGATCGCGGTCGAGGTGGCCGGGCCCTTCGAGGGCTACGTGAAGAACAGGGACCTTTCGAAGCAGCTGGATGTGGTCCCCGGGGCCAGCATCCTCGTGGCGCCAAAGGACGGCTCGGGCGTCCTCACCGTCTTCGCGAAGGGCGACAAGGCCGAGATCACGGGCCTGCACGGCAGCTGGACCCAGGTCCACCTGGACAAGACCCTCGTGGGCTACATCCAGGTGAGCCCGTCCGCGGCCGCCCCGGTTCCCGCGGCGGCGCCTTCCGCCCCGGAGGGGACCCCGGCGCCAGCCGCCGCGGCGCCGGCTTCCAACCCGACGTCATCCACCAACGGCGACGTCAGGCTTTCCCGGATCTACGAGGGCACATTCGCGAGCACGAAGTCGATCCTCATGCCCAAGCGCCCCTTCGACTGGCAGATCCAGGACGAGTCGGGCAAGCGCATCGCGTACGTCGACCTGAGCAAGCTGCTCCTCACCGACCAGATCGCCAACTACGCCGGCCATGCCGTCGTCCTCCTCGGGTCGATCGAGGCCGTCAACGACACGTCGGGCGACCTGGTCATCAAGGTGGTCGGCCTTCGTCTCAAGTAGATGGAGGTCATCGACGGAAACCGGATCGCGGCCGAGATCGTCGCCGAGCTGAAGGCCGAGGTTTCCGCGATCAAGGGGCGCAAGCCCTGCCTCGCCCTCGTGCGGGTCGGCGAGGACCCGGCCTCGGTCTCCTACGTGAGGAAGAAGGGCCAGACGGCGGCGGACATCGGGATCGAGAGCCGCAACCTCCTGCCGTCCGCCTCGATCGAGCAGGCTGCGCTCGAGACCCTTGTCGAGAACCTTAACCAGGACCCCGGCGTCGACGGCATCCTGGTGCAGTCCCCCCTTCCCGCCCACCTGGACGAGAGCGCGGTGTTCCGGCGGATCGCCCCGGAGAAGGACGTCGACGGGTTCAGCCCCGTGAACATGGGCAAGCTCGCCCAGGAGGACGACAGCGGGTTCACGGCCTGCACGCCCATGGGGATCATGGAGCTGTTGGCCCGCAGCTCGGTCAACCTTGAGGGCAAGCACCTCGTCGTCCTCGGGCGCTCCCTCATCGTCGGCAAGCCCGTGGCGCTCCTGGCCCTCCAGAAGCGGGCCGGCGCCAACGCCACGGTCACCATCTGCCACTCGAAGACGGCCAACCTCGCCGCGATCACCCGCCAGGCCGACGTCCTCATAGCCGCCATCGGGCGCCCGGAATTCGTGACGGCGGACATGGTGAAGCCGGGAGTCGTGGTCATCGACGTCGGGGTCAACCGCGTCACCGACCCGTCGAAGAAGGCAGGCTACCGGCTTGTCGGGGACGTGCATTTTGCAGGGGTTTCGGCGCTGGCGTCCAAGATCACGCCGGTGCCGGGGGGGGTCGGCCCCATGACGGTCGCCATGCTTATGCGGAACACCGTCAAAGCCTTCCAAATCCGGTCGGCCGGCTGATGGGTCGCGCCTTGTCTTGCGCCCGGGCCCGCCGGCCCCATTGTTGCAACTGAACCGCGACCATGTCCAAAGAGCGCATACTGGTAGTCGACGACCAGCCGATCAACGTCCAGCTGCTCAAGCGCAAGCTGGAGCGCGGGGGGCTTGACGTCTCGACGGCCAACAACGGCCTGGAGGCCCTGGAGCAGGTGAAGGCCCACAAGCCCGACCTGATCCTCCTGGACCTCATGATGCCGGACATGGACGGGATCGAGGTCTGCCAGCGCCTGCAGGCGAGCAGCGACACCCGCTCCATCCCCGTCATCTTCGTCACGGCCCGCACGACGAAGGAGAGCAAGCTGGAGGGGCTCGCGGTCGGGGCCGTCGACTACATCACGAAGCCGATCGACCTGGACGAGACCGTGGCGCGGGTGACGACCCAGCTGCGCTTCGCGGCGATCAACCGCGAGAACCTCGAGCTCCAGCGCCGCCTCGAGGAGTCGCGCCGGGCCGCCACGATCGGCGCCGTGGCCCAGGGGATCGCCCACAACCTGAACAACCTGCTCGGCGTCGTGATCGGCTACCTCGACCTCATCAAGAACGGCTACGAGAAGCCGCTCGTCGTCAAGAAGAACGCCCAGAACGTCGACGACGCGGTCCAGAGGATCGTGGGCATCGTGCGCCAGCTGAGCACGCTGGTCGTCAAGTCGAGGCCCGACCTGTCTCGCGTCGCCCTTCCCCGGCTCCTCGAGGGCGGCATCAGGCGCTTCCACTCCGACTACAAGCTCACCGCCGGCGTCGTCGTCTACAACCCGGTCGAGGACCTTGAGATCGACACCAACATCGAGACCTTTGAGGAGGTCCTCTCCAAGGTGCTCATGAACGCCTGGGAGTCCTACCAGGAGGCGACGCCGCCGGAGAGGCGGGCGATCTCGATCCACACCCGCCTGTTCGACAAGCCGCGCGGCGACAAGATGCTCGAGGTGCGGGTCGATGACAGCGGGGCCGGCATCGCCGACGAGATCCGCGACCGGATGTTCGAGCCCTTCGTGAGCTCCAAGCGCACGGTCGGCGTCGGCATGGGCCTCACCGTGGCGCGCCACTCGCTGCGCAGCGTGGGCGGCGAGGTGACCCTCGTTTCAAGGCCTGAGGGCGGCTCGAGCGCCATCCTCGTCCACCCGGTCCGGGACCCGCGCCACCGGGACAAGTCGCTGGACGACGACTAGGACCCGCCATGGACGACATCGCATTCCTGGGAGCCGGCTCCATGGCGCTCGCCATGGTCGAGGGCCTGATCGCCAAGGGCGCCTATGCCCCGGGGAGGATCATCTGCCTCGGCGGCACGGGCGCGAGCGCCCCCGCCCTGTCCAAGCGAACGGGCATCCGGCTCGCCGGCTCGCTGGAGGACCTCCTGGCCGGCGCCGGCACGCTGGTCGTCGCCTTCAAGCCCCAGAACCTCGCGACGGCAGACCCCAGGCTCGCCGGGCTCTCGGAGGGCCGCCTCGTCATCTCCGTCCTCGCGGGCAAGACCGTCGAGGCCCTGGCGCGCGTGTTCCCGCAGGCGCGCAACGTCGTGCGCAGCATGCCGAACACCCCGAGCCAGATCGGGGCCGGCCTGACGGGCTGGTGCGCCCGCTCCCCCCTCTCGGCCCCCGACCGGGCGGTCCTCGACGCGGTCTTCGGCTCGCTCGGGCTCTCCATCGAGCTGCCGCAGGCCCAGATGGACGGCTTCACGGCCATCTGCGGGTGCGGCCCGGCCTACGTCTTTGAATTCGCGGCGGCGCTTCGCGACGCGGGCCTCGCGGTGGGCTTCGACGCCCAGACCTCGAAGCTCTTCGCGGTCGAGACCCTCCTCGGCGCCGCCCGCCTCCTGGCGAGGCGCGACGTCGACCCCGAGGTGCTCCGGGGCGAGGTCACGTCCCCCAACGGCGTCACCGCGGCCGGGCTGCGGTGCATGGCCGACCTCGACTTCCGGGGCATGATGCGCGGGGCCGTCGTCGCGGCCCGGGCGCGCGCGGTCGAGCTCTCCGCGTGATGCAAGGCGGCGCGCTCAACGGCAGGATCCTCGTCACCGGCGGCGCCGGCTTCATCGGCAGCGCCCTCATCTGGGCGCTCAACGCGCGCGGCAGGGACGACATCGTGGTCTCCGACATCCTGCACTCCGACGAGAAGTGGAGGAACCTGGTGCCGCTGCGGTTCGCCGACTATGTCGAGGGGACGGCGCTTCGCTCGCGGCTCGCCCAGAGCCCGGGGTCCTTCGGGAAGTTCTCGGCGGTCTTCCACCTCGGCGCCTGCTCGTCCACGACGGAGAGGGACGCCTCCTACCTGATCGACAACAACACGGCGTTCACGCGCGAGCTCGCGAGCTGGTCGCTCGCGATGGGGGCCCGCTTCGTCTACGCGTCGTCGGCGGCGACCTACGGGGACGGCGCCCAGGGCATGGACGACCAGGACCCGGAGATCGAGCGCCTGCGCCCGCTCAACATGTACGGGTACTCCAAGCACCTGTTCGACCTCTACGCCAAGCGCCTCGGCTGGCTGAACCGGATCGTCGGGGTGAAGTACTTCAACGTCTTCGGGCCCAACGAGGAGCACAAGGGCGACATGCGCTCGGTCGTCTCGAAGGCCAACCTCCAGATCCAGCAGTCGGGGAAGATCGGGCTCTTCAAGAGCTACGACCCGAAGTACCCGGACGGGGGCCAGATGCGCGACTTCCTCTACGTGAAGGACGCGGTCGAGATGACGCTGCACTTTGCCGAGAAGGGCTCGTCGTCGGGCGGGCTCTACAACCTGGGGTCGGGCGAGGCCAACACGTGGCTGACGCTCGCGGGCGCCATCTTCAAGGCGCTCGGGCGCGAGCCGAGGATCGAGTTCATCGACATGCCGGATGTCCTCCGCTCCAAGTACCAGTACTACACGAAGGCGGACATCGCGAAGCTGCGGGCCTCCGGGTATGACCGGCCGATCACGCCCCTGGCGGACGCCGTGGCCGACTACGTCGGGAACTACCTCGTGCCGGGCAAGCGCCTCGGCGACTAGCGTTCGCAGCCGTTCGCGCCGGGCGCCGCGCCCCCGCGGTTACTTGACCGCCTCTAGCTCGGCCTCGGACATCTCCTTGCGGTCGCCGACGGCCTTGTGGACCGCCGCCACCTGGTCCGCCGTGATCGCCCCGGCCTTGTTGCCCCATTCCTGGCGCACGTAGGTGAGGACGGCGGCGATCTTCTCGTCGCTCCAGTTGTAGGCCGAGCCGGTCACCTGCTGGCCGAAGACCGGCATGGCGGCCGCGTTGAAGTCGTGGCCCTCCACGTGGATGTCGCCCTTCAGGCCGTAGACCACGATCCGGATCACCCGGTCGGCGGAGCCGTTGACCCATTCCGAGCCGGCCAGCGGGGGATAGATCCCCGGCATGCCCTGTCCGCTGGCCTGGTGGCAGGTGATGCAGACGGCGTTGAACGCGCCCTTGCCGACCGCGATGGGGTCGATCTTGACCTCGGCCCCGGCCCCCGTCGTCGGCTTGGCGTTCTCGTCGAAGATCGCGGGGCTGTAGTGGCCGGTGTACCGGTTCAGGTACGTGCCCGCGAAGAGGATGAGACCGCTCAGCGTGAAGAGGATCCCGATCGGGAGCAGCCGGTAGCGCGCCCCCTCGTCGGGCTGGCGGCCGAGGAGCCTCTCATGGGCGTCCAGCAGGCCCTCGTCGCTGGCCGCGGCCTGGTCCAGGCGCGGGTCCCTGTCGGATGGGGTGCTCATTTGGTCCCTCCCGTGGCGCCGGGCGCCGCCGTCGGTGCCGAAGCGGGTGCGCCCGCGGCCGGGGCCGGGGTAGCCGCCCCGGGCGCGGCCGACGGAGCGGGTGTCGCCGCGCCTGGCGCAGGTGCGGCTGCGCCCGCAGGGGCCGCCGAGGGGGCCGCAGCAGCGCCCGGGGGAGCCGGAGTGGCCGCCCCTGGAGCCGCAGACGGAGCGGGTGTTGCCGCGCCCGGAGCAGGAGCCGGGGCGGCTGCGGGTGCTCCCGCAGGGGCCGCGGAGGGAGCCGGGGTCGCGGCCCCGGGGGCCGCTGGGGCGGCGCCGGCGGCCGGTCCCGTGGCGGGTGCGGGGGCGGCCGGGGCGGAAGGGGCTGATCCCGCAGCCGCGGAGGGAGCGGGTGTCGCCGCGCCCGGGGCCGCAGCAGGGGCTGCCGAGGGCGCGGGTGTTGCCCCCGGGGCCGGAGTCGCCGCCACCGGGGCCGCAGGCTTCGCGGCCTCGCCCTCGGGCTTGGGGGGCGTGAAGGGCGTCGCCTCCGGGTAGGTGTAGGTCGTCTTCAGGTTCACCAGGTAGCCGACCAGGGACTCGGCCCTCGAGGTCGGCACGATCTCCCAGCCCTCCTTGGGCTTGAGGGCGCCCGTGAGCTTCAGGGCCCTCTCCGAGTGCTGGGCGCCGACGCCGACCTCGCGCTTCTCGAAGAGGAACCGGTAGGAGGGCATGCCGTCGCTGCCGGTGTAGAGCAGGTTCAGCAGGTCGTCGGCGTCCATCGCCGACGGCTTGCGGTCGGCCAGGTTGGTGAGGTCGGGGCCGATGCGCATGAGGCCGAGCTGCGGGGCGGGCTGGTAGATATAGTCGCGGGCGACGCTCTGGCGCTCGCCCCACCCCCGCGCCTGGTCGGAGCCGAAGCTTGGGCGGCGCACCTGCTGGGTGTGGCAGGCGACGCAGCCCAGGTCCCTGTAGACGAGCTGCCCCTGGGCGGCCACGCCCGGCATCCACTCGGGATGGGTCTGGCCGTCGCCGTCGTCGTAGTACGGCGCCAGGCCCCCCAGCTGGGAGTTCGAGCCGATGACGATCCCGAGCCAGGAGATCAGCAGGGCCGAGAAGACGCCGACGAAGAAGTACAGGTTGCTCTTCACGGCGCGGGGGTCTCCATGGCCGCGGGCGGGTTGAACGCGGCGGGCTCCGAGATGTTGAGGATCCGGCACGACGTCAGGTAGAAGTTGACCAGCAGCGCCAGGTTGCCGAGGAGGAGGACGGCCTGCGCGGCGACGGCGCCGGCGAGCCACGGCCTCGTGTTCCTCACGATGTCGGCGAACGGCACGCCGGCCTCCAGGAGCTCCTGGCTCTGCGTGACCGACGCGAGCGTGAGCGAGGCGAGGAGGAGCAGGACGCCCGCGACCGTGAGGAACAGGTGCGCCCTGACGAGGCCTCCGGAAAGCCACGCCTTCCCCGTGATCCGGGGCAGCGCGTAGTAGATGCCCCCGAAGAGGATGGTCGAGGCCGCCCCGTAGAGGGCCAGCTGCTTCTGGGCCTCCGAGAAGTACGTGAACTGCGTGTGGGCGGCCACGCCGTGGAACGAGGTCAGGGCGTCGGTGAGGGCGCCCAGCAGGTAGGCCGCGAGGCCGAACGCGATGAACTTGAGGGCGACGCCCTTGCCCGAGAACGCGCCCCGCAGGTTCAGGAGGACGACGAAGGTGTGGAAGAGGAGGAGCGCGCAGGCGACGACCGCCACGGACGGTATCCACGCGGGCACCGGGCCTCCGAGGAGGTGGCGGCCGCCCGTCAGGCCCCCGACGAACACGAGGCACCAGAAGCCGAGCGCCGCGAACTCATAGGACGGGAGGGTCCTGCCCGTCACCTTCGGGACGACGTAGTAGGCGACCGACAGCGCGAGCGGCGCCAGCCAGAGCGTCCAGGCCGACTGGCCGTACCAGCCGGCCACGATCGCCTGCTCCACGCCGCGCACGGGCGCCGAGAAGAGCATCACGTGGGCGATGGACAGGAGCCAGGGGAAGAGGAAGAGGGCCGCCGCGGCGTACCAGTGCGAGGCGAACGACACCTGGCGCAGGCGGCCCGACCAGGCGAGGAGCCCGGGCACCGCGATCGCCGCGTACGAGAAGAGCATGGCGACATGGACGTAGTGCGGGAGACCCAGGAGCTCGAAGCCGGTCGCGTCGCCGACGGCGACCCCCACCACCGCGCCCGTCACCGCGAGGTTCCAGAACGCCGTCCCCGCATGCGCCCAGTTCTGGGCGCGCAGGGGCTCGCCGGCGAGCCGCCCGAGGACCCAGAGGGCGAGCGCGAGGCCCGCGTTCGCGAGCCAGCCGTACACGAACGCCGTCTCGGCCATGACCGTCGTGCGCCCGTACGTGAGGATCGGGCACTGGGCCATGAAGCCCGGGGAGTGCAGCTGCATGGCCGCCAGGAGCCCCAGGGCGCCCGCGACGACGAGCCAGACGAGCCCGGACGCCAGGAGGAAGAGGAGCGGCCAGCGCGAGGCGCCGTCCACGGGGGTCACTTCGCCCTTCACGCTCATTTGGAGGCCCCCTGTTCCTTCACGACGAGCTCCATCGCCCGCTCGATCGGCAGCTGCACGACGCCGGTCTTCCTGTCGACCCAGCCGTAGGCCGCCGCCTGCTCCGACTGGGCATGGCGCAGGTCGGCCAGGTAGGCCCTGCGGCTCTCGGGCGTCGCCTTCCACGCGAGGTCCTTGGAGAGGTTCTCGGGGGCCTGGTTCTGCGGTGCCGGGGGCCTGTGGCGCACGTAGACCCGCTCCACCAGGAACCCGAAGAGGGACAGGAGGATGAAGATGGAGGCGACCGCCAGCAGGGAGACGGGCCGCGGCGCGGGTGTGTCCGGGTCAGTCATCATGGTTCAGGCATTCGCCGATCCGCGGGTCGCGGATGGGGATCAGCTTGGTCTTCGGGAGGTCCCGCAGGTAGGCGGCGATGCAGATGCCGCCGACGCCGACGACCGAGGTCGCGGCCCAGAGCAGGTTGAGCGAGAGGAACGGCAGCGGGTTGCCGTGCGCGTCCTTGAGCGCCGGCAGGATGTTGTAGACGAGGTCGATGAAGACGACGAAGAGGACCAGGCGGGCGATCCGGCGGATTGTCCGGTGCGTGACCTTGTAGCGGTACGACAGGAGCAGCAGGAACGGCAGCAGGAAGTTGCCGAAGACGATGAAGAGGCTCACGTACCACCAGTCGCCGAACTCGCGGATGTTGTACCAGAAGGTCTCCTCGGGCACGTTCGCGTTCCAGATGAGGAAGTACTGCGAGAAGGACACGTAGGCCCAGAACACCGTGAAGGTGAGCATCATCTGGCCGATGGCCCAGAGGTGGTCCGTCTTCAGTATCCCCTTCAGGTCGCCGCGGCCGTAGAGCCAGAGCATCATGAGGACGCCGCAGGACAGGGCGCCGCGCATGCAGTTGGCGAAGAACCAGACGCCGTACATGGTCGAGAACCAGTGGTACTCGAGGCTCTTGAACCAGTAGATCGCGGCGCCGGTGAGGGCGAGGGCCACCATGGGGATGCCGAAGCCGGCCGTCTTGCCGCTCATGCGGGTCCACTTCAGGTCGCCGTCGGTGTCCTGGGTGAAGGAGGCCTTGCGCAGCCTCGCGGAGATCCAGATCCAGGCGCCAAAGAAGCCGATCGAGAGGATCGTGAAGAGGGGGACGTTCAGGAAGGCGCTCTTCTTCACCCAGAGGAGGTCGTCCTTGACCGTGTGCTCGGCCGTGATCTGGTGGGCCGGGTTCATCCAGGGCCAGACCAGGTCCCCCTTGCCGAGGTAGGAGCCGGCGATCAGCGGCAGGAAGAGGAGGAGCAGCCAGGGGAACGCGGCCACGCCGTGCTCGTACTGGCGGCGCAGGACCACCGACCAGGAGGAGTCGAAGATGTGGTGGATGAGGATCATCATCAGCATCCCGATGGCGATCGCCGTCCAGAAGCCGATCCCGACCAGCCAGGCGGTCGCGACGGCGTGCGCGCCGGAGACGAGGATCCCCGCCGCCGTCACGGCTATGCCGGCGATGCCGATCCCGAGGGCCTTGCTGGAGTCGGGCTTCGTCATTTGAGTCCGGTGTCCCCCCTGTGGTCCTCGGGCACGTCGGCCAGGGTGCCCGTCTGGGCGCGCTGCAGCGCCCGCACGTAGGCGACCACGGCCCAGCGGTCCCCGGGCCGCAGCTTGTCGGCGTAGGAGTTCATCTGGCCCTTGCCGTTCGTGATCGTGTTGAAGATCTCCCCCTCGGCCATCTTGCGCAGCCGGTCGTCGTGGTAGGTCGGCGTCGCCCCCATGCCGTACTTCTTCGTGATCCCGTTGCCGTCGCCGACCGCGCCGTGGCAGGGCGAGCAGTAGATCGTGAACCGGTCGCGCCCGCGCTCGAGGAGCCTCATGTCCACCCTTATCCGCGAGGGGAAGCCCCTGGCGAACGAGCCGTCCGGGGCCTTGCCGAGGAAGAGGACGTCGTCGTTCCTGAGCGGCTGGCCGGCCGGGCCGTAGGAGGCGGCGACGGTGTTCGGGGGCGCCGCGCGGTCCGAGCGGCCGTCCGCGAAGAAGTTGCTCGGCACCTGCTGCGTCAGCTTCGGCTGGTACTTCATGCCCGGGAACGCCCACTCGGGGAAGACGTCCATCGGCGGCTGCGTGAAGGTCCTTCCCCGGAAGCCGAAGATCGAGACCGTGACGACCACGAGGAAGGCGGTGATGAGGTAGGCGTGGCGCATGGCTTCAGCCCTCGAGCTCCGTGATCTCCCGGCCGCCGGCCCTCTCCAGGAGCGCCCGCGTGTTCTCGGGGCTGAACCTCGGGTCCGCCCGCTCGATCACGATGTAGAACAGGTCGTCCGTGCCCCTGCGGATGTTCTCGTAGTTGAGCACGGGGTGGTAGTGCATCGGCAGGCCGTTCAGCAGGAACATGCCCCCGATGGTCGCGAACGCCGTGAAGAGGATGGTGAGCTCGTACGACACCGGGAAGGCGAAGAGCGGGCTGAAGAGCGGCTTGCCGCCCACCGTCAGGCCGTAGTCGAACTTGTCCATGAACCAGATCATCGACATGCCCGTGCAGAAGCCCGTGATGCCGCCGGCCAGCGAGATCCTCGGCACCCGGGAGCGCCCGACGCCCATCGCCTTGTCCAGGCCGTGGACCGGGAAGGGCGTGATGCAGTCCCACTTGCGGTAGCCGGCGTCGCGCACCTGCTCGGCGGCGCGCATGAGGGCCCCGGGGGTCTCGAACATCGCTATGAGTCCGTAGGGTCTTTCAGCCATGGCCGGGTGCAGGGTGGTGGTCCCCCGCGGCGTGCGGGTCGGCCTGGGGGGTGACGGCCTTCAGCTCCGCGATCGCCATGATCGGCAGGAAGCGCACGAAGAGCAGGAAGAGGACCGAGAAGACGCCGAAGGTCCCGAAGAAGGTGAAGATCTCGACGATCGAGGGGCTGTAGTAGCCCCAGCTGGACGGCAGGAAGTCGCGGGCGAGCGAGGTCGCGATGATGACGAAGCGCTCGAACCACATGCCGACGTTGACGACGAGGGACAGGATGAAGACGAGCCAGGTGTTGCGGCGCACCGCCCCGAACCAGAAGAACTGGGGCGTGATCACGTTGCACGACACCATGATGAAGTACGCCCACCAGTAGGGCCCGAACGCGCGGTTGATGAACGCGAAGCCCTCGTTCGGGTTCGCGCCGTACCACGCGATGAAGAACTCCATCGCGTAGGCGTAGCCGACCATCGTGCCGGTCGCCAAAATAATTTTGCACATGCAGTCGATGTGGTACTGCGTGATCAGGTCCTCCAGGTGGTACACGGCGCGCAGCGGCAGGATGAGGGTCAGCACCATCCCGAAGCCCGAGAAGATCGCGCCCGCGACGAAGTACGGCGGGAAGATGGTCGTGTGCCACCCGGGGATCAGGGACACCGCGAAGTCGAAGGAGACGATCGTGTGCACCGAGAGGACGAGCGGCGTCGAGATGCCGGCCAGGATCAGGTACGCCATCTCGTAGTTGCTCCAGTGGCGGCTCGACCCGCGCCAGCCCATGGCGAAGATCCCGTAGGCCCTCGCCCGGATGTTCTTGCCGACCGAGGCGAAGCGGTCGCGCATGGTCGCCAGGTCGGGGATCATCCCGACGTACCAGAAGAGGACGGAGACCGTGCCGTACGTCGACACCGCGAAGACGTCCCACTCCAGCGGCGAGCGGTAGTTCTGCCAGATGTAGTTCGAGTTCGGGAGCGGGAAGAGGAACCAGGAGTACCACACGCGGCCCAGGTGGAAGACGGGGAAGATTCCGGCGCAGACGACCGCGAAGATCGTCATGGCCTCGGCCGAGCGGTTGATCGAGGTGCGCCACTTCTGGCGCAGGAGGCACAGGATGGCCGAGATCAGCGTGCCGGCGTGCCCGATGCCGATCCAGAAGACGAAGTTGACGATGTCCCAGGCCCAGAAGACGGGGCTCCTGTGGCCCCAGACGCCGACGCCGGTCGCGACGAGGTAGATGAGGCCGGCGACCGTGAAGGAGGCGACGATGCAGGCCGAGATGAAGCAGTACCACCACCACACCGGGGTCTTCTCCTCCGCGATGCCGCAGATCTTCTCCGTGATCCAGGAGAAGCCGCGGCCGTGGCCGACCAGCTCCGCGCGGGGCTTGGCCACGGGGTTCACCTCGGCCAGGATGGCGGGGGCGTCGGGTGCGGTCTCTGCGGCGTGGGACATGGGTCAGGCCTTCTTCGGCGGGTGGTTCTTGTTCCAGTGCTCCACCCTGCTCAGCGGCATCGCCGTGTAGTCGGGCATCCTCGGGTTCGGGTTGCGGATCCTCGCCAGGTAGGTCGTCCTCGGCCTCGTGTTCAGGTAGGACAGGAGCCCGTAGTCCTGGTCCCTGGCCTTGGCGATGGAGACCGCGCTCGTCGGGTCCATGATGTCGCCGAAGACGATCGCCCCCGCCGGGCAGGCCTGCTGGCAGGCGGTGCGGATCACGCCGTCCGGGACGTTGACCTTCTCCGGGGTGCCGGCCTGCGCCATCTTCACCTTCCACTCGATCTTGCCGTTCTCGATCCTCTGCACGCAGTACGTGCACTTCTCCATGACGCCGCGCATGCGGATCGTCACGTCGGGGTTCTTCACCATCTGCACGAGCTCCGGCATCCCCTCGTGGCCCAGCGGCCCCATGTAGAAGCTGTCGATCTCGCGCATGTTCCAGTCGAAGAAGTTGAAGCGGCGCACCTTGTAGGGGCAGTTGTTCGCGCAGTAGCGCGTGCCGATGCAGCGGTTGTAGGCCATCGTGTTCAGGCCCTCCTCGTCGTGCACGGTGGCGTTCACCGGGCAGACCATCTCGCAGGGCGCCAGCTCGCACTGCATGCAGGCCACCGGCTGCATGGAGACCTGGGGATCCTCGGGGATCTCAAGGTTGCCCTCGCCGCCGCCGAAGGCCGCCGCGTCCGCCTTGCCGTCCGAGTAGTAGCGGTCGAGGCGGATCCAGTGCATGATGCGGCCCCGCAGGATCTGGTCCTTGCCGACGATCGGGATGTTGTTCTCGGCCTGGCAGGCGACGACGCAGGCGTTGCAGCCGATGCAGGTGTTCAGGTCGATGCTCATCCCCCACTGCTGCGTGCCCTCGAACTTGGGCGTCACGTAGAGCGAGTTGCCCCTCGGGATCTCGGTCGCCATCTGGGCCGGGGTCTTGGAGCCGAAGTCCGGGGTCAGGAGCGGGTTCGGCTCCTCGGCCTCGAGGCCCATCTCGCGGGCGAAGCCGGGGTTCTCCTGGTACTCGCCGAGGTTGCCCTCGCGCACGATCTCGCGGCCCTCCATGGACCAGTGCCACTGGGAGTCGGCGAGGAACATCCTCTCGCCCGTGACGCGGATCGAGGCGCCGGTCGCGACGTCGGGCGCCGCCGACGAGCGGGCGGCGTAGGCGTTGAAGCCCGTGCCCTCGCCCACCCTGCCGGTCCTCGTCCGGCCGTAGCCGAGCGGCACGACGACGGAGTAGTTGGCCAGGCAGGGCTGGATGTGGGCCGGGCCCTTGATCTTGCGCCCGTCGATGGTCAGCTCGACCACGTGGGCGTTCTCCATGCCCTTGTCGAACTTGGCCAGCTCCTTGCGCGCCACCTGGCGCAGGCCGTCCGGCGGGGAGTCGATGCCGAGGTCCTTCGCGAGCCTGGGGCTGATGAGGATGGCGTTGTCCCAGCTGATCTTCGTGATCGGGTCGGGGCATTCCTGCAGCCAGCCGTTGTTGACGAAGCGCCCGTCGTCCACCCTCGCGTCGGCGACGAAGCGCACCTCGATCGACTCCAGCGAGACCTTCGGCAGCGGCGCCGGGCCCGCGAGGTAGGTGTGCACCGCCCCGGGGCTGTAGCGCCGCGGGACCGGCAGGAAGGTGCTTCCCTCGAGCATCCCGTCGTGCAGGAACTTGCGGAAGAGGGCCTCGGACTTCTTTCCCTCGCGGCCCCCGAGCGTGATGGTGTCGTAGACCAGCCGGTACGGGTCGGGGTTCGCCATCCCCGCGATCATGGCCAGGACCTCGTTCTGCGTCAGGCCGCCGAAGAGGGGCAGGATCATCGGCTGCACGGGGACGACCGTCCCGTCCGCCGTCCGGGCGTCGCCCCAGGACTCGAGGTAGTGGGCCGCGGCGATGTGCGTGTGGGCCGCGGCCGAGGTCTCGTCGGCGTAGTAGCCGAGGCGCACCACCTCCGGCACCGACTTCTGGAGCTGCTCCCACCCGAGGTCGGCCGGGGCGTTGTACACCGGGTTGCCGCCGAGGATGACGAGCGTCTTCACCTGCTTCTTCTCGATCAGGTCCGCGAGGCCGGCGATGCCGATCGTCTGGGGCTTCGTGCTGTAGACGAAGTCCAGCGTGGTCCCGAAGTTGCCGAGGGCCTCGTTGATCGCGTAGACGATCCCGTGGACGCCGTCCGGCAGGTGCGAGCCGGCGACGACCAGGCACTCGCCCTTGCTGGCGACCAGGTCCGCGGCGCACTCGGCGATCCACTCGGGCTTCACGTCCAGGTCCTCGGCCGCCTTGGCGTACATCGCGTCGCCGGTGACCTTGAAGGCGACGGCCGCCGCCAGCGCGAACATGTGGCTCGACGCCAGGCGCAGCCTGTGGTCCGCCATGGTGCCCGTGATCGAGAGGCCGCTCTCCGCCATGTAGAGGCGGCTCATCGGGTCGTCCTTCTTCGTCAGGCGCCGCCCCTTGGCGAAGTCCCTCGCGTACTGCAGGCTCCCCGACTCGGCCTGCAGGAAGTCGGCGTCGAGGCTGAGGATCCGCTTGGCCTTCTCGAAGCGGTAGATCGGCCTCAGGTTGGCGCCGAAGAGCGTGCGGCTGACCGCCATCGGCGGCTCGTCCGTCACGGGCTCGTACTCCACCCAGGTCGCCTTCGGGCAGCGCCCGAAGAGGGCGCGGATCACCCGCAGGCGGGTCGGCGACGAGGAGGCGTCGGCCAGGAAGGCCAGGCCCAGCCCCTGGGTCGCGCGGTGCGCCTTGCCGATCCCGGCCAGGAGGGCCCTGACGGCCGCGTCGTCCAGCGTCTTGCCGTCCTGGGTGTGGGTGGTCGAGCGGTCCGGGTCGTAGAGGTCGAGGACCGAGGCCTGGGCGTGGAGCGAGCTCGAGCCCCCGTGGGGCGCGTAGGCCGGGTTGCCCTCGAGCTTCGTCGGGCGGCCCTGGTGGGTCTCGGCGAGGAGCGGGACGGCCCAGCTGCGCATCGGCATCGCCGTCGCAAAGTAGACCGGCAGCCCGGGGACGGCGCCCTCGACCGACTTGCCGAACGGAAGGATGTTCTCCTCGGGGCGCCTGCACCCCGCGAGCCCCGCCCCGCCGAGCGCGAAGGAGGCCGCCATGATCTTCATGAACTGGCGGCGGTCGACGCCGTCCATCGTGGAGGCGCCCTCCGGGAACTCCCGTGCGATGGCCGACTTGAAGGCTGGGGTCTCCGCGAGCTCGTCCAGGCTGCGCCAGTAGCGCGGCCCGGTCATGGCCCGCTCCGAGGGCCCGGGATGTTCGACCTTGCGCTTCATCGGTGGCAGCCGGAGCAGCTCTGCGGCGGTTTGATGTTCCAGTCGTGCACGAAGGCGGCCGCGGCCTTGCTGCCCTGCGTCTCGGCTATCGTGGCTGAGTCCAGGTTGAAGATGTCGCCCTTCACGCGGACGTGGGCCGCGGGGTTCCTGTGGCAGTCCAGGCAGAAGCCCATGCTGAAGGGCTTCATCTGGGTGACGACGTCCATCTCGTTCACCTTGCCGTGGCACTCCACGCAGCTGATCCCCCGGTTCAGGTGGATCGAGTGGTCAAAGTAGACGAAGCTCGGCAGCACGTGGACGTGGACCCACGGGACCGGCTTGCCGGACTGGAAGCTGTCGCGCACCACCTGCAGGGCGGGGCTGGCCGTCTTGATCTGGCTGTGGCAGTTCATGCACGTCTGGGACGTCGGGATCGACGAGCCCGCGGTGTCGATGAAGTTGTGGCAGTACCTGCAGTCCAGGCCCAGCTCGCCGACGTGCTTCTTGTGGCTGTAGGGCACCGGCTGGACCGGGGCGTAGCCGACCCGCGTGAACTTCGGGGTCATGTAGTAGTTGACCCCCGCCGTCGCGATGCACGCCAGCAGCACCAGATAGATGGTGAGCTGCAGGGGCAGCCTGTTGGCGGACTTGGGGAACAGCTTGGGCATGCTGCGTCGTCCTAGGCCTGGCCCTCGCGGCGGGCCACGGCCCTGGGCTGCGGGCGGATCCGGAATGAGGCCGCCTTGGGGGCCTTCGCGCCGGCCTGTCCCGGGGCCGCCGCCCTCGCCAGCGCCCCGGGCACAAGCGCGCCCACGGCTGCAAATCCGAGCACCTTTGCGAGGAAGCGTTTACGCGATGGATCGTGGCTCACGGAGCGTCGTTTAATGGCTGGAATCGCCTCCGAAAGAAGGGTGCCCGGTTTGGGTTGTAAACCTTAATTTCCAGCCGATCGCTTTTAGATGGCATAATAAGCGCCCGAACCCCCGGGCACCACCCGTTCTTATGCGCCGCGGGGGCGCAAATCAGACGAAGACGCCGTCCCGCATCGGGCGGGTGAAGTCGCACCTGTTGGCGATGTCGGGATTGTGCGTCACGAGGACCACGGCCTGGCCGTTGTCCTTGGCCACCCGCGTCAGGATGTCGAAGACCAGGGTCGCGTTCTTGATGTCCAGGTTGCCGGTCGGCTCGTCGGCGAGGATGATGGTCGGCTGGTTCGCGAGCGCCCGGGCGATCGCGACGCGCTGCTGCTCGCCGCCCGAGAGGTGCGTCGCCAGCCGGTGGGTCTTGTCGCCGAGGCCCACCGACTTGAGCAGGTGGGCGGCCCTCTCCTCCATCTGCGGCTGCGTCAGGCGCCCGAGCTTGCGCATGGGCATCATCACGTTGTCGAGCGTCGTGAACTCGAGCATCAGGAAGTGGAACTGGAAGACGAAGCCGATGTGCTCGCCGCGCGCCGCCGTGCGCAGCGCGTCCTCCCCGTTCGACATGAGCCGGTCCCGGATCCAGATCTCCCCGGCGTCGGGCTGGTCCAGGAGGCCGAGGAGGTACAGGAGGGTCGACTTGCCGCAGCCGGAGGGCCCGACGATGGCGTAGACCTGCCCCGCCCTCGCCTCGAACGTCACGCCCTTCAGGACGTGCACCCGGCCCTCGTCCCTGCCGAGGAAGCGGTGCAGCTGGTTGCAGCGAAGGGCGATGTCGGTTCCCGCGGCCATGGGCGTCACTGGGCGGTGCCCCGGATGATGTCGCCGGGCTCGAGCCTCGCGGCCCGGCGCGACGGGATGAGGCTCGCCACCATGACCATGACGAGCGCGGTCGAGACGGCCTCGACATAGTGCCAGCGGGACCACTCGACCAGGAACTTGTGGGAGGTGAAGATGCCCGTGATCGGCAGCGGGAACTGCGAGACCGCGTACGTGATCCCGGCCCCCATGAGGCAGCCGAGCACGGTGCCGATGGCGAGCACGATGGCGGCCTGCCAGAGGAAGATGTGCGTGATGTCCCCCCGCGTGTAGCCCATGGAGCGCAGGATCGCGATGTCCTTCGTCTTCTCCATGACGATCATGGCGAGCGTGTTGAACATCGCCAGGCCCGCGATCAGCGTGAAGACCGACACCGTGATCCCGGTCGCGATCCGCAGCGCCCGGAAGACGCCGAGCCATGACTTTTCCCGGTCCTGCCACGCGGCCGCGCTGTGCCCGAGGGTGCTTGTCATGGCCGCCGCGTCCTCACGCGCCCGGTCCTTGTCGAAGAGGCTCACCTGCAGGTACGTCGCCCCGGTCGGCTTCTTGAACAGCGAGCGCGCCTCCTCCATCTTCAGGTAGACGTTCTTGTTGTCGATGTCGTCCACCCCCGTCTGGTAGATGGCGCTCACCCGGTAGTGGTGGATGTCGCCGTTGTTCACGAGCTCGAAGGTCTCGCCCACCTCGAGCTGGAGCCGGTCCGCGATCACGCGCCCGATGAGGGCGCCCCCCTGCTGCACACGGAAGTCGTTGAGCGAGCCCTCGACGATCTGGGAGCGCAGGTCCGAGACCTTCAGGTGGTCGTCCAGGTTGATGCCGTAGGCCTGGCCCGTCTGGTCCCTGAAGGAGCTGCGGATCGTGACCGTCCCCCTGAGCACCTCGGACACCCCCGAGACGTTGCTGAAGGCGTAGAGCCCCTGCTTCAGGAGCTTCGGGTACTCGATCCCCTCGATGTACCTCTTGCCCTGCTTCTCCCTGATCTCGATCGGCGAGTTGTAGCCGCCCGCGTCGATGCTGTGCATCGTCGCCTGCAGCTTGTCCTGGATCATGATCGCCCCGTTGGTCCCGAGGATGGTCTTGATGAAGAATGTCTGGAAGCCGGTGGTCGTCGCCTGCGTCACGATGAAGAGGCCGACGCCGAGCACGATGCACGACAGGCTCATCAGCATGGCCCGCTTTTTCGCCGTGAGGAAGCGAAACGCTATGCGGAAGTTCGGGGACATCCGGACGGCTACTTCTTGGCGCTGAAGACGTCGGAGGGCAGCTCCTGCGTGCGCACGCTCTGGCCCGCCCTGAAGTTCTCGAGCTCCTCGACGATGACCTGCTCGCCGGGCTCGAGGCCCTCGGTGATCTCGGCGCCCCTCAGCCACTCGTAGCCGGTCTTCACCCGGCGAAGCTCCACCTTGCCGTCCTTGACGACATAGACGTTCTCGTTGAGGAGCGCCCGGCGCGGCACGATGGCCTTCGCCTGGTGGCGCCCCACGATGACGCTGACCTCGCCGGTGATGCCCGGGATGAGCTTCGCCGGAGGGATGTCCGTGATGTCGAGCCACGCGAGGTGGCGCTGGGTCAGCGGGTCGGCTATCGGGAGGATCTTCTTCACGGTCCCGTTGTACTCGAACTCGCCGTAGGGCAGGAAGATGACCGTGACCCTCTGGCCCACCTCGATGTTGGCGAAGTCCTCCTCGCTGATCTTCGCCTCGACGACGCGGGTCGTCGTGATGAGGGATACGATCGGGGACCCGGAGTCGATCAGGTCGCCCGGGTGCGCGAACACCTCGGAGACCTGCCCGTCGAAGGGCGCCGTGATCGTCATCTTGTCCCTCGCGCGCAGCTTGGACTTCAGCGTCGTCTCGTCGGTGTCCAGGTTCTCCTTGTTGACGACGTCCTCCATCGCCTGCTGCTGCTGGATCGTCTGGACCAGCCTTCGGGCCTTGTTGTAGTCGCTCTCGGAGATCTGGCCCATCTTGTAGAGGCGCTCCGTGTTGGTGAAGTCCGACTGGGCCGACTCGAGCGCGTACTTCTGGGCCGAGCCGACGGCGACCTTGCTCTTCGCCGAGGCGAAGGCGTTCTCGGCCTGCTGGATCTCGATGTCGACGTCGCCCGTGTCGAGCTGGACCAGGATGTCGCCCTCCTTGATCCTCATCCCGGGGTCGAGGTGGTAGTCCTTGCTGAGGACGCGCCCCGCGATCTGGCTCTTCATCTGCATCGAGTACTCCTCCTTCACGGTGACGCTTCCGGGCTTGGCGCTCACGGCCTCGCCGCTGACCACGGTCTCCACGAGGGCCGTCGGCCTCGAGTAGAGGAGGAACGCGTAGGCGCCGGCGCCCAGGAGCACCAGGGCGGCGACGGCCTTGAGCCATAGGGGGAACCGGGCGGGTTTATCGGGCATAGCGGGGGGAGAGGTTGGCCAGCGCGGGGTCTATCCCCGCCAGCGAGATGAACTCGCTCCAGCGGCTCAGGTACTGGGTTCGCGCGAAGGCCATGTTGAACTCGGTCGCGTAGAGGTTCAGCAGGCCGGTGTCGATGGTCGCCTGGGAGGCGTAGCCGAGGTCCTTGTCCTGGCCGAGGCGCTTCACCTCCGCGGCGATGAGCGCGTTGTGGGCCTCCGCGAGCTGCATCGCGCGCGACTCGAAGCCGAGCTGCTTTCTCATGTCGCTGATCTGGTCGACGGCCGAGTCGATGTAGGACTGGCGGATCCGCTCGGTGGCCCGCTTGTTGGCGAGCGCCGAGAGCTTGGCCCCCGTCGTGGCGAAGCCGTCGAAGATGCTCCACGCCGCGGAGATGTTGTAGCTCTTCTGCAGGACCGACACCTGGGAGATGCTGGTCTGGCTGACCGACGACTGGTTCGAGTAGGAGAGTCCGGCGCCGGCGCTGACCTTGGGGAGCAGGGTGACGGCGGCTATCTTGTAGTTCAGGTCCCACTGCCTCAGCTGCATCTGGTACATCTCGCTCTGGAAGGTGCTCTCGATGCCCTCCCCGACGAAGCCCGTGAGCACGGTGTCGGCGAGGGCCCCCGAGTACTGCGGATGGGGCACCTCGAGCGGGACCGAGTCCTCGGAGAGGTCGTCGATCCCCACGAGGCGCGTCAGGATGCGCTTGCCGTAGTCGTAGTCCTCCTGGGAGCGGTCGGCGTCGAGCTGCGCCTGCTCGACCGACATCCGGAAGTTGCCGAGCTCGGCCTGCGACGAGGAGCCCGCGTCGAAGCGCGCCTGCTGCGCCGCGAGCGCCTCCTGGGAAAGCTTCAGGTTGAACTGCGTGTTCCTGAGCGCGATCTTCTTGCCGACGAGGCCCATGTACTGCTCGCGTATGGTGACGGCGAGGAGCCGGTACGCCTCCGCGAACTGCTTCGCCGAGATGCTCGCGGTCAGGTCGCCGATGAGCTTCTGGTTCCTGTAGGCGCCCCACTGGAAGATGGGCTGGCCCACGTTCAGGCCGTAGGTGATGCCCTTGGCCGTGCTGGCCGTGCCCTGGGAGATCGACTCCTGTGACACCTGGTAGCCCACGTTGCCGCTCAGGTGGGGCCAGAGCGCCGCCGCGGCCCCGTAGCGGCCCGCCTCCGCCGCGGCCAGGGCGATGCTGGCCGAGATCGTGCTCGGCGAGCGCTCGACGGCCTCCTTCAGGAGGGGGTTCAGCGCCGGCATCAAATCCTCGGGCAAAGTGCCCTGCAGGGGGGGCGCCTCGGCGCGCAGGGACACGGCAGCCACCAGGAGAAGGGACAGGGCGATGGGCAGTCTCATGGGCTGGATCAAAGTGGTCGTTCAGACCGTTGGAATTTGCATTCGAAGGCAACCATAAATCGGGACAGCGGCCCGGAGTTTTCTTGAGCCCAATGGGACATATAACGCATTCTGGGTGTTCCTTTTAATTGATATACATGAACGCGGGCGAATCGCTGCCACTCGTGCAGCACGACGTCGAAATCCAAGGCAACCGACAAGCCTGGGACCGAAAACCGCTATTGAGGGCCGTCTACCGGGGGTTCCACGAGCGGATCGCGTCCCGGGTGGACCGGTCGGTGCCCGGCCTCGTGGTGGAGCTCGGCTCCGGCATGGGGGCGATAAAGGAGGTCATCCCGGACTGCGTCACGACCGACCTCTTCCCCAATCCCTGGCTCGACCGGCAGGAGAACGCCTACCGCCTCGGCTTCGCCGACGCCAGCGTCTCGAACCTGATCCTCTTCGACGTGTGGCACCACCTCAGGTACCCGGGGACCGCCCTGGCCGAGTTCCGCCGGGTGCTGGCGCCCGGGGGGCGCGTCATCATCTACGACCCCGCGATCAGCCTGACCGGGAGGGTGGTCTACGGGCTCTTCCACCACGAGCCGATAGGCATGGGGCTCCCCCTCACCTGGGACGCACCGGCGGGCTTCAAGCCCGGCGACGCGGACTATTTTGCGGCGCAGGGCGCCGCGACGCGTGTGTTCTGGAGGCGGCAGGAGCCGGGCCGGCTCGTCGGCTGGGACGTGGCCGAGGTGACCCCCCTGCCCTCGTTTGAGTATTTTGCGACGGGCGGTTTCTCAGGGCCGCAGCTGGGCGGAGCCGCGGCCCTGCGCGTCTGGCGCTGGCTTGACAACCAGCTCAGCCGTTGGCCGAGGCTCTTTGCCGCCCGCCTCCTTGTTGTGATAAAAAAGGTAACACCCTGATATGGAATGTACTCCAAGCGACTTGGCCTCGCCAGAAAATGGGTTCCGTTTGACCTTGTTTTGGATGCCATTTTGGAGATAATTGGAAGCATGAAAACCACGATTGATATTCCTGAGGATTCCCTCCGCGACCTCATGGCTTTCACCCAGGCTCCCACAAAGCGGGCGGCCGTCGTCCAGGCCGTCGACGATTTCAACCGCCGCCAGCGCATGGCCCGCCTGACGAAGTACGGCGGCACGTTCAAGGAATTCATGACCCAGGAGGAACTCGGCCGCATGCGCGAGGCGGGAGGAAAGCCGTGGTAGTCATCGACACGTCCTCTTGGATCGAGATGTTGCGCAGCGCCGGGCGCGAGGATGTGAGGGAGCGCGTCTACGCGCACTTGCGCGCGGGCGACGCGCGCATCGTCCCCATGGTCAGGCTTGAGCTCTGGAACGGGGCGCGCGGGGACAGAGAGAAGCGCGCGATTCGCGACTTCGAGGAAACGCTTCCCGAGCTCGGGATGACAGCCGAGGTATGGGACGAGGCCTGCGAGCTCGCGCGGCGGGCCAGGGCCGCCGGCCTCACCGCGCCGGCATCGGACATCCTGATCAGCGCGTGCGCGAGGCACCACGGAGCGTCGATCGACGCGGTCGACGCCCATTTCGCGGAGCTGGACAAACTGGCACCAAAGGCCTGATTCGCAACGCGCCGCAATGCACCCAATACCCGGGAAATCAATCCAACGCCCCCCCGCCCCGCGGACGACATGATCCTCGTCACCGGAGCATCGGGCTTTGTCGGCTTTCACCTGTGCCTCAGGCTGCTTAAGGAGGGCCATGAGGTCCACGGGCTGGACAACCTGAACGACTACTACGACGTGGGCCTGAAGCAGGCCCGCACGCGCCTCCTCGAGGCCGGGAAGCGCTTCACCTTCCACAAGCTGGACCTCGCCGACGCCGCGGCCACGGGCGCCCTTTTTGACCGCGTGAGGCCGAGCGTTGTCGTCCACATGGCGGCCCAGGCGGGCGTGCGGCACTCCCTCTCCCACCCCCGGGCCTACGCGGACAGCAACGTGATCGGCTTCCTCAACGTCCTCGAGGGCTGCCGCGCCCATCCCGTGCGGCACCTGGTCTACGCCTCCTCGAGCTCCGTGTACGGGCTCAACACGACGCTCCCCTTCTCCGTGCACCAGTCGACCGAGCACCCGGTGAGCCTCTACGCGGCGACGAAGAAGGCGAACGAGCTCATGGCCCACAGCTACAGCCACCTCTTCGGGATCCCGACGACGGGCCTGCGGCTGTTCACGGTCTACGGCCCCTGGGGCCGCCCGGACATGGCCCTCTTCTCCTTTACGCGCGACATCCTCGCCGGCAGGCCGATCGAGATCTTCGGGGACGGGAGGATGCGCCGGGACTTCACCTACGTGGACGACGTGGTCGAGGGCGTGCGCCGCCTCATGGACCGGCCGGCGGCCCCGGATCCCGGCTGGAGCGGCGCCAGGCCCGACCCGGCCGCGAGCTCGGCCCCCTACCGCCTCCACAACATCGGCAACCATTCCACGGTCGAGGTCCTGCGCCTGATCGAGGTCCTCGAGGCGAGCCTCGGCAAGAAGGCCGTCCGCAGATTCGTGGCCGCTCAGGCCTGCGAGGTCCCCGCCATCCTCGCGGACGCCTCCGACCTCGAGCGCGAGACCGGCTACCTGCCCACCACCTCGCTCGAGTCCGGCGTCGAAAAATTCGTGGCCTGGTACCGCGAGTACTACAGGGTCTGAGGGGGAAACCGATGCCGCACGCCGTCTCCGAGATCAACGCCGAGCACCTGGAGGGCGTGCGCGCCTGGTACGACGCGCGGCCCGAGACGCTCAACTGGGCCTCGCTCGGCTACAGGAGGATCCTGGCCCACTACTACGGCCTCCTGATCCCGCCCGACGCCTCGGTCCTCGAGATCGGCTGCGGCTCCGGCGAACTCCTCAGAAGGATCACCGCCCGCAGGCGGGTCGGGATCGACCTCTCCGAGAGGCAGCTCGAGGCCGCGCGGGCCGGGTGCCCCGGCTGCGAGTTCCACCTGCAGGCCGGGGAGTCGCTCGACCTCGCCGAGCGCTTCGACTGCATCGTGATCTCCGACACGCTGAACCTCGCGGCCGACGTCCAGCAGGTCCTCGAGCGCCTCCACGCGGTCTCCCACCCGGGGACCCGCCTCATCATCAACTACCCCTCGGCCCTCTGGCGCCCCCTCCTCGCGCTGGCGCGCGTCCTCGGCCTGAAGCCGGGCGAGCCGCCGAGCAACTGGCTCGCCACCTCGGACGTGAGGGGCCTCATGGCGCTCGCCGACTGGAGCCCGCTCACCGTGCAGCCGAGGATCCTCTGTCCCGTGCCGGGCTTCGGGATCGGGAGCTTCATCAACCGCTGGACCTCGCCGCTCCTGCCCTGGTCCTGCCTCACCGTCTTCTGCGTGGCGCGCCCCATCCGCTCCTCCCACACGGGGCCGCTCACGGTCTCCGTCGTCGTCCCCGCACGCAACGAGGCGGGCAACATCGAGGCCGCCGTGCGGCGGACGCCGGACATGGGCGCCGGCACCGAGCTCATCTTCGTCGAGGGGCATTCCCGGGACAACACCTGGGAGGAGATCGAGCGGGTCGCCCGCGAGAACCCGGGGCGCCGCATCAAGACCCTGCGCCAGAGCGGCAGCGGCAAGGGCGACGCCGTGCGGGCGGGCTTCGCGGTCGCCGAGGGCGACCTGTTCATGATCCTCGACGCGGACCTGACCGTCCCGCCGGAGGAGCTGCCGAAGTTCTACGAGGCGATCGCCTCCGGCCGCGCCGAGTTCGCCAACGGCTCGCGCCTCGTCTACCCGATGGAGAAGGCCGCAATGCGCTTCCTCAACATGTGCGCCAACAAGGCCTTCGGGATCCTCTTCACCTGGATCCTCGGCCAGCCCCTCAAGGACACCCTCTGCGGCACCAAGGTCCTTAGGCGCGCCGACTACGAGCGCATCGTCGCCAACCGCGCCTACTTCGGGGACTTCGACCCCTTCGGGGACTTCGACCTCCTGTTCGGCGCGGCGCACCTGAACATGAAGATCGTGGACGTCCCCGTCCGCTACCGGGACCGCACCTACGGCTCGACGAACATCCACCGCTGGAGGCACGGCTGGCTGCTCCTGCGGATGGTGTGCTTCGCCGCCCGGAAGCTGAAGTTCGTCTGACGCCTGCGATGCCGCAGAAACTGCCCAAGGAACTGGCCCGCCTCGGCGTCCTCGCGCTGGCGGCGGCGTGGCTCCTGCACCCCTTCGCGACGGCGCGCCTCTACGGCGCCGGCGACGCGCTCTGGTACGCGAACATGCTCGCGGACTCCGTCACGCAGCTTAGGGACGGCGTCTTCCCCGTCTTCGTGGGCCAGACGGAATTCGCGTTCAACGGCGCGGTGTACCCGCTGCGGGTCGCGCCCCTCTACCAGCACCTGGGGGGCCTCCTCGACCTCCTGACGGGCCGCTCCCTCGGGTTCTTCGCGCTGCAGCACCTGGGGGTCATCGTCTGCGGCGCCGCCGGGATCCTCGCCTGCTACCTGACCCTCTGCCGGATCTCCCCGGGCAGGCGCTGGTGGGCCGTCGGCTTCGCCGTCCTCTACCTTGGCTGTCCCGGCCTCCTGGCGACCCTCTACACGCAGGACCTCTACATGACCTGGATGGCCGTGCCGCTCGCCCCGCTGGCGGCCTACGGCATCTGGCGCACGTTCCACAGGGACGACCTGACGTCGCAGTTCTGGATGGCGGCGCCCCTCGCCGCCCTGTGGTGGGCCCACGCCCCGATCGCGCTCTGGTTCACCTTCATCGCCGCCGGATCCCAGGCGGTGCGCCTCCTCTCGGTCGACCGCGGCTGGCCCGCCCTCAGGCGGGCCCTGTTCGGCGCGGGGCTCTTCATCCTCCTGGCCCAGTATCCCTTCGTCTCCGTCCACGAGGTGCAGACGCCCGGCCACCCTTCGACCGTGCTGGAGACGATCGCCCACCCGGAGCTCGTGACCGAGCACCTGCGGGACGCGTTCCCCGCGGCCATCCTGCCGCTGTCCGAGCACGCGCGGGAGCTGGGCGACATCCAGCTGGGCTACGGCCTCTGGGCCGTCCTCCTCTGCTCCCTCTTCGCCTCGGCGACGCTCCTTCGCCGGGACCTCCTCGTCCTCCTCGCGTGCGTGGCGCTCCTCCTCCTCCTCCTGCTTCCCATCCCCGGGATCACGCCGCTCCTCTGGGCGGCGATGCCCGCGGAGGTCGTCCGGATCACGTACTACTGGCCGATGCAGCGCTTCTACCTGATCATCGCGGCCCTCCTCGCCCCGGCGGGCCGGATCGCCTTCGAGCACCTGGACGCGCGGCGCGCCCGCCCGCTCCTCTCCTGGATCCTCGCCGCCGCCTGCGCCTGGTGCCTCTGGGAGTCGCGCCAGTTCATGCGCGCGGCCAGGGACCGCACGGCCACCGCGGAGGTTTCCGCCCGCAGCCAACGCCCGGAGAACCTCTTCCTGACGAACGACTCCTACGGGCTCTTCGGCAACCTTCCGCCCTACTTCTCAAACGGCGTCCTCGATCCCCTGGGCCAGGCCCGCCTGCTGTCCCCGTCGACGGGCAGGCGGCTGCCCGTCCCCGACAGGCGGATCCTCGCCTCGGGCCCCCTCGCCGGCACCGTCGACGCGAACCCGGGCGTGCTGCGGCTCGGCGTCCTCGTGCACCTCGATCCCGGCAGGCGCTACGCGCTCGAGTTCGACTTTGAGCGCAGCGACCTCTCGGGGATCCTCCAGCTCTCGGGCAACTCCATGTTCCGGGAATACCGCCTGCCCTCCTCGGGCGAGCCCCTCGCGTTCGGCAGCGGCCCCCAGAACTCCCACCGCGTGGCCCTCTGGACGAGCGACCCCGCGGGCGACGACGTCGCGGTGCGGTTCATCCCCGCGGCCCTCGGCGACAAGCCGGAGGATTTCCGGCGCTTTGGCTCCTACCGCGTGATCGAGATCGACCCGGGCCGGGAGCCGGTCGAGGTCACGTCGCTGGTGCCCTTCCGGGCGCGGGTGCGGGCTGACGCCGAGTCGGTCCTGGAAACCCCGCGCATGTTCATGCCCGGCTACCGCGCGACGGTGGACGGGCAGCCGGCCGAGGTGACGCGCTCCGAGGCGGGCCTGGCGGCGATCCGGGTGCCGGGCGGGGGCCATTCGGTCGTGCTGCGCTTCCCAGGCCCCCTGGTGCTCCGGATCTCGTACGGGGCCGCGCTGGCCGCCTGGGCCGCGATACTCGTGGCCGCGGCAATCGCCTCCTTCCGGGTCTATCGGCCCCGCGCGGCCTAAAGGGCTTCCCGGGGGCGCAAATTGCGCTCGGCACCCCCGGGGGGTTCGGCTACGAATCCCGTCCCAGCCAGGACGCCGCGCGCCGCGCGTGTCCGACGTTAGGGGTGGAGCACGGGCCTTCCGGCAATCCCCCTCTCGTCGGGCGCGCCGCCCCGGCCCCGTCTCCAACGCCCTCATGACCTCCCCGTCCCTCCCGCCCGACGAGCCTGCGCAGGCCCCGGAGGCCGCCGCGTCCCCCGCGACGGCCCGGGCGCCGTCCCGGCGCGTCCTCGCGGCGGCGCTCTGCGCCGTCCTCGGGGCCGTTATCCTCACGTATTCCAACCACTTCCATAATTCGTTCCACTTCGACGACTCCTACACGATCATCGCGAACCCCTACATCAAGGACCTGCACAAGGCCGTGCAGTTCTTCCGGGACGCCAGCGCCAGCAGCACCAACCCCAACCAGCAGGAGTACCGCCCGCTCCTCATGGCCTCGTTCGCCATCGACTACTGGCTCGGGCACGGCCTGAACCCCGTCTGGTTCCACGTCACGTCCTTCACGTGGTACCTGGTGCAGCTGGTCCTCATGTTCGTGTTATTCCGCAGGGTGTTCGACGCCTCGCTCCCCGACCCCCGCAATGCCTGGGTCGCGCTCTTCGCCACCGCGCTCTACGGCCTGCACCCCGCCATGGCGGAGACGGTCAACTATATCTGGCAGCGCGCAGACCTCTGCTCGACCCTGGCCGTGATCGCGGGCCTCGTGGCCTACATCACGGCGCCCCGGCTAAGGCGCTACGGCCTATACCTCCTGCCGGTGGCCGCCGGACTCCTCATCAAGCAGCCGGCGGCCGTCTTCCCCTTCCTCCTCTTCTCGTGGATCTGGCTCTACGAGGAGGAGAACTTCTGGAGGGCCCTCGTCCGCAGCCTGCCGGCCTTCCTCGTCACGGGCGCCCTGGCCGTCTTCGTCCTCAAGATGGGGGCCGGCAAGGCCGAGGGCTACGGCGACCCCTTCAATTTCCGGATGTCCCAGCCGGCCGTCCTCCTCACCTACGTCAGGCGCTTCTTCCTCCCCCTGGACCTGAGCGCGGACACGGACCGCAGGGCCTACACGAGCCTCCTGGACGTGAACGTCGTCCTCGGCTTCGCCTTCATCCTCGCAGCCTGCGGGGTGATCGCCTGGGCCCGCAGGAGCCGGCGGAACCGCCCCATCGCCTACGGCCTCGTCTGGTTCATCGTGACCAGCCTCCCCACGTCGATCTTCGCCGTGGGCGAGCTCGAGAACGACCACCGCCTCTACTTCCCCTTCGTGGGCCTCGCGATGGGGCTCTGCTGGGCCGCCGCCCTCTGGCTCCACCGCAACCCCCTGCCCCGCCCGGCCGTCGCCTCGGCCTGCGCGCTCATCCTCGCCTCCGCGGCCTGGGGGGCCCACCAGCGAAACGCCGTCTGGCGCAACGACGAGTCGCTCTGGCTCGACGTGTCGAAAAAGAGCCCCACGAACGGCAGGGGGCTCATGAACTACGGCCTGAGCCAGATGGCCGTCGGCCGCTACACCGTGGCCCTGGACTACTTCACCCGCGCGCTCGTCTACAACCCCAACTATCCGACGCTCGAGATCAACCTGGGGCTCGTGAACGGCGTCCTCCACAGGAACGCCGAGGCCGAGACGCACTACGTGCGCGCCATCACGCTCGAGCCGAAGAACGTGCCGGCGAAGGTGTACTACGCCAAGTGGCTGGACAAGACGGGCCGCACCGCCCAGGCCCTCGTGAACCTGAAGCTCGCGGTGGGCCTGCAGCCCGACTTCGTCGATCCCCGGTACCTCCTCATGGAGATCTACGCCAGGCTCGGGGACCGCGAGAACTTGAAGGCCCAGGCCGAGCAGACCCTGGCCTACTTTCCCACGGATGAGACGGCCAAGAAATGGCTGGAAAAGGCCTCGACGGTGGCCGCTGCGCCCGCAAAGGCGCCGCTGGTTGCCTCCGGGCCGCAGAAGCCCACCGCGGCGGACTACGTCAACCAGTCGATGCGCCTGGACCTGGCGGGCAAGCACACCGAGGCCGTGGCCGCGGCCAAGGCGGCCCTGGAGATCAATCCGGGCGACGCGCAGGCCTGGAACAACCTCATGGCCTCCTACAATGCCCTGTCGGAGTGGGACCACGCTATCGAGGCCGGCCGCATGGCCACGAGCCTCGACCCCTCGAGCGCGCTCGCCAGGAACAACCTGGCCTTTGCCGTGGCGCAGAAGAAGAAGGCCGAGGCGGCACTGGGGCATTGAGGCGGAGGGCCCCGGGGGATCGTGGGCCTGGCATCCGTCGCGGACCGGGTCGGGCAATGGCCCGTCGGCCCCTGCGAAGGGTGCCTGAGACGCCTTAGCCGGCTGGACGGTGGCCGGCAGCGGGCTTTTCAAGCGGGTTGAGGCTCCAATACGGCAGGTCCCGCCCACTCTCGGTGGGTAAGGGCGCTCCAAAGAGGTGGAATCGACCTAAGCAAGGCTTTGGGGCGCCATCGGTGAGCCCAAGATAGGGCTATCGCGGCCCTCAGAAGAAGATCCCGGCGGACCTCTGTATCGCACAAATGCGACATCCGGACGGTCCGAATCTCCTGGATAGGCTGACTCCCAACGGGGAGCTTTGAGTTGGCCGCGGCTCTGAGCTACTCGCAACGAAGCTCATCGTGCACCGTCCGGATCTCATTGGGGCAATCTCGACGGGTGCCAACGCAAAGGCGCCCGTTGCGGTGTGAACCACAACGGGCGCCTTGAATCCGGGGCATCCCATGATGCCCGGCGTGGGAGGCTTTACTTGTTCTGGACGGACTTCCTGAGGGCCTCGAACTGCGCCTTGAGGTCGGCGATCTCCTTCTGCTCGGCCGTCAGGGTGGCCACCTGGCTCTTCAGGTCGGCGATCGTCTTCTCCTGCGTCACGACCTGCTCGTGCTGCTTCTGGAACTCATGCAGGAGCATGGCATTGACGGCGTCATAGCGGACGGAGTTGATGCGCCCGTTCTTGTCGTGGACGACCAGATTGGGATCAATCTTCTCCACTTCCTCGGCGATGAGGCCGAACTGTGCGGTCTTGTTGCTGACGTCAGCCTTGAGGTGGTAGGTAACAGGCCGCAGCGCGAGGATTGCTTCGCTCTGCGAACCCATGTCCTGAATGTCCTTCTTGTAGCGCTGCGAGGACACATTAGCGACGAGTTGTCCTGTGGATGGGTCGATCATCACAGCCTCGAGGGCATTCGCATCCGTAGAACCCGTTATACCCGGAATGAACACAAGTGTTTGGCTAGGTCCGCCGATGACAACTTCGCCACCTACTCCTGTATCACCCGCAGCCCCGATCAGGATGCTGTTGCTCTCGTTTGAGGTGTAGCTCGAGCCCGCATTGATGCCGATGGCAATGTTGCCGGTGCCGGTGC
>CAZDZL010000017.1:0-67311 GCA_964509885.1 uncultured Opitutaceae bacterium | reverse complement strand
AGATCAAGGGGGGCTCGCTCGACTCCGCCATCGTCATCAAGGGCGACAAGGTGCTGTCCAAGGAGCCGCTGCGCTTCAAGGACGAGTTCGTCAGGCACAAGATCCTGGACATCATCGGGGACATCTCGCTGCTCGGGATGCCGCTGAAGGCCCACATCGTGGCGACGCGCCCGGGGCACGCGCTCAACGCCGAGCTGACGAAGGCCCTCTTCGACCGGCTGCAGGAGCGCGGCAAGGGCGGCAAGAGGAAGGGCGCAAGCCGGCCGCCGCCCGCCATGGACGTCCAGACGCTCGATATCCGCAGTATCCTCGACATCCTGCCCCACCGCTACCCGTTCGTTATGATCGACCGGATCGTGGAGATCGTCGGGGCGGAGGAGCTGGTCGCGATCAAGAACGTGACCTTCAACGAGCCCTACTTCAACGGGCACTTCCCGGGCAACCCGGTCATGCCGGGCGTGCTGCAGCTCGAGGCGATGGCCCAGGCCGTCGGCGTCCTCACGGTGCGCTGGAACAACTGGGTCCCGAGGCCGGCGTTCTTCATGAGCGCGGACAAGGTAAAGTTCCGCAAGCCGGTGCGCCCGGGCGACCAGCTGAGGATACACGCGAAGCTGACCAAGGTTCGCAGCAACAAGATCGCCGTCGCCGAGGTCACCTGCACCGTGGACGGCCAGGTGGTCTCCAGCGCGGACCTCATGATCACCATCCTCGACGAGGCCGACGTCGAGTGAGGGCTTACTTCTTCCTGTAGACCGCCTCGGGGTCGAACGCGCGCTCGGCCGAGAACTCAAGGGTGGGGGAGAGCCCGCTCTTCGGGTCGGCGGCCCGCACGAGCCTGCGGTAGAAGCAGGAGCGGTAGCCGTTGTGGCAGGCCCCCGGGCCCGCGTTCTCGACCTTCAAGAGGAGCACGTCCTGGTCGCAGTCGACGTAGAGGTCGACCACCCGCAGCGTGTTGCCGGACTCCTCGCCCTTCAGCCAGAGCTTGCCGCGGGAGCGGCTCCAGTAGGTGGCCTTGCGGGTCTCCATCGTGCGGGCGAGCGACTCGGCGTTCATGAACGCGAACATGAGCACCTCGTTCGTGGCGTGGTCCACGGTGATGCAGGGGATCGTGCCGTCCGGGCCGAACTTGGGCAGCAGCCGGGTGCCGAGCTCGACGTCGGCCTTGGGGGGCTGCGCGGGGGGTGTGTCGGGTGTGGGCATGGGCGTCGGGTCTAGGGAGGCGAAGCCTCGCCCAGTTTCCTCAGGTAGTCGAACGTGTAAAGTCCGGTCCGGTGGCCGTCGCTGAAGTCGAAGCGGACGGCGTAGTTGCCGACCTTCTCCCACCCGACCACCCGGACGCCCGCGAAGTCCGTCCTGTCGGTCCCGCCGTACTTGTTTCCGAAGACATCGTGCTCGCCCTGGTTCTCGGCGCTCGGCGAGGCCCGGCGCAGGAGGTCGTGGCGCAGGTAGGACTCCGCCCCGTCGCTCCACGCGATGGCGATCTCGTCGCCTATGGCCTGGATGTTGTACGGGGTCTGCATGGCGTAGAGGGGCCCCACGCTCGTCCGGGGGTGCCCGGTTCGCAAACCCGATTTGACCCGGCGCCGGGAGTGGGCTTTCCTCAGGGCACGGGCCCCATGGAGAAAGCCGAATACCCCGCCGCGCAGCCGCCGGTCGAGACCGAGGGGCTCCGCCTGGGCGGCGCCAGCAAGGCGGCGGCGGGGCTGAAGGCCGTCGAGAAGTCGATGACCTCCACGATCGGGGAGATGGGCCTCGGGCGCGGGCTCTCCGCGCTGCTGCGGCTGAACCAGAAGGACGGCTTCGACTGCCAGAGCTGCGCGTGGCCGAACCCGGACGGCGACCGCAGCTTCGCCGAGTTCTGCGAGAACGGCGCGAAGGCGGTCGCCGACGAGGGGATGAGCAGCAGGATCGGCAGGGATTTCTTCAGGGAGCACACGGTTGCGGAGCTGGCGGCCCAGTCGGACCACTGGCTGGGGCAGCAGGGGCGGCTGACGGAGCCCATGGTGCTGCGCGCCGGCTCCGCGCACTACGAGCCGGTCTCCTGGGAGGACGCCTTCTCGCTCGTCGCCGGGGAGATCAAGTCGCTCTCCTCCCCGGACGGGGCCGCGTTCTACACCTCCGGCAGGACGAGCAACGAGGCGGCGTTCATGTACCAGCTCTTCGCCCGGCGCCTCGGCACGAACAACCTGCCCGACTGCTCCAACATGTGCCACGAGTCGAGCGGCTCGGCCCTAGGGCCGACGATCGGCATCGGCAAGGGCTGCGTGAAGCTCTCGGACTTCGACCACGCCGACGCCATCTTCATCATCGGGCAGAACCCGGGCACGAACCACCCGCGGATGCTGACGGCGCTGCAGCGGGCGAAGAGGCGCGGGTGCCGCATCGTGAGCCTGAACCCCATGGCCGAGGTGGGGCTCGTGCGCTTCAAGAACCCCCAGGACCTCATGAACCCGCTCAAGGCGGCCGCCATGGTCTTTGGCAAGGGGACCGCCCTGTGCGACCTGTGGCTGCCGGTGCGCATCAACGGCGACATGGCCGCCCTGCAGGGGATCATGAAGGAGCTGGTCGCCGAGGAGGACCTCGCCCCGGGGAGCGCCCTCGACCTGGAGTTCATCCGCTCGTTCACAGGCGGCTCCGCGGAGCTCATCGCGCACCTGCGCTCGGTGAGCTGGGACCAGATCACGGCCGCGAGCGGCCTCACGCGCGAGCAGATCCGCGCCGCCGCCGAGATCGCGATCGGGGCCAAGGCGATCATCGCCTGCTGGGCCATGGGCCTCACCCAGCACCGAAACGCCGTGGGCACGATCCAGGAGGTCATGAACTTCCTGCTGCTGCGCGGCAACATCGGCCGGCTGGGCGCGGGCCCGTGCCCGGTGCGCGGGCACAGCAACGTCCAGGGCGACCGCACCATGGGGATCTACGAGAAGCCGTCGAAGGACTTCCTGGACAGGCTCTCGGCGGAGTTCCGGTTCGAGCCCCCGAGGGGGGCGGGCGCCGACGTCGTCGAGACCATAAAGAGGATGCACGACGGCAGGATCAGCATCTTCTTCGCCATGGGCGGCAACTTCCTCTCGGCGACCCCGGACACGGAGTTCACGGCCGACGCGCTGCGCCGGTGCAGACTGACGGCCCATGTCTCGACGAAGCTCAACCGCTCCCACCTCGTCACCGGCAGGACGGCTCTCATCCTGCCGTGCCTCGGGCGCTCCGAGGTGGACCTCCAGGCCTCGGGCGAGCAGTTCGTGACGGTCGAGGACAGCATGGGCGTCATCAGCTCATCGCGCGGGCGCCTCGAGCCTGCGTCGCCGCACCTGAGGAGCGAGCCCGCGATCGTCGCGGGCCTGGCGTCGGCCGTCCTGGGTCCGGGGACCCCCGTCGACTGGGACGCCCTGGCCGGGGACTACGACCTCATCCGGCACCTCATCGAGCGCGTCATTCCGGGATTCAACGACTACAATTCCAGGGTCAAGGAGGCGCCGTTCTACCTGCCCAACGCGGCGCGGGACTCGCGGACCTTCACCACGCCCTCGGGGAAGGCCGTGTTCACGATCCACGACATCCCCCCTGAGGCCCTCGGCCCGGGGCAGTTCATGATGATGACCATCCGCACGCACGACCAGTTCAACACGACCGTGTACGGCCTGGACGACCGCTACCGCGGGATCTTCAACGGGCGCAGGGTTGTGTTCATGAATGCCGACGACATGAGGGAGGCGGGTCTCGTCCAGGGCCAGTGGGTCGACCTCACCGGGCACTTCCGGGGTGAGACGCGCCACGCGCCGAGGTTCATGGTGGCGCCCTACGACCTGCCCCGCCGGTGCACGGCGACCTACTTCCCCGAGGCGAACGTGCTCGTGCCGCTCGACAGCGTGGCCGAGGTCAGCAACACGCCGACATCAAAGTCGGTGGTGATCACGGTCGCCCCGAGCGCCTAGGGCCGACGGGCCCAATTTCGGGCCCAATTTCCATTGCCCGGGCGGGGCATGGATGCTAGGAATTGCCGTCTCATGGGACGTCAATGGCTCCACGCGAAACGCGCTATCGTCAACCTGAAGAAGGGCCAGGTCGTGGGCAAGCTGGTGAAGGAGATCACCGTCGCCGCGAAGCTCGGGGGCGGCGACCCGGCGGCCAACGCGCGGCTCTTCGCGGCGCTTGAGAAGGCCCGCAAGGCCAGCGTGACCCGCGACGTCATCGAGCGCGCGATCAAGAAGGGCTCGGGGGGAGGGCACGACGGCGCCGCGCTCGAGCACGTGGTGTTCGAGGGCTACGCCCCGCACAAGGTGCCCCTCATCGTCGAGGTCTACACGGACAACCACCAGAGGACGGCGCCGGAGATGCGCTTCCTCTTCAAGGGCGGCGTACTCGGGACCGCCGGCAGCAACAAGTTCCTCTTCGACCACGTCGGGATCGTCGAGGCCCACCACGCGGACCCCGCGACCGACCTGGAGGCCGCGGCGATCGAGGCCGGGGCCGACGACGTCGAGGCGATCACGCACATGCAGAACGACGACATCCCCGAGGGGCACGCCGGGGCGAGGTTCAAGACCGACCGCACCGCCGTGCACGCGGTGTCGACCTGGCTCACGAAGCACGGCTGGTCGGTCGTGACGAGCGAGCTGGGCTATCTGGCGAAGGTCTTTCCCGAGCTGGACGACGTCGCCCGAGCCCACGTGGGCGAGTTCCTTCAGGCGCTCGAGGACCACGACGACGTCCAGCGCGTCTGGGCCGCTGTTAAGTAGGGAGCGTGAAAATCGTGGTGCAATTATCGCCAACGATTGACACCGGGGCCCCTTTTTCCGAAATCAGAGCCTTCCCCTCCCAGCTGTGAACATCCTTATCGTCGAGGACGAAGCCACGTCGCGCGAAATGCTGCTAAGCATCCTCAAATCAGAGGGGGACCACCGTATTTTGACCGCGGCGGACGGCGACGACGCGCTCAAGCTGATGGAGGATCCCCGGCACCCCTTCGACGTCGTGTTCCTGGACCTCATGCTGCCGTCGATCTCCGGGCTCGACCTCCTTGAGCGCGTCCGCGCGACCCCGGCGTGCAAGTTCGTCAGGGTGATCATCTGCACCACGTCGACGGACAGCGCCACCGTGGTGAGGGCCGCGCGCCTCGGCGTGCGCCACTACATGGTGAAGCCCGCCGACAAGATCCGCGTGTTCGAGCAGATCAACATCATCAAGGCGGAGATCGCGGGCCTGCAGAAGATCGAGAAGCCCGAGGAGGCCGCGGGCCGCCTGGGGATCGACCTCGCGTCGTACAAGACGAAGGTCAGCACCACGCTCGAGAACATGGAGCGCTGGCTGACCCACGCCAAGGCGGGGGCCCAGTCCGTGGACCGCAGGCAGCTGGCCGCCGACTCCGGCCACCTGAAGAGCGAGGCGCTGGACCTCGGGCTTCGCGAGGTGGGGCGCAGGTTCTCGACGCTCGAGACCCGGCTCACCATCGACCCGAGCGGCGACGTGCCCGACTCCAGGGCGATCGAGATCGCCTTCATCATGAGCCACCTCCACGGCGAGCTGAACCGCGTTCGCTCGGTTCTGAAGATCATCGCCCCGGACAAGGTGAGCCCGTGAGGCTCCTGGCGGCGGCCCTTGCCGCCGTGCTCTGGGCCCAGGTCGCTTTCGCGGCGCAGCCGCTCAGCATCGCGGCCGCGGCCAACCTCACCCAGGTCATCGTCAGGCTGAACGCGGACTTCAGGGCGGCGCGGCCCGACGTCGACCTGACGGTCGCCCTCGGCTCTTCGGGCGGCCTGGTCGCCCAGATGAAGAACGGGGCGCCCTACGACGTCTTCCTGTCGGCCGACATGGGCTTCGCCGAGGCGCTGGCGAAGGCCGGCCACGCCGACGCGGCCACGCTCGCGCCCTTTGCAGTGGGCCGTCTCGTCCTCTGGACGGTGAAGCCCGGGGTGGACCTCACCGGCGTCGGCGCGGCGGTGCGCTCCCCGTCCGTTCAGAAGCTCGCCGTCGCCAACACCGGGACGGCCCCCTACGGCCGGGCCGCCAGGCAGGCGCTCGAGGCCCTCGGCCTCTGGGAGGCAGCCCAGCCGAAGCTGGTAACGGCCGAGGACATTTCGCAGACGGCCCAGTTCGTGGAGACGGGCAACGCCGACGCCGGGTTCGTCGCGCTCTCGGCGGTGCTCTCGCCGAAGCTCGCGGGCAAGGGCCGCTGGATCGAGGTGCCGGCCGCCCTCTACAAGCCCCTCGTCCAGGGAGCCATCATCACGGCCCACGGCGCCCGGAACCCGGCGGCGGCGGCTTACCTCGCATTCCTGCGCGGAGACGCGGCGCACCGGGACCTCGAGGCCGCGGGCTACGGGATTCCCGCCGCTCCCGGGGCGAAATAGCGTTCAGGGCGCCAGGGCCGGCGCGCGCCTCCAAAGGCCGACCCTGCGGCCGTCCTCGTTCTGGTAGGTGAGGATGTCGGTCCAGACGTACTCCGGGGCGACCTGCTTGTTGATCTTCTCCCAGAGCTCGGGTGTGTCGCCCGGCCTGTACCAGAGGACGTAGTCGATCCCCTGCGAGAGGAGCCACTTGCCGGCGCTGGCGTTTCCGGTGCCGTCGATGCCGCCGGAGTAAAAGAGCATCAGGCGGTCGTGGCGCCGGCGCACGTCCTCACGGTTCTCCCGCCAGAGGAGCTCGTGGCCCCACCAGCCGAGCCACATCTGCTGGCCCGCGAACAGCGGGATGACGGCGGAGTCCGTGAACGCGCCCTTGTCGTCGGGCCTCTCGATGAGGACGCCGGGCTTCTCGATCTTGAGGCGGCCGAGCATGAGCCTCGGGAACTCCTCCTTCGTGAGGTAGTTCGTGCCCTCGATCTTGCCCGCGGAATCCTTCGGGCCCCAGTACATCGGCAGCCACAGGTCATAGGCGTAGAAGCAGGGGTATAGGCAGAAGACGAAGCCGGCGACCCGCACCCAGCGCCGCCTCGCCTGCTCCAGGACGAACGGCGCCAGCGTCATCAGCGTCCCGGCCATCACCCACGGCCACCACTTGAGCGTCGTGTTGAAGCGGTCGTAGTGCCCCGAGTATTCGTCGTCCACGTAGAAGAACTCCGTGAAGACGAGGAGCACCAGCCAGAGGAGGGCGAGCCTGCGCCCCTGGAGGTTGCCGGAGACGAATCCGAGGATGATGAAGGCGATCGTCGGAAGGAACAGGAGCACGAAGAGGAGGGGCGGGGTGTGCTCGACCCACGGGACCAGGCGGACGGCGGTGTCGTAGCCCGAGGCGGCGGCCGTGAAGGCCGACAGGTAGACCCACGCCGCGAGCCAGACGACCGCGGCCCCCCCGGCCACGGCGGGCGCCAGGCGCCGCAGGTCGCGCCAGTTGACGCCGAGCCACAGCACGACAAGGAGGCCCTGAAGCGGGAGGACCCATGTGTTCGCAAGGAGCGTCCACGTGAGCGTCGCCCCCGAGATGGTCGCATAGCGCAGCTGGCGCGTGCGCGTCCAGAGCAGCATCCCCATCGCGCAGAGGCCGAGGAGGTAGTAGCCCGACAGGGGCGCGTGGTAGTCGCCCAGGAACACGACGTAGGAGTAAATCTCCGCCGGGAGCTCCATCGGGTAGTTGTTGTCACTGACGATCGGGAACTTGTTGTTGTAGGCCTTGAGCCACGTCCCGAGCGGCGCCTTGTCCATCTGGGCGCTCCCGATGAAGCGCATCGTGGTCCACGGGTTGACGCTGTTGTCCGTGTAGTGGTCGATGATGGTCATCCCGGTCCCCCCGATGACGAAGCAGGCGATCACCGCCGCGCGCGTCCAGGTCCTGCGCGCCACCATGCAGACCGCGCCGGCGAACGCCGAGCCGCCGAGGGCGACGAGGAGGCAGTAGCCGATGTTGTAGGCGGAGCCCGTAGGCAGCAGGAGTATCCGGCCCATCAGCGCGGCGCCGTAGTGCTGGAAGCTGTAGTACTGGGTCGAGGGGTACGGGCTGAACCACGCGTCCTGGACCGGGAGCGTCGTGCCGGAGTAGTAGCTGGCGATGTAGGACAGGTCGGCGATCTTCTCGGAGGAGCCGTCGATGTTCGGGTACATGAAGCGCCACGACAGCGCGTAGAGGAAGACGAGGGCGAAGACGGCGAAGCAGCCCACGAGGCGGCGGGGCGCGAACTCCGACCTCCAGGCCCGCACGAGCGCCAGCCACCCGCCCTCGAGCCAGGCCGGCTCCCAGGCGAAGAAGGACGCCGTGATCAGCACGGCCGAGAGGAGCGTCGAGAAAAGCCCGAGGCCGGGAAGCGTCCGGCCGAGGCCGTGGTGGCACTCGATCGCGTAGATGAAGGTCACCCCGAGGATCGGCCCCGCGGCGAGGGCGAACCACCGGTTGCGCCAGTAGAACCCCGCGATCAGCATCAGGCCCCACACGTTCACCGCCAGAAGCGACAGGCTGAACAGGAGTCCTAGGTGTTGCATGCGGCGGGTCGGGGGTTGGCGGGAATACGCCCTCCCTTATGGGCATTAGGGAGTTGCGTGCAAGGCATAGTCCCGCGGCCCGAGCTTTTCGCGGGTTTTTTGCGGGCGCCCCCCCCCGGGGGGCCTCAGGCGCCGGCGAGCGGAACGGTGAGGCTGAACGTCGAGCCGCCCGGCCCCGTGGAGTCGAGGAGCAGCGTGGCCCCGATCTGGCGGGCGAGCAGCTGGCTGATGGCGAGCCCGAGCCCGGTGCCGCCCGGCTTGCCGGTGCGCCCCGGCTCGAAGAGATGCGGCCTGAACTCCTCGGGGATGCCGTGCCCCTCGTCGGCGACCCGGACGGTCGCGTTCTCGCCGCCGTTGTGGAACACGACGGCGACGCTCCGGCCGGAGGCCGTCGCGTCGATCGCGTTCTGGACCAGGTTGCTCGTGATGAGGCAGAGCAGGCCGCCCCTGTGGCTGTCCAGGCTGTGCTCGAATCCCCCGGTGACGCTGAGGGCGACGCCCTTCTGGGCGGCCGCGGCGCCGTTGCGCTCCCGCACGATGGCCGCGAGCTCGTGGCCCGTGAGCTCGAAGGACGTGTGCGCGTCCGAGTCGCCGAGGAGGGCGACGGCGTCCTGGATCATCGCCTGCATGCGCTCGGCGTAGCCGGACACGCTGTCCCACTCGGGGTCGCCGCCCTTGGACGGGTCGCGGCCCGCGACGACCCCGCGCAGGCTGGCCACGGAGCCCTGGAGCCCGTGGACGAGGTTCGACGTGATCTGGCCGAGCGCGGAGGCCTTCGCGGAGAGCGTCAGCTCGAGGTTGGCCCGGACCAGGCGGGCGGTGCGCTCGTCGATGACGCGCTGCGCGCTGCGCAGCCCCAGGTACGCCGCGGCGACGACGACCGCTATCAGCGCCGCGCCGATGCCGAGGGTGGCGGCCGTCTGCCGGTTGACGCGCCGGTCGATCAGGTCGAGCTCCACGGCGAGCGAGCGGGCGTCGATATAGTACTGTGCGAAGCCGACCACGGCCGCCGGGTCGCGCCCGTGGAGAGGGAGCAGCACCTCGAGGACAGGCGTCGGTCTCTGGGCCGCGCCGCCGGCGATCCCCGCAAAGTAGCGCTGCAGGGGGAACTCCGGGTAGAAGCGGCTGATCGGCTCGAGCTTGAGCAGCCGGGTGTAGTCCTCGAGCGGCAGCTCGGCGAACAGGAGGGAGTCGGGCGCATAGCGCAGGACGTGCCCCCTCGAGTCAAAGATCGCCACGGCCAGCATGTCCTGCTGCTGGGCGCTCTCCAGCACGGCGTCGAGGAGGTCGGCCGCTCCGGTGGAGGCCGGGGAGCGCTGCGCCAGCTGGCGCTGGGCGACCGGCAGAAGGACGGTGGCGTCCCTGTTGATGAGGGTCTGGCGGATCTCCGCGCGAAGCCGCGTGCGGAAGCTGACGACCATCGTCGCGAAGATGGCGACCAGCAGCGCCCCGGTGAGGACGGCAAGCGGGAGGGGCCGCATGAGGCGCCTGTTCACGCTGGGGGGGTAGGGGGTTTTTCCTGCGCGGTCACGGGCGTGTCAGGGATGGGTGAAGAGGGGGTTGGCGATGCGGATCTCCTGGGCGCTGTCGTTGAACTGGCGCAGGAGCGTGTCGACTGAGGGCTCCCCCGCGGCCTGCAGGGGCGCGGCGGATATCCCGGCCAGCTCGCTTCGGATCGCCTCCGCCTCGCTCCTGAGTGCCGCGATCCGGGGGGCGTTCTCCGCATTGAAGCTGTCGATGGCGCGGCGGGTCTCCTCGCCGGGCTGCCGGGTCCCCGTCCTCGCGGACAGGGCGCCCTGGAGCGCCGCCTTCTCCCGCTCGTACGCCTCGATGCGGCCGGCCAGCACCGCCGGCAGCTCCGGGCGGTCCGGCCTCGCGCGCCGGGACCTGGAGGAGAAGGTGTCCGCATCCGCGATGAGCGTCGTCTCGGAGAGGGGGGCCGCCCTCTCGGCGTCGGCGCCGATCGTCGTCGGCACCCCGATCTCGACGCTTCCCTCGGGGATGGCCCTGCGCACGAGCCCGTGGCTGTCCTGGCCGAAATACTGCGAGGCGTACAGGGACATCGACGGCAGCATCCTCGCGAAGTCATTGCCCTGCTCCCGTATGCTGAACCGGGTTTCCCAGAGCAGCTTGTGCCTCTTCTCCCTCCACATCGCCTGGAAGTCGTAGGCCATCATCACCACGAAGTACCTGTTGTGCTCGACGTCCTCGATCAGGTCGTCGCGCCGGACGTTGTGGATGACCCCGAGCCTCGGCTGGGTGTTCGCGATCTCGCCGGCGTAGCCGAGGAGCATCGCGTTGCGCAGGTCGGCCAGCCCGCCGCTGAAGGAGAGCGGGCCGAGCAGATCGTTCGTCCACGCCACCCCCTTCGTGTGCTCAGGGCCGCCGTAGACGTAGATCTCCGACGAGGGATCGAGGGTGCCGCTCGTCACCCCCCAGTAGACCATGATCAGCAGGCCCGCCTTCCTGGGATCCTTCGTCGGCACGAAATTGTGGGCCGCCAGCGGGCGCGCGATCACGCGGGCGATGTCCATGAAGCTCTCCCTGTCGATCGTGGCGTCGCGGGACGCGGAGCCGTAGTTGCCGCCGTTGCCGAAGGCGTAGGTCTCGGGCCTGTACGTGCCGTCCGCCTGCCTGGCGCGCGCGTAGTCGGCGCTGGTGCCGGCGAAGACGGCGGTCGTGGTGTCGCCTCCCTCAAAATCGCGGCTGAAGGGAAAAAGGGCCTGGGCACACGCCACCCCGCATTCCAGGAGGAAAAGGGCGGCGATCCGAAGCGGCAGGGGGGGGCTCATCCGGGATGTCTTCTCGCGGGGCACGGCACCGGGCGGTGCTCAACGCATGCCAACACTCCTGTCCGTGGGTGAAGCCACTGGGACAAAATGGCTTGCGCGAGTCGGGCTGGCAAACATCGATTTTTCCCGGGGCGGCGTTGGGTGAATGCAGCAAAACCCGCGTCTCCTGTGGCGCGCGGGTTGGGGGTGGAGTCCCAGGGCGGGGAGCGCCGGGCCTCAGTCCTCGGCGCGCTTCTCCGGGAGGCGGTAGCGGACAAAGTCGCGGGTCACGCCCAGGCGCCTCGCGGCGGCCGAGACGTTGTCGCCGGACTCCCGCATGGCCTCGGAGATCAGCTCGTCCACCGCCTCCTCGAGCGAGAAGCCCGACTCGGGCAGGCGCCATGCGGGGTTGCGCCACGCCGCCGGGCGCGGGGCCCCCGGGGATCCGAGCGCCGCGAAGTCGAGGGTCGCTTCGCCGCCGAAGATGACCGCCCGCTCGATCTCGTGGGCCAGCTCGCGCACGTTGCCCCGCCAGGGCTGGGCGAGCAGGCGCTGCTCCCCCTCGGGCGTTATCGCCGGGGCCTTCATCCTGTGGCGGGCGCAGATCCTCGCGAGGATGTGCCGCGCGAGCGGCAGGATGTCGGTGCCGCGCTCGCGAAGCGGCGGCAGGAGGACGCGAAGCAGGTTCAGGCGGTGGTAGAGGTCCTCGCGGAAGGCCCCCTCCCGCACGAGCTCGTCGAGGTTGCGGTTGCTGGCCGCGATGAGCCTCACGTCGACGGAGATCTCGCGCGTGCCCCCGAGCCGGCGGATCGTGCCCTCCTCGACGGCGGTGAGCACCTTGGCCTGGGTCGCCGGGGCCAGCGAGCCCACCTCGTCCAGGAAAAGCGTCCCGCCGTCGGCGGCCTCGAAGAGGCCGACCCTGGCGCCCTTCGCGTCGGTGAACGCCCCGCGCTCGTGGCCGAAGAGCTCGGCGTCGGCGAGGGTGTCGGGCAGGGCCGCGCAGTTCAGGTTGACGAAAGGATCGGCCGAGCGCGGCCCGTTGCGGTGCAGCCAGCGCGCGAGCACGCTCTTGCCCGTGCCGGTCTCGCCCTCGATGAGGACCGGCGGAAGCCGGTGCTCCAGGCGGCGCTCGGCGGCGACGATGGTGTCCAGCTGCGCGCGCACGCCCCGCAGGCTCTGCCCGAAGAAGATCTGGTCGGCGACAGCGGCCGTCTCGGCGCGCCGGTGCTCGGCGCGCCGGGCGGCGAGGCGGATGCTGCGGCAGCGCACGAACGCGAGGGCGACCTCCTCGGGCTCGAAGGGCTTCGAGAGGTAGTCGCCCGCGCCGAGGCGCATCGCCTCGACGGCCTGCTTCACGCCTCCGAACGCCGTCATGACGACGACGCCCGTGTTCTCGGAGAACGCGCCCTCGCGAAGGAGGCCGAGCACGTCGCCGTCCGGCAGGTGCATGTCGACCAGGGCGTACTCGAAGCGCAGGTCACGAAGCTGCCGGCGCGCGTCCTCGAGCCGCCCCGCCTCGGTCACCTCGGCCCCCAGCTGGCGCAGGTGGGCGGCGAGGCGCTTGCGGAACGGGGCGTCATCCTCGAGGACGAGGATCCCGCAACCCGGCGAAAGCGCCGCCTCGCGCAGGATGGGCTTCATTTGGGCGGGCATGCGTTGCCGCATTACGCCGGGTCTTTGGCCCGATTGCCAGTCCCGGCCGCGCTGGACGGCGCCGGGCCCGGGCTCGCAGGGGGGCAGGAGGGTTCCACGGCGGCTTGGCCCCGGGAAGGCTATTTCTGGGGCGCCTCGACCGCGCCGAGCGACTTGACCTCGCCGATCTCGACCTGGCCGTCCTGGACGGGCGTCCGCAAGAGGCCGCCCGTCGGCCGCCCGAAGTACCGCGAGGCGTACTTCGCCATCAGAGGCAGGGCCTTGTCGAAGGCGTTGTTGCGCTCGTTGACGCTGAACCGCGTTTCCCAAAGCAGCTTGTGCTTTTTCTGCTTCCACAGGATCGGGAAGTCGTAGGCCATGAGGACCACGAAGTACCGGTTGAGCTCGATCTCGTCGATCAGCTCCTGCCTCTCGATGCCGAGCGGCCCGCCCTTGATGTGGCTCCCGTAGTCGGTGCCGATTGTCCCGGCGGCGTCGTAGCCGAGCATGCCGGCGTTCTTGAAGTCGAGCTGGTCGCGGATGTTGTTGGTCATGTCGACCATCGTCATGGCGGACGACAGCTCGGACATCGACGCGTCGCTGCCGCTCTTGTCGGCCTGCGCCGCGCTCAGCTCGTCGTAGGCGACGGAGTCGGAGGCCGGCCCCGGGACCGCCGTGGTCCCCCAGTAGACCATGATCAGAAGCTTTGCCGTCTTGGGGTCCCTCGCGGGCAGGTAGTCCCTGTCCGCGAGCGGCTCGGCGACGACATGCGCGACGTCCAGGAAGTGCAGCTTGTCGATGGAGCTGTCGCTGATCTCGCCGCCCCAGTGCCCGCCTTCGCCGAACGAATAGTACTCCGTCGGGTACCGGCCGTTCGGGAGCTTCGTGCGCGTGTAATCGTCGCTCACCCGGGACATCACGGCGATGACGCCCTTGACTTCGTCCGCGGCGCGGAGGCCCGCGGGGGCGAGCAGGCTGAGCGCGAGAAGGAGGGCGGGGGTGCGTGGGCTCATGGGGAGGTCTTTCGGGATGGGGAGGGAACGCTCCCGGGCCTGCTCATGGCATGCCAAGTTCGGCCGCCCCGGGTCAAGACATTGACTGGAAGCCGATTGCGATGTTCCCGCCGGTCCTTGCATTAAAACCGGCAATGCGTCTTGGGTGAATAGGCCAAAACTCTCGCGGCGCGCCGGGCGCCATGTTGGCGGGGCACCCAACCCCAAGGCCGCGCTCCTAGCGCGCCTTGGTCGTGTAGAGGGCGACGAGCGCGGCGCCGATCGCCTGGGAAAGTTCGCCCAGCTCCGAGGCCGCGAACTTGATGTTCGCCCGCTGCGCCGGCCACAGGTAGGGCATCGCCGACTCCCGCAGGACATTGATGTAGCGCTCCCGGAATTCAGGGGTCGTGGACTCGTGGTCCATGAGCCCGCCCCCGATGACGACAAACCCCGGGTCGAGGGCGAGGCACAGGTTGGCCGCGTGGATGCCGAGCGCCCTGGCCTGGAAGTCGAAGATCTCCGTCGCGAGGGCGTCGCCCTTCTGCGCCAGCCCGCGTATCGCCATCGCCTTCGCCTTCGGCGCGAGGGTGGACTGGGCCAGCTCGTGGTCGGGGTGCTTCTTGAGCATCTCCTCCACGAGGTGGGGCATGCCGGAGAGCGTCGTGTAGGCCTCGACGCATCCCCAGGTCCTGCCGCACCCGCAGGGCAGCGCCCTCATGCCGAGCAGCTGCAGGGGCGCGGCCATGTGGGCCGCCTCCATCCCCGCGAGCGTCTCGCCGTCCAGCGGGAGACCGTTGGGGTCTATGTACGCGCACCCGAGGCCGGAGCCCGGGGCCAGCATCAGCACCGAGGCCTTCTTGCCCGCGCGCACGAGCTTCGCCTCGGCGACGCCGCCGAACTTCCCATCGTTCCCGACGACGAGCGGGATCGCGCGGCCTGCCGCGGCGGAGAGGGCCCGGCTGTAGTCCTCGTGGAAATTCCACCCGTCGAAGCTGGCGGGGAGGTTGGCGGTCCTGCCGAGGACGCCGTAGCGCTGGTAGGGGCCCGGGATCGCGAGGCCGACCCCGCGCACCTGCTTCCAGGTGAGGTGGTTCTCCGCGAGGAAGCCCACGACGCCCTGCACCCAGCCCTTGATCACGGCCTCCGTCCCCGCCTGGGCGTTCGTCGAGCTCTGCAGGAGCTTCATCGAGACCATGGAACCGTCGGCCCACACGCCCCCCGTCTTGGACGTCGTGGCGCCGCTGTCGGATCCTATGAAGACAAGCTTGGATGAGGTCATTTGGGGTCGCATCGAATCAGAACACCCCGCGCTCCGACTGCAAGTCCTCAGGAACCGGGAAACCGTTTGCTTGGTCTGGCATGTTGATGCATAATCACGGCACCATGGTCCCGAGTGACATCCCTGCGGAGTTTGACCTGACCGTGCGCGTGGGCTGCAGCCTCGCGTACGAGGTCACGGGGACCGCGTCCCTGCTCCTCAACGTGAAGCCGCGGCCCGACCGCCACCACCGGGTGCTCGCGGAGGCGCTCACGCTCGGAAACCAGCTGCCGGACGAGGAATTCACCGACAGCCACGGCAACCCGTACCACCGGATCTCCCTCGCCCCCGGCACCAACTGCATCCGGCACGACGCCATCGTCGCCATCCCGTCGAAGCCGGACAACTATGACCTCGGCGACACGACGGCGGTGGCCCCGATCGACACGCCCCCCTCGGTGCTGCGCTACGCGCTGCCGAGCCGCTACTGCGACTCGGACAAGCTGATCAACTTCGCCTGGGAGAAGTTCGGCGCGGTCGAGCACGGATGGCCCCGGGTGCAGGCCATAAGCCTGTGGATACACGAGAACATCGAGTACCGCTACATGTCCGGCCGCCCGGACCTCTCCGCCTGGGACGTCCTGCAGCGCGGCTACGGGGTGTGCCGCGACTTTGCGCACCTTGCCGTGGCCCTCAACCGCACGTTCAACCTGCCGACCCGCTACGTCACGGGCCATTTGCCCGACATAGGCTTTCCCGACCCCGAGGGGCACATGGACTTCCACGCCTACGCGGAGGTGTACCTGGGAGGCAACTGGTTCACGACTGACGCGCGCTTTCACGTGCCGCGCATCGGCCGGATAAAGGTCTCGTGCGGGCAGGACGCCGTGGACGGGGCGTTCTCGACCATCTTTGGCGGGGCGAACCTGACCTACTTCGAGGTCTGGGCCTACCAGGTGTCGCGGGGGACTGTGGGGGTGGGGGACCCGCTCGACCTCTCCCGGCGCCTCGACAACCAGTGGGCGGTCCAGCTGGACCCGGCTCTCTGAGGGCCGCAGGGACTCACTCGTCCGGCGCGACGAAGTGGCAGCCCTTGCTCACGGGGTTGAGCGCCGCCGCGTGGACCACGAGGAGTGCCGTCTGCACCGCGTTTCGCAGCTCGATAAGCTCGCGGGTGGGCGCGCAGCCGCGGTAGAAGCTCTGGATCTCCTCGCGCAGCTCCAAGAGGATCCGCCGTGCACGCGTGAGGCGCCTGGGCGAGCGAACGACGCCGGCGTAGTTCCACATCGTGTGCTGGATCTGGAGCATGTCCTGCTGGATCAGAACCGGGTCCGCCCTGCGGGTGGGGCTGTCCCACGGCTTCGGCTCGGGGAAGACGTAGCTGCTGCGGGCGATGTCGCGCGCGTCGGCCGCGGCCGTGAACGCGGCCCCCGTCAGGCATTCCAGGAGGGACGTGCTCGCGAGCCGGTTCGCCCCGTGGAGCCCGGTGCACGCCGTCTCCCCGATGGCGTTCAGATTGCGCACGCTCGTGCGCCCGTCCAGGTCCGTGTGGACGCCCCCGCAGGCGAAGTGCGCCGCGGGGACGACGGGTATGGGCTCCCTCTCGATGTCGACCCCGTGGTCGAGGCAGCGCTGGTAGACGTTCGGAAAGCGCGTTCGGGCGAAGCCGGCGGGCATGGCCGACAGGTCCAGGAAGACGCACGGCTCGCCGCTCGCGGCGAGCTCCTGCGTGACGGCGCGGGCCACGACGTCCCTCGGCGCGAGCGAGCCCTGGGGGAGCGCCTTGTCGATGAAGCGCTCCCCCCGGGAATTGACGAGGACGCCCCCCTCGCCGCGCAGCGCCTCGGTGACGAGGAAGTGCGGCGCGTTCTTCTTCGCGAAGACCGTGGGATGAAACTGGACGTACTCGAGGTCCACGAGGCGGGCGCCGACGCGGTAGGCCATGGCCACGCCGTGCCCCACGCTCCCGGGCTGGTTCGTCGTGTGCAGGAAGATCTGGCCCAGTCCCCCGCATGCGAGCACGGTCTTCTTCGCGACGATGGCCGCCGTCTCCCCGGTCAGGGTGTCGAGGACGTAGGCCCCGTAGCAGGTGAGCGGCTGGTACTTGTCCGCGGGGTTCTCGGAATTGTGGGAGAGGGTCAGGAGGTCGATCGCCACCCAGCCCGCGCGCCGCGTGATCCGGGGCGTGGCATCCACGCGGCGGGCCACCGCCGTGAGGATGGCGTGTCCGGTGGCGTCCCTGGAATGGATGATCCTGCGCTCCCCGTGGCCGCCCTCGCGCGTGAAGTCGAGCCCGCCCGCATCGTCGTGGTCGAAGGCCACGCCCAGGTCGTCGATGAGGAACTGCTTGACGATGCGCGGCCCCTCCCGCACGAGCTGCTCGACGGCAGCAGGGTTTGACAGGTGGTCGCCCGCCTCGAGGATGTCGCGGGTGAGCGCGGCCGGGTCAGGGCTCGTGTCATAGACGATGCCGCCCTGCGCCCAGTCGCTGTTCGCCTTCAGCGGGTCCGCGAGCGAGAGCAGCTCGCAGGAGAGGCCAAGCTTCGACGCCTGGAGGGCGTAGGCCGATCCCGCGAGCCCGGCGCCGATGACAAGGCAGTCTGTCTGGATCAGGCGCATGGGAGGTTCAGCGGCGCCGCACGAGCGTCAGGCTGAGGTCCGCCGCCGGCGCCGAGTGGGTGAGGGCCCCGATGCTGATGACGCTGACCCCGGGCAGGGCGTAGTCGGGGAGCGTCTCGAGGCGGACGCCGCCGGAGACCTCGACCAGCGCACGGCCCCCTATGACGGCGACCGCCGCCGCCACCTGTTTGGGCGTCATGTTGTCGAGGAGGATAACCTCCGCGCCGGACCGGAGCGCCTCGCGCACCTCGGACGGCGTCTTGGCCTCCACCTCGATGCGAGCGAGGTGGGGGGCCGCTTCGCGCGCCCTAGCGACGGCCCGCGCGAGCGAGCCTGCGGCGGCGATATGGTTGTCCTTGATCAGGACGTGCTCTCCGAGCGAGCTGCGGTGGTTGTGGCAGCCCCCGCAGCGCACGGCGTATTTCTCCAGGGCGCGGAAGCCCGGCGTCGTCTTCCGGGTGTCGACGACCCGTACGCCGGTTCCCGCCGCCGCGTCAGCGAACCGCCGCGACAGGGTCGCGATCCCCGAGAGGCGCTGGATGAAGTTGAGCGCCGTGCGCTCCGCGGTCAGGATCGAGGCCGTTGGGCCCGAGACGCTGAGGACGCGCCGCCCCCTGCGGACGCGGTCGCCGTCACGGGCGGTGGCCTTAGTGACCAGCGAGGAGTCCACCCGGGCGAATACGCGGGCGGCGACCTCGATGCCGCAGAGCACGAGGTCATGGCCGGCCTCGACGTAGGCCCGAGACCTGTGGCCCGCCGGGAAGATGGCCCTGCTGGTCAGGTCGCCGAGGCCGGCGTCCTCCTCGAGCGCGAGGTCGATCAGGAGTTCAGTCCGTGGGAGCAAGGGCGAACATCCTTTCAATGCAGCGCTCCGCGCGCAGCCGCAAAGTTTCATCGAGCGTCACGATCTGGTCGGCGCGCGGGGACGCGAGCGCGTCGCGGACCTTCTCGAGCGAGTTCATCTTCATGTAGGGGCAGAGGCGGCAGCCGCCGATGAAGCTCTTCTCCGGCGCCTCCACCTCGAGGCGCCCGACAAGGCCGCACTCGGTCAGCATGAGGAAGTAAGGGGCGGCGGTCGCCCGCACGTACTTCATCATGGCGCCCGTGCTCCCGACGAAGTCCGCCGCGGCGGCGACCTCCGGGGGGCACTCGGGATGGGCGACGACCCTAAGGCCGGGGAACTGGCCGCGGGCCGCGTCGACCTGGGCCGTCGTGAACTGGTCGTGCACCATGCAGGTGCCGTCGGACGAGATGACCTCCTTGTCCACGCCCCGGTGCCTCAGCTCGGCGCGCAGGTTCTCGGCCATAAGGCGGTCGGGCACGAAGACGATCCGCTGCGCCGGGAGCGACGCGACGATGCCGTAGACGTTGCCCGAGGTGACGCACACGTCGGACTCGGCCTTCACCTCGGCGGTGCTGTTGATGTAGCAGACCACCGTGGCGTCGGGGTAGAGGGACTTCAGCCTGCGCACGTCGGCGCCGGTTATGGAGTCGGCGAGCGAGCAGCCTGAATTGCGGTCGGGCACGATGACCGTGGCCTGCGGCGAGAGGATCTTCGCGGTCTCAGCCATGAAGACCACGCCCGCAAAAACAATCACCTTGGCGCGGGACTCCTTGGCCTTGACGCTGAGGTAGAACGAGTCGCCCTTGAAATCGCCGACCCCGTAGATGATCTCCGGCTCGACGTAGCTGTGGGTGAGGATGACGGCGTCCTTTTCCTTCTTCAACCTATTGATATCCAATGTTATCGGGGCAATCTCAAGGCAGGATTCAAAGTTCCAGGAGCGCCCGCGCGGATCGCAGTCGACGTTCATGAGCGCCTTGAGAAGGCGCTCCGCTTCCTTTTCGACCGCGTGGGCGTCGTTACCCATAGGGGTTGAACCTTATCCGTCCGCGGCCCGGTGTAAAGGTCGCCCCCGGTTTTCGCCGGGGCGGCGCTCAGGGCCTTAGGCTGAGACGGTAGCGCGAGCCCCAGGCGTCCCCGGGCCCCGCCCTGAGGACGAGCTCGAACTCCCCGGCCTTCGACGCGGGCAGGACCACGCGCACCTCCGGGCCGGCCAGGTTTCGGCCCGCGCTCGCCCCGGGGTGGGACCACAGGAGCAGCCTCTCGGCCGAGCCGCCCGCGGCCAGCACCACCTCGACCTCGCCGGCGGGAAGGTCGAGGGCGGCGTCGTTGAGTATCCATATCTCGGCGCGGAACGTCTCCCCGGCCGCCCATTGGAACTTTGCAAACCGGGCGCTCGCCAGCACCGGGCGGCAGGCCGCCTGCACGGCGAGGTAGGCCGGCTTCGGCCGCGCCGGCCAGTTGACGATCGAGTTGTTCGCCGCCGTGGGCCAGGGCTCGTTGAGGCACCAGTTGAGCGCCATCGAGCAGCGCGGCTTCTGGCGGCGGGCCTCCTCGAATATCGCCTGGTAGCCGGCGCCCTGGAGCCAGTCGCCGCGCCTGACAAACTCCGCGAGGTCCCGGGCCGGCCCGAAATAGTGCTCCTGAGTGGACGGCAGGAGCCACGACTCCGGATCGGCCTCCCAGGCCCCGAACGCGTGGTGCGCCTCCCAGCTTGCGCCGGGGCGCGGCGGCCACAGCTCGGCCTCGGGGATGAACGTCGCCAGGTAGTCCGCCGGCGAGGGCCCCGGGCAGCCGAACTCGGAGTAGGCCGTGTTGCTCGCCTTCTGGAAGATCTCATACACCTCGCGCCCCATGCCGTCGCGGAAGCGGTAGTCGCCGTGGCCCATGCCCTCGAGCGGGGCCGTGGGCATGAAGGGTGTCGACGGGTCGAGGTCGTAGCAGTTGCGGTTCAGCAGCCGCAGCGCAAGGGACTGGTCCGTCATCCCCGACCAGAAGTTGAAGAGCTCGTTTCCACCGCCCCAGATGGCGAGGCAGGGATGCTGGCGAAGCCGGCGGATGATGGACCGGGATTCCTGGTCAAGCACGCGCAGGTAGGCCGGCTCGTCGGGGTAGTTGTTGCAGGCCAGCGGGAATTCCTGCCACACGAGAAGGCCCAGCTCATCGCACGCGTCGAAGAAGGGCTCCGGGTTCACGACACCGCCGCCCCAGCTCCGGAGCAGGTTGAGGTTCGCCTCCTTCGCCAGGCGAACGAGCGGCCCCAGGGTCGCCGCCGTCATGCGGCCGGGGAATATGTCCGCGCTCACCCAGTTCGAGCCCTTCGCGAAGATGACGCGGCCGTTCAACTCAACCGTGACCGGGGGCAGGCTCCTCGACTTGGGAAACCCCTCGTGGTCCGCCCAGGCCCCCTCGGCCATCACGAGGCGCACCCGCCTGAACCCGACCCGCCTGCGCAGGATGTCGCCCCCCTGCGCGGTCACCTCCAGCGTGTAGAGGTACGGCTCGCCGTGGTCGTGGGTCCACCAGAGCCTGGGGCGATCGAGCGAGGCCCGGGCCCCGCCGGCCCCAGCCACCTCCCTGTCCTCGGCGTCGAGAAGCCTCCATCCCTTGAGCGGTGCGGGGCCCTCGGCCGAGACCGTGATGTCCGCGCGGGAGAGGTCGGCGCTCAGCGCATAGGCAAAGTCGACATGCCCCAGGTGCGCCGCGGGGCGCACGACGAAGTCGGCCGCGGACCAAAGCCCGAGCGGGATCAGCCTCGGGTGCCAGTCCCACCCGTAGCTGACGGCCGGCTTGCACGAGTCGCTGGCCTGCGACCGGTCCGCGCGCGCGCCGGCGCGCTTCGGCGCCGGCAGGACGAGGATCTCGAGCTGCGTCCCGGCGGGGCATCCCGAGAGGTCCACGTCGAAGCCCGAGAACAGGCCCTCGTGCGCGAGGACGGCCCTGCCGCCGAGGCGCACCTCGCAGGCGTAGTCGACCCCGCCGCAGGCGAAGACCAGCTGCTCGCCCCCCTCGAGCGCCACCTCGGGGACCCGGGCGCTGTAGAGCCAGTGGAAATCCTCGAGGCCGTCGTAGGCCCGGAAATTCTCGCCGAAGGCCGGGTCGCCCAGGCGGTGGGCGCGGGCCCAGTCGAGCTGGACGGCGCCGGGAACCGTGGCGGGCACCCAGCCTTCGGGCGCTGCGTCCCTGCGCTCGAGGCGGGACAGGCGCCACTCCGGCGCGATGCGGCGCCAGCCCGGATGCGCGGCGCTCGCCCCGGATCGCATCATCGGAAGGCGGCGAATCCTTGGCCGCGGCCGAACGCCAGGCACTCGGCCGCCGGGAGCACCCCTCCGGAGCACGTGTGGTGCAGGAGCGAGGCAGCCGCGGAGCACGCGCCGAGCTCGAGCGCGCGCGCCATGGGCCAGCCCTCGTGGAGGCCGTAGAGGACCCCCGCGGCAAGCGCGTCGCCGGCCCCGACCGAGTTTGCGATAAGCCCCTGGGGCATGCGCACCGCGGGTTGCCAGACGACCTCGCCGCTGCCCGAGCAGGCGCACGCCCCCTCCGGGAAATGGACCACGGCCCAGGAGCGGACGCCGAAGCCGACCAGGGCCCGGGTCGCGACCTCGACCGCGCGCCGCTCGAGGGAGGGCCCTCGCCCGACGGATATCTTGGCGATCTGCTCCGCCTCGTAGTCGTTCACGAAGAGGACATCCACCTCGGGCAGGACCGGCGCGACCGTGGCGCGGAAGTGGTTGGAGGCCGCGCTCACGCAGTCGAGCGCGGTCACGAGGCCCGCGTCGCGCGCGCGCCGGAGCACGTCCCTCGCCCGGGGCGCCCCGTCGGTCCCGGGCGCGTCGAGCCTGTCGAGCAGGAGCAGGTAGCCGAGGTAGAAGATGCGCGCCCCTGTCCCGGTGAAGTCGAACTGCTCGGGGCCGAGGTGCGCGTTCGCCCCACGGTCGTGGAAGAACGTGCGCCGCGTCGTCCCGCGAACGGCCATGACGTCGGTGTAGCTCGTGCAGGCCCCGGGGATCGCCCTGAGGCGCGAGGCGTCGATCCCGGACTCCCTGCAGTCCGCCAGGATGGCGCGGCCGTCGGCGTCGTCCCCCACGAGGCCGATTCCCGCCAGGGGGAACGGCGCGCCGAGCCGGGCCAGGTCCTTCAGCAGGTTGTAGGGTCCCCCTCCGTTGCTGTCGGTGCGCCCGAGGATGTTGGCGAGCCCGTCCTGGACGGGCCAGGCGTCGACCATCTTCACGTGGTCGCGGATCCAGTTGCCGCCGGCTGTTATTCCCGTGCGCATGGCGTCAGTCGCGCAGGAGCCGGACGGCCGGCGGCTCGTCCTCGTCTATGCCGGGGAACCGCCCGACCGCGGGGTCCGCGAAGAAGTTGTCATGGAGGTCGTCGTTGGCCGTCGAGACCTCGCCGATGATGCACTCGTCCGACGAGGGCCAGAAGGCGTGCCAGGTCCCCGGGGCCAGCGTCGCGCGTGAGCCCGCCGCAAGGACAAGGTCCGCGCCTGGGCGGACGGCGACCGTGACGCCGTCGATCCGCACCCGGCATTCCCCGGGCATGGCCGCGCCGGGGGACGGCCTCACGGGCCAAAGCCTGAGGGTCAGCTCGCCCGCGCGGCAGACGATGTCCTCCTTCTTGCGGGCGTGCGTGTGGGCGGGCGTCGCCTGGCCGCGCCGGGCGTACATGAGCTTCTCCGTGTACTCGGGCTCCTCCGACAGGTTCACGAGCACGAGCCCGTTGCGCTCGAAGTCTCCGAGCCCGAAGTCGGTGATGTCCCAGCGGGGAGCCGGCGGCAGCGCCCAGTGGTGCCGGGCGAAGCAGGTCAGGGCGTCCCTGTGGGCCTTGTTGATGGCGGAGCGCTTCATCGGAAGGTCACGTCAGAGGGCCACCACGGTCTGGTCTCGGTGGCTCTCGAGCGCCGCGGCCCACATCTCATGCTGGGCGACGGCCTCGTCGGGGGTCGCGCAGCCGAAGCGGCCCCCGAGGAGCCCGGCGCGCTCGCAGAGGAACGCGGCCCACATCTGCATCAGCAGGTCGGGGAACCCCGGCTCGAAGACGCCGCCCGTGATGGTCCGGAACGCCATGTCGAACCCGAGGTCGGTCTTCTGCCAGGACTGCTCCTTGTCGCGCACGTAGGTCCAGAGCGTCTTCGGCTCCTTGGTCGAGTAGCGCACGCCCCGGTCGGTCCCCAGGGCCTCGAAGATCCACGTGTTGGTCTCCGTCGGTGCCATCCGCTTCATCTCGAGCGTCATCGGGACCGGCTCGCCTGCGAGGTCCACGGTCGCGTGGAGCACCGCATTGTCCCAGGTGTCGCAGGGCACCGCGGCGCCGCTGGCGTCGGGGCGCGTGCGGTAGACCTTCTGCAGGCTCGCGTGGAGGCTCGAGGGCCGCCAGCCGAGCCGCAGGGGCAGATGGGCGACGTGAAGGCCGAGGTCGTTCATGACGCCGGCCTCGCCGCAGTGCAGGCTCTGGCGCTTCCAGCTGATGGGCTTTGCGGGATCCAGGTCGCTCGAGTGCAGGAAGGAGCAGCGGATGTCGATCAGGCGGCCGAGCGCGCCCGACGCCGCGAGGGCGTGCGCGCGCCGCGCCCCCGGCAGGAACGGGAACTCCGAGGACACGCGCACGAAGCGCCCGAGGCCCGCGGCCTCTGCGCGGATGCGCCGCGCCGCGGCGAGGTCGACGCCGAAGGGCTTCTCCGCGAAGAGGTCCTTGCCGGCGCGCAGGGCGTCCAGGTAGATGGCCTCGTGGCGGTCGTGGGGGACCGCGACGTAGACAAGGTCCACGTCGGGCCGCGCGAGCAGGGTGCGGTGGTCGCCGTCGAAGTGCCTCACGGTCGGCACCTGGCGGAACCACTCGAGCGCGGCGGGATTGACGTCGCAGACCGCCGTCAGCTCCGGGCGCACCGGGCAGTCGAGGAGCGCGAACCACCGGCCGAAGGCGCTTGCGACCTCGCGGCCCATGAGACCGGCGCCGATGACGCCGACGCGGACGGGGGCGCTGGGGTGGGGAGCGTTCATGCGAGGAGGGCCAGCGCCTGTCCGGGCGTGGCCCCGTCGTGGACCACCGCCATCAGCGCCCGGGTGATCTTAGCGGGGCTCGGGTGCTGGATGATGTTGCGCCCGTAGACGATCCCGCGGGCGCCCTGGGCGAGGAGCGCGGCGGTGCGCTCGAGGATCTCTCCCTCGGGCGCCCTGCCGCCTCCGCGCACAAGGACCGGCACCCCGCCGGCCACCCGGACAACCCCGGAGTAGGCCGACACGTCGTCGGTGGGGTCGGCCTTGATGATGTCGGCGCCGAGTTCCGCAGCCTGCCTCACCAGCGGGATGATCTTGTCCGGGTCGCCGTCAACCATGTAGCCCCCCGCCTTCTCGTTCGGCCTGAATACGAGCGGCTCCACCATGAGCGGCATCCCGAAGCGGTCGCACTCGGGCTTCAGGGCGAGGATGTTCTGGAGGCACTGGTCGGCGAGCCCGGGCTGGTCGGGGATGCTGAAGAGGTTGACGACGACGCACGCCGCGTCGAGGCGGACGGCCTGCAGGACGGCGTCGCCGATCATCCGCGAGAAGAGGACGCCCGGCAGCCGCCTTCCGTAGACATTGGCGACGTCGGTGCGCAGGACGAGGGCGGGCTTGCCGCGCACGGGCAGCGCCTGCAGGTGGTGCGCCTGGCCGACCGTGAGCTGGATCGCGTCCGGGCCCGCGGCGGCGAGGGTCGCGACGGCCGCCGGCATGTCCTCGATCCCTCCCAGGAATGACGCCTCGTTGAAGAACCCGTGGTCGATCGCGACGTCGAGGCAGCGGCCGGAGCGGGGGTTGAAGAGGCGGTTCAGGCGCGCGGATTTCATCGGGCGGAGGGGCTGTGGACGCGCACGCGCGCCCGGTTGAGGAGGGCCCGGTCGTCCCTGGACAGGGCCCGGTCCGTGACGAAGTCCGTGAAGGCGTCCCAGGGGGCGAAGCGCAGCGCCGAAGGCCGGCCCCACTTTTCCGCGTGCGCGACAAGGATGCGCCTGCGGGAGCGGCGCAGCACCTCGGTCTTCACGGCGGCCTCGGCGACCTCCGTCGTCGAGGCCCCGGCGGAGGCGTCGAGGCCCGAGGCGCCCACGACCGCGGCGTCGAAGCGCAGGTTCTGGAGCCAGCCCTGCGCGAGGGCCCCCGTCATCGCCAGGCTCATGGGGCGCACCTCGCCGCCGACCGCGCTCAGCGTGGCGCGGGACTCGCCCGCAAGGGCGAGGAGGGGCACGGAGTTCGTGTAGATGCGCAGGGCCGGGCGGCCGAGGAGGGCCCTCCCGGCCTCGAGGCACGTCGTCCCGGCGTCGACGAATACCGTTCCCTCCTCGGGGACCAGCGCCGCGGCCGCCAGGCCCAGGCGCACCTTGGCGTTCACCGCGCGGTGGGTCTTGCGGCTGTAGGGCGGCTCGACCAGCGAGAAGTCGTGTGGCAGGAGCGCGCCCCGGGTGCGCATCGCGAGCCCGGCGCCGGCGATGTCGGTGAAGTCCCGCCTCGCGGTCGCCGCCGACACCCCGAGCCGCGACCGGATCTCGGACGCGGTCAGGCGGCCGCGCTCCGAGAGGAGCCTCAAGATCTGGCGATGCCTTTCCGGGGCGAGCATCCCCTAGGCCTAGCGCGGGGCGGCGGCCGGAGGCAATTGAAATGATCTCAATCGCTCAAATCGCTCAGGATCGCCATCAGGCGCTGGCCGGGGCCGGCACGTAGCGGATCTCGCGGGGCTCGATCTTCCCCGAGACGGCCTGGACGAAGGGCTTGCCGTTGAGGACGCCCACCGTGCCGTAGCCGGTGGCCGTCGACAGGAAGCAGCGGTAGTCGCCCCGGAGGGCGGGCTGCAGGTGCAGCACGCCGTCGACGGCGTCGTAGCGCGCGCCGCCGAGGGCCTGGAGGAGGGCGTACGACGCCATGGCGCGCGCGTACCAGTGGCCCCACTCGTACTCGTCGAAGGGGTTGCGCGCCTTGCCGTCGTAGCGCGCCCGGCAGGCGCGCACGATCTCCAGGCCCTCGCCCGGCAGGCCCATCATGATCATGTGCGAGGCCGCCTGGTACTCGATCCCGGTCCACACCTCGTTGGAATACACGAAGGGCAGGGCGGGCATGCCCCCCCTCGGCCACGAGCAGAGCAGGAGGCCGCCCTCGCTCCCGTTGGCGTAGGTCGGGCGCTGCGGGTTGGCATGCTCGGAGAGGTCGGCCTTGAAGTTGTGGCGGTGGACGGCGGCCAGGTGGCTGCGCACCTTCTCCGGGTCGAGCACCTGGCCCACGCCGCAGACGAGGGCGAGCCAGGAGCCGAGGACCCCGTCCGAGAGGCAGCCGGTCCCGTACTGGTACTTCGGCCCCTCGCGCTGCATGAGGTCGGTCGCCTCCCGGGAATACGCCCCGCCGTAGGACTTGCTGTCCTCGCCGGGCGACGCCCTGAGTCCCTTCCACTCGACCCGCTGCACGAAGTATTCCCCGTTGTAGAGCTCCGCGCCCATCCTCGAGACCGCCCGGGCGTGCAGCTCCTCGTAGCCCGAGACGTCGTCCCCGAGCGCGCGCCCCATGTCGGCGGCGGCCCGCAGGGCGCCCACGTAGAAGCTGGAGATCATCCCGTTCGGCCCCCAGAACTCGATGTCGTAGGTGTTGTGCTGCGGCTCCTCGGGAAGGCCCTTGCGCCCCGGGTCCCAGGTGCGGATGCAGTAGTCGAGGCTCGTCCTCACCTTGGGCCAGAGCCCGCGCAGCCAGGCCGTGTCGCCGCTGATGCGCCACTCGCGGTGGACCTTGATGATGCCGCCCAGCTGGCCGTCGGCGGCCGCGAAGAAGTCGTGGGCCGACGGCTGGATCGGCAGCGCCACCCGGAAGTTCTGGTGGCCCTCCTCGTTCTGGCCCGGCCCGAACTCGGTCTCGCGCAGCGTGCGCTCGAGCGAGGGGAAGAGGTGGGCGACCGCCTGCGCGTAGTTCCAGACGTGCGTGCACGTGCCCTCGCCCTGGGCGTCGTCCTCGTCGCAGCCCTCCCACCCGTAAAAGCGCCCGTCGGCCTGTCGGAGCACCGTGGGCGACTTCAGGATGCCGAGGTTGGCGGCGGCCGCCTCGACCGCCTCGGGGGGGAGCGTCGTGTCAAAGAAGCAGTCCGAGAAGCGCTCGGTGCGGCGACGCAGGTCCATGTAGTGCTCGGCCCAGTGGGCCGAGAGCTCGTCGATGCTGGCGAAGCGGCCCCCGTACCACGGCTGGTAGTAGTCGGACGGCTTGCCGGGCGCCGCCGGATCCGGCAGTGCCTTGCGGATCCGGGTGCTCGGCGAGTACCAGGCGAGCCGCAGGCGGATCGTCTTGCTCGCGCCCGGGAGCAGGTGGAACGGCACGAAGAGGGAGGCGCCGCTCGGCTGCCTGCCGTCGGCGGGGACGTCGCGGTCGTAGGCGGCCCCCTGCTCCACGTCGCGCCACGCCATGGTCAGCGGGTCGAACCACTGGCCCCGGAACCAGGCGAGGTTCACCTTCACCGCGGGGTCGTCCACCGCCGCGGAGAACCACGCGTCCTCCTCGCCCTTGGCCGGCCACGCCCCGCCGAAGAGGACGAGGCCTCCCGGGATGCGCCGAGCCCCGCGCTCCGGCTCCGGGCCGCCGTTCCACTCCTCCATGAGAGCCGGCAGGAAGTTCCTCGCGTTGAACGAGAACACGGCGTCGAGCTCCTCGTGGCCGTTGTGCGTGAAGGTGTACTCGATCCCGGCGACGGGAAGGCTGGAGGCGTCGGCGTCCCCCGGCTCGAACGGGCTCCACCCGGTGATCCTCGCGGAGAGGGGAAGGGAGGCGTCCTCGAGCTCGACCCGCGCGAACGGGAAGTGCGCGCGGAAGGTCGCCTTCTTGAAGCGGGGCAGCCCGGCTCCCATCGGCGCCGAACCGCTGCACGCGTGCTTGCGCTCGTAGAGCTTCCACTTCGGCACGGGTCCCTCGACCACGCGCGCGACCTTCTGCGGGCCGCCGATCGAGATGGCCGCGAAGAGCCCGGGCTCGTTCTGGACCCTCGGGCGGTTGCGCACCGAGACGTTCGTGAGGGCGCCCGAGCCCTCGAGGCAGATCATCCCCGCCCCGATGCCCCCCATCGGGAAGGCCACCTGGTCGAGGTGCTCGCCCGTGTATGTCGAGTCGGGCCCCCTCGGGGCCGGCGCCTCGGGCGCGCGCGGGGCGTCGGCGGCCCTGGAGAGCGCGGCCCCTGCGGCAATGGCGCCCAGCGTGCCGGCGGAGGCCTTGAAGAATTCGCGGCGGGCGATGAGTTTCTCGGGCACGGGGTGCTTTCGTTTGGCCGGCCGCGGGGTCATCCCGCCGGTCCTGGCCTACTGTGACGGCCTCAGGATGAAGGCGTCAATTCCCACGGTGTCGTTCCTGGACAGCGCATTCTTCCCCGTGACCGTGAGCTCGAACGGGTTTGACCCGGCCTGCAGCGCGCAGATGCCGAGCGCGACCTCCCTCGGGAGCCACGTTTCTGAGTAGAGGTCGACGGGCCCGCCGAGCGGCCTGCCGCCGAGCGAGAATCGCACGATCCCCGAGGCCGGGCCGGCCACCATCCGGGCCACGACCTGGAAGCTCCCGGCTGACGGCGCGGGGACGGGCATGGTAAGGACCGAGCCCGGCGCGTCGGCCTGCCAGAACAGGGCTCCCCGCTTTGACCATGCCTCGCCGTAGTCCCAGTTTCCCATGTCCTGGGACCAGACGCCACCCGAGGTGGACTTCGCGCCCCCGACGAGGTCCTCGGCCTCGACGGCGCCGGGGATCGCGAACGCGGCCATGGGCGCCAGGTTCGACGGCAGGAGGTCCCTCGGCAGCGGGAACGGGGCGGGGGAGGGTCCCGCGAGGTAGTAGTAGGCGACCGAGGAGTAGTCGGCGGAAACATTGTCGCCGGTCCCGTGCTCGATCGTGAAGCGGATCGACTTTGTGAACGGGATCGCGTCCTCGATGTGCCACCGGTAGGCGGAGACCCTCGACCTGGCGTCGTCCTTGATGACGACCCCGTGGTAGGGCGCCGAGTAGGTGCCCCGGTCGAAGTACCAGCCCGACGAGAAATAGTCCTCGGTCCCCGTGCCCTCGATCGCGGGCGCCGTCCCGCCGTCGATGTAGACCACCTCGTTTCCCTCGAGGAAATAGAGAGCCTTGCCCGCCATGAAGAGGGCCGTCCCGACGTAGTGGCCCTCCCCGGCCGTCTCCAGGATCGTGTAGTTCCTTCCCGCGGTCGTCGGGTTCTCCCGCCTGAACTGCGCGTGGAAGTGGCGCGTGCCCGCGGGGAGCGAGTCCAGGGCCGTGTAGTCGATGTTGTAGTAGAAGGAGTCTATCGGGACGTCGGCGCCGTTCGTGAGCGTCCAGCGAGCGGAGCGGTGGAACGGCATCGGCCAGTAGCAGTTGTAGCCGCCCGAGGTCTCGTCGAGGGGCATGGAGATGTAGTCCTTCTGCTCCCCAAACCCGACGCCGAAGAACGCCCCGATCGGGCATTCCACGCTCGGGTTCGCGTCGCCGTCCCAGTACATCCGCAGGATCGCCTGGCTAAGCACGGCGACGCTCTCGCGCGGCGCGATCGTGACCCAGAACCGGTGGACGGTGCCCGCGCCCTCGTGCTCGAACAGAGTCACCGTCTGGCCCGGCTTCACGTGGAGCGCGTCGTCGTTCATGTGCTTCCTGTCCCAGGACCCCTCGTGCTGGGCCCTGCCGGGCTTGGGGTTCGCGAGGGTGGACAGGGGCGACGCGAAGGTCGGCTCGGACTGGGCGCGCGCGAGCGCCGTGGCGCAGAGGAGCGCGGCCATGATGCGAAGCGCCCCGCATGGGGCGCCGCGGGGGCGAATCGATCGGGGTTTCATCGGGGTGGCCCAATATCGCCTCCCGAGGCCCCACAGCCAAGCAAAAGAGCCGCGACCCGGCCGGCCCCGGCTCGCCGGGCTACGGCGCGACCTCCATGTGGTAGGCGTAGGTCCCGTCGACGAACTTGCCGTTGTCCACGGCGGGCACGAACAGGGTGCCCCTCTGGAATCCGTCGGTGAACATCTTCACCCTGTCCGGGGCCATGCCGTTGGGCACCACGTCGACGCTCGAGACCTTGCCGTCGGCGGCCACGTGGAACGTGGCGTCCAGCTTGTAGATCTTCATCTGCCTCAGCGTCGACGCGACCAAGGGGTTGCCCATGAGGAGCGGGTCGCTGTGCCCGCTCGCGAAGGCTACAGGCTGCACCGCCCTGAAGTAGTGGGCGCGGGCGACCCAGACCCGCGGGTCGGTCGGCTTCATGTGGTCGAGGAGCCCCCGCAGCTGCTGGAAGGTGGCCTTGACCTGGTCGTCCGTCGTTGAGTCGGGGCCCGCGAGGGCGACGCCGTTGCGGGTCATGGCGACGATCCCGTAGAAATTGGAGGGGATCAGGTGGGTGAGCGTGCGCATCTGGACCTCGGACTCGAAGACCGTGAACATCCAGTCGCCCTTTGTGTTCACCGAGATGTCAAACTGGTCCTGGACGCTGTCGCCCACGCCGAAGACGACGCCCTGCACCATGTCGGGGTAGTCCTTGATGATGCTGGCATAGAGCGCCGGGGTGGACCGCTGCAGCTCGTTCCACGACATGTTCTTGTCGCCCTGGGTGAAGAAGATGATGAAGAACTCGGGCTCGGGCCTGCCGCTCTCGTTGTCCGGGGCCAGCTCGAGGCCGCTGTAGTGCAGGAGGCGGCCGTAGAGCTCAGAGCTTATGGGGCTCTTCGCGAGCTTCCAGTCGTCGGCCCTCTTTGGTGCGTCCGTTTCCTTAAGCCTCTGGTAGAACCGGACGCAGTCCTCGTTGGACATCGCGTTCAGGGGGACAAAGGTGCCGTCGTCGAAGAGCGCCCACGGCCCGAGGACCTCGGACGGCGAGGCGGAGAAGGTGTCGCCCTTGGCGTTCTTCCACTCCTCGGATTTGGCTCCCGCAACGCCTGCCAGGCCGAGGCAGGCGGCGGCAATTGCGAGGCAGGCACACAGGCGGTGGGTCCTTGGGGTCATGGGGGTGGGGACGGTGACGCTGAATCCAGGCGCGTCCCGGATCAAGAGACAACCGCCGCACCCGCCCGTTCCCGGGCCCGCCCCTGCGCGTGGCTCCTAGGCCACCTCGGCCACGAGCGTCGGGTGCAGCAGGGTGTGCACCGCGCCGAGGAGCGTCTGGACCTTGAAGGGCTTGAAGAGGAACGCCCCGCCGAAGCGCTCGGTCTTCCCGTTGCGGTTGGCGCTGGAGAGCCCGCTCATCGCGAGGACCTTGAGCTTCGGGTTCAGGTGCTGCGCGATGTTGGCCAGCGCGGCCCCGTCAAGGTTGGGCATGATCAGGTCGGTGATGAGCACGTTGATCTCGCCGCTCCGCGTCGCGAAGAGCGCCACGGCCTCCGCGCCGTCCCCGGCGGTGAGGACGCGGTAACCGTTCCGCGAAAGCATGGTGGCGGTGATGCTGCGGATCTGGGGCTCGTCGTCCACGATCAGGACGAGCTCGCCGTTGCCCCGCTCGTTCTTCGGCGGGGCGATCTCGACGACCCCGGCGACCGCGGCGCCCTCGGTCGCCGGCAGGTACACGCGGAAGATGGTGCCCCGGCCGGTCTGGGTCCTCAGGCTGATGAACCCGTTGTGGTTCTCGACGATGCTCTTGACCGTGGACAGCCCCAGGCCCGTCCCCTTGCCGTCGCCCTTCGTGCTGAAGAAGGGCTCCCAGATCTGGGACAGCGCCTCCTCGGGGATCCCCGTCCCGGTGTCCTCGACGTGCAGGACGACCCAGGCGCCCGGCCGCGCGCCCTCGATGCTGCGGGCGGTGACCTCGTCCAGGATGCAGTTCTCGGCGCTCACCCAGAGGGTGCCGCCCGCCGGCATCGCGTCCCTCGCGTTGACGCAGAGGTTGAGGAGCACCTGGTGAATCTGGGTCGGGTCGGCCATGATGGGCCAGAGGTTCCCGGGCACGTTCTCTCGCACCTTGATGTTCTTCGGGAAGGTCTCGCCGGTCGTGGCGAGCGCCTCCTTCAGAAGGTGTTGGACCTGGACAAGGCTCTGCTCGCTGCCCGCGCCGTGCGCGAAGGAGAGGATCTGGCGGACGAGATCGACGCCGCGCTCGGCACTCTTCTCGAGCGACGTGATCATGCGCAGGTCGTCGGGGTTTGTCGCGTGCTCCCTCAGGATGGGCGCGGCCAGTATGATGGGAGCGAGGACGTTGTTCAGGTCGTGGGCGATCCCCGACGCGAGCATGCCGATGCTCTCAAGCCTGTGGGTGCGCTGGTACTGTTCGTCGAGGCGCTTCTTGTTCGCGGCATTCGTCCCGGGCTGTGGCGTCCCGTCGCGGGGGAGGCTGGCTTCGTCGCAAATGAGCTGGGCGTTCATCGGAGGAGTGAAAGAATTTCCCGCGATGAGACCCCTGCGACGTGCCCCTTTCCCAAGCAGCGGCCCCCCGCCAAAAGGGCGTCCGGGATCTCAGCTCGTGGGCCTGCTTCTATCATATAGAGGCAAATTAGGTGCAGGCCTTGGTATCTTCGAATTAGAATTCTACGTCTTTTCACGTAATCCTTACATTACCCTCCAGTTTCCAGGTCGTTGCTGTAAGCAAGCTTGAGATTGTTCGCATTTGTTTTATAGGATCGCCCCGTGAAAATCATAATCGTCGAAGACCATTTGATGATTCGTGACGTCATAAAGAAGGTCTGCAGCTCCGAGTTTGGTTATACCGTTGTGGGCGAGACGGATTCGGGAGTGCAGGCGGTCGACCTTATCCTCAAGCACAGGCCCGATGCCGTGATCCTCGACCTTTCGCTGCCCGACATGGATGGCTTCAACGTGGCGGACCGCGTGCTGAAGGTCATGCCGAGCCTGCGTATCCTGATGCTCTCGTCGCACTGCGACGACTACACGCTGTTCCGCGTGGAGAAGTCCGGGGTGCACGGGTTCATCGACAAGAATTCCAACACGGTGGAAATCCTGCGCGACGCGCTGAAGGCGATCGCGGAGGGGCGGATCTATTTCTCGCAGGCGTTCCAGGCGGCGAGGATGGCGCGGCGCTCGGATCCCCGCTCCTTCATCAAGGTGCTCTCGGACTGGGAGAGAGCGATCCTGTCGCTGATCGGCCAGGGGCTAAGCGACGAGGAGATAGGCGAGCGCCTCAACCTCTCGCCGCGCACGGTTCAGACACACCGCAGCAACATTCTTCGCAAGCTGGACCTCAAGGGGACGCCCAAGCTGATCGCCTTCGCCGTCGAGAACGGGTTCACGCAGATCCAGTCGAAGCACGGATCGATTCCAGTTTATACCTGAACTGGACGAACTCCCGCTCGAAGTCGTCGAAGAGCTGCTTGAGGGCCTCGGGGCTGGCATCCGCGGAGGCGCGCTGGAGGGCGGAGGCCAGCTTTGTGAGCCGGTCGTATTTCACGACGCTGCAGTGCGACAGAAGCCTGTGCGCGATCCTGTGGATCTCCTCCCGTTCCCCGGTCGCCAGGATCCGCCGCGCGTTCACGCGGTCCGTCTCGAACGAGGCGAGGAACCGGTCGATCTGGATGGAGAGGCCCTCGAGGGTCTCGTTTCCGAGGAAGCTCAGCATCTCCATGTCGATCTCCCCCGGGGGCTCGAGCGTGATATTCTGCGAGCGCACCTCGATGGAGCCCGAGGTGCGCAGGGAGCCGCCCAGGTCGCGAAGGGCCGCGGCGATCTTCGCCGGCGTGATGGGCTTCGATATGAACGCGTCCATGCCCGCCTGAAGGCAGGCCTCCCGGTTGAAATCCGAGGAATGCGCCGTGGTCGCGATGATGATCGTCCGCCTGTTCGGCGGCTCCACCGCGCGGTAGCGCGTGGCGACCTCGGTGCCGATGAGGCCGGGCAGGTTCCAGTCCAGGAACGCGACGTCGTAGAACGAGCCCTGGAGGCGGGCAAGAGCGGCGACGCCGTCGTTCACGACGTCCGACTGGATGTCGAGCTTCCGAAGCACCGCCTGCATGGCGACGACGTTGTAGTCAATGTCCTCGACGATGAGCGCGCGAAGGGGGACCTTCCGCTCGGACTGGGGGAGGACCCCGTTGGCGGCCTCGGGGGTCGCGACAAAGGGGATCTCGGCCCAGAAGGTGGATCCCTCGCCGGGCTTCGAGTCTACCCCGACCCTTCCCCCCATCTTCCCCGCCAGCAGGCGGCACACGGCGAGGCCGAGGCCGGTGCCGCGGATGTTGCCGGAGCGGGCGGACTCAAGGCGCGTGAACTTGGTGAAGAGCGTCGCCATCTCCGCCTCGGTCATGCCCACGCCGTGGTCGCGGACATAGAAGCGCACGCGGTCGTGGAAGCCGGGGGAGGCGCCGATGACGATGGGCTTTCCCGCGCCAAACTTGAGCGCGTTCGTGAGGTAGTTAAGGACGATCTGCTGCACCCGTGCCGAGTCGCCGACCAGCTGCTCGGGGAGCTTCGGGTCGATCTCGATGCTGATGCTGGCGCCCGCGGCGCGGGCGTTCTCTGTCATCATGGAGACGCATTGCTCGAGCATGACCCGAAGGACGAAGGGCGCCGACCTAAGCTCTATCTTTCCGGCCTCGATCTTGGAGAAATCCAGCACGTCGTCCACCAGCGTCGCGAGCAGCGTCGCGCAGCTGTTGATCGAGTCCGCGAGGTACCGCTGCTTCTTGTCGAGCACCGTCTCCTCGAAGGCCAGAGAAAGGCCGAGGATGCCCGAGATCGGGTTGCGGATCTCGTGGCTCATGTTGGCCAGGAACTCGGACTTCGCCTCGTTGGCCTTCTCGAGCTGCTCGGTCTTCTTCTTGACGAGCGCCTCGAGGCGCGCGTTCTGCCGGCGGAGGAAGGCGACACGCCACTGGAATGCCCCCCAGAAGGCAGCGGCAATCAGGACGCCGAACAGCACCAGGGCGGGAAGCGTCCGATACCAGGGCGGAAGCACCGTGAAATCCCAGATCGCCGCGGGGCCGGGGATCCCTGCGTCGTTGATTACGCGTACGGCCACCTCGTACCGGCTGCTCTGAAGCCCGGCGAGGTTGAGGTGGTTGCTGTTGGTTGGGGCGGACCAGTCGTCTCCGTTGCCCGAGATCTTTGTCTGGAACCTCACTGCCTCGCGCCTTCCGTACTCGACCGAAGAGAAATCAAAGCTCACCGAGTTGCTCGTTGCGGACAGGTCCCCGCCCAAAGCCACGCTGGCCTGAATGACCGGCAAGCTTGGCGCGTCGACGGGCTTCAGCTCTCCGGGAACAAGACGCAGCAGGCCGGCCGTTCCCCCCAGCCAAACGATTCCGCGATCGTCGGCAAAAAGGGCCTTCACTTCTCCGGCCTGTGCGAGTCCCGGCACGGCGAACGGCGTCCAAGTGGCCGAAGCGATGGAACTTACGGAAAGTCGGCCCACGACCGGAATCCGCGAGCCATTGGTAAACGGGCTCTCAAATGCGACCCAAATTCCGCCCGAGGGATCGCGGTTGGAAATGGCTATGGCCGGCGTTTTCGGAGCGACGGGGAGCACCCCAGCGGTGCTCGACGGATTCGCGTAGACCTCCACACCCTTGCTCGTGAAGACCGCCATGAACCCACCCGCGTCCGCGATCTCCACGCGTCCGGAGTCGGTTAGCCCGTCCTGCGATCGAAGCCGGCCGAGAGACGGCGATTTGCCCGGTTGTTCGGTGATGACAAATGCCCCGCGGGTTGCAGTCCCTATCCAGACGTTTCCGCCCGTGTCATCGACAAGGGTTCGTGGGATGTCGGGAAGGTGCGCGAGGTCTGTCGAGTCGGCCGCAGCCCCCGCTTTGGTGTCGAGACGGACGACGTTGTAGCCGTTCGCAATGAGGAAGCTGCCCGGGCGGACCGAGCGGCGCATGTGAAGAATATCCGTGTTTGAGGAAAAAATCTCTGTGGCCGCGCCGCCCGAAATGCGGACGACACGCTTGAAACCCGACGCGTAAACAATGTCGCCAGGCCCGCCGTCTATATCGTGATAGAGCCCTGAGAGATTGGGAATCGCGCTGAACCGCGCCGTGGAATCATCCCCGATCGGCAGGCCAACAACGCTTTCCTCCGTGGCCACCAAGAGACGCGATCCGTTTTCCGCGATTCTGTTGCACGACTCCCCGGTCAAACCCTCCTTTGAGTCGAAAAGGGTGACGCCTTCGTCGAGCGAAATCCGAGCGATTCCAATGGATGATGTCGCCCAGAAAGCGCCGTCACGGGAAACGAAGAGGGAGTAGATCCCGCGCGAGGGCAGTCCCTCTTCGGTGCCAAATACACGCGCAATGGCGCCCGATGGGCTGATGATTGCCAGGCCGCCATTCAGCGTCCCTAGGCAGAGATCCCCGTGCGCCGAGCGCAGGGCGGATGTCAGGATGTTTTTTTGGATGAACTCGCTCGTCTCGCGGCCGAACCTGGCGATCTTTCCCTCGTCGTAGCGAAGGAGCCCCCGCGACGTGCAGAGAAGCCATCCTTTCGCGTCCCTCTCCATCCAGATGACGCCCGCATTGTTGAGGTCCTCGGCCGAGATGAACTTGTGCAGGCCGTCGGGCTCGAGCGACCAGAGGCCCGTGACCGAATTGCTGATGTATAATTTGCCGCCGGCGAGTATGCCCTGAAGCCGACGCGAGCCAGGAGTGGAAAAGACCTGAAAGCGATTTCCGTCCCAGACGAGTACCGACGTGCCTGTCACGAAAACGGCGCCGTTGTCGCGGGCAATGACCTGCCAAACGTCTCCAAATTCACGGGCCGATTCCGGAAGGAGCGAGACGAGTGAGTGATATTCCGAAAGTCCCGCCGCGGTCTTTTCGAAATAACCAACCTCGTTGACCGCGCCGACCCAAAGCCGGCCGCCTGTCCCAAAGGCAAGTCCCCGCACCGCGTAGCTCCCGGGCACGGAATACTGGATCCACCGCTCTCCGTCGAAACTCAGAACGTTGTCGCAGCCGAAATACAGCTCGCCGTTATCGCCCTGGACGGTGACCCAGCTCTCCGTGCCGCTTCCCGTCTCTCGGGCTGAGAAATTCGAGATAATGGGGCGACCCTCTTCGGCGAGGGCGGAAGCAGGGCAAATCAATGTCAGTAGGCCCACGCAAACGGGGATCCCAAAAAACCATAAGTGATTCACCCTATGGACAAGGGGAAGCCTGCCCAAGAAGGGCGGTTTTCGAGGGCGGCCGACTACAGGAAAAAACGTAATCGCGGTCATTAATGTAAGCGATTTAGAGAATAGGCAGGCCGAATGAGCTGGGGGTATATTCACGCCGATGAAAACAATCAATCGTATGGCGCTAGGAACAATTTCCAGTCTTCTGCTTTCGGCAGGACTGACCAAGGCCGCTCAGAAACTCGATCCGCTCACGAGCTCGGCCGCTCGAATGAACTTCGGGTTCGGCGTTGAGTCGCCGACGCAGAACTGCGTGTCGCCCTGCTTTTACGATAAAGACTAGGCTGGTCGTTAGCTAACGAGGCCATCCAACAGAGCTACCATGCTAAGCGTAGCAGGATACCGGTATCGAAACGTCTTGGAGTCCGAGGGAGGCCCGGTCAGCCGGATCTCCCTGCGCGAATTCCCCGTCTACGGCCGTCCGATGTACCAGGCCAACGCCTGGTTGTCGGACAAGGTCGTGGCCCGCCGCAAGAAGTTCGCCCTGTACAGTGACGCAGACGGCACGGGCACGGCGGAAACTCCGATGGTCGCGAGGTACATGGCCATCTCTGAGAGCATGGAGCGCTGGGCCTACCGGGTCAAAGTGCGCGCCACGGACCGCGAGCTCTACGGTTTCGACATCGACGAATCCTCAAACGGCATGGCTGCCTTCCCCGGGCTGTTCCACACAGAGGCCCGCAAGCGGGCCCAACTCGAGGCCATCGAGCGCTCCAGCATCATCGCATGGTGGGAGGGCGCCCTCGACGGCGAGGTCCGCTCGACGGAGTGGAATGGGATAAACGCCTTGGTGCTCCCGAGCCCGATCGGGTTTGGTGTCACCGTCGTTGCCTTCCGCGAGGTCCGCCCTGACTGCTTCGCCTATGGGCAGGGGGCCGCGGTGGATTATTTCGGTGCCTGCGAGAGGGCCGTCATGGAGCTTGCCCGCAATGAATATGTCCTCGGCCTTCGCCGGGTCTCGCTGGGTCTGGCCGCTCAGGAGACCCCGTCCGACCTGTTCGAGCGCCGCTGCCTGTTCTTCTCGACGGCAGAGGGGCATGCGATGTTCCAGGAACGGATACACCGGAAGATCACCGGTCCGCGTTTTCGGTCCGAGGTGATCTGCGACTCGGAGATCGAGGGCCCGTGGTCCGATTTTGCCTCGGTCTGGCGCGTCCTGATCCGCCCTGCGACAACGGAGTTCCTCGTGGACTCCGAGCGGTACTTCTTCTGGTAGGCATACGGTCCTCTCGCCCGGCGAGTTGATCTGGACGGGAGCGCGGCGCGCTCTCGTCCGCTTCGTTCTCGTCTACAGTGACACTTCTTGCTTCATAGCAGTGTCACCAATTATGCGCTTATCGTGGGACCATGACCTATTGGCCGTCATAGGGGATCGTGGCTGACGCCGAAATGCGGATGGCCGACCCGGAGCCGCCACCGAGCCGGATTGGGCCCCTGCGTTTCCTGGCGCCTGTTGCTGCCCTGGCCATCCTTGCGTCGACGCTCGCCGCCTATCTGCCCGCGATCCACGGAGGGCTGCTCTGGGACGATGCCGCCCACATCACGCCCGCTCGCATGCAATCCTGGTCGGGGTTGTGGAATATCTGGTTTCGTCTGGGGACCACCCAGCAGTATTACCCCGTCCTGCACAGCGCGTTTTGGATCGAGCGGCGCATTTGGGGCGGGTCCCTCCTCGGCTACCACCTCGTCAATGTCGGGCTGCACGCGGCGTCGGCCTGCCTGTTCGCCTTGGTCCTGGCGCGCGTTCGCCCGCCTAGCGGCATACGCCCCGGGTTCGAGTGGCTGGCGGCGGCGGTGTTCGCGCTGCACCCGGTGTGCGTCGAGTCCGTGGCGTGGATCTCCGAGCAGAAGAACACGCTCTCGCTGGTGTTTTACCTGCTCTCGGCCCTCGCCTACATTCGGTTTGAGCGTGAGAGGGGATGGACCTTCTATCTGCTGGCCACGGGTTTGTTCGTGCTGGCGCTCCTGAGCAAGTCCGTGACGGCGACCCTGCCCGCGGCCCTTCTCCTCATGGCGGCCTGGCGGCGCGGGCGTCTCTCGTGGAGGGACGCCGCGCCGCTGCTTCCCTGGTTCGTCCTGGGAATTGCCTCGGGCCTCTTCACGGCCTGGGTCGAGCGGGTCTACATCGGGGCCAGGGGACAGGCCTTCGACCTTGGACCCCTTGAGCGGTGCCTCCTCGCGGGAAGGATATTCTGGTTCTACCTCGGGAAGCTCGCTTGGCCGCAGAACCTGATGTTCATCTACCCCAGGTGGGTGGTCGCCGTGAGCCCCGCCTGGGGACTTGGCCTGCTCGGCCTCGCCGCGGCCCTCGCGCTCCTCTGGGGCCTGCGCGGTTGGAGCCGGGCGCCGCTTGTCGCCGTCCTCTTCTTCGCGGGTTCCCTGTTCCCGGCGCTCGGTTTCTTCAACGTGTACCCGTTTCTGTTCTCCTATGTCGCGGACCACTTCCAGTACCTGGCGTGCCTCGGCATCGTTGCCCTTGCCGCGGACGGCGGCGCAGGCATGGCCTGGGACGCCTTGCGGCGGCGGGGAGGGGTCGCGGCACCCTGGATATTCGCGGCGGCCTGCGCCGCCGCGCTCGCGGCGCTGTTCACCCTCACGTGGCGCCAATCGTCGCACTACAGGGACGCGGGCGCCCTCTACTCGGACACCCTCGAGAAGAATCCGGGCTGCTGGATGGCCGACAACAACCTGGGGGTTTACCTGGAGGACATGGGTTCCGTGGACGAGGCGATAGCGCGCCTGCGGGACGCCGTGCGCCTCAAGCCGGACTATTCGGACGCCCACAACAACCTCGGGAACGCGCTGACCAAGGCGGGCAGGCCCCCGGGCGAGGCAGTCGCGGAATTCGAGGCCGCGCTCAGGCTCGACCCCGGGATGGCGCAGGCCCACGCGAACCTCGGCATGGCACTCGTGAAATCCCCGGCGACGCAGGCCAGGGGCATCGAGGAGCTGGAGACCGCCCTCCGGGGCTCCGCGGACGATCCGGAATTCGCGGACGTCCACGCCAGCCTGGCCGTCGCGCTTTCGAACGGTTCCGCCCGTATGCCGGAGGCGATCTACGAGTTCGAGACCGCGCTGCGGCTGAAGCCCGGGTCCTCGGACGTGAGGGACAACTACGGGATCGCGCTTGCGCGGGCGGGGCGCCCGGGCGACGCCGCGGCGCAGTTCGCGCTGGCCCTGGAGGGCCGGCCGGATGACGCGGATATCCACAACAACCTGGGCGGCGCGCTGACGCAGCTGGGCCGCGGGCCCGAGGCGACGGCGCAGTTCCGCGAGGCGATCCGCCTGAACCCGGGCCTGGCGAGCGCGCACTTCAACCTCGGCCGCGAGCTTCACCGCGAGGGGGACGACCGGGGGGCGACTGCCGAGCATCGCGAGGCGGAGCGCCTCGCGCCGGGCTCCGCAGAGATCCGGAGCAGCCTCGGATCCCTCTTCTACAGGCTGGGGAACATGCAGGACGCCCTCGCAGAGTACGCGGAGGCGGTGAGGCTCGAGCCGGGCTCGGCCGTCTACCGGAGCAACTACGGCATCGCCCTGACCGCGGCGGGCAGCCTCGACGAGGCTGTCGCCCAGTTCCGGGAGGCCCTGCTGCTGGCGCCCGGCTTCGCCGACGCCCACTACAACCTGGGCGTGGCGCTCAAGCGGGCGGGGCGCGACGACGAGGCCGCTGCGGAATTCCTGAAATCGGGCCGATCGCTGCCCTGACGGGCGCCGGTCAGTCGTCGTCGAGCGCGGGGATGTGGGACTCGACGTCGGCCGCGATGGCGGCGGGATCCGCGTCCTTGGCGGGGTAGCTCTTTGTCCAGGCGAGCGAGCCGTCCGCCACCCTGACGATGTCCACCGTGAGAACCGGGGCGCCGCCGCCCTCCTCGACGCCGCCGCAGAGGACAAAGGTTGAGTGGCGCGCGCGTCCGCGCTCCGCAGCACCCTGGGGGTCGAGGGACGCCATCGGCTCCTTGCTGACGCCGAGCTTTCCCTGGTGCGAGATCGCCAGCCTCCCGTAGAGCAGCGTGAACGCGGAATCCGCGAGCTTGGCCTGCGGCGTGTCGCCCGGCCCCGCGGTGAAGGGGATGGCGAGCAGGGGACTGCGCTCCTTCGGGATCTTCCCTGCCGCCTCGGCGATCGCGCGCGCGATGTCCACCGCGCCCTGGACCCCGCTCTCGTCCTTGGCCGGGACGCCGTCGGAGAGGACCTTCAGCTTTGAGGCGGCCTCGGGCTCGGCGCCCTCCTTGGCCTCGTGCTTATCGGAGCAGCCCTTTGCGAGCAGGAGGAAGATCAGCCAGATGTAGGCCAGGGCCCGGACCCAGCGCGGGAGGCGCTGGAAGAGGATCCACACCGAGGTGAAGGCCCAGCCGACGACGTGCACCCAGAACTTGAGCCTCTGCCCGGGCTCCTCGACGGGAAATTCCGGGAGGGGACGGGCGGGCGCCGCGGCGGGGAGGGGCGGGGGGATCGCCTGCGGGTCCACCACCGCGGCCCGCGACTCCCTGCGCCTGGGAGCCGGCGCCTCCGTCGCCCCGCCCGAGAGCAGGCGCGCGCACAGCGCCCTGAGTGCGGGTGTCGCTCGCCCCTCGGGCGCCCGGATCCACTGGACGGAGGTGAACCGGTCGGGCACGCGCGCCGTTGCCTGGTCCGTGTCGTCGATCAGGACGGGTATGAGGAAGAGATGGCCGTCGGCGATATCGAGCGTCCTGTCCACGGCGAGGCGCCATTCCCTACGGAAATACCCCTCATGCCTCGCCTGCGTCTGCGCCGAGATGACGGGCATGAAGTAGTCGCACTCCCTTATCTGGCGGCGGATCTTCTGGTCCCACTCGTCCCCGCCGCCGAGTTCGTTCTCGTCGTACCAGACCTCGAGGCCCGCCTCCGCTAGGGCGTCCCTTAGGGCCCGCGCCGCCGTGCGGTCCTCCGAGGCGTAGCTCAGGAACACCGAGGGGGGCGACGGGTCGTGGTCGGTTTTTCCGGCGCTCGCCATCGTGGCGCCCACGCTCGGAATATGTGCCGGGAGGGTCAAGACGCACCTTCGCGCGGAGGGACGCGTCCGCCCGCGATCTCCATTGAGTAGGGCCCGCGCCATGCTACCGTCCGGCCCATGTCCGGCCATTCCAGCGCGGGGCGGTCACACTGCCAGAACTGCGGCGCGGCGCTCACGGGGGCGTACTGCGCGGCGTGCGGCCAGCACGACGTCGACTACCACCGCTCCCTCTGGCCGATACTCGAGGACTCGCTCGAGGGCCTTCTGCATCTCGACGGGAAATTCCTGCGCACGGTGCGACTCCTGTTCACGAGGCCGGGCTTCCTCACGAGGGAGTTCATCGCGGGCAGGCGCGTGTCCTACACGCAGCCGCTGCGCCTCTACATCTTCGCGAGCTTCCTCTACTTTGCGCTGAGCCTCGTGCTGAAGCAGCCCACGACCCAGGTGACGATCGCCCCGGCCGGGGCGATGGCGGCGAAGGCGCCTCAAGGTCAGGCCGACAGGAAGGCGGCCTCCGCGGGGAACGCCGAGGCGAAGGGCGGCGCACCCTCGCCATCGGCCGTGGGCCGGGTCTTCGAGAAGCTCCAGCACGAGGACCCGAGGGGTGTCGAAAGGGAGATGCGGCACCTGTCGCCCACCATGGCCTTCTTCTGCCTGCCGCTCCTGGCCTCCGTGCTATGCCTTGCCTACCGCGGAAGCGGCCAGGTTTACGTCGAACACCTGATCTTTGCCCTGCATGTGCAAACATTCTTCTTCCTGGCCGCCCTGGCAACGGACCTCGCCCAGGCCGCGGCGCGCCTCGTCAGCGACTCGCTGGCCGGATTCGTGGGATTCCTGTGCTTCCTCTGGGGGGCCTCGGTGATCTACCGCGCGTTCCGCGCCGTCTACGGCCAGGGGCGCTGGAAGACCGTCCTGAAGATGGCCCTGGTCGGCCTCGCCTACGGGATCGTCCTCATTCTGGGGATATCGCTGACGGCCATCTCTGCGGCCCTCCTCCTGCTGGGGGGCTCCCAGGGAGCGGGGTAATCGGCGCGCGGGGCCGCTAAGGCCGGGGTGCGGGATCCCGGGTGCCGCGGCCCCATCCGGTCGCTGCTGGGGAGGTATAGGCCTCAACAACGCTGATTTAGTCAATTTTTAGCACACTCTTGGCTTGACCAAAGTGGGTTAAAATGGGTTGAAATGGGGTACTGTGGGGCGAGTTCTCTTTTGCCCCTCCCAATGGCGCATCCCGGCAAAGCATTTTTCACGGGCCTTTACAGGCACACCCTCGACGAAAAGGGTCGCGTCACGATCCCTTCGCCGTGGCGCGCGGCGCACGAGGAGGATGACGTCTTCCTGGCGACCCCGCACCCGGACGGCTACGTGGCCGTGCTGCCGCCGTCGGAGGTGGAGAAGCTCCACGCGAAAATCGCCCTGATGGCGCTCAGCGACGGCGCGGGGCAGGACTTCGCGTCCAGGTTCTTCGCGCAGACGCAGTCATTCTCGTTCGACAAGCAGGGCCGCGTCGGCCTCACGGCCGATTTGCTGGAGCACGCCGGGATCGCGAAGGACGCGGTCCTCGTGGGCTCCCTCACCAAGTTCAACATGTATTCGCCAACCCGGTGGAAGAAGGTCGAGGCGCGCACATCGGGTGAAAACTTCGGCGACATCATGCGCCGCCTCGGAATCTGAACATGCACCACCTCGGAAAAATGTCGTCCGCACACGAACCGTTGAAGAATCCCGCCTCACACCCCGCCATCCGCGCCTACCCGGCCTGGATCGACTCCCAAGACTTCGGGGTCTCCCATGCCTGCGCCGTCCCCCGCATCCGGGACAGCCTCGTCCTGCGCCTTGTCGCGGGAAGGCGCCAGGACCGCGTCGCTCCGTTCATCCATGCGACTGGCACCCCCTGAGATCGCGGCCGCGAGCATGATCCCCGGCCACAAGCCCGTCCTCCTTCGAGAGGTCATGGGATTCCTGTCGCCCGTGGCCGGGGGCAGGTACCTGGACTGCACGTTCGGGGGAGGGGGGCACGCCCGCGCCCTCCTGGAGTCCGCACCCGGTGTTGAAGTTATTGCCATAGACAGGGATCCGGAGGCACTGGGTCGGGCCGAGGAGCTCGCCGCCGAGTTCCCCGGGGCCTTCACCCTGAAGATCCAGAACTTTGCCAACCTGCGCGCCCTCGCGGATCCCGGATTTGACGGCGTCCTCTTTGACTTCGGCCTCTCGTCGTTCCAGATCGACGACCCCGAGAGGGGCTTCTCCTTCCGGGCCGACGGGCCGGCGGACATGAGGATGGACCGGCGCACGGGGGTGCCCGCGGGCCAATGGCTCGAGACGGCGACCACCGAGATGCTCGAGGGCGCCGTGCGGGACATGGGCGAGGAGCCCCACTGGCGCCGGGTGGTGCGCGCCCTCGTCGACGCGAGGGGCACCGGCAAGCTGGGGCGCACGTCGTCCCTCGCCGAGGTGATCAGCGGGGCGATCCCGGCGCGCGACCGGCACACTTCCCGGATACATCCCGCGACACGCACCTTCCAGGGCATCCGCATCGTCATCAACGACGAGGTGGCGGCCATCCACGAGGCCCTCCTCGGCGCCTTCGACGCCCTGCGCCCGTCCGGCGTCATGTGCGCGATCAGCTTTCACTCGCTGGAGGACCGCCCCGTGAAGCAGACCTTCCGGCGGTGGTGCGGCCAGCCGGAGAACGCGGACGACGCGACCCCGCAGGACCTGCGGACCCGCGTCGCCGAGGCGCTCACGCGCCGCCCCGTCACCCCGGCCGACGACGAGGTCGAGGCCAACCCGCGAAGCCGGTCGGCGAAACTGCGGGCCATCCGCAAACTCTGATGCGCCGCGACAAGAAATCGGGCTCCCGGGCCTTCGTTAACCAGTTCATGGTCATCGCGCTCGTCGCCATCTGCGGGTGCTCGACGATCGGGCTCGCGACGGTGTGGATGCGCCACCAGATATCCGTCGCCGCGAACGCGAGCCGGTCGCTGGAGGCCTCCATCGCCGACATCGAGCGGCAGATTGAGGAGACCGACGCGGCGATCTCCGCGGAGCAGGACCCCGCGGTGCTGAACCGCAGGAACGCCGAGTGGCACCTCGGGCTGGTGCAGCCGGGTGAGACCCAGGTGCACCGCATTTCCGACGACACCGTCCTTAGCCTCTCCGCAAAGCACAACCGCAAACTCTTCGGGGAGGGGCCGGCCACCGTGAGCCTGCGCGTCGCACTTGCGCACTGACGCCGCCTGACTCCCCATGTCGAAGGGCTTCACCTCCAGCTACAGGATCGCCCTTCTCGCGAGCCTGGTCCTTGCGATGTTCGCGGGCGTCGAGGCGAGGTTGGTGTGGCTCCACGTCATCGACCGGGACGAGCTCCTGCGCTCCGTCAACGAGGCCCGCCGCCAGCTGATCGCCGACTACGCGCGCCGCGGGGACATCGTCGACGATCACGGCGCCCTCCTTGCGACGAGCCGCTCGGTGGTCGTGCTCGGGGTCGACCCCCAGTTCGTGCGCGTCGAGGACAGGAGCAAGTGGCCCGCGCTGGCCTCGCTGATCGGCATCCCGCTCTCCGAGCTCGAGAGGATCTGCACGACGAAGACCCGCTCCCCGTCCGCGCCGGGCCAGGCCCGTGTCGCCCCGCCCGACGCCATGGTGATCACGCTCGGGGTTCCGCCGGCGGCGGGGCCGACGCCGGCCGCGACGACCGCGCAGTCCGATGCGGCGCCGAAGGACGAGACCGAGCTCGACGACCCGGACAAGGATGACAACCGCCCGATCCGCTGGGCGAAGCTGAGCGACCAGGTTCCGGAGTCCGCCTACAAGAGGATCACGGAGCTCGGGGTCCGGGGCGTCTATGGCAGGCGGGTCTACCGGCGCGACTACCCCCACAACGAGATGGCCGCGCACATCGTCGGCTTTGTCGACAGCCAGGAGCACCCGATGGCCGGCATGGAGCACTACGCCGACTTCTACCTGCGCGGGGAGAACGGCTGGCTTGAGTCCGAGAAGGACGGCAAGAGCCGCGAGCTCGCCCAGTTCCGCACGCGCGAGGTGCCCGCGGTGGACGGGTTCAACGTCTCGCTCTCGGTGGACGCCACGGTACAGCACATCGTCGAGGACGAGCTGGCTAAGGTCGCGCTGCAGTACGAGCCGGCGAAGGCGACCATCATCGTGAGCGATCCCCGGACGGGGTTCATCCTCGCCCTCGCGAACTACCCCTCGTTCGACCTGAACACGTTCAACAAGCTCGCCCCCGACGACCAGAGGCGCATGCGCAACGTCGCGGTCGCCGACGAGTACGAGCCGGGCTCGGTGTTCAAGATCGTGGCCGTGGCCGGCGCCCTCAACGAGGGCCTCGTGACGCCCCGCACCGAGTTCGACTGCAACCTCGAGAAGATCGACTACAACGGGATCACCCGGAGCCTGCCGAGGGACGACGACCACTACGACCACCCGCTCAGCGTGGCGGAGATCATCGCTCACTCCTCGAACAAGGGCGCCGCCCAGCTCGCGATGAGGCTCGGGGACCGCCGGTTCTACGACTACGCCCGCGCGTTCGGCTTCGGCCAGCACACGGGCTTCCCGGTGGGAGGGGAGGTGACGGGCAACCTCAAGGCGCCCGAGAAGTGGGACAGCATGACGATCACCCGGATGCCCATGGGGCAGTCCGTCACGGCGACCGCGATCCAGATGCAGCAGGCCATGGGCGTCATCGCCTCGGGCGGCGTCCTCCTGAAGCCGCAGATCATCCGCGAGATCTACGACTCGAACGGCGGTCGCCTCTACAAGTTCTCCCGCATCGAGGAGCGCCGCGTGATCTCGGAGCAGACGGCGAAGATGATGGCACACCTGCTGACCGGCGTCGTCTCGGCCGAGGGGACGGCCATCGAGGCCACGATCCCCGGCTTCGAGGTCGCCGGCAAGACGGGCACGGCCCAGAAGCTGGAGCCGGTCACTCTTCCCTCGGGGGCCACCGTGCTGCGGTACTCCGACAGGCACGACGTGGCCTCCTTCGTCGGCTTCTTTCCGGCGAGCAATCCGCAGGTGGCCATCGCCGTCATCATTGACGACGCCGACGCGCGCTGTCCCGGCGGAAAGGCCTGGGGGCACACCGTGGCGGCGCCCGTGTTCAAGAGGCTGGGGGAGAGGCTCATACCCTACCTCGGGACCCGACCGGCGATCGACGGCGAGCCGGTCCAGGCCTTCGCGATGGGAGGGGCCCGGTGATCGGCTACCTCGTCCAGGACCACGCGCTGGTCCGCGCATTCCGCGACCGGCCCTTGCGCCGCAGGACTGCCGACTATCTTGAATACAACCGCGCGTTTAAAATGGCACCCATACTCTCCGACTACATAGGCGCGGCCGAGGCGCTCGCCGTCAAGGGAAGCCTCGAGAGGCCGATCTCCGGCCTCGTGATGGACAGCCGCCGTGTCGTTCCCGGCAACCTCTTCTTCGCGCTGCCGGGCCTCCGCTCGGACGGCCTCTCGTTCGTCGACGAGGCGGTCAGCCGCGGGGCCTCGGCCGTCATCGCGCTGAAGATACCCGCCCACCCCCCGGCGAAGGTGACCTTCATCCAGGTGGCCGACCCCCGGGCGATGCTGGCGCGAGTCTCGCAGCGCTACTACAGGTTCCCGGACCGCGACCTCTCGGTCGTCGGCGTCACGGGCACGAACGGCAAGACGACCGTCACGCACCTGATCCGGCAGTTCCTGAACGGGAGCGAGCGGGTCGGGCTCCTGGGGACGATCAGCTACGACCTCGGGGCCCGCACGGTCCCCTCGTTCCGCACGACGCCCGAGTCGCTCGACACCTTCGGCATGCTCGCCCAGATGCGGGATGCCGGGTGCCGCAGCGCCGTGATGGAGGTGAGCTCCCACGGGATCGCGCAGCAGCGCGTGCTCGGCCTCGAGTTCGCCGCCGCCGTGTTCACCAACCTGACGCGCGACCACCTCGACTTCCACAAGACCCTCGAGTCGTACTTTGAGGTGAAGACGCGCCTCTTCACCGGGGGCACCGGGCACGTGCCCAAGCTGGCCGTCGTCAACCTCGACGACGCCCACGGCGAGGCGCTGGCCGCGAAGATCGCCGCCGAGGTGCCGGCGGCGCGCCTGGTCACCTACGGGGAGAACCCGCGCGCGGACGTCCGCGCCGAGAGGGTCGTCCTCAACTTCAGGGACACCTCGCTCACCGTGGCGTGGCCCGGGGGCTCGGTCGCGGCCGAGTCGCCGCTCATCGGCCGCTACAACGTCTCAAACCTCCTCGCGGCGGCAGCGACGGCGTGGGGCCTCGGGCGCGACCCTTCGGTCTTCATCCCGAAGATCCGCGGCTTCCGGGGCGTCCCGGGCCGCATGGAGAGGATCGAGGAGGGCCAGGCCTTCAACGTCCTCGTCGACTACGCGCACACGGACGACGCCCTGCGCAACGCGCTCGGCATGCTCAGGGCGATCACGCCCGGCCGCCTGCTCGTCGTCTTCGGCTGCGGCGGCAACAGGGACAGGACCAAGCGCCCCAGGATGGTGCAGGCGGTCCAGGAATTCGCGGACAGGGCGTTCGCCACCGCCGACAACCCCCGCGGGGAGACGCTCGAGAGGATCTTTGGCGACATGAGGGAGGGCGTCACGGACCCGTCGAGGATCGAGTGGATAGACGACCGCCGCAGGGCGATCAGCGTGGCCCTGGACACCGCGAGGGAGGGGGACAGCCTCCTCATCGCCGGCAAGGGCCACGAGGGTTACCAGGAGTTCGCCGACACCGTGATCCCCTTCGACGACAGGCAGGTCGTGCGCGAGCTGATCGGCGTGAAGGCGCTTCGGACCTGATGCCTGCCTTCGACACAGAACTTCTCGCGTCGTGGACCGGCGGTCACTGGTCGGTGCGCCCCTTGGCGCCCCCCACGGGGTTCTCGGTGGACTCGAGGCGCGTGGCCCCGGGCCAGGCGTTCGTCGCGCTGAGGACGGCGAGGCGCGACGGGCATGACTTCCTGGGGGCGGCCCTCGCGGCCGGGGCCTGCGCGGCCATCGTCTCGCGGGCGAATCCGGCTGTCGCGCTGCCCCAGCTCGTCGTCGCGGATCCGCTTGCCGCGCTGCAGGCCGTCGCCCGCGAGCACCGCCGGGCCTTCCGCGGGACCGTGGTTGGGATCACCGGGAGCGCCGGCAAGACCTCGACGAAGGAGCTCCTCTCGGTCCTCCTCGGGGGCGAGGCCGGGGGCGTCATGGCCACGGAGGGCAACCTGAACAACCAGATCGGCGTCGCCCTGACGCTCTGCCGCCTGGACCCCGAGCGCCACCGCTACGGCGTCGTCGAGGCGGGGATCAGCGCCCCGGGAGAGATGGCCAAGCTGGCCGAGATGATCGAGCCCGACCTCGCCATCGTCACGCTGGTCGGCCCGGCCCACCTCCAGGACCTCGGGTCCCTCGAGGCCGTGGCGGCCGAGAAGGCCGTGCTGGCCGCGTCCGTGCGCACGGGCGGCGTCTGCGTCTTCCCCGGCTCATGCGAGGCCTACGCCGCGTTCCGCGCGCTCCCCGCGATGGCGAGCCTCGTCGTCGAGCCGGTGGCCCGGATCGGCGACAAGGTGCCGCAGAGGGGCCGGATCGCGTTCTCGGCCGCGCATGCCGGCGACAGGACGGTCATTGCGCTCGCGTTCGGGCCGCCGCCCCCGGTCGTGGCCGCCATCAGGCGCGTCACCGACGGCATGGCGCAGAACACGGCGATGGCCCTCTGCGCGGCGCTTCGGATCGGGGTCCAGAGGAAGGACATGGAGCGCCGGCTCCTCTCCTGGAACCCGGCCCCGCTGAGGGGCGAATGGAGGGTCTCCGAGGGGCGCAGGCTCTACCTCGACTGCTACAACGCGAACCCCGCGTCCATGGCGGACGCGCTCGCCGCCTTCGACGCCGTGGCCCCGAGCGGCGAGCCGCGGCTGCTCGTGCTCGGCTGCATGGAGGAGCTCGGCGCGGAGGCGCCCCGCTACCACCTCGAGCTCGGACGGTCGCTGCGCCTTCGGCCGGGCGACCGCCTCGCCGCGATCGGCGGCCTCGCCGGCTCCATCCGCCAGGGCGCCGTGGAGGCCGGGGCCCAGCCGGGCCAGATCGACGTCGCCGACTCTGTCGGGGAGCTGGCCGCTAACCTCGCGTCCTTCCGGGGCTCGGTCTTCGTCAAGGGAAGCAGGCGCCACGAGCTCGAGCGGGCCTTCGCAGGGCCCGAGTACGCGGAGGCGTCCCATGCTTAGCTTCCTCTCCAACTACGACGCCGCGTACGGCCCGCTGAGGGTGCTGCACTACATCACCGTGCGCACGCTCCTCGCCGCCGGGACCGCGACCTTCATCGGGTTCCTCATAGGCCCCTGGCTGATCGCGCACCTGCGCCGGCTCAAGTTCGGCCAGCACTACGACGACGACCGGACCGGCGACCTCGCGAGCCGCTTCGACAAGAAGAACACCCCGACGATGGGGGGCCTCCTCATCTTCGCCTGCGTGCTCGGGAGCTCGCTCCTGTGGGCCGCGCCCAACGTGTGGGTGGTCGTCGCCCTTTTCGTCTACACGCTCCTGACCGCCGTAGGCTTCTACGACGACTACCTGAAGGTCGTGCGCAAGAACCGCAACGGCATCTCCTCCCTGGCGAAGATCCTCTGCCAGACCCTCATCACGGCGCTGGCGCTCGTGGCGCTCCTCATGCGCCCGGAGAGCTCGGAGAAGATCCGCGAGCTGTGGGTGCCCTTCGTCAAGCATCCCCTGGTCGCCAGCATGCCGATCGCCGCCCTCGCCGTGTTCGTCTACCTCTGGATCGTCGGCTTCTCGAATGCGATCAACCTGACCGACGGCCTGGACGGCCTCGCGATCGGCTGCACAATCACGGTCGCCCTCACCTACGGCATCATGGCCTACGCGGCAGGCAACGTGAAGGTCGCGGACTACCTGCTCATCAGCTTCGTGCCCGGCACGGGCGAGCTCGCGGTCGTCTGCGGCGCCCTCGTCGGGGCGGGCCTCGCCTTCCTCTGGTTCAACTCCTATCCCGCCGAGGTGTTCATGGGGGACACCGGGTCCCTCGCGCTCGGGGGGCTCCTCGGCGTCATCGCCTTCATGGTCCAGCAGCCGCTGACCCTCATCATCGTCGGCGGCGTGTTCGTGTGGGAGGCCGCCACCGTCGTGATCCAGGTCGGGTATTTCAAGGCCACCCGCAGGCTCCAGGGGGCTGGCAAGCGCTTTTTCCTCATGGCGCCGATCCACCACCACTTCCAGAAGCGGGGCTGGCCGGAGACCAAGGTGGTCCTGCGCTTCTGGATCATCTCCCTCATCTTCGCCCTCGTGGGCCTCGGCACCCTCAAGCTGCGCTGAACGATGCCGCTCGCCATCCCAGACTTCCTCAGCCCGCGGCTCACCCGGCCCGTCGCCGTCATGGGCGGCGCCGTGAGCGGCGCCGGGGCCGTCGCCCTGCTGTCGCGGCTGGGCGCCGTGGCCGTCGTGTACGACCAGGGCGGCCTCGACTTCACGCCGGAGGCGGCCCGCCGCCACGGGCTCGTGGTCTTCTCGCCGGGGTTCTCGCTCCACCACCCGTGGCTCGAGACCGCGCGCAAGTCCGGCTGCATCTGCATGGCGGAGATCGACTTCGCATCCCTCTTCTGGCGGGGCCGCGTCATCGCGGTCACCGGCACGAACGGGAAGACGACGCTCACGGAGTTCCTCGCCCGCGCGCTGAACGGCGCCGGCCGGCGCTCGTTCGCCGCCGGCAACATAGGCCTGCCCTTCACCCGGGTGGTGGCCGACGAGGACGGGGGCGCGCCCGAGCTGACGGCCGTGTGCGAGGTGAGCTCGTTCCAGGCCGAGCAGCTGGGGCATTTCAGCGCCGACGGGCTCCTATGGACGAACTTCGCCGAGGACCACCTCGAGCGCCACGCCGGCATGGAGGCGTACTTTGCGGCCAAGTGGGAGCTCATGCTGCGCACGCCGCCCGGCCGCTCCTTCGCGGGCAGCTCGGTCGTGCGCTTCGCGGCGCAGTTCGGGCGGCCGTTCCCGCCCGGTGCCTACGTCGCGACGGAGGGGCAGCCGGGCGACCCGCGCCTTGCGGGGACGCCCTTCGAGACGTACCCGCAGAGGGAGAACTTCATCCTGGCGGAGGCCTGGTGGAGGGCGGAGGGCCTGGACGAGGCCTCGCTCTACGAGGCGGCGAGGGGATTCCGCCTTGGCCGGCACCGGCTCGCGCGCGTGGAGGCGATCGACGGCGTGACCTTCTGGAACGACTCAAAGGCCACGAACTTCCACGCGGTCGAGGCCGCCCTCGCCGGGTTCCGCGGCCCGGTCGTCCTGATAGCGGGGGGCCGCTCGAAGGGCGGGGACCTCGCGGCTTTCGCGCGCAGGATCGCTCCCCGTCTCGCGCATGCCGTCCTCATAGGCGAGACCGGCCCCGCGCTCGGCGCCGCCCTGGGCGCCGTCGGCGTGCCCCACGCGGTGTGCCCGACGCTCGAGGACGCCGTCCGCGCCGCCTCGGCGGCTGCCCAGCCCGGCGCCAGCGTGCTCCTGAGCCCCGGCTTCTCCAGCTTCGACATGTTCAGGAACTACGAGGAGCGCGGCGACCACTTCGAGCGGGCGGTCACCGAGATGCACGCGGCCCGAGTTTGATATAGCCTTGGCAGAGACAACCGACAACCTGACACACATCCGGCAAAAAAAGCAGAATTTCCCCATGAAAATACTAAAGATCCTTGGAATCGCAGCGGGCGTCCACGCGCTCGCGCTGATCCTCCTCCTTTCAAGCCCCGGCTGCAGCAACTCGAAGGCGGCGGCCCCGGAGTCGTCACCGATCTCCTCCGCTCCCTCCGCCGAGGCGCCCGCGTCCCCGCAGGCAGGGGCGATCACCGTCCCCGACAATGTCGGGATCCGCTACAGCCCGACGCGGCCGGGAACCACGGTCGCCTCCGCGCTTGAGACGCAGCCGGTCTCCGACGTCGTGCCGGCGACGACGTACACGGTCGGCAGCGGCGACAGCCTCTCGAGCATCGCCAAGAGGAACCACCTGTCCAAGGCCGACCTCGCGTCCGCCAACAACCTGAGGCTGACCACCGTCCTGCACGTGGGCCAGAAGCTCATCATCCCCTCGAAGCCCGGGCAGGCCCCGGCGCCCGCGCAGGCGGCCGCTTCCGCGAAGTCCGCGGAGCCGGCAGCGGCCGACAAGCCCGCCGCGGACTCGACCCGGCACACCGTGAAGCCGGGCGAGACCCTGGGCGGCATCGCGCGCAAGTACGGGGTCAAGCAGGGCGACGTTGCGGTGGCGAACAACATCACGGACCCGAGGAAGATCCAGCCGGGCCAGGAGCTCATCATTCCGGCGAGGTCGGCGGCGTCCGCCGGCAAGCAGGCGAAGGCCGCGGCCCCCAAGGCCGCGCCGGCGGACGAGGACCTCGACGCCGGGCTCAAGCCACCGAGCGCGACCGAGGTTCCGGTCGTCAAGATCGACGACACAGCCCCGGCCCAGCCGAAGAACCCCTGAGCGCGCACCATGGCAAGCGATAGGCCCGCCGATTCCCCCAGCGCCTGGTCGATTGCTAGCCCCGTCACGGTCATCGCCGTCTGCGCGGTCGGCCTGACGTTCCTCGGGCTGACGATCCTCTTCAGCGCCAGCGCCTCGCTGAAGCAGGACCCGTACTTCTACCTCGACAAGCAGGTCGTCGGAGTCGCCGCCGCGGCCGTCCTCTGCTTCCTTGCGAGCCGGATCAACCTCGACTACGCCCGGCGCGCCTCGGTCTGGATCGCGGCCGCGGCGCTCCTCCTTCTCTTCCTCGTCCTCATCCCGCACCTCGGCGTCTCCGTGAAGGGGAGCCGCCGGTGGCTGGGCTACGGCGCGGCGCGACTTCAGGTCTCCGAGTTCGCCAAGCTGGCCATGGTGTTCTGCCTCGCCCACTACCTCGCCCTGAACCAGACAAGGATTGGGGACCTGAAGCGGGGCTACCTCTATCCCCTCGGCATCATCGGCGCCTTCACCGGGCTGATCCTGCTTGAGCCCGACTTCGGCACGGCCGCCCTTGCGCTCTCGGTCGGCCTCATCCTCCTCTTCCTCGCGGGCGCCAAGTGGCGCTACATCCTGCCGACGATCGCGCTCTCGGGGGCGGCGTTCGCGCTCCTGGTCGCGCACAACCCGAACCGCCTGCGCCGCTTCACGGCCTTCATGGACGTCGAGGGCAACAAGCAGGGGGGAACCTACCAGCTCTACCAGTCGCTCGAGGCCTTCGCTGCGGGCGGGACGTCGGGCGCGGGCCTGGGCCAGGGGCGCCAGCAGATCAACTTCCTGCCCGAGGCGCACACCGACTTCATCTTCGCCGTCGTTGGCGAGGAGCTGGGGATGTGGTTCACGCTGGGGGTCGTGGGCGTGTTCGGCATCATGTTCGTGGCCGGCCTGGCCCACCTGCGCCGCGCCCCGAACATGTTCCACTTCCTGCTCGCAGCGGGCTGCCTGCTGCTCATGTGCCTTCAGGCGATCATCAACCTGGGCGTCGTCACGGGGGTGCTCCCGACGAAGGGGATGTCGCTTCCCTTCATCAGCGCCGGGCTGTCCAACCTCCTGCTGATGGGGCTCCTTGTCGGCATCCTCCTGAACACGCAGCGCACGTGGGGGAGGGCCTCGCTCCCGCTGGGGGCGGGGGAGATGCGCGAGGTCCTGGCATGAGCCGCTTCCTCATCTCCTGCGGGGGGACCGGGGGTCACCTCTCCCCCGGCATCTCGCTGGCCGAGGGCCTCGTCGCCCGGGGGCACGAGGCGAGGCTCCTCATCAGCATGAAGAAGGTGGACGCGCGCCTCATCGAGAAGTACCCCCACCTCAGGTTTGAGCGGATGCCCGGGACCGGGTTCTCGTGGCGCCCCCTGGCCATGGCGCGCTTCGGCGCCTCGCAACTCGCGGCGCTTCGCTACTGCCTGGGCGTCATGAGGGCGATCCGCCCCGACGTGGTGGTCGGCTTCGGCGGCTTCACGTCGGCGCCCGCGGCCGTCGCGGGCCGGCTGCACGGCATTCCGGTCGCCCTGCACGAGGCGAACCGCGTGCCCGGCCTCGCCATCCGCTCGCTGGGCCGGTTTGCCGGCAGGGTGTACCTGCCGCTCGGCATCCGCCTCCCCGGGGTGCGCGCCGCGGCGACCCGGCACGCGGGCCTGCCCGTGCGCAGCGAGATCGTCCGCATGCCCGCGGCCAATGCGCGCCAGGCCCTCGGCCTGGACCCGACGCAGAAGACCGTCGTGATCCTGGGGGGCAGCCAGGGAGCCTCCTCGCTCAACGCCTGGGCCCGGGCGAGGTTCGAGACCCTGGCCCTCGAGGGCGTCCAGCTGTACTGCGTGACCGGGCTCGGCAAGGACGCGCCGCAGACCGTGGTCCTCAGGTCCCGTTCCGGCGACCCGGTGAAGGCGGTTTTCGTCCCCTTTTGCGACCGCATCGCCGAGCTGCTCTCGGCGGCGGACCTCGTGGTCTCGCGGGCCGGAGCCGGCACGCTCGCCGAGCTCATCCGCTGCGAGGTCCCGGCGATCCTCGTGCCGTATCCCCACGCGGCGTCGGACCACCAGAGGGCCAACGCGGCGTTCTTCGAGCGCCAGGGCGGAGGGCTCGTCGTTGAGGAGTCCTCGCTCGGGAACCTGCACGCCGAGGTGCTGGAGCTCGTCTTCAACGACTGGCTCCTGAAGCAGTTCCGGGGAAACCTGAGGCGCATGGACCGCTCGAACTCCCTCGACCTCATGCTCGCGGACCTGGAGGCGATGGCGCGCTCGGGCTCGGAGGGCCGCACGGGCCGGTCGATGAAGTTGGCCGCATGAGACCCCCGCGGCTTCAGCTGCTCTTCGGCCGCGAGGTCGCCCATATCCACTGCCTCGGCGTCGGGGGCATGGGCGTCGCCCCGCTTGCAATCTATCTTTCCGGCCTCGGCTGGGGGGTGTCGGGAGAGGACGATGCCCTCTCGGACGACGTGGCGGGGCTGCTTGCTGGAGCGGGCGTCCGGGTCGGGCCGCTGGCCGGCCCCTGCGACCTGGTCGTGCGCTCCTCGGCGATCCCGGACGCGCATCCCTCTCTTGCGGCGGCGCTGGCGCGCGGCCTGCCCTGCGTGCGGCGCGGCGAGCTCCTGGCCGAGGTCGCTCGGGAGAAGAAGCTTGTCGCCGTCTGCGGCTCCCACGGCAAGACGACCACCACCGCGATGCTGGTCACGGCACTCCGCAGGGCCGGGTTTCCCGCGGGCTATGTGGCCGGCGGGCTGTTCAACGACGCGACGCCCCCCGCGGGCGTCGGCTCGAACGAGTGGGTGGTCGCCGAGATCGACGAGAGCGACGGCACGATCGACGGGTTCTCGCCGGAGATCACGGTCCTGGTGAACCTGGACTGGGACCATCCGGACCGCTACGGGAGCCCCGCCGAGCTCGAGGAGGCCTTCATCGCGCTCTGCGCCCGCACCCGGGGCAGCGTGCTGGTCAGCGACGCCTGCCCCCTCTCGCTGCGGCTCGCCCCCTCCGCGGTCACCTTCGGCCGAAGCGGCGCGTTCTCGGGCACCCTCGCGGGCGAGAGGGAGGGGCGGATGACGCTCCTGCTCGGCGGCCGCTTCAGCCCGCTCGAGGTGGTGGTCGGGGCCGCCGGCGACTTCAACGCGGCCAACGCCACGGCGGCGCTCGCCGCCGCGCAGCTGATGGGGGTCGAGCCCTCACGCGCGGCGCTCGCGGACTACCCCGGCGTCCGGAGGCGCCAGGCCGTGCTCATGGACGAGGGCGGGCTCACCGTCGTCGAGGACTACGCCCACCATCCCGCGGAGATCCGGGCGCTCCTGCCGAGCCTGCGCCGGCGCCTTGCGCCCGGCGGCAGGCTGATCGCCGTTTTCCAGCCCCACAGGCACAGCCGCACGGCCCGGTTCAAGGCCGAGTTCGCGGCGTCCCTCGCCCTGGCGGACAGCGTCCACCTCCTCGACGTCTATTCGGCGGGGGAACCGCCCGTCTCGGGCGGCACGACGGCCGACGTGTACGCGGAGCTCAGGCGGGGCGCCCCCATGCTCCCCGTGAGCTACCTGCCGGGGGACGGCTCCGGCTCGGTCCCCGCGCTCCTGCGGGACGCGAAGCCGGGCGACCTGGTCGCCTTCGTCGGCGCGGGCGACATTGACAGGACGGCGCGGGCCTGGGTCGCGGCGGCGAGGGGCAGGATCGCGCGCGCTCTTCGGTGGGACCGGCTTGCGGAGCGGGTGCGCCCGCTCCTCTCCCGCGCGTCGAAGCTCGCGCGGGACGAGCCCCTGGCCAAGAGGACCACGCTTCGGGTGGGGGGCCCGGCGAGGCTCTACGCCGAGCCGGCGGGAGAGGACGACCTGAGGATCCTCCTCGTCGAGGCGGCGGCGGACGGCGCGCCGGTCCTCGTCCTGGGACGCGGGTCGAACCTCGTCGTGCCCGACGAGGGCGTCGACGGCCTCGTCATCTGCCTCGCCCACAAGTCCTGGTCGGGATTCGAGGTCCTCGCGGACGGCAGGGTCCGGGTCGGCGCCGGCCTGCGCCTCAAGAACCTCTGCGGGCTCGCCGCGGCGGCGGGACTGGCCGGGTTCGAGTTCCTCGAGGGGATCCCGGGGAGCGTGGGGGGCGCCCTGCGGATGAACGCGGGCGCGATGGGGGGCTGGATCTTCGACATCGTGGACGAGGTGCGCCTCATGACCATGGAGGGCGGCGTCAGCGACGCGGCGCGCTCCTCGATGCACGTGGACTACCGCTACTGCGCGGAGCTGCGGGGGGCCATCGCTCTCGGCGCGGTCCTCAGCCCAAAGGCCAGGGCCGACGCGGACACCGTGGGCCGGCAGATCGACGATTACCGGCGCAAGCGCCACGAGACGCAGCCCAGGGAGCCCAGCGCGGGCTGCATGTTCAAGAACCCGCCCGGTGCGTCGGCCGGCCGGCTGATCGACGAGTGCGGCCTGAAGGGGACCCGCGTCGGCGGCGCCGAGGTCTCCAGCGTCCACGCAAACTTCTTTGTCAACCGCGGGGGCGCGACCAGCGCCGACGTGCTGGAGCTGGTGCGCCTCGTGAGGGCGGGCGTCCGGCAGGCCAAGGGCGTCGACCTCGAGCCCGAGGTGCTCCTTTACGGAAGGGAATGGAGGGACGTGCTGTGACGCCGCCCGTGATCGCCGTCTTCGCGGGGGGGACCTCCGCGGAGAGCGAGGTGTCCGCCGGATCGGGGGCCGCGTGCGCCAAGGCCCTGGCCCGCCACCTCCCGACGCGGCTCTTCAGGATCGTGTCGGACGCCCTGCCCGCGGGCTACGACCCCTCGCTGCACGTCGTCTTCTCCACCCTCCACGGGACGTTCGGCGAGGACGGGGGCATGCAGCGCCTTCTGGACGCCGCGGGCGGGGCGTACGCGGGCTGCGACGCCGCGTCGAGCGCCCTCACGATGGACAAGCAGCTCACCAAGCAGAGGGTGTCCGCGGCGGGGGTCGCCGTCGCGGACGGCATCGCATTCGACGCCGCCGCCAAGCCGAGCCCCGCCGAGGTGGCGCGCAGGCTCGGCAGGGACGTCGTCCTCAAGCCCAACGGCGAGGGCAGCAGCGTGGGCCTTCGCATGGTCGGCGACGAGGAGGGCCTGCGGGAGGCCCTGGGGGCGATCACGAGCGGCCGCTGGATCGCCGAGCGAAGGGTCATCGGGCGCGAGGTCTCCGTGGGCATCCTCGGGGGCAGGGCGCTAGGGATCGTGGAGATCAAGCCGAACTCCGGGGTCTTCGACTACGCGAGCAAGTACACGAAGGGGGCCTCCGAGTACACGGCCCCGGCGCCGGTCGGGGACGCCCTGGCCGGGAGGCTCGGGTCCGCGGCGGAAAAGGCGTTCCGCGCGTGCGCGTGCCGCGACTACGCGCGGATCGACTTCATGATTTCCGAGGCGGGCGATCCGTTTTTGCTCGAAATAAACACGCTTCCTGGCATGAAGGAGACGAGTCTGTTGCCGATGTGCGCCCAATGCGCGGGTCTGGATTTCACGGCCTTGGTAAGGGAGATGGTTTCACCCGCAGTGGAGCGCTTCCGTTTGCGCAGCAACTCGCGCCGCCCGTGAGCAAAGACACACATGCCATGCCCGAGACCCGCTCCTGGAGGGAGATCCCCCAGCAGGTGCGGCCGCGCGCGATGTCGGGGGAGGGCCGCCGGCGCCTGGCGATGGGGGCGATGCGCGCCACGATGGGCGCCCTCGTGTTCGGGCTTGTCTGCTGGGGAGCCTGGCAGATGGCGGCCGTGATCCGCGAGAAGCCCGACGCTATGCCCGACTCGGCGAAGACGGACCGCGTCAAGAGCCTGGTCCTCGTGACCGACGGGGTGCTCGACAAGAACTGGCTCGCGCGGACCCTCTCCATCCCCCCCGACGCCACGCTGATGGGCCTCGACCTGGACCAGCTTCGCGCGAGGGTGCTCGGCGACCCCCAGGTGAGCATGGCCGCCGTCGTCCGGAACTTCCCCGACAGGCTCACCGTGAGGATCTCGGAGCGCTCCCCCGTCGTCAGGATGATGGCGCAGTCGGGCGCGGACGCGCCGGCGGTGCTGCTGGTGTCCCGGGACGGCGTCGCCTTCTCAGGGACGGGGTTCGACCCCGCGATGGTCGCCACGCTTCCCTGGCTCGACGGCGTGAAGCTCACCCGCGCGGGAAAGGGCTACGCGCCCGTGGCGGGCATGAAGGCCGTCTCGGACCTCCTCGCGACCGCGAGGCTCGAGGCGGACGAGCTCTACCGCACGTGGCAGGTGATCTCGCTCGAGCGGCTGGACTCCGACGGGGCCATCGAGGTCCACACGAGCGGCGGGATGAAGGTCGTCTTCGGGACGAGGGAGGACTACCTGCGCCAGATCGCCCGCCTGGACCTCCTCGTGGACGCGTCCACGGACCCGACCCGACCCATCAGGGAGGTCAACCTCGCCCTGGGCTCCCAGGTGCCCGTGACGTTCGGCACGGCGGCCCCGTTCATCGGCGGGCCCCCGGTCAACACGATGGGCGCCGTCCCCACGCGGCCCCTGATCTCGTCTCCCTCCCTCTCCAGCATCCACATCGACATCAAGCGTGAGCTCTAAGACCACATTCATAGGGGCCGTCGAGATCGGTACCTCCAAGGTCACCGCGCTCGTCGGCGAGTACACGGGCCGCGAGATCGTCATCATCGGCTGCGGCGAGTGCTCGTCGCGCGGCGTGATCAAGGGCTCCGTGGTCGACTTCAAGGCGGCGACCGAGTGCACCCACAGCGCCCTGGAGATCGCGGAGCGCGACGCCAACGAGAGGGTCGACCACGTGTACCTCGCGCAGTCCGGGGGGCACCTCGACGGGTTCTACAACGAGGCCTCCGTCAACGTTAAGGCGGCCGACAACATGATAGACCGGGACGACATCAGGACCGTGTGCGACCTCGCGAGGTCCAAGGAGCTCCCCGCGGGCCGGATGGTCGTCCACAACATCCGCCGGCCGTTCCGCGTCGACGGGCGCCTCGTGCCGACCTCGCCGGAGAACCTCGTGGGCCAGAGGCTCGAGGTGGGCTACTGGACCGTCCACGGGCAGGAGCAGCGCCTCGCCGACAACATCCACGTCATCCGGGGGTTCAACCTCGAGGTGCGCGAGCTCGTCCTGTCGAGCCTCGCCTCGGGGCACATGGTCACGAGCCTCGAGGAGCGCCAGAACGGCGTCCTGGCGGTCGACATCGGCGCCGGCACGACCGACTACGTCCTCTACCGCAACGGCGCGCCCCACACGACCGGGGTCGTGGCCGTAGGGGGAGGGCATTTCACGAACGACATCAGCCTCGGGCTGCGGCTCACGGAGGGCCAGGCCGAGAAGCTGAAGGTGCGCTTTGGGAGCGCCGTCGTCCAGTCGCGCGACAAAAACGAGAAGGTGTGGCTCGACGGGAACTTCGCGATCGGCGACCGGCAGTTCTCGCGCCAGGCGATCGAGAGCGTCTCGGCGGCGCGCGCGTGGGAGCTCCTCGAGGTCGTCAGGAAGAAGCTCGGCCAAGCCTACTCCCCGGAGACGTGCGCCGGGGGCGTGGTGCTGACCGGCGGCGGGGCGAAGCTGCCCGCGCTCGCGGAATGCGCCTCCAAGGTCTTCAGCGCCCCCGCCCGCCTCGGCGAGGCGCCCTCCTGGGTCGCCGACAACCTGCGCGACCCCGGCTACCACACGGCCCTCGGCGTCCTCTACTACGGGGTGAGCTCCCTCGGCGACCACTCCACGCCGGCCCGCCGCAAGGGCGGGTTCCTGCGCAACGTGACCCGCCTCTTCGCCTCCACGTGAATCCCAACGAGCTCCCCCTCGAGAACCAGGTCCTCTCGGACCGCAATGTCGCGATCAAGCTGATCGGCGTCGGCGGCGCCGGGACGAACGCCGTCGACCGGCTGAAGATGGAGAACCTCGAGCGCCTGCAGCTCGCGGTCATCAACACCGACAACCAGGCCCTCTCGAGCTCGCCGGTCCAGGACAAGATCCTGATCGGCATGGGCTCGACCCGCGGCCTGGGCGCGGGCGGAGACCCCGAGCTCGGGCGCCAGGCTGCCGAGGACGACCGCGAGAAGATCGCCAGCGTGGTCAAGGACTGCGACCTCGTGTTCATCCTCGCCGGCATGGGCGGCGGGACGGGCGGGGGGGCGTCGCCGATCGTGGCCGAGATCGCCGCGGAAGAGGGCGCCCTCGTCATCGCGTTCGTGACGCTCCCGTTCAGCTTCGAGGGCGGCCGGCGCCTCAAGCAGGCGGAGGAGGGGCTGGCTGCCCTGCGCCGCGCATGCGACGCCGTTATCCCGCTGCCTAACGACATCCTCCTCCAGGAGTCGGCCGACAACGAGACCGTGCTCGACTCGTTCGCGCGCGCCGACGAGTGGATCGGCAGGGGCGTGAAGTCGATCTGGTCGATGCTGTCGAAGACGGGTCTGATCAACGTGGACTTCGCGACGCTCAGGCAGGCGTTCCAGAACCGCGGGGCGAAGACCCTCTTCGGCCTCGCCGAGGGTTCCGGGGAGAGCGCGGCCGCCGAGGCGATCGCGGACCTGAAGCTCTGCCCGCTCCTCCACACGCCCGAGTTTTCCCGCAAGGCGGACCGGCTCCTCGTCAACATCTCCGGGGGCACGGACCTGACGCTGCCCAAGGTGAACGAGATCATGAACTCGATCGCGGACCAGTTCGGGCGCGACTCGCACATCATCATGGGCGCCGTGATCGACGAGGGCATGCAGGGCAGGGTCGAGATCACCGTGCTCGGCACGAGCGACATGGGCACCCGCGGCGTGGTCCCGAGGCGGCCGGCCCCGGCGCGGCCGCGCGCAGTTCCGACGCGCCCTCCCGAGGAGGCGCCGCAGCGCCCCGAGGCCGCGACCGCGCCCGTGGCCCAGGACGCTCCCGTCCTGGCGGGCCCCAAGCCGACCCAGGAGGAGTTCGGCTTCGGCGAGGTGGAGAGCCGCGGGCAGTTCGAGCGCACCGACCGGAACCTCTTCGACGGGCAGGACCTCGACGTTCCCACCTACCTTCGAAAAGGTATTAAGATAGCGGTTTGATACGCGGGTGGAATCGGGTAGGCTTTGACCCATGTTTGTCGATGAATGCGTTATCAAGGCCTCGGCCGGCGATGGTGGCCGCGGCTGCATCTCCTTCCGCCGGGAAAAATACGAGCCGTGGGGCGGGCCGAACGGGGGCGACGGGGGTGCCGGGGGCGACGTCGTCCTCCTGGGCTCCCACGACACGAACAACCTGGTCGACTACAAGTTCAAGCAGCACTGGAGGGGCGAGCGCGGCGAGCACGGGCTCGGCAAGGACTGCAACGGCCGCGAGGGCAAGGATGCCCTGCTGCGCCTTCCTTTGGGGACGATCGTGACGGACATGGCGACCGGCCGCGTCGTTGCCGAGGTCATCGTCGACGGCCAGCGGATTGTGCTCTGCAAGGGCGGCAACGGGGGCTGGGGCAACACCCATTTCAAGACCTCGACCAACCGGGCCCCCAGCCGCGCCAACCCGGGGCAGGTCGGCGAGACCGGGGAGTTCCGCCTCGTCCTCAAGTCGATCGCGGACGTGGGCCTCGTGGGCTTCCCCAACGCGGGCAAGTCCTCGCTGACCAACGCGATCACGAAAGCCCACCCCAAGACGGCGGCGTACCCCTTCACGACCCTCCACCCGCAGATTGGGGTGATTGAGTTCAAGGACTACGTGCGCGGCGACAAGCGCCTGCTGCTGGCCGACATACCGGGGCTCATCGAGGGGGCCAGCGAGAACCGGGGCCTCGGCCACAGGTTCCTGCGCCACGTCGAGCGCTGCGCGCTGCTCCTCATCATCGTCGACATGGCCGGCAACGACGGCCGCGACCCGGGGACGGACTACAAGCAGCTCCTGAACGAGCTCAAGCTCTACGATCCGGCTCTCCTGAAGAAGCCGAGGCTCGTGGCCGCCAACAAGATGGACCTGCCGTCCTTCGCCCCGAACCTCGCCCGGTTCAAGCGCCGCTACAAGGTGGATACGATATCGATCTCGTGTCTCGAAGGCACGGGTCTGGAACGGCTTAAGAAGGAATTGTTAAAGAGGGTGACGGCCTTCCGCCGCAAGGAAAAGGTGTCGCCAGCGGCCGCCGCTTAACGCAGGCTGTTATCACCGTGGCCATAGCGTCAAACATGTCGCCTGAAAACCGGTCGCTCATGATGCGGGCGAACCGCCTGCTGGGCGCGGGGCTTGTCGAGCACAACCTGGTGAAGATCGAGGACCTCGAGAAGGCCAACGAGCGCCTCCTGGAGATCATCGCCTCGAACCAGCCCCGCTCGGCGACCGTCCTCGGCGTTCTGGCCTACGAGCTCAAGGTCATCCGGGAGGAGGACGTCCTGCAGCACCTGGTGGAGACCGAGGGCCTCGGCCTCGTGGACCTGCGCGGCTACGAGCCCCCGGACGACACCAAGAAGGGCCTGGACATGGACGCCTGCTGGGCGACCTGGTCGGTGCCCTTCGACCAGGAGGAGGACTTCACCTTCATCGCCTCGGCCTACTACCTGAGCCCCGCCGTCCGCACCTACTGGGAGAAGCACTTCGGCGGGCCGATCCTCTGGTTCGGGACGACGCTCGAGGGCATCGCCGAGCACCTGGACCGCCTCGGCAGCCCGACGAGCTCCAAGGCGCCGTTCCCGGTCGCCGGCGCGGCGGCCTCGGCCCCGGCGCTCCCCGTCCCGAACACCAACCCGCCGATGCCGGTGCCCGCCGTGGTGCAGGTCCCCGCCCAGCGCTCCGCCTGACCCCCTTTTAGACCATGGCCCTCGGCAAAGTCCAATCCCTCATCGTCGCGAAGCTGATCGCCATGGGCCGGCTCACCACCGAGCAGCGAGACGCCATCGCGGCCCGGCCGCAGGACCTGAACGGCGACGCGCTCGACCGCCTGCTCCAGGAGGACTACAAGATCACCGCCTTCCAGTGCCTGGTCGCGAAGGGAAGGGCGCTCGGCCTCGCGCCGTTCAACGTCGCCCGCTACAAGATCGCGACCTCGACCTTCGAGCGCATCCCGCAGGAGTTCTGCCAGGAGAACCTCGTCCTCCCCGTCGGGCAGGTCGGCGACCTGCTCCTCGTCGCCTTCGCCAACCCCTTCGAGGTCACGCTCCCCGCGAAGATCCAGGAAATGACGGGCAAGCGCGTCGTGCGGCTGCTGGCCCGGGAGAAGGACATCAAGGAGAAGTTCAGCAAGGCGGGCGACCGCTCGTCGGGCTTCGACGACGTCGTCCAGCAGATCGGCGCCGAGTACGGCACCCAGGACGCCGGCGACATCATCGCGGACGACGTCAACGAGGAGTCGGGCCCGATCATCCAGCTCGGCAACCGGATCATCGAGGACGCGTATTTCGCGGGGGCGAGCGACATCCACATCGAGCCCCAGGAGAAGGACGTGATCGTGCGCTACCGGGTGGACGGCATGTGCCAGGAGAAGCTGCGGCTGCCGGTCAAGGTGGGCCCGGCCCTCGTCGCCCGCCTGAAGATCATGTGCAACCTGGACATCTCGGAGCGAAGGCTCCCCCAGGACGGGCGCATCGTCTTCAAGCAGTACACGAAGAAGAACCTGGACCTCGACCTTCGCGTCTCGACCGCCCCCCTCAACTACGGCGAGGGGGTGGTCATGCGTATCCTGGACAAGCAGAAGACGACGCTGCCCCTGACTTCCCTCGGCTTCAGCGAGGAGAACCTCAGCCGCTACCGAGAGGCCATCCGCCAGCCCTACGGGATGATCCTGCACTGCGGGCCCACCGGCTCGGGCAAGTCGATGACGCTCTACTCGGCGCTGAACGAGATCAACACCCCCGACATCGTCATCCGCACCGCCGAGGACCCGATCGAGTACACGCTTCCCGGCATCAACCAGATGCAGATGCACAAGCAGATCGGCCTCACGTTCGCGACGGCGCTGCGCTCCTTCCTGCGCCAGGACCCCGACATCATCCTCGTGGGTGAGATCCGCGACCTCGAGACCGCCGAGATCGCGGTCGAGGCGGCGCTCACGGGTCACCTTCTCATCTCCACCCTGCACACGAACGACGCCCCGTCGACGATCGCCCGCCTCACGGACATGGACATCGAGCCGTTCATGATCTCGTCCTCCATCCTATGCGTATGCGCCCAGCGGCTCATGCGCCGCGTCTGCAAGCAGTGCAAGGTGCAGTACGAGCCGAAGGGCCGCGAGAAGGAGCTCCTCGAGAAGGCGATCGGCTGGAGCGGACCCATCTTCAAGCACAACCCCAAGGGATGCCCGAAGTGCAACAGCAGCGGCTACCGCGGCCGCGTGGGCATCCACGAGCTCATGATCACGAACGACGAGCTGATCGAGGGCATCAACAAGAAGGCGGAGACGGCCGAGCTGAAGAAGATCGCCCAGCGCCAGGGCATGAAGACCCTCCACCAGGACAGCCTCCTGAAGGTGAAGGAAGGCCTCTCCACCATGGAGGAGGCCATTTCCACCGTTCCGCCGGACCTGTGATGACTCGCCGCCTGGCCTTGGTACTGGCTGCGGGGGTCGTCCTTGCGGGCTGCCGCGCGAGGGAGATCACGAAGCTCGAGCGCGACGAGGCGGCCAACGTCGTCAGCGAGGCCGAGTTCGCGCTCACGATGAAGGACTGGCCCCGCGCCGAGGGGCTCTACGCGAAGGCGGCGGCCCTCACCCCGGACCAGGGCGAGACCTGGGTGCGCCTCGGTGTCGTGCGCGTGCGGATGAACAATCCCGGCGGAGCCAAGGACGCGTACAAGTCGGCCCTCTCGGCATTCGAGGACGACTACGACAAGCACCCCGAGAGGACGGGCTCCGTGATCCGGGAGGCGACGGTGCTCGTCATCCTCGGGCGGGTGGACGAGGCGCGGAGCGTGGTCGACAAGGCCTATGCCAAGAGCCCGGACGACAGGCGCCTTCGCTCCTTTGTCGAGATGAAGGGCGTGGACAAGATCATCGCGGACCCCGGGCTCAAGGAGATCACCCCCTAGGGCGGGCCGTGCACGGCTACTGGGCGCAGTTCCTGAAGGTCGCGCTGGCCCACATGCTGGCCGTGGCGAGCCCCGGGCCGGACTTCGCGATGGTGGTGCGCCAGAGCCTCGCCCACGGGCGAAAGGCGGCCATCTGGACCAGCATCGGGATCGGCAGCGCCATCCTCGTCCACGTCACCTACGCGCTGCTGGGGATTGGCATTTTGCTGCGGACCTATCCCGTGGCGTTCACGGTCGTCAAGTTCGCCGGAGCGGGCTACCTCGCGTGGATCGGCGTCAAGGCCCTCATGAGCAAGCCGCGCCACGGCCTAGCCGAGGCGCCCTTCGGGTCCAAGGCGG
>CAZDZL010000016.1:0-69921 GCA_964509885.1 uncultured Opitutaceae bacterium | reverse complement strand
TGCCGCCGATCTCGCCGATCATGACCATCCCGACCGTCTCGGGGTCGTCGTTGAACATCTTGATCACGTCCAGGTGCGAGGTCCCGTTCACCGGGTCGCCGCCGATGCCGACGCAGGTGCTCTGGCCGATGCCGCGCACCGTCAGCTGGTAGACCGCCTCATAGGTGAGGGTGCCCGAGCGCGACACGACGCCGACCCGGCCCTTCTTGTGGATGTAGCCCGGGGCGATCCCGATCCGGCACCCGCCGTTCGACCTCTCGCCCGCGCCGGGCGTCACGACGCCCGGGCAGTTGGGCCCGAGGAGGCGGGTCCTCGATCCGGCCATGGCCCGCTTCACGCGCACCATGTCCCTCACGGGGATGCCCTCCGTGATCGCGACCGCGAGGTCCAGGCCCGCTCCGGCGCACTCGAGGATCGCGTCGGCGGCGAAGGGCGGCGGCACGAAGATCGCGGAGACCGTGGCGCCGGTCGCCGCAGCGGCCTCGGCCACCGAGTTGAAGATCGGCACGCGGTGCGCCCCGTGCTCGAAGAACTGCCCGCCCTTGCCGGGCGTGACGCCCGCGACGACGAGGCTCCCGTAGTCGAGCGAGAGCCGGGCGTGCCGGCCGCCGAAGTCGCCGGTTATGCCCTGGACGAGGATCTTGGTTTCGGGGGTGACGAGGATCGCCATGGAAGGGTCAGGCCTTGCGCTTGTGGAACACGACGGAGTGGCCGTCGGGTGAGTTGACCCCGAACATGCGGCAGGGGGTGAATTCCTGGGGCTCGATGGTCACGGGGACGCCCGCCTCCCTTATCGCGGCCAGCGCCGCGTCCAGGTCCTCGACCTCGAGCGCGAGGCCGACGCCCCCCGAGCCGCCGCCCGGCGGGAAGGCGTTCGAGACGGCGAGGGCGACCCCGCCCACGTCGTACTCGATCCACCAGACCCCGGGAGCGAACTCGATCTCCATCCCGGTCTTGAGCCCGAGCAGCTTGCCGTAGAAGTCCCGCGCGCGCGGGATGTCGGACGACGGGTGAAAGACGAAGGCGACCTCCTTGATGGCGATGGGCATGGGAAAGGGGGTGCCGGTCAGCCCACGAGCTTCACGATCTTCTCGGCGGCGTCGGCCATGGAGTTCCCGGAGACGATGGTGAGGCCGGACGAGGCCAGGGTGGCCCTTCCCGCCTCGACGTTGTTGCCCTCGAGGCGGACGACGAGCGGCAGGCGAAGGCCGACCTCCCTGACCGCCTCCACGATCCCGGAGGCGATCACGTTGCAGTCCATGATCCCGCCGAAGATGTTGACGAAGATCCCCTTCACGTTGGGGTCGCCGAGGATGATCTTGAAGGCCGCGACGACCTGGGCCTTCGAGGCGCCTCCGCCGACGTCGAGGAAGTTGGCCGGGCTCCCCCCGAAGTACTTGATGATGTCCATCGTGCTCATCGCCAGGCCCGCGCCGTTCACGAGGCACGCGATGTTCCCGTCGAGCGCGATGTAGCTGAGCGCGTGCTGCGAGGCCTCGATCTCCTTGGGGTCCTCCTCGTTCAGGTCGCGCAGGGCGACGATCTCCGGGTGTCGGAAGAGGGCGTTGTCGTCGAAGGAGACCTTGGCGTCCAGGGCGAGGACCTCGCCCGCGGGCGTCGTGATGAGCGGGTTCACCTCGACCATCGCGGCGTCGGTCTCCCAGTACATGGCATAGAGCGCGCGGACGAGGCGGGCGGCGTTCTTCGCCTCGGCGCCGGCGAGGCCGAGCCTCGAGACGAGCTCGCGGACCTGGAAGTCCGCGATGCCGTACGCCGGGTCGACGATGACCTTGAAGATCTTGTCCGGCGTCTCGTGCGCGACCTTCTCGATCTCCACGCCGCCCTCGGTCGAGGCCACGATGACCGGCCTCGACGCGGCGCGGTCGAGGAGGATCGCCAGGTAGTACTCCTTCTTGATGTCGCTCGCGACCGTGAAGTAGATGGTCTGAACCTTGCGGCCCGCGGGGCCCGTCTGCGCCGTCACGAGTGTGTTGCCGAGCATCCTCGCCGCGGTCTCCTTCGCGTCGGCCTTGGTCTTGCAGAACTTGACGCCGCCCTTGTACCCGTCGGTGAACGTGCCCTTGCCCCGGCCCCCGGCGTGGATCTGGGACTTCACCATGGTCGGGCCCTCGGGGAGGGCGGCGAGAGCCGTGATGAAGTCCTCGGTCGACTTGGCGGCCGCCCCCTTGGGGACGGCGACGCCGAACTTCTCGAAGAGGGCCTTTGCCTGGTACTCGTGTATGTTCATCTATGACCAGCTAAGCTGTGGCAGAAGTTCCGGCAGGGAGGCACGCAAAATCATCCGGCGAGCCTCCAGAATTCGAAGGCGTCCCCGGCCATGCCGCGAAGCGCCGCGGCGTCGCGCCGGGCGCTCACGGCGCCTCCCACGAGCGCGGAGACCTCGGGATCCCTTAGGACGGGCCCGGAGACGACGATGTCGGCGCCGGTCGAGAGCGCGCAGAGCCTGGCCCCGACGTTCACGGTGGTCCCGAAGTAGTCCAGGCGCTCGTTCTGGTTGATCGCGAGGCAGGGGCCCTGGTGGATGCTGCACTTGAGGGCGAAGGGCGCTCGCGCCTTCTCCTGCCGGGCCAGGGCGGCCTGCGCCCGCCTCATCGCCCGCAGCGCCGCGGCGGGCTGGGTGAACACGGCCATGACGGCGTCGCCCATCGTCTTCACGACGGCGCCGCCCTCGTCGGCGACGGCGGCCTTCAGCGTGTCGAAGTGCATGAGAACCCGGCCGAACGCGGGGGCGTCGCCGATCTCCTGGTAAAGCTGCGTCGAGCCCTTCAGGTCCGTGAAGACGATCGTGACCGCGCCGACGGAGATCCGCTCGCCCTGCCTGAGGATCTCCCTTGAGAAGAGGTCCCGGAAGACCTGCCTGGAGGTCACGTCGGCCGCCGTCACGGCCTGGTCGCTCCAGGCGACCCGCTCGACGACGGCGAGGCGCGCGTCCCTTCCCGTGGCGACGATGTTGAGGACCCCGTCCGGGGCGACCGCGGGCTCGTCCGACGCGGCGGCGTCCGGCCCCACCTCGATCCGCACGGAGCGCGCCCCCCCGCGCTCGATCCGGAAGGCCTGCTGGACGTCGATCCCCTGCGCCCGCACCCGGTAGCGGCCCTCGGGAAACGACACCGCGACGAAGAGGCTCTCGCCCGGGCCCAGGTGCTTCTGCGCGACGACGTGCGGCGTGATCTGCGGGCCGCCCATGCAGTACTCCAGCCGCGAGACGCGCCGGATGTTGGGGTTGGGGACGAAGGTGAGCTCGACCGACTGGTCGAAGTTGACCGTGAAATCTATGCCGCAGGAGTCGCAGTGCGCCTCGCTCGAGACGCCCGAGAGCGCCGACTTCCCGGGCTTCGAGCCCCGGCAGTGCGGGCAGAGCACCTCCCAGCTGAAGTCCAGCATGCCCGCGCGGGTCGCGTGCAGGAAGAGGTCGAGCATCTCGCGGCGGGGCGATCCCCACGCGTCCGCCAGGGCGTACGGCCGCATCTTCGAGGCCGAGAGGTCGTCGGTGTCTCGGACATAGACGCACAGGCGCTCGACGATCGGCGCCGGCTGGCGCGCCTCGGAGACGAGCCGCGCCGAGAGGGCGGCGAGCTTCGGGTCGGCCAGGGTCGCCGGCGCGGTGGGATGGGGCGGGGCAGGGGCCGCCGGACCCTCGAGGGCCGCGAGGTCGTAGCGCCGCAGGACCCGCTCGACGTCCCTCCTCATCCTGAAGCCGATCGCGAGGGGCACGATCGCGGCCCCGAGGAGGTTGCTCGGGGTGACGCGCATGTCGTAGACCAGCGTCGTGCCCCCGTCCGGTCGCGCGGCGAGCTCGCAGAAGAGGACCATGCGCAGGAGCGGGCCCCGGGAGAACACGCGGTCGACGCCGTAGCGCACCGGCTGCACCCACTCGAATTCCCGCTCCTCCCATTCCCCGGTGATCCCGAGGTAGGTGGAGCTCAGCCTGCGGACGCCGGGCAGCGGCGGCGGCGCGCCGGGCACGGGGGGCCGGACATGGAACGGGGGGAAGCCGCAGTCGCGGTTGAAGCGGTCGGTGTCGGAGACGAGGGGCCAGAGCGCGGCGGGCGGGGCCTTGAAGTCCCAGGTCCAGCGGTAGTGCTTCTCGGGATGCGCCACGGCCTCACTTCGCGAGAAGCTGCCTCGCGAGAAACGCCGCCTGGAGCGCCGAGAGCTCCTTCAGGCCCTTCTGGGCCAGGGCGAGGAGCTCGTCCAGCTGGGCGTGGCTGAAGGTCGACTCCTCCCCCGTGCCCTGCACCTCGACGAACTGGCCCTGGCCCGTCATGACGACGTTGAAGTCCACCTGCGCGTCCTTGTCCTCGACGTAGGCCAGGTCGAGGAGGCCGGCCCCGCCGAAGAGGCCCACGCTGACGGCGGCCACCGAGTCGGTGAGGGGGTTCTCCTTGATCCGCCCGGCGTCGAGCAGCTTCTGGACGGCGAGGCGCGACGCGACGTAGGCGCCCGTGATCGCGGCCGTGCGGGTGCCCCCGTCGGCCTGAAGCACGTCGCAGTCGATCCAGAGCGTGTTCTGGCCGAGCCTCTCCAGGTCGATGGCCGCCCGGAGCGAGCGGCCGATCAGCCTCTGTATCTCGACCGTCCTGCCGTCGAGGCGGCCCTTGTTGATGTCGCGGCCCTTTCGCTCGTGGGTCGCGTAGGGGAGCATGGAGTATTCCGCGGTCAGCCAGCCGCCCTTGACGCCCTGCTGCTTCATCCACGTCGGGACCCCCGGCTCGATCGTGGCGGCGCAGATGACCTGCGTCGAGCCGTAGCGGATGAGGACGGAGCCGGTCGCGTGGGGGGCGAAGCCGGCCTCGAAGGAGACGGGGCGCAGCTCGTCGTTCTTGCGCCCGTCGGCGCGATCGGTGTTGGGCATGAAAGCTATTCCTGGCTCAGCCGTCCCGGCGCCCGCTCCTCGCGCTCGATCGGCTTGAACTTCATCCGCTTCGCCGGGCTGTCCTCCTTCATGAACGCGATCAGCCGGTCGTTGAAGTCCTTCGCCGGGTCGTGGCCCATCCGCTTCAGGGCCTGGGTCAGGCAGGCCACCTCGACCAGCCTCGCCATGTCGCGCCCGGGCCTGACGTAGAGCTCGATGTGGGGCATCTTCATCCCGAGGATCTCGTAGTGGTTCTCCTCGAGGCCCGTGCGCTCCTCGACGACGTCGGGCGTCCACTCGTGCAGCGAGACCACCATGTCGATGCGCTTCTCGAGCCGGATCGACTTCACCCCGAACATCTCGGCGATGTTGATGATCCCGATGCCGCGGCACTCCATGTAGCCGCGGTTGAGCGCGCGGCTGGAGGCCATCAGCTCGCGCTCGTCGAGGAGCTTGATGATCGTCAGGTCGTCGGCGACCAGCGAGTGGCCGCGCTCGATGAGGGCCAGCGCGCACTCGCTCTTTCCCACGCCGGAGTCGCCGCGGAGCATCACGCCGACGCCCTTCACGTCGAGCGTCGTCGCATGCTCGATGCCGCTCGGCGCGAACTCATTGTCGATGCAGAGCGTCGCCAGGTTCACGAGGTTCATCGTGATCAGCGGGGTGCGCAGGATCGGCAGGTTCATCTCCGAGGCGACCGCCAGCATCGCCGGGGTCGGGTTGTAGTTGCGGGTCAGGACGACGCAGGGGACGCTGCGCTTCGCCATCTCCCTGAAGATCATGGTCTGGTTGGCGTGGCTGCGTGTCTTCAGGTACGTCATCTCCGCGGCCCCGATCACCTGTATCCTCTTGTTCGCAAAGTACTTGAAGAAGCCCGTGAGCGCCAGGGCGGGGCGGTTGATGCTCCCCTCGCGGATCAGCCTGTGGAGGCCCGCCTCTCCGGTCACCACCTCGAGCCTGAGCTTTTCCCGGTAGGTCTCGAAGAAGTGGGCGACAGTGATGCCGTGGATGGCCTTCTGCATGGCCCGATTTCAGCACATCCGGGGAGGGGAACGCAAACGCGTTCGTCGGCCGCGCCGCCCCGCCGGCGCCGCGTCAGAGGTTGAAATCCTCGCCCAGGTAGAACTTGCGCGCGTTCTCGTCGCGGATGAGGAACTCGCCCGTGCCCTCGGCGAGCACGCGCCCCTTGTGGATCAGGTAGCCGCGGTCGACGATCCGGAGCGTCTCGCGGACGTTGTGGTCGGTGACGACGATGCCGATGCCCCGCTTCTTCAGCTGGAGCATGATCTTCTGCACCTCGGCCACCGAGATCGGGTCGATCGCCGCGAAGGGCTCGTCCATGAGGAGGAAGTGGGGCCGGCTGACGAGGGCGCGCGCGATCTCGAGCCTGCGCCGCTCCCCGCCCGAGAGGGTGTAGGCCTTCTGGCGGGCGACGTGGCCGAGGCCGAGCTCCTCGATGTGCTCGGCGACGCGGCCCTTCCTCTCCCGGCGCGGGACGTGGATGGCCTCGAGGATCGCCAGGATGTTCTCCTCGCAGGTGAGCTTCCGGAACACCGAGGCCTCCTGGGGCAGGTAGCCGATGCCGAGGCGCGCCCTCTGGTGCATCTTCAGGTGCGTGATGTCCTCGCCGTTAAGGAGGACGCGGCCCTTGGTCGCCGCCACGAGGCCGACCATCATGTAGAAGGTCGTCGTCTTTCCCGCGCCGTTCGGCCCGAGGATCCCGACCACCTCGCCGCCGTTCATCTTCAGGTCGACCCCGTCCACCACCGAGCGCTGCCCGTAGGTCTTCACGAGACCCTCGGTGACGATCGAGGAGGTTCCCATCTTATTTCGAGGGCTTGTCGGCCGGGAAGCCGAGGTCCTTGATCGCGGGCAGCGAGATGTGGGAGGGCTGGCCGAGCGTCCCCTCGAGCACGGCGCGGCGCTGGCCCCTGTAGAGGACCATGCGCGGCGAGGTCGCCTTGTAGCCCTCGCTCGCGATCTCGACGGAGGGGTTCTCGGTCAGGACGATCCGGTCCTCCCCGGGGAAGACCTCGGCGCGGCCGCAGAGCGCGATTCGGTCCCCCTGGACGATCTTCACGTGGCCCGTCGCGAGCAGGTACTTGAACTTGCCGTACTTGCCGATCGTGGCCGACTTCTCGCCGATCCGGGTCGCGATCACCTTCAGGGCGTCGCAGTTGAGCGTCATGTCGTTGCCCACGGCCACGACCTCGTCGTGGAAGACGCACGTCGTCTCCGTGTCCGTGCTGATCATCTCGGAGGAGACGCTGGTGATTGTCGTCTGCTGGGGGTCCGCCGCCTGCGCGGGCGCGGCGAGCGCAAGGGCGAGCGCTGTCGCGAGGAGGGGGAGGGGTCTCATTTCAGGATGTCGGGCAGCGCCGAGTGGAACACTACATGGGTGTTCCTGGAAATGAGAACTTTTTTCTCGTTGTAGAGGTAGCTCCACCCCTCGCCCGACACCTCGATGTCGTCCCTGACCAGGCGGACGGACTTGGAGCCGCGGGCCACCTTCTCCTGCAGGAGGAAGCTCGCCTCGGGGCTCAGGAGCACGGAGTCGACCTTTGCGTCCGGGCCGCCCGAGAAGACGGTGACGCTCATCCCCGTGATGTCGACGCGGTCGGCGCTCACCGGGTGCACCTCGTCGCCGCGCAGCGTCATCTGGCGGTTGCCCTCCTTCGTGAACAGGGGGAGCGTCCAGTTGCGCGCGGGAGGCGCGAGCAGGCTGTCCTCGGCGGGGGCGTGCAGGGCGGCCGCGAGGAGCGCGGCCGCGGCCCATCGGCATGCGTGGAGGCGTTTCACGGCTGTTATGTACGCTTCCGGGCCCGGCGGTTCCCGGCGGGCGCGGAGCGGGCGGCCAGGAGGAGGTCGCAGACCTCCCTGACGGCGCCGTAGCCCGCCTGCCTGCGCGTGACGTAGCCCGCGGCGGCGAGGGCCGCCGGGAGCGCCGTCGGCACCGTGATCCCGATCCCCGCCGCGGCGATGGCCGGGGCGTCGATGAAGTCGTCGCCCATGTAGGCGCAGGCGCCGAGGGGGATGCCGAGCTCCGCGGCGAGCTCGGAGAGCGCGGCCAGCTTGTCGTGGCGGCCCTGGACCACGTGGGGAATCTTCAGCTCGGCGGCGCGCAGCGTCGTCGTCTCCGACTTGCGCCCCGAGATCCACGCCGTCGGAAGCCCGGAGGCCCGCAGCAGGATGAGACCGAGCCCGTCCGTGATGCAGAAGGTCTTCGTCTCCGTCCCGTCCGAGCAGATCGCGACCGTCCCGTCGGTCAGGATGCCGTCCACGTCCATGGCGAAGAGCCGGATCCGTGCCCACGCGGCGCGTGTGATCGTTTTCCTCTTCACGACATCCACTCCGTTATCCGCTGGATGATGGCGTCCTTGGACGGCCGGAAGGCCGCCTCGAGCTCGTGGGCGAAGGGCACCGGCAGGTCGAGGGACGCGATGCGAAGGGGCGGGGACTTGAGGGGCGCCTTGGCGCCCTCGGCGATCCGCGCGACCACCTCCGCGCCGAAGCCGTGGGTCCTCCGGCCCTCGTGCAGCATGACCAGCCGGCCGGTGCGCGCCACCGAGGGGGCGATCTGCGAGAGGTCGAGGGGGGCGAGGCAGCGCAGGTCGAAGACCTCGAACTCGACCTCGTACTCGGAGGCGAGGTAGTCGCAGGCCTCCACGGCGAGGTGCAGCATCTCGCCGTACGTGACGAGGGTCGCGTAGTCGCCCGCGCGCACGCGGCGCGGGTGCCACGCGTCCCGGTAGTTCGGGTCCCACCTGACCGGGTGCTTTCCGCGGCGGTAGAGGCCCTTGTGCTCGAAGAGCATGACGGGGTTGTTGTCCTCGCTGGCGGCCAGGACGGCGTTGAAAGCCTCCTGCGGGTCGCTCGGGTAGAGCGCCTTGATCCCGGGCATCGAGAGGAAGAAGGACTCCAGCTCCTGGGAGTGGAACGAGCCGAGCCCCACGGCGCCGCACGGCATGCGAAGGACGAGGGGGCAGGCCGTGCCCGAGCGGAAATGCATCGTGGCCGCGTTCAGCGTGATCTGGGTCACGGCCTCGGTCGCGAAGTCCGCGAACTGGAACTCCTCGATCGGCCGGTGCCCGTTGACGGCGAGCCCGATGGCGTAGCCCGTGCAGGCGCTCTCGGCCAGCGGCGTGTTGAAGACCCTTGCGCGGCCGAACTCCCGGTAGAGGTTCTCCGTCACCTTGAACGCGCCGCCGTAGGTCGCGATGTCCTGGCCGAGGACGATCGACTCGGGCCGCTCCGCGAGGATCTTGCGCAGCCCCGCGTTCAGGGCCTGCGCCATCGTGAGGCTCTCGCTCGCCGCGGGCTCGGGCTTCCAGGGGAAGGCCGCGGCCGCGGGCGCGAACAGGTCGGCCTCCATCCCCGCGGGGCTCGGCCTCGGCACAGCGATGGCGCCCTTCACGCAGGCCTCCACGAAGGCCCCGATCTCGGCCTCGAGCGCGTCGATGCGGCCCGCGCCGAGGCGGGCGACCATCGACTCCCGGAACTTGGGAAGCGGGTCCCTGGCCGCGAAGGCGTCGGCCTCGCCGGGGCGCAGGTAGTCGCACGTGTCGTAGGCCGCGTGGCCGCGCAGGCGAAGCGTCCTCACCTCGACCAGCATGGGCCGCGAAGTCGAGCGCACCTTGTCGATGACGGCGCCCAGGGCCCGTGCCGTCTCGCCGGGGTCCCCGCACTCGATCACGAGGCCCTCCATGCCGTAGCCCTCGGCGCGGCGCCAGAGCTCGGTGCCCTCGACGAACTGCTCCTCGACGGGCGTCGAGTACGCGTACCCGTTGTTCTCGATCACGAACACGACCGGCAGCGACATGAGGGACGCGAGGTTGAGCGCCTCGTGGACGTCGCCGGTGCTCGACGAGCCGTCGCCGAAGAATGCGAACCCGACCGCCTCGCGCCCGAAGCGGCGCTGCGAGTCGGTGGCGCCGAGGACGGGCCCGCACATGGCCCCCAGGTGGCTGATCATCGGGAGCGACCCGTGGGCCGTGTCCCCGTAGTGGATGTTGCCCTCGCGCGCCCGGGTCGGGCTGTCGGCGTTCGCGAAGTACTGGTTCAGGTGCTCGCCCAGGTGGCGGCTCCAGATGAGCTGCCCGCCGAAGTCGCGGTGGGTGAGGGAGATGATGTCCTTCGTCTTGTCCGCCAGGAGCGCCAGGGGGACGATCATCCACTCGTTGCCCTGGCCCCCGGTCACCGTGCCGCGGATCTGGCCCTGGCGGAAGAGCTCGAGGATGCGGTTGTTGGCGAAGCGGGCCAGGTGCATCCAGGCGTAGATCTTCAGGAGGGCCTCGTCCGGCTTGCTGTCCAGGTCCGCGGCGCAGAGGTCGCGCGACTCGAGCAGGGCGGGAGCTTTGGGGAATGCCATGGCCGGGAGTGAAGGTGAGCCCCGCGCGTCGGGTGGGCAAGCTCGTCGTCGGGCCCCGGGCCCCGCCCCCGTCAGGCCCCGTCGATCTTGCGCAGGCGCGCGACGTGGCGGCCCCCCTCGAACTCCGTCGAGAGCCAGGTGCGCACGATCTTGAGCGCCTCGTCGGAGGTGATCGTGCGCTGGCCCATCGACAGGACGTTGCCGTCGTTGTGGGCGCGGTTCCAGATCGCCAGCTGCTCGCTCCAGCAGACCCCGCAGCGCACGCCCCGGACCCGGTTGGCGACGATCGCCTCGCCGTTGCCGGATCCCCCGAGGACGATCCCGCGCTCGAACTCGCCCCGGGCGACGGCCAGCGCCACCGGCCTTATGAAGTCGGGGAAGTCGCACGGGGCCTCCGAGTCTGTGCCCATGTCCCTCACGGTGTGCCCGTCGCCGAGGAGCGCGGCCTTTATCAGCTCCTTGTACGCGAACCCGGCGTGGTCGGAGCCGATGGCGATGGAGTAGGCGCGGGGCATAGGGCGTCCGGGTGGGGGACGTGGGGATACTCCTCGGGGGCGCGCCTTCGGCAAACAAAATGCGCCGGCGCCCTAGGACCCTATCGCGTCCCAGAAGGCGCGCGGGTCGGCGAGGCTCTCGAGCACGGCGTCCGGCTCGTGAGCCGCGAGCTCCGGCGCCTTCGATCCGCCCGTGGCGACCGCCACCACCCGCGCCCCGAAGGCGCGCGCGCAGCCGATGTCGTGCGGCGTGTCCCCGATTATCCACACGCGCTCCGCGGGGAAGTCCAGGCCCCAGTGCCCGCGGGCACGGCGCAGGGCGTGCGGCCCGAGCTCGTTGCGCACCTCGCTGTCGTCCGCGAAGGCGCCGACCGGGAAGTACCCCCAGAGGCCGTGGAAGCCGAGCTTCGCCTCGGCGCCCCGGCGCAGGTTGCCCGTGAGGAGCCCCTGCACGACGTCCTCCCGGGCGGCGGCCTCGCCGAGGATGTCCGCGACGCCGGGAAGGATCCGCGCTCGGCTCTGGGCGAGCACCCCGGGAAGGAGGGAGATGTAGCCGTCGACGTACCGGGCGTACGCCTCGCCCGTGTGCTCGATCCCAAACCGGGCGAAAATCTGCCGGATGATCCACGGGTCCGTGCGGCCGGCGAAGTCGATGCCGGCGAGGGATCCCGTCACCCCGAAGACATTCTGGAGGGCCGTCTCGAGCGCCTTCATCCCCGCGCCGCCGGAGTGGAGCAATGTTCCGTCTATGTCCCAGAGGATCAGGGTCTTTTGCATTGTGCGTGAAACTCGCGCCTCCCCAGCGCGTCTATTGACGTATAAGCTCCGCAGCCCGCCCGCTCAAACCAAACCTTCTCAAGCCGCCCCCTTCGCCGTGAAAACCACCCGCATCCTCCCCCTCGCCGCGCTCGCCCTCTGCGCCGTCCTCCTCGCCGGCTGCGATACGCCCGACTCCCGGATCAAGTCGAGCCCCGACGTGTTCGCGCGGTTGAACCCCGACCAGCAGGCGCTGGTCAAGAACGGCCAGATCGCCGTCGGGTTCGACATGGAGGCCGTGAAGCTCGCCCTCGGGGACCCGAGCCACATCGTCATCCGCACGACCGCCGCCGGCCAGCACCAGGTGTGGCACTACGTCACGTACGAGGACTACCAGGGCGTCGTCATCTACGGGGGCTACTGGCACCGCTACCGCGGCTGGGGCGGGCCGAACTTCTACATGGGCGCCCCCTACTACAATGGCTACCCGGCCCGGGTCCACGACCGCCTGAAGGTCGAGTTCGACGCCGCGAACCGCGTGGAGTCGATCGAGCAGGAGAAGTAGGGGCTAGCGGGCCGCGCCCGCGGCCTCTGCCTCGCGCAGGCGGACCTCGACGCTGAGCGAGCGCGTCTTGCCCCCGCGGTACGTGCCGGAGACAGGCCTGATGTCCCCGTAGTCGCGCCCGCAGGCCACCTTGACGTAGCGGTCGTCGGCCGCCCGGTCATGCGTGGGGTCGTAGGCGGCCCAGCCGTAGCCCGGGATGAAGGCCTCGATCCACGCGTGGGAGGCCTCCTCCTCGCCCGGGCGCCGCTCCACCTTGATGAAGTAGCCGCTCACGTACTTGGCGGGGATGCCGGCGCTGCGGCACATGCCGATCGCGACATGCGCGAAGTCCTGGCACACGCCGGAGCGCTGCTTGATCGCCTCGGTCGCGATCGTCGCCACGCCGGTGGACCGCGGCTTGTAGGCGAAGGTCGTGAAGACATGCCGGCAGATCGTGCGCACGTCGGACCAGACGTCGGAGCGGCCCGCGTGGAGCGCGTCCTGGGCCTCCTTCCACACCGTGACGTCGAGCGGCACGAAGTGGGAGTCGACGACGAACTCGGCGCGCAGCTCGCGCTCGGCCTCGCCCTCGCTGTGCTGGACGACCGGCACCGGGGGGCGGGCCGCGTTGGGGGTCGTCTCCACCTCGGAGACGGCCTCGATCACCAGCCTCTCGTGGGCGGCCGTGATGTCGAAGTAGTGGACCGTGTTGCCGTAGAAATCCTGGTAGTCGCGCATCTGCGTGGCGGGGTCCGTCCGCAGCTCGAAGCTGCGGCACGCCTGGGCCGCGTCGTCGAGCGGCTTCAGGCGGACCTCGTTGAAGCTGTCGTGCGCCTGGCCGGCGTAGGCGAAGGTGGTGCGGTGGAGGAGGCTGATTAGCATGGCGCGTTCGTGGGAGTCCCCGGGCAGGCGTCCCTTACTGCTGCTGCTGGAGCTGCTGCTCCTCCTGGGTCGACTCGGCCAGGTAGAACATCGTCGTCTGGACGACCTCGTCGCTGATCTTCTCAAGCGAGGTGCCGATTTCAACAAGGAACTCGTGGAGGCCCTCCTTGAGGACCTCGTCGATCGTGAGCGACTGGAGGTTGGCGAGCAGCTTGCGCGAGGCCCGTGCTGCCTCGGTGCGGGGACGGGCCCCGGACTCCGCGAGGATCCTGCGCAGGAAGTCGTCGATCTGCGCCACGCAGAAGTGGATCGAGCGGGGGAAGGAGTCCGAGAAGATCAGGAACTCGGCGACCTTCCACGGCAGGATCTCGCGCACGTAGAACTTGCGGTAGGCCTCCAGCGCGCTCGCGGAGCGCAGGATGGCCTGCCACTGCGCGGTGTCCACCGCCCCGCCGACGTCGCCCGCCGTGGGCAGGAGGATGTGGTACTTGACGTCGAGGATGCGCGCGGTCTTGTGCGCCCGCTCCACGAACTTTCCGAACTGGATGAACTCCCAGCCCTCGCTGCGGGAGTACGTCGAGTCGGTGAGGCCCTGGAAGAGGTGGGAGTTGCGCTTGATGTCCTGGAAGAACTCGTAGGGGCCCGCGGCCCAGACGTCCGAGGTGCTGCGGGACTTGAGGAAGAGGTAGAGCTCGTTGATCGTCTCCCACATCTCGACGGAGATCTGGTCGCGGATCATGCGCGCGTTCTCGCGGGCCGCGAAGACGCAGGAGAGGATCGAGTTCGCGTTGCGCAGGTCGAACGCGAAGAACTCCGTGACCGAGCGGCTGTCCGGGGCCTCGTAGTGCTTGTCGAAGAGGTCCCGGTCGCCGGAGCTGGCGAGGATCGAGCCCCAGTGCTCCTGCAGGTGGGAGTCGTCGTACCCCCGGAAATCGAGGATGAACTGGAGGTTCACCTCGAGGAGCCGAGCGATGTTCTCGGCGCGCTCGATGAAGCGGCTCATCCAGTAGAGCGAGTGCGCGACGCGCGAGAGCATCACGTTGGCCTGGGGCCGGGGCGGGGGGGTCTTGGGTGCCGGTGGCATGGTCTTTCCCGGGGGTCCGGTCACTTCTCGTCGGCCAGCACCCACGTGTCCTTGGAGCCGCCGCCCTGGGAGGAGTTGACGACAAGCGAGCCCTTGCGGAGCGCGACGCGGGTCAGCCCGCCCGGGGTCACGACCGTCTTCTTACCGCAAAGCACGTAGGGCCTCAGGTCGATGTGCCGGCCCTCGAGGCGGTTCTCGAACCACGTGGGCGAGCGCGAGAGCATGATCGGGTCCTGGGCGATGAAGTTGCGCGGGTTGGCGGCGACCTTCGCCCGGAAGTCCGCGCACTCCTCCTTCGTCGCCGCGGGGCCGATCAGCATGCCGTAGCCGCCCGCCTCGTTGGCGGACTTGACCACCAGCTTCGCGATGTTGTCGAGGATGAACTTCCTGTCCGCGGGGTCCGACGCGAGGTAGGTCGCCACGTTCGGGATGATCGGCTCCTGGTCGAGGTAGTACTTTATCACCTTCGGGATGTAGGCGTAGATGACCTTGTCGTCCGCGACCCCGGTCCCGATCGAGTTGGCCAGCGCGACGTTGCCGGCGCGGTAGGCCGCCACGAGGCCCGGGACGCCGAGCATCGAGTCGGAGCGGAACACCGCGGGGTCGAGGAAGTCGTCGTCGATCCTGCGGTAGATGACGTCGACCGGCAGGAGCCCCGAGGTCGTGCGCATGTAGACGCGCGTGTCCTGGACCAGGAGGTCGCGCCCCTCGACGATCGGGATGCCCATCTGCCGGGCGAGGAAGCAGTGCTCGAAGTAGGCGCTGTTGTAGACGCCGGGCGTGAGGAGGACCACGTTCGGCTTGTCGCTGCGGTCGGGCGCGATGTGAAGCAGCGACTTGAGGAGGAGCTCCGAGTAGCCCTCCACCGGCCGCACCCCGTAGCTCTGGAAGAGGTTGGGGAAGGCCCGCCTCATCGCCGAGCGGTTCTCGATCATGTACGAGACCCCCGACGGGCATCGCAGGTTGTCCTCGAGGACCAGGTAGCTGCCGTCCCGGTCGCGGATGAGGTCGGTGCCGCAGATGTGCACGTAGATGTCGTGCGGGACCGAGAAGTTCATGAACTCCCTGCGGAAGTGCTTGGCGCTCAGGATCTGCGCCGCCGGGATGACATTGTCCTTCAGGATCTTCTGCTCGTGGTAGAGGTCGTGGAGGAAGAGGTTGAGGGCCGTGATCCGCTGGATGAGGCCGGCCTCGAGCCGCGACCACTCCCGCGCGGGGATGATGCGCGGGATCAGGTCGAACGGGAATATCCGCTCAGTGCCCTCGGAGTCGTTGTAGACGGTGAACGTGACGCCGCGCCTCAGGAAAGCCAGGTCCACGGCGGCGCGCCGGCGCTCAAACTCGGGCAGCGGGAGCGTGCCTAGGCGCTCGACGAGGCTGCGGTAGTGGGGGCGGACCTGCCCGTCTGCCGCGTACATCTCGTCGAAGAACTCGCCGGTTTCATAGGGGTTGCTTAGGAGCGACACGTGGGGGAAGCTTAGGCCATCGCCACCGGTCAGCAAGTTCCTTGCCAGACCATTCTTGCGGGCCCCCGGGGCCGCGCCCCTAGCGGGAATTCACCGGGAACTTGAAGGGCACCTCTATCCTCGCGCCGACGACCCGGTCGTCCGGCGCCGTCGCCGGGCGGTACTTCCACCTCTCGACGGCCGACTTGCAGCGCCGGCCGACGTCGTCGTCCGTGGTGTGGACGACCTCGACGTCGGACACCACGCCGTCCCGGCTGACGACGAGGGAGATGAGGACGTCGGCGCCCAGCTTCTTCTGGGCCGCGCTCAGCACGGGCTGGGGCGCGTCGTACGCCTCGGGCGGGGTCTTCACCTCGCTCGCCTTGAAGATCCTGTCCTTGCGCAGGAGCTGCGCCGAGTACCTGAGGGTCTGGCCCTCGGGGATGTCGCACGAGATCGGCGTCGAGTCGTAGCCCGGGAGCGTGAGGTCGAACTGCGCCGTCTTCGGCGTCAGGTCGTGGAGGGTGAGGGGCGTCGTGCCGAGGAATTCGCCGTCCTGGTTGACCCGGGCGCCGCTGGGGTCGCTCGTCAGCTCCAGCGAGCCGTCCAGGTACTTCGTGTCCACCGACGACTTCACGCCCTTCGCGATCGACACCTTCTCGACGTGGTCGCGGCACGCGGGCCGCGAGAAGGTGACAAGGTAGTCGCCGTGCGGCACCTCGGCGAGCGAGGCCGGGGTGCGCCCGGTGAGGACCGGCTTGCCGGTGGGGTCCGAGTCCGGCCGGATCGCGAAGTCGAGCGCGTCGGGCGTGCTCGTGAGGTCGAGCGACCCGTAGACGGACTGCAGGACGGTCGTCCCGAGGTCGGTCGCCTGGTTGCCCTTCACCTCCGCGGTGAGCTCGACGGGGTCGAACCCCTTGAGGGTGATCGCGACCTTGTGGGGACCGGGGTTTATCTGCTCCGCCTTCGCCGGGGACGTGAGCGGCGCGCCGCCGTCGATGGAGACCGCGGCCCCTGCGGGCGTCGTGGCGACCAGGATCGTCCCGGGCAGCTTCGCCACGCGGGCGGCCTCCTGCTCGGCGAGGATGTCGCGGCGCGTGTTCTCCTCGGCCTCCTTCTTCGCCTTCTCGAGCTCGGCCTCGTGGTCCTTCTCATCCTGCGCCTCCTTCTCCTGGCGGGCCTTCTCGTCCGCCCTCTCCTGGGCCTGCTGGACCTTCAGGGCCAGCTCGGCCTGCTGCTGGAGGTCGTAGGCCTTGGCCTTGGCCATGCGCGCCTCGAGCACGACCGCGATGCCGGCCGCGAGGATCCCCGCGACGACGAGGATCCCGATGTAGAAGCCGGTCTTGCTCTTCGGCTCGGGCTGGGCCTCGGGCATCGGGGGCACCGTGTCCCCGGCGAGGCCCCTGGACTTGATCGCCTCAAAGGGCAGGGCCGTGACGGCCTTGGGCGGGCCCGCCGCCGGGGCCCCGATCCTGACGCCGACGCCCGGCTTCGCGGGAGCAGCCGCAGGCGCGCCGGGCGGCGCCGGGAAGCCGTCGCCCGCGGGTGCGCCCGGGGGCGCCGGGAAACCGTCGCCCGGCGCCGGCATCGGGGGCCGTGTCTCCGGGATGGGAAATCCGGGATTGGAAAACGAGGGCGGCCGCGCGGGGGCCGCGGGCCGGGGTGGCGCGCCGTAGGGCGGCGGAGCCGACGGCGCCGCTCCGGGAGGGGCCGGGAAGCCCGAGGAGGGCGCCCCGGGCGGGGCGGGGAACCCAGCGCCGGCGGCCGCGCCCGGGGGAGCCGGGAAGGCGCCTCCCGGCATCGGCATGGGGGGCCGCGTCTCCGGGATGGGAAATCCCGGGTTGGAGAACGAGGGAGGGCGGGCGGGGGCCGCGGTCGGGGCGGGCGCGGCGTAGGACGGCGGCGCCGACGGCGCCGCGGGCGGGCGCATCGACATCGCCGGCACGGCGGGCCTCGGCGCGCCCGGCGGCGGGGAGAAGGACGGCGCGGGCGGGGCCGTCACGGACTTCGGGGACACCGCGGGCCGGGCGGGCTTCGCGGCCGATCCCGCGGAGCCCGTGTCGATGGACATGGTGGGCCTCAGGCGCACCACGGGAGCCGCGGGCTTCGGGGCGGGCTCGGGTTCCGGCTCGGGTTCCGGCTCAGGCTCGGGCTCCGGCTCGGGTTCCGCGGCCGGGGCCGCCTCCTCGATCCCCTCGGCCTCGACCCAGGCCGGGCTCCACTCGCCCTTGCCGCGCAGGCTCGAGCCGACGAGGCCGAAGAGGCCCGCTGACGCCGCCGAGAACGAGCCCTCGACCGCGGCGTCCGGGAAGCCGAGCCCCTGCTCGGCCGCGAGCCTCGCGATCTCCGGCTGCCAGTGGCCGATGCCCGCGGCCGCCGCGACCTCGCGGATGAACCAGACCTGCCTGCCGGTCAGGCCGACGCACGCGAGGGACGGCGGGCTCTGCGTGTCCGGGAGCTGGGCGAGGGCCTCCTTGACGCCCGCGCTCACGAGGGCGCCGATCCTTGGGCCCGGGTCCGTGAAGTCGTACGTGTCGTTGAAGAAGAGCCGCGCGCCGGCGCCTCGGAACTTGAGCTTCAGCGCGGTTTGCACCGCCTCGATGATGGCGTCCATCCCGACGGAGCACGGGACCACCGCTTCGGCGCCCTTCGCGGTGACGAGCAGGATGTGGGAGCCTTCTGCGCCGAGGTCCCAGAGCGCGACCGAGCGGCCCGCGCCCTCCTTTCCGAGCGCGGCCGCGATGGCGCCTATCCCCGAGAACGCCGACGGGGTGACGTCGATCGGGTCCACCTTCAGCTCCAGGAGCCCGGAGGAGGCCTTCTCGAGCGAGCCCAGGGCCGTGAACGCCATGAGCCACTTGTCGATGCCGTCCGGCGTGACCTTCCCCCCGTCCCCCGCGTTGCAGGCCGCGTAGGCGAACGCCGCGGACGGGTCCTTCTGGCGTCCCGCGGCGATGGTGCGCAGAGCGTCGCCCGTCCGGTCCAGCATCGCCTCGGTGTCGGTCGCGAGGTACCAGAGCGTCGACGCCGGCCACACCGTGGCCGCCGCATGCAGCCCCTCGGTCCTCCTCGCGGGGGCGACGGCGTCCAGGAGCGCCTCGATCGCCGCCTTGTTCTCCAGGGCGCACTCCCCGCCCGCCTCCACCTTTCCTTTGACCGCGCGAAGCGCGTGGAGTGTGTACTGGGTCAGTTCAACGAATACCTGGGTCTCCTCGGACATGGGCTTGTTCGACGATCAGCGGGGGGTCATCGGTCGTCTTCAGGCCTTTGCGAAATTCTTGAGCCGCTCCTGCAGCTGCCGGTTGCGCTCCTCGAACATGACCTCCTTGCTGGCCAGCGCCGCAACCTGCGCCTCCAGCTTCGTGCGCTGCTCGGCCTGCTGGGCCTCGGCCCGCATGAGCGAGTCGACGCCCGCCTGGAGCTTGGCCCTCTCGGCCTCCAGGTGCGCCTCCTTCTTCTTCACCTCCGCCTCGCGGGCCTTCACGCCCCCCTCGAGCTCGCTGCGGATGCCGACCAATTTGCCCCTGAGTTCCGCGAGCGCCAGCGCCTCGGCCTTGACCTTCGCCTGGCTCTCCGCCGACTCGCGCTCGAACGCGGCCTTCGCCGCGTCCAGTGCGGACCTGTCCGCGGCGAGCGCGGCCAGGTCCCTCTCGAGCTGGGCCTTCTCCGCGGCCCCCATCGGGGCCTGCACCGGCGCGGCGGGCGTCAGCTTGCCGGCCTCGGACTTGAGGCGGGCGAGCTTGGCCTCCCACTGCGCGCACTCGGCCTCGAGTTCCTTCACCTTCTTGGCGGCGTCGGCCTGGAGCGCCCGGTTGATCGCGGACGCTGCCTTGGACGCCGCGGCGGAGGCCGCGATGTCGGTCTCAAGCGCCACGCGGTCCCTCTCGAGCTTGGCCGTCAGGATCGCGGCGTTCTCCTCGCGGCGCGACAGCGCCTCCTCGCGTTCGGCCGGGGTCATGGGCGGGAGGGATCCCCGCTGCGGGAATGCGCGCGGCAGGCGCAGGTCCGCCGGGTGGTTCGGGCTGGTAAGTTTGTTGCGGGCACGGTTTTGCCCCGGGTCAGGGCCCCGGGGTGGATGCGCGTAGGTTTCCCAATCGCGCCGCCCGTGTCAAATCGCATGGATCGCCGACTTGGACACCGCCAGGCCGGCCTCCCTGAGCGCCTCGCTGAGCGTCGGGTGGGCGTGGATCGTGCGCCCAAGGTCCTCCGCGCTGCCGCCGTACTCCATGTGGGTCACGACCTCCGCGATCATCTCGCCGGCGCCGCGGCCGAGGATCTGGGCCCCGAGGATCCGGTCGGTCTTGGCGTCGGCCACGATCTTCACGAACCCGTCCGTCCCGTCGTTGGCGATCGCCCGCCCGTTGGCCCCGAAGTTGAAGCGCCCGATGTTGACCGCGACCCCCGCCGCCCTTGCGGCGTCCTCGCCGAGGCCGACCGAGGCCACCTCGGGGTCCGTGTAGACGATCGCCGGCACGAGGTTCCAGTCAATGTGGCCGGCCTTCCCCGCGATCCACTCCGCGACGGCCGCGCCGTCCTCCTCCGCCTTGTGGGCGAGCATCGGGCCGGCGACCACGTCGCCGATCGCCCAGATCCCCGGCACGCCGGTGGAAAGGCGCCCGTCGACCCTGACCCGCTTCCTCTCGTCAAGGGAGACCCCCGCCTTGTCGAGGCCAAGGCCGTCCGTGTAGGGCCTGCGCCCCACGGCGACCAGGACCTTCTCCGCGGGAAACTCCAGCGCCTTGCCCTCGCGCTCCGCCGTGAGGACGGCCTGGCCCCCGGCGGTCTTCAGGCCCGTCACCTTGGCGCCCGTCTCGATCCTCAGCCCCTGCTTCTGCAGCAGCCTTGAGAACGTGCGCACGACGTCGTCGTCGTAGGCGGCGACGATCTTCGGCAGGAACTCGACGACGGTGACGCTGCTGCCGAGGCGCGACCAGACCGAGCCCAGCTCGAGCCCTATGGCGCCGCCCCCGACGACGACGAGACTCGCCGGCACCCTCTCGAACGCGATCGCCTGGTCGCTAGAGACGACGGTCCCTCCATCAAACTTCATGAAAGGCAGCTCGACGGGCGCCGAGCCGGTAGCGATGACAAAGTTCCTGGCCGTGACGGAGACGGCGGCGCCCGCGCCCCTGACCGACAGCTCGGTCGGCGACGTGAACGAGGCCTCCCCCGTGATGACGGTGACCTTCCGGGCCTTCGCGAGCAGGGCGACCCCGCCGACGAGCCTGGAGACCACGGCGTCCTTGCGCTTCAGGAGCGTGGCGATGTCGGCGGAAACGGGACCGACCCTGATCCCGTGGTCCGCGGCGTGGTCGCGGGCGAAGACGAACTGCTCGGAGGAGTAGAGGAGCGCCTTGCTCGGGATGCAGCCCACGTTGAGGCAGGTCCCGCCGAGCGTGGCGCCCTTCTCGATCAGCGCGACCCTGAGCCCGAGCTGCGCGGCTCGGAACGCGCACACGTAGCCTCCCGGGCCCGCGCCGATGATCGCGACGTCAAACGGGTCCATGGGCGCGCCTCAGAGCCCGAGGAGGAGGCGCGCGGGGTCCTCGACCTCCTGCTTCACCTTGACGAGGAAGGTGACGGCCTCGCGGCCGTCGACGAGGCGGTGGTCGTAGGTCAGGGCCACATACATCATCGGGCGGATGACGACCTGGCCCGCGACCGCGACGGGGCGCTCGTTGATCGCGTGCATCCCGAGGATGGCGCTCTGGGGAGGATTGATGATCGGCGTCGACAGGAGGGAGCCGAAGGTCCCGCCGTTCGTGATCGTGAAGACGCCGCCCTCGAGGTCGGCCAGCGTGATCTTGCCGTCGCGGGCCTTCCCCGCGGCGTCCGTGATCGCGCGCTCGATCGCCGCCATCCCGAGGCTCTCGCAGTTGCGGATGACCGGCACCATGAGGCCCTTCTCGGTCGAGACGGCGACCCCGATGTCGTAGTAGTGGTTCTGGACGAGCGTGTCGCCCTCGAGCTGGCTGTTGATCGCGGGCACCTCCTTCAGGGCGTGGACGACGGCCTTCACGAAGAACGACATGAAGCCCAGCTTGAGTCCGTTCTTCTTGACGAAGTCCTCCTGGTACTTGGAGCGAAGCGCCATCACGGCCGACATGTCGACCTCGTTGAAGGTCGTCAGCAGCGCCGCGGAGTGCTGCGCCGAGACGAGGCGCTCGGCGATCCTCTGGCGAAGCGGCGTCAGCTTCCTGCGCGTCTGGCGCTCGCCGGGCTGGGCCGGGGGCGCCGCGGGAGCCTTTGCTGGGGCTGCAGCGGGGGCCTGCGCCGGCGAGGCCGCGGCGGGGGCCGCGAGCATGTCGCCCTTCGTGACGCGGCCGGCCTTTCCGGTCCCCGTGACGTCGGCGGGGTTGACCCCGGTCTCCTCGGCGATCCGGCGGACGGCGGGCGATTGGACGGCGGAGGCCGCGGGAGCCGCCTTGGGCGGGGGCGCAGCGTCGGCCGCCCTCGGGGCCGGGGCCGCCGGCGCAGGGGCGGCGCCCGCGGGCCCCGTCTCGATCGACGCGACGACCTGGCCGATCTTCACCTCGGCGCCCGCGGCCACCTTGAGCGTGATGGTCCCCGCGGCGTCGGCGGTGCCCTCGGACGTGATCTTGTCCGTCTCCAGCTCGAAGAGCGGCTGGTCCCGCTTGACGGCGTCGCCGTCCTTCACGTGCCATTTGGCGAGGATACCGCTGCTGATGGACTCGCCCATGGGCGGGATTTTGACGTCAAGGGGCATGATTAGAGTGTGTAGGCGTCCTCGAGGAGCCCGGCGAGTTCGCGCTTGTGGATCGCGAGCGAGCCCACGGCCGGGGAGGCCGAGGCGCCCCTGCCGGCATAGAGGGGGATCTTCTCGAAGATGTCGGCGACCTGCGGGCAGATCCACGTCCAGGCCCCCATGTTCTGGGACTCCTCCTGGCACCATACGAGGCGCGCGTCGGGGTGCCTCGCCGCGATCTCGCGCAGGCGGTCGGCATGGAGCGGGTAAAGCTGCTCGACGCGGACGAGGGCCACGTCCTTTATCCCGTTCTTCTCGCGGTAGTCCAGGAGGTCGAAGTACACCTTGCCTGAGCAGAGGATGATCCTGGACGGGTTGGCGGGGGCGCTCGCCTCCTCGAGGACCTCCTGGAAGCCGCCGCCCGTGAACTCCGTGATCCGGGAGACCGCCGCCGGGTGGCGCAGGAGCGACTTCGGCGACATCACGATCAGCGGCTTGCGGAAGTCGCGCTTCACCTGGCGGCGAAGGAGGTGGAAGTACTGGGCCGGCGTCGTCACGTTGACGACCTGGATGTCCTCCTCGGCGCTCGCCTGCAGGAAGCGCTCGAGGCGCGCCGACGAATGCTCCGGGCCCTGGCCCTCGTACCCGTGCGGCAGGAGGAGCACGATCCCGCAGGTGCGCTGCCACTTCGACTCGCCGCTCACGATGAACTGGTCGATCACGACCTGCGCCCCGTTGGCGAAGTCGCCGAACTGCGCCTCCCAGAGGCAGAGCATGTCCGGGTAGTCCATCGAGTAGCCGTAGTCGAACCCGAGGACCGCGGCCTCGGACAGGAGCGAGTTGTAGACGCAGAACTTCGCCTGCTTCGGGTCAAGGTTCTTGAGGGGCGTGTACTTCTCGCCCGTGTCGATGTCGGCGAGGACCGCGTGCCTGTGGCTGAAGGTCCCGCGCTCGCAGTCCTGGCCGCTGAGACGGACGGGCGTCCCCTCGACGAGGAGGGAGCCGAAGGCGAGCGCCTCGCCGAAGCCCCAGTCAACGGGGCCGCCGTCCCGGTGCGCCTGCGCGCGGGCGTCCAGGAGGCGCCGGATCTTGGGGTTCACCTTGAAGGTATCCGGGATCACCGTCAGCCCGCGCACGATGCGGTCGATCTCCTCCGCCGGCACGCTCGTGACGACGGGCGTGTGGTGGTACTCGGGCTGGAACTGCGCCGTCGACCCCTTGAACGGGCTCGAGGTGCGGCCCTTCTTCGCGGCCCTCGCGGCCTCGCGCTCCTTCGCCTTGGCGAGGTTGGCCTCGAGCGAGGCGGAGTACTCGTCCTTGATCGCGTCGCCCTCGCCGGCGGAGATCGTGCCTTCGGCGACGAGAGCCGCGGTGTAGATGGCCGAGACCTGGGGATGGGCCGCGATCGTCCTGTACAGCATCGGCTGCGTGAACGTCGGCTCGTCGGTCTCGTTGTGGCCGTGCCTGCGGAAGCAGTACATGTCGACGAACACGTCGCGCTTCCAGCGCACGCGGAAGTCGAGCGCGAGCTGGGAGACCATGCACACGGCCTCCGGATCGTCGCCGTTCACGTGGAAGATGGGCGCCTCGATCATCTTCGCCACGTCGGTGCAGTAGCGGGTGGAGCGGGCATCGCGCGGGTCGGTCGTGAAGCCGATCTGGTTGTTGATGACGAAGTGGACCGTGCCCCCTGTGCGGTAGCCGGGCAGCTGCGAGAAGTTGAGAGTCTCGGCGACGACGCCCTGGCCGGCGAGCGCCGCGTCCCCGTGGATGAGGAGCGCGAGGACCCTGCGGCGCTCGTCCTGGTCGCCGCGGATGCGCTGGCGGGCGCGCGTCTTGCCCTCGACGACCGGGTCGACGATCTCGAGGTGCGAGGGGTTGGCTGCGAGGCGGACCTCGACCTTCTTGCCCGAGGTGGTCGTGAGCACGGACTCGTATCCAAGATGGTACTTCACATCGCCGTCTCCCCCGACCGTATCCGGGATGTAGTTCTCCGAGAACTGCTCGAAGAGCTGGTCGAACGACTTGCGCATCACGCTGCAGAGGACGTTCAGGCGGCCGCGGTGGGCCATGCCCATGACGATCTCCTCCACGCCGGCGTCCGGGCAGTGGTCGATGACGGCGTCCAGCGCCGCGATGATCGTCTCCCCGCCCTCGAGGGAGAAGCGCTTCTGGCCGACGTACTTCGTGTGAAGGAACTTCTCGAAGAGCTCGGCCTTGTGCACGCGCCTGAGGATCCGCACCTTCTGCGCCTTCGCGAAGGACGGCCTGAGGCTCGTGGACTCGATCCGCTCCTGCAGCCAGAGCCGGCAGTCCTGGTCCTGGATGTGCGCGTACTCGACGCCCACGTGCCCGCAGTAGGTCTTCTCCAGCGACGCGATGATATCGCGCAGCTTCATCTGGCCGCCGCCGAGGTAGGTGCCCACGTCGAACGACGTGTCGAGGTCGGCGTCGCCGAGCTGGAACTGGGAGAGGGCGAGCTTCGCGACCGGGGCGGGCGGGCCGCTCAGGGGATCCAGGTGCGCCTGCAGGTGCCCGATCGCGCGGTACGCCGCGATGAGGTAGTGCACGTGCGACTGCTTGAGGCTGTCGATGATCGGCGCGTGCTGGACCTGGCCCTCGATGGCCTCGCCGATAGGGCCCCCGTTGCTGCCCAGGGAGAAGCCCTGGAAGAAGGCCCGCCAGGTCGGGTCGACCCCGTCGGGGTTGTCCAGCCAGAGGCGGTAGGCGGCCTCAATGACATCAGCATTTGCGCGAACGGGAAGGGTCGTGGGATTCATCTGGGACGCCGGCGCCTTTGCGCGCCGGCTATTAGAGCGGGTTTTGCCAACAGTCTGCATGCCGACCCCCCGAACTCAAGCCCCGGCGGGATTCTCCGCAGAGGTTGCAATCGCGCTTCACAACGGCGGCGCGCGTATTAGGGTGGGTACTCCGACGCCCATGGAAGCCGAGATCAAGGAATCACTTATAGCCCTAATGGACGCCATCAAGCGCGCTGATGGCGACGCCATCGCGGGCCGCATGGCGCTCCTCGACGGGTGCCTGAAGGAGGGCCGGGCGACGCTCCACCCGCAGCTGGTCCATTTCCTTGAGCGGCGCAGCTACCCGAAGGCCCTGATGTTCCTCGGCGGGGAGTCGGGGATACCCGTCGGCTCCTGCGGCGGGAGGCCCTGACCGTGGCCGACAGGATACCGACACAGGGCGGCGAGGGCCTGGCCCAGAACCCCTTTGCCGCGCTGGACGCCTCGGGGCTCAAGGCCTCGGCGCCCGCCCCCGCCAAGGCGCCGCCGGCTCCTTCAAAGCCCGAGCGCAACAGGGGCCGCGTCGACATCACGCGCGAGAAGGGCGGCCGGGGCGGCAAGACCGTCACGGTCGTCGACGGCTTCACCGGGATAGGGCTCCCGGAAAAAGAACAGCTAATGAGGAAGGCGCGCGCCGCCTGCGGTTGCGGGGGCACCGTCAAGGACGGCCGGATCGAGATCCAGGGCGACCAGAGGGAGACCGTGGCGCGGATCCTCTCCGAGGCCGGATTCCGGCCGGTGTTCGCGGGAGGGTAGGGGCCTACGCCGCGAGGCCCGCGGCCAGGGCGAGCGCGCTCTTCGCGCGGTTCAGTATGTAGAGGTGGTAGCCCGGCGCCCCCTGGGCCAGGAGGTCGCGGATCTGGGTGAGCGCCCAGTCAATCCCCACCGACTCGACGATCTCGGCGGTCTCGCCGGCGGCCTCGAGCCTACGGACAAGCGTCGCCGGCAGCGTCGTCCCGCACATCGCGGTGAAGCGCTGGATCTGCTTGAGCGAGAGGACGGGCATGATGCCCGGCACGACCGGAACCGTGATGCCCGCCTTCCTGCACCTCTCGACGAAGCGGTAATAGGAGGCGTTGTCGAAGAAGAGCTGCGTCGTCACGAAGTCGGCTCCCGCGTCGACCTTGCGCTTCAGGTTGACCAGGTCCGCCTCCGACGACGGCGCCTCGGGGTGCTTCTCGGGATAGCCGCCGACCCCCAGGCAGAAGTCCGGGTGCCGCGCCTTGAGAAGGCCCACGAGCTCGTTCGCGTAGTTGAGCCCGTCCGCGGTCGCCTTGAACTCCGTGGATCCCTTCGGGGGATCGCCGCGGAGCGTCATGATGTTGCGGAAGCCGTCGGCGTGGATCGTGTCGGCGATCGCATTCAGCTCGCCGCGCGTGTGCCCGACGCAGGTGAGGTGGGGCATGACCGTGAAGCCGAAGTCGGCCTTGAGGAAGGCGCTCACCTGGGCCGTCCGCTGGCGGGTGCTCCCGCCCGCGCCGTAGGTGACCGAGACGAAGTCCGGTGAGATGGACTTGAGCGCCAGGGCCGTGTGCCTGAGGGCGTCGACGCCCGCGTCGTCCCGGGGCGGGAAAAACTCGATCGAGCGCAGCGGGCGTCGCTGCGCAAACAGCTCAGAAATGGGGCGATCCGACCTTATCACATATCAACACATCCATAAATGATGATATGTGTAAAGAAAATAAGGGTGTAGGCGATTTGCCGGGCTCGGCGGTGCGTCAATCCCGGGCGCGAAATCCGCCCATCAGGAAGATGACGAGGCAGATCAGGAGGACGAGGCCGAGTCCGCCGCCGCCGAACGCGGGGCCGCCGATGTAGAATCCGCCGCCGCCGAAGAGGAGGAGCAGGACGATGATGAGGAGGAGCGTATTCATGGTACTCGAATGGACCCGGGATTTCGGATCGCGTGCGGATATTCCCGCGGAATGGAATCCGCTACTTGGACTTCCCTCTCCTTATCTTGGAAACCTAGCCTAGGCTTTTGCCCCGAGCTGTTCTCTTTGTTTTGCGGGCCGCGCCGGCCGAATCCACATTGGGCCTCCCTGCTGGGTGATGGGTTTAGTATAGAAATTTATTCGGTCAATAATAGTGAATAAAAACATATCCACTAGATAGTGGACCTCCCGTCGACTCGGGCCCACGCCGCATCGGTGCGGACAACACCCCATAGCCCCGAATTGCCCGACGCTGTAATCTCATCTGGTAAAGCAACAATCCAAACCAGAATGATTCCCATGAAGAAGTATATCCTCCCGAGCCTTTTCGCCGTCGCCATCGCAGCGCTTTCCGCCTGCGCGTCCTCACCCTCGGGCAGCACGACCACCACGTCGCAGCAGACCACGCAGCCCGCCGTTCCCGGCCCCGTTACGACGACGACCACGGACACCCAGAACCACTGAGGCTCGGCTTCCCTTAACCCGGCGCGGGGGCGAAGGCGCGGCGAGAAGCTCTCGCCCCGGAGTTCGTCCCCCGCCGGTTCTCTCCTACTTGGCCGTCGCGGCCTCGAGGAGATCGTCAGGCTTCTGGGGGAGACCCGTGAAGGTGTACTCGTCGACCTGGAAAGCCCGTCGTCGCATGAGGTCGTTGACCGGCGCCTTCGCGTCCGAGCTCGAGGCGACGACGAACACCGGCCCCGCGGGAATCGTGTCGTATTCCGGGGCGATCGGCTTCGCCTCGGCCTTTGTATCGGCGGGCTTGGTCAGCGCCGCGAGCGCGTCCTTGTCGGCGACCGGGGGCTTGAGCTTCTTCTCCTCGGGCTTGCGCCCAAGCGAGATCGAGAGCGTCTGCCCGCCGAAGGTCGTCAGCTTGAACACCCTCATGTGGGCGCCGGCCTCGGCCGCCGCGGGATCCTTCGGGTCGGTCGTGTCCGTGAACTTGAGCGCCGTCAGCGAGGAGACGAGCGAGGAGACCTTTTCCGGCAGGAGCTTCTGACCCGCGCGCGCACCCTCGGCGACCCAGGGCGCGTCCTTCTTCAGCCGCGACAATGCGATGGCGGGCCCCGAGTCGAAGGGGATCTCGACCTTCGCGATCTCCTCGGGCTTCACGGTCAGGAGAGAGCTGTTGGCCCAGCCCTTCGCATCGGTGTCCAGCCAGACGTGCATCCCCGAGAAGTAGGCCTTGGACTCGCCCGCGAAGCGGATGAACTTCCCGTTGCCCGAGTCCGGGGCCTTGCCGAGGGTCACGTTCCAGATCTCCTTGCCCGAGGAGTCGGTGAGAACGATCGAGGAGTCCTTGAAGTCCAGGTGGGCGAGGCGGTCGGGGTTCGCCGTCACGAACCGCTCCACCTTGGACTCGTTCAGGTCCTGCACGAGGCGGGCGATCTTCTCGAAGTCGGCCGGGAGGTCGAAGTAGCTCTTCACCCGCCACGTCCCGTCGGCGCCCTTTGCGAGCTCCACCTTCTTGCCCTGGTCGGAGACGACGAGCCCGGCGGCCTTCTGGGCCGTGTCGGCGTCGAGGAGCGCCTTGCCCACGCGGGCGTCGGCCGGCGGCGCGGGCTCTGGCCGGTTCCCCAGGTACGCCGCGACCGAGAGCGCGGCCAGGACGGCGACGGAGAGGATGAGCGTCTTTAGTTTCATCGCGGGGTGCGCCGCACTACCCGTGGCGGCGGCGGCGCTGGAACAGGAGCCCGAACGCGACGACGAGCAGCGGGGTGGCGAGCAGGTTGATCACGAGGAGCTTGTTCTCGAGGGCGTCGATACCCTCGCGCAGCGCGAGCCGGATCCCCCGGCGCTCCGCGCGCATGGCGGACGCCTGCTTCTGGAAGTCCTCGATGGCGCGGGTCGCCTCGGGGGAGGCGAGGAGCTTGCCGCCCTCGGCCGACTTCCCCTGGAGCTCGGCCAGCTTGCCCTGCACCTCGTTGATCCTCGCCTCGAGCGCGGTCAGCTTCTCCTTGTACTTCTCCGCGGCGTCGGACTCCATCTTCTTGACGACCGTGAAGGGCCGCACCGAGTTGCCCTTGCCGCGTATCGAGATCAGGTCCCGCGATCCCGCGAGGAAGTCGAGCGAGTTGGCGGCGAAGGCGAGGTTGTCGTCGAACGGCTTGGCCGCGGCCTGGCCCATGAACTCGAACTTCTGGACGCTGTACTCGTCGAACATCCAGTCGGTGTCGGCGACGACGATGAGGACGGACGTGGTCCTGGACTCCTTGAGGGAGGGCGCGGGCGGCGCCTCGGCCGCTGCCTTGGCGTCCTTCTTGTCGGCGGGCTCGGGGTCCTTGGGGGCCCCGTCGGGGAACGCCGACTTGAACTTCCCGGACACGAGCGCCGCTATGGTCCGCTTGCCCGACGCCTTGACCTGGCGGGCGACCTCCTCGGGCTGCGCGAACTGGAGCGCGGCGACGGGGATCTCCCCGGCCTTGTCGGAGGTCTCGATGAGCGGCGTGAAGGTGAGGTCGCTCCCCGGCTTCAGCTTCACGCTTCCCGGCTCGATGAAGAGCGCCGTCTCAAGCTGCGCCGTGGGCAGGGCCTTGGGGTTGAAGTTCTCCTTCACGAGGTTGATCCAGACGGGGTAGCGCAGGCGGGACTGGTCGCGCAGCTGGACCTCCTCGGCGTTCACCAGGTCGCCGACCACCATGTTCGGGTCGAAGGAAAGGCCCCAGCCCGAGAGGAGGACCGGCAGGTCGCTCGAGACGTTCGGCTGCGGGCCGTTGAACATCGCGGCCTGCCCGCCCTGGCGCTTGAAGTAGAGGGACGAGGGGTCGACGGCGAGGAACACGGGCTTGCCCGCGAGGAGGAACTGGTCGATCGCGAACTGCAGCTTCGTCGAGAGGTTCTCGGGGTGGACGACCGCGAGGACGTCCAGGTCCTTAGGGAGGTCCGTCGCGGTGGCCTCGACCGGGACGATCTGGTAGGTCTCCTCCCACTCGTTGACCACGTACTGTCCCTCGGTGCCCTGCTGCCCCATCATCGGCATCCCAGGGGTTCCCTGCAGGGGCAGGCTCGTGAGGAGCCCGAGCTTCTTCTTGTCGGACTGGCCGACGCCGTAGATGAGCTCCGAGACGTCGTACTCCAGGAACTGCTCGCGCTGCGGCGTGAGCGCCGGGATCACCTTCTGCAGGTCGGCCTGGGTCGCGACGAGGCCGAAGTAGAACGCGCTCCCGCCGGGGATCGTCTGGGGCTCGATGCCCGCCGCCGTCGCCTTCTCCTCCTCGGGCGTGTCCGGCTCGGGGTCGATCACGTTGAGGCGCACCATCCCGTGCGAGGCGCGCGCGTACTGGCGCAGCATCTCGCGCACGCGCTCGGCGTAGTTCTTGTACTCCACGAACTGGCCGCTCGCGTTGGCGGAGAAGTAGAGGTCGAGCGTCGTCGGCTCGGTGACCTTGGAGAGGAGGGCCTTCGTGCCGGGCGAGAGCGTGTAGACCTTCTCGGCCGTCGCATCGAGGCGGGCGGGGAAGGACGAGGCGAGGTAGTTGACGAGGATCAGCCCGACCAGGAGGAGGGCGACCGAGAGGACCTTGTTTCCGTGTTTCATGGCGCGGGGTCCGGTTCAGCGCTCGAGCGCGACCACGTTCAGGAAGAGGGTGAAGCCCATGAGCGACAGGAAGAAGACGACATCCTTCGCGTCCACGATGCCCCGGGCCATGGGGCTGAAGTGGGTGATGAAGCTGAAGTTCGAGATCGCGTTGGCGACGCCGACCGGCAGGAGGCCCTCGAGGAGGCTCGTGAAGCCGCTGTAGCCGAGGAAGACGAGGACGGCGCAGGCGCCGAGGCTCACGATGAAGCTCACGACTTGGTTCTTCGTGAGCGCCGAGGTGAGCGAGCAGACCCCGAGGAAGCCGCCGGCCATGAGGATCGCCCCGAGGTAGCTCGTGGCGACGACGCCCCAGTCGGGGCTGCCGAGGTAGCCGATCGTGATCGCCATCGGGAAGCTGAGGACGACCGCGAGGGACAGGAAGGCCCAGCCCGCGAGGAACTTCCCGAGCACGGCCTCGATCGTCGTCACGGGGAGCGTGAACAGCAACTCGGCCGTGCCGGAGCGCTTCTCCTCGGACCAGAGGCGCATGCCGACCGCCGGCACGATGATGAGGAAGAGCCAGGGGTAGAAGCCGAAGTAGCCCTCGAGGCTCGCGATCCCCGCCTTGAAGAACCCGCCGAAGCGCGAGAAGGCGAGCGCCACCGAGATGAAGAGGAACGCGACGAGGAAGATGTACGCGACGGGCGTGCGGAAGTACCCGACGAACTCGCGCTTGAAGATGGGTTTGACCTGCTTCATGCGTCGCTCTGGGTCAGGTTGCGGAAGATCTCGTCCATGCGCGCTCCGGGCTGGCGAGCACGGAACTTCTCCGGCGACTCGTCGGCGACCAGCTTGCCGCGCGAGATGACGATCACCCGGTTGCAGATGGCCTCCACCTCCTCGAGGATGTGGGTCGACAGGATGACCGCCTTCTCGACGGCCATGTTCTTGATAAGGACGCGGACCTCGTTCTTCTGGTTCGGGTCGAGGCCGTCGGTGGGCTCGTCGAGGATGAGGACCGGAGGGTCGTGAAGGAGCGCCTGGGCGAAACCCACCCGCTGCTTGTAGCCCTTCGAGAGCGTCTCGATCGTCTGGTTTCGGACGGAGACGAGGTGGGTCAGGGCCACGGCGCGGTCCACGTGGGCCCGCCGCGTTGCCTTCTCGCTGAACCCGCGGACCTCCGCGATGAAGCCCAGGAACTCGGCGACGGTCATCTCCGGGTACGCAGGGGCGTTTTCAGGCAGGTAGCCGAGCTTCCGCTTCACGGCCACGGGGTCCTTCATGACGTCGATCCCGTCCACCTTCGCCGTGCCCGAGTCCGGCCGCACGAACCCCGTTATCATCTTCATGGTCGTGGACTTGCCCGCGCCGTTGGGCCCCAGGAAGCCCAGGATGTCGCCGCGCTTCACGGAGAAGCTCACACCGTCAACCGCACGCTTCGAGCCGTACGTTTTTACCAAGCCGTTGACTTCTATCATTTAGCCGAAAAGGGGGGTTAATTGGACCGGAGACTACCTGAGAAAGGACATAAAACCCTTAGTTCCGTCCGACTTTCAAGTGGAAACTTCCGCGGCGAGCGGTTCGCCGCGCTCCAGCTCGGTCTTCAGGCGCAGCTGACCGCAGGCCGCGGCGATGTCGTGGCCCTTCTCCCGGCGCAGCGTCACCGAGACGCCCGCCCGGTCGAGGACGGCTGCGAACGCGATCTGCCGGGGAACCTCGGGCCTCTTCCAGGGGAGGCCCTCGACGGTGTTGTAAGGGATCAGGTTCACGTGGGCGTGGAGGTCGAGCGCGATGTCGCGCAGCCGCCTCGCCTGGTCCATCGAGTCGTTCACGTCCTCGATGAGGATGAACTCCAGCGTGACCATCCTGCCGTGCCGCTCGGTGAAGGTCTTGACCGCGGGGAGGAGTTTCGCGAGCGGGAAGGCCTTGTTGACGGGCATGATCTTCGTCCTCACCTCGTCCGTCGCCCCGTGAAGCGAGATCGCGAGGCGGAACCCGAGGGGCTCGTCGGCGAGCCGGATGATCTTCGGCACGAGGCCGCTCGTGGAGACCGTGATCCGGCGCGCGCCGAAGCCGAGGCCCCAGGGGGCGTTCACGATCGTGAGCGCCCGGATGAGCGCGTCGTAGTTCGCGAGCGGCTCGCCCATGCCCATGACGACGATGTTGTCGAACGAGGCGAGCTCGGCGCGCGCGCGGGGCGTGCGCGCGTCCTCCGCGTAGCAGACCTGCAGCAGCTGGGCCACGATCTCGCCGGCGCTCATGTCCCGCTTCAGGCCCGCCAGCCCGCTCGCGCAGAACACGCACCCCATGGCGCAGCCGACCTGGGTCGAGATGCAGATCGTCTTTCGGGAGTGGTCGAGCCCGACGCCCTCCTGGGGGGCGCGGATGATGACCGTCTCGATGAGCGAGCGGTCCCCGAGCTCCAGGAGGAGCTTGTCCGTCACGTCGGCCGAGTGCCTGTTGAGGACGAGCGACGCGGGCATGAGCGTGAACTCGGCGTCCAGCCACGCGCGCAGGGGCTTCGGCAGGTTGGTCATGTCCTCCCACGAGCGCGCGCGCTTCTTGTAGACCCAGTCGAGGATCTGGCCGGCGCGGAACGGCTTCTCGCCCGCCCCGGCGAGCGAGGCGGTCAGCGTCTCCAGGGTCTCGCCCGTCAGCGGGCGCTTCTCGGGCTCAAACTTCATCGCGGGGCCGGATCGCCCTGTTGAGCGCGCTCACGATCGCCTTGATCGAGGCGAGCTCGATGTTCGTGTCGATGCCCGCCCCGAAGTACGCGGAGCCGCGCTCCATCTTGATCTGGATGTAGCTGACGGCCCTCGCCTCGGCGCCGGACCCGAGCGAGTGCTCGGAGTAGCTCGTGACGTCGAATTTCGGGAGCTGCGTCGCGGCGAGGGCGCGAACGAAGGCATCGATCGGGCCGTTCCCTGCGCCGGCCAGCGTGTAGGCGTTGCCCTCGACCGTGATCCGGGCCTCGCACTTGACGGTGGAGTCGCGCTCGGTCGTCTTGAAATGCTCGAGCGAGACGGGCGCCCTGCGCTCGAGGTACTCCCTGTGGAACGCGTCGCGGATGTCCCCGGAGGTGAGCTCGGCGCCCTTCGCGTCGGCGAGGTCGTTCACGACCTTGCCGATCTCCCGGTGCATGGGCTTCGGCAGCTGGTAGCCGAACTCCTGCTCCAGGACGTAGGCCACGCCGCCCTTTCCCGACTGGGAGTTTATCCGGATGATCGCCCGGTAGCTGCGGCCGATGTCCGAGGGGTCGATCGGGATGTAGAGGACGTCCCAGGGCTTGCCCGGCTTCTGGTGGGGCAGGGACTTCTTGATGGCGTCCTGGTGCGAGCCGCTGAACGCGGTGAAGACGAGCTCCCCGGCGTAGGGCTGGCGCGGCGGCACCTCCAGGCGCGTGCAGCGCTCGTAGGTGTCCCGGACCGCGTTCAGGTCCCCGAAGTCGAGGCCTGGCGCGATCCCCTGGGTGTAGAGGTTCAGGGCCACCGTCACGATGTCCAGGTTGCCGGTGCGCTCCCCGTTGCCGAAGAGGGTGCCCTCGACGCGGTCCGCACCCGCCAGGAGCGCGAGCTCCGTCGCGGCGACGCCGGTGCCCCGGTCGTTGTGCGTGTGCAGGGAGACGATCGTCGAGGCGCGCCTTGTCAGGTGGGTGCACATCCACTCGATCTGGTCGGCGTGGACGTTGGGCGTCGTGTACTCGACCGTCGCGGGGAGGTTCAGGATGATCCTGTCCTCGGGCGTCGGGCCCCAGGCGTCGGAGACCGCCTCGCAGATCGCGAGCGCGAACTCGAGCTCGGTGCTCGTGAAGCTCTCCGGCGAGTACTCCAGGCGCAGGCGCGTGCCCGCGGCGACAAGCGCGCGGCTCTCGCGCCTGAGCTGGCCGACCGCTCGGACGGGGATCTGGATGATCTCCTCCTTCGGGAGGTTGAAGACGTACTCGCGCTGCTTCGGGGAGGTGGAGTTGTAGAGGTGGAAGATGACGTTCCCCGCCCCCCTGACCGACTCGAGGCTGCGCGTGATCAGGTCCTCGCGGCACTGGCACAGGACCTGGATCGCGACGTCGTCAGGGATCCTCCTCTCGTCGATCAGGCGCCGGGTGAAGTCGAACTCGATCTGGGAGGCCGACGGGAATCCCACCTCGATCTCCTTGAAGCCGATCCGCACCAGCATCTCGAAGAACTCGATCTTCTCGTCGACGCTCATCGGCTGGGCGAGGGCCTGGTTGCCGTCCCGGAGGTCGACGCTGCACCAGATGGGCGCGCGCGTCAGCGTGCGGTTCGGCCACTGCCGGTTGGGGAGGGGGACGGGGGGGAAGGGTGCGTACTTGGAGACGGGATCGGGCTGCATGGAAAGGAGAGGTTAGAGCGTGTCGGATTCGGGGCGGGAGTACAACGCCGACTCGGCCCAGGGGGCCGCGGCGAAAGAGGGATCCAAGGCCTACGCACGACCCGCCGCTACGCGGCGTCCTTTAGAGGTCGTGCGCGAAGGTAAGTCGAAGGGCCTGGGAGGCGGGTGCCATCTCTTGTGGGATTCATCGCCGGGGACCGCCCAATGTCAAGAATGGGGGCTAATGGTAACCGCGGGACGCCAACCGCCGTCTTGCAGACTGTGTTTGATAATGTCTCCATGAACCTATGCCTGACGACCAGTCGTTTGACCTGGCTGGCTGTCTTGATCGTGTTCGGAAACGCGATCAGATTGCTGCGCGGGAGCTTGTGGAATTCCTCCATCCCCTCGTCATCCGCATCGTCCGTGCCCACCTCCCGAGGAGGGTTGCCGAGGAAGACCTTGCCCAGGAGATATTTCTGAAAATGTTCACCCGCATGGACCAGTACCAGGGGAGCGTGCCGTTCACCCACTGGGTCTCCCGCATTGCCGTGACGACCTGCATCGACCAGCTGCGCGCGCAGAAGCGCAGGCCGGAGCTGCGCATGGCGGACCTTTCCGAGACCGAGTCCGACTTCCTGGAGCGCGGGATCACGAACGAGAACGACGTGGCCCCGGACGACGCGCTCGCGGCCAAGGAGATCGTCCAGAAGCTGATGGAGATGCTCAAGCCCGAGGACCGGCTCGTCATCCAGTACCTTGAGCTCGAGCAGAAGAGCATCGCCGAGATCAGCGCGCTCACGGGCTGGAACCAGACGCTCGTGAAGGTGCGCGCCTTCAGGGCGAGACGGAAGTTGCAACGCTTCTACCAGGAACTTAAAGAGAACGAACCAGCATGAACCCAGACGAGACGTCTTTCCAGAGGCTGCTCGCGGCCGCCCGCAGGGCGCCGCCGTCCTCCGACGAGGCCGCGCCCTTCGGGTTCTCAACCCGCGTGGCCGCGCTCGCGTTCGAGCCGCGCGGCCGCCAGGCGCCCGTCTTCGGGCTCTACTCGCTGCGCGCGGCCGCCGTCGCCGGGCTCCTCGCCGTCGCCGCCGTCGCCGCGAACTTCACGGCGATAAGGGGCGCGTTTGACGAGGAGTCCGCGGTGGCCGCGGGCGACGACCCAATCGCAGACGTCGTGGACATCGGCTCCTAGAAACAATGGTCAAGACCTGGCAAGTCGTCCTGGCGACCATCAGCATCTTCATCGCGGGCCTCGTGACCGGGGGGGCGACGGCCATCGGCGTCGTCCGGTGGAACGCCCACCGCCACGGCAACAGGCAGGACATCCTGGCCAGCCTCGAGGCGCGCAGGAACCAGGTCCAGGCTTTCGGGCCCCAGCTGATACGCAGCTTCGCGAACCAGCTTGACCTGAACGAGGACCAGAGGGCCAAGGTCGGGCTGATCGTGAGGGACACCGTGGCGCAGCTCGGCCACGACCGCCGCGAGGTCCAGCTGACCACCGCGCTCGCCATCGAGAAGATGCAGGACGATATCGCGGCCACGCTGACCCCCGAGCAGCGCTCAAAGTTCGAAAGGCTGATCTCCGAGCAGCGGGCGCGGCTGCAGCTGCTGAGGCAGGAAGCGGTCCCGCGCTCGCCCAGGGGCGCGCAGCAGGCTCCCAAATAGGTGTTGCGCGCGGCGCGGCTAGGGGCATGTTGCGCCTCGGCCAGGCGCCATGCATGGGCAGGCGCGCGAACCCCGCCAGGGCCGGAAGGCAGCAACGGTACCGACGTCCTACCAGTGCCGTGGAGTGCCTGGCCACTTCACTCTTACCTTAGATCCCCCCTTGTCCTCAACAGGATACCAGGTCATCGCGCGCAAGTGGCGCCCTCAGGTGTTTGGCGACGTCGTCGGCCAGGACCACGTGGTGCGCACGCTTCGCAACGCGATCACGCGCGGCAGGATAGGCCACGCCTACCTGTTCGTGGGGCCGAGGGGCACCGGGAAGACGTCAATCGCCCGCATCTTCGCCAAGGCGCTCAACTGCACGGGCGGCCCGAAGGCCGACTTTGACCCCAAGGACCCCGCGGTCGTGGCGATCGCCGACGGAAGCCACCTGGACGTGATCGAGATCGACGGGGCGTCGAACAACAACGTGGACCAGATCCGCGACCTGAGGGAGACCGTGAGCTACCTGCCCGCCCAAGGGAAGTTCAAGGTCTACATCATAGACGAGGTCCACATGCTCACCTCGCAGGCCTTCAACGCGCTCCTGAAGACGCTCGAGGAGCCGCCGCCCCACGTGAAGTTCGTCTTCGCGACGACCGAGGTGCAGAAGGTGCTCCCGACCATCCTGTCGCGCTGCCAGCGCTTCGACCTGAAGCCCATTGCGGACGACCTGATCGCCGGGCGCCTGAAGGCGATCGCCGGGGACGAGAAGGTCAAGGTGGACGCGGCGGCGCTCGCCTGCATCGCGCGCCTCGCCGACGGCGGCATGCGCGACGCCCAGTCCATACTGGACCAGATGATCTCCTTCTGCGGCGCCGAGATCGCGGAGGCCGACGTCCTCGACGTCTACGGCCTCGTCGCCGGCTCGAAGGTGGCCGAGCTCGCCGGCGCGCTGGCGACGGGCGACCAGCGCAGGATCGTGGCGATCGTCGACGAGTGCGACGCGGCGGGCCGGGACCTGGCGCGCCTCCTGACGGACCTGCAGGCGCTGGTGCGCTCGGTGCTCCTCGACTCGATCGCTTCGGGCGGCAGCAGCGGCCGCCTCGGCTGCCCGATGACCACCGAGCAGCTGACGCGCCTCCTGGACGGGCTTCGCGAGGGCGAGGGAAGCGTCAAGATGGGCCTCGCCGAGAAGATCAATTTCGAGGTCACGCTGCTGAAGGCGCTCGAGGCCAGCCGGGCGCGGGCGATCGACAGCCTCATCAAGGAGCTGGCGTCGCTTGCGGTCGAGGCCGGGGGCGCCCCGGAGGGCGACGAAAAAAAAAAGGGCTGATTGAGCGGCTGGAGGCCCGCCTGGCGGGCCTCGGGGCAGCAGCGCTGCCGGAGTCCTCGGACGCCGAGGCCGACTGGCCGGACGAGGAGCAGGAGAACGCCTTCCTCGCGGAGACCGGGTCGCGCGGCGAGGCCGTGATTGCTTCGCCCGCACGGGCAGCCGCCCCGGTTATCGGGGACAAGCTGCCGCCGCTTGAGGAGATGGTGGCCCGGGTGCCCCCGCGGGTCCTCGGCATGCTGGACGAGCTTTTTCGGGCGAAGTTCACCGGCGTGCGCAGGGTCCCGGCCCTGGGCGAGGCCGCCCGGCCGTCGTCCGGCGCCCGCGGCGGTCCCGCGTGAGGCCCCGCAAGCGCGGCTACTCGGTCCAGGTCTTTCCCAGGCGGGCGCGGCCTTCGACTCCCGGCAGGTAGAGGTACGCCTCGACGCGCGTGCCCGCGAAGGGCGCGCCCAGCGGCACATCCTGGCGCCGGTAGAGGCCCTCGCCGGTTCCCTCGAGCTCGTCGAGGCGCGCGAGGCAGGCGTCGTCCACGGACCACACCTCGCCGCTGACGCCCTCGGCCGCCGCGGCTTCGGCCACCATCCCGGGGTAGCCGTCGAGTTCATAGAGGGCGAATCCGGGCGCCGTCGCGGCGGCGCCGACGAAGTCCTGGCCCGCGAGGTACGCGTGGTTGCTGCAGCCGCGCTTCAGGGTCCCGTACACGAAGAGGAGCGTCGCGGCCCGCCCCGCGGGCGCGACCGCGGAGAGCGGGATCTCGACCACCATCGCGGTCGTGTTGTCGCGCCCGGAGTTCTGGACGGCCTGCGTCACGAGCGCCTGGGCCGCGGTGGGCCCGCCGGGCGCGTGGGCGCGGATGATGGCGTCGATGTTCCTGTCCCAGAGGCCGTCGGTGAGCCCGTCGGAGCAGATGAGGAACCGGTCCCCCGGGCGCAGGGCGACCGCCCCGATCTGGGGCTCGACGAACTGGTTGCCGGCGCCGAGGGCCTGGTGGAGGGCGTTGCGTCCCGGGTGCGTGCGCGCCTCGCGCTCGTTCAAGTCCCCCTTGCGCCGGAGCCATCCCACGTGGCTGTGGTCGTGGGTGACCTGGACCAATCCCCCCTCCCACGGCAGGTGGTAGATGCGGCTGTCGCCGACGTGGCCGAAGTACATCCACTCCGGCCTGAACCAGCAGAGGCTGAGCGTGGCGCCCATGCCCGCGCACTCGGCATAGGAGCTGCCGAGGCTCAGGAGGTCCGCATGGATGGCGAGGAAGAGCTCGGTCAAGATGTCCGAAAACCCGCTCGCCAGCCCCGCCGCGGAGAGCCGGTAGCTCTTGGGGAGGAGCTTCGTGATCCGGTCGACGGTGATGCGGCTCGCGAACTCCCCGGACTTGGCGCCTCCCATGCCGTCGCTGACGGCGAAGACGTAGTCGGAGCCCGCTAGCGAGGCGTCGCCGTCCTTGCCCAGGAAATGGACGTCCTGCCCGTCGAACTTGAGCGCGAGGAAGGTGTCCTCGTTGTTCTTGCGGAACCGGCCCACGTCCGTGAGCCCCGACCAGCGGATGCCCGGCGCCCTGGCGGCGGCCCTTGTCGGCGGGTTCGAGTTCATTGGGCGGCGGAGGGCTTGAGCGACGCCGCGTCGGCGCCGTCGCCGAGGATCGTGGCGAACTCAAAGTCGATGATGCAGAAGCGCCCGTCGGAGGCCCTGTAGGTGATGTTGCGAAGCTCCCGGTCCTCGTGGCGGACGCCGAACGTCTCCAGCTCCGCGAAGAGCTCCCTCTGCTTCTCCGCGTTCACCTGGTCGACGCGGGTGCCGCAGTTCGTGGTCACGATCTTCATCTGCCCCGGGTCCGACTCCAGGAGCCTCGGGACGAACCCGCAGTTTCGCTTCTCCAGGAATTTGAGGACCCGGACCTCCTGCTCGAAGCGCTCCCTGGCCATGTGCCCGCGGAAGGTCTTGTGCACCCGCCCGTCATAGCTGATCCGCACGAGGGCGCGGGGGGTGTCCTTCATTTCATGCATCGCCGTGGTGCCAAGAGCATCCCCGGGCAGCCGGGTGTTGCAAGTGCGGGACTTGCGCACCGGCCCGCCCCCCCCGGGGCGGGTCAGCCCGATATTAAGGACGTATTAAGGTCGATTGCCCATCTGGCACGCAAGGTGCTGAAATGGTCCCGAGTTTTTCGTTAGCGGTATTTCAGGGACTCCAAAAGCCTTGCGCACGGCGCGGAAACCTCAATTCAATCCCCGCTCCTAAATCCCTTAACCATGCCCAAATACAAACTCGAATACATCTGGCTGGACGGCTACACGCCCATGGCCAGCCTGCGCAGCAAGACACAGATCAAGGAATTCTCCAGCTTCCCGAAGCTCGCGGATCTTCCCCTATGGGGATTCGACGGCAGCTCGACGCAGCAGGCGGAGGGAAAGAACTCGGACTGCATCCTGAAACCGGTGGCGGTGTACCCGGACATCACGCGCAAGGACGGCGTGCTGGTGATGAACGAGGTCATGATGCCGGACGGCAAGACGCCGCACCCGTCAAATTCCCGCGCCACCATCCCGGACGACCCGGGCACCTGGTTCGGCTTCGAGCAGGAGTACTTCTTCTACAAGGACGGCCGCCCGCTCGGATTCCCCCCGGGAGGCTTCCCGCCCCCGCAGGGCCCGTACTACACCGGAGTCGGCTACAAGAACGTGGGCAACATCGCCCGCAAGATGGTCGAGGACCACATCGACATCTGCCTTGCGGCCGGGATCAACATCGAGGGCATCAACGCCGAGGTCGGCAAGGGCCAGTGGGAGTTCCAGATCTTCGGCAAGGGCTCCAAGAACGCCGCCGACCAGATGTGGGTGGCGCGCTACATCCTTGAGCGGATCGGCGAGGCCAACTGCGTGGACATCGAGTGGCGGTGCAAGCCGATCCTCGGGCCCTTCAACTCGCCGCTCGACTGGAACGGCTCCGGCATGCACTCCAACTTCTCGACGACGCACATGCGCGAAGTGGGCGGCAAGGCGTACTTCGAGAAGCTTATGGCAGCCTTCAACGAACACCGCGACGAGCACATCGCCGTCTACGGCCCGGAGAACAACCTGCGCCTCACCGGCCTGCACGAGACGCAGTCGATCGACAAGTTCAGCTATGGGCTTGCGGACCGCGGCGCCTCGGTGCGCATCCCGCACAGCTTCGTCAACAGCGGCTACAAGGGCTACCTCGAGGATCGCCGGCCGAACTCGGCCGCCGACCCGTACCTGGTCGCCGGCAGGATCATCAAGACGATCCAGACGGTGCCCCTGACCTGACCGGGTTCGCGGCATAAGGAACTTCAGCGGCGCCTTCCCTCGGGAGGGCGCCGCTTTTTTGTTCGCGGTGGATGAAGGCGCCTTGGCAGTCTGGCCGCGGCGGCAGCGCCCTCCACCCCGAAATGTCCGCCTCACCCTCACCGGTCCGCGCCTCGGCCTTCGAATGGGCGCGGGCGTTGCTCCTCTCGGCGAACCTGGCATGGACGACGCTGTGCCTCGGGGGGTTTCTGCCGGGCACGCGGGTCGCCACGGCGCTGCTGACGGCCGCCTTGATCGCGGTCCATGTCGCCGACCCGGCCCGCGGCGCCCGCGCGCACCCGGCCGGCTGGCTTCCCGTGCCGTTCCTCGTCTACGCGGCGGCCAACGTGGCCTGGGTGACCCCCGTGCGCTGGCTCGGCTGGTTCGACTGGCAGAACGGATTCCAGGCGGCGGCGGTCTTCTGGGTGGTGCTGAACGGGATCGAGTCGCCCGCGTGCAGGCGGTTCCTCTGCGTCGTCCTCGCCGCGCTCGGCGCCGCCGCCGCGGTCATGGCGGGCTACCAGCACTTCGTCGATCCGCACTGGATCATGCTCGGGCGAAGGCAGGCGGAGCAATACGTCGGGCGCTCCAGCGGGCCCTTCGGGATCCCGAACAGCCTGGGCGTGCTGATGGCGCTCCTGATACCGCCGGTCGGGTGGGTCGCGTTCGCTCGCGGCAGGCCCGCGGCCCTGCGGGCGCTCTCGGCCGCGGTCCTCGTCCTGCTCGCGGCCGGCTTCGTGCTCGCCGTCAGCCGAGGGGCGTGGCTTGCGCTCGCTGCGGCGTTCGCGATGAGGCCCCTCCTGTCCCCGGGCCGGAGCCTGGCGCGCCGGGCCGCGGCCGCCGCGGCCGCGGTCGCGGCGGCGGCCGGCGCCGTGGCCATCCTCTACGCGGCGTTCCCGCTCATGCACGAGAGGATCGACCTGCTGGTGAGGGACGCGGGCGAGCACACGCGCCCGATCATGTGGCGCGGCGCCTGGGGGATCTTCAGGGAGCATCCGCTCCTCGGCGGGGGCGCGGGCGGCTTCGACGTGCTCTTCGAGGCCTTCCGGCCGGAGGGGTACCTGGACGAGCCCTACTACGCCCACTGCGACTACCTGAACACGCTCTGCGACTACGGCGCCGTGGGCTTCGCCCTCCTGTTCGGCGCCGTGGGCATCCTCGCGTGGCGTTGCGCCCGGGCCACCGGACTGGCCGGCGCCGCGTTCACGGGGCTCCTCGCCTTCGCGTTCCACCTGCTCGTCGATTTCCACACGAAGATGCCGGCGCTCGCGCTGATCGTCGCCACCGTGGGGGCGCTCGTCACGTCCGAGGCCTGGCCCGCCGCGGCGCGTTCACCGGTGCGGCCCCTGGCGCGCCTCGCCGCGCTCGGCTTCGCGGCGGCGGCCGTTGCCATGAGCGTGGCGTGGGTCGTCCCCAAGTACCGCTCGGAGGCCGCCCGGATGAGCGCGCGGGCGGGGATAGACAAGATGGCGTCGGCTGGCGCCGACGTGTCCGGGCAGGCCGAGGCCCTGACGCAGGTGAGGGAGGGGTGCGCGGCCGCGATTGTCCTCGACCCCGCGAACGCCCAGGCATGGTCCGACCGGGCCTACGCGGATTCCCTATGGGCCCTCGTGGAGCCGGCGAGGACCGCGGAGCTCGGCGGGGAGGTCGAGCGCGAGGCCGGCCGCGCCCTCGCGCTGTGCCCGGTCGTCCCGGAGTTCTGGATCCGAAAGGGCACGGGCCTCGACATGCAGCGCCGCTGGACCGAGGGCGGCGAATGCTTCATCCAGGCCCTCCAGCTGGCTCCGCAGAGGGCGGATGTCTGGTATTACCAGGCCTACCACCTGAGCCTGGTATCCAATGAGGCCGGGCCCGCCATGGCGGCCGCGGACCTCTGCTTGCGTCTTGACCCGAGCTTCCTTCTTGCACAAGTATTGCGTCAACGATTGGGGTCCCGGCACTAAAGCACCACCCTAAAAGCCTCTTCCATGCTCAACAAGATTCTGATAGTCATAGCTTTGGGGTTGTTTTCTGGGCTGGCGCCCGCATTTGCCCAAGCCACCCCCACCGCCCCCGCCCGGGTCAAGGGCCATATCCTGGCGGCCCGGGTACTGGGTCATGTCGACGCGATCTCGAAGACGGACGGCACGTCCCGTGTCCTCCATGACGGGGATGCGGTTTCGGACCAGACGCAGGTCGTGACGGCGGCCGGCGCCAACATCATCCTGGTCTTTTCAAACGGCGCCACGGTGAACGTGGCGGCCGACTCGACCCTGGACATCGAGCTCTTTGAGCAGGATCCGTTCGCGACGGAGCAGAAGGTTTCCGAAATGAAGGCGGAACCGGGCACCTCGACGACCCGGCTGAGCCTCACGAAGGGCGAGCTCGTCGGCAAAGTCGTCCACCTGAACGTCGACAGGGGATCCGAGTTCACCGTGCAGACCCCGGTCGGCGCGGCAGGCATCCGCGGCACCACCTTCAGGATCGTCTTCCGCCCGGCCAGGAACGGAAAGGCGTTCTTCGTGGTCACGACGGCCGACGGGACGGTTGTCTACCGCGGCGTCACGTCCGGACCGGTTTCGATCCCCGCGGGCAAGCAGGTCGTTGCGACCTTCGACTACACGCCGCCGAGCGGCGGGGGCACCGGCAACACGACACAGTCCACTCCCGTGACCATCGTCACCACGAACACGTCGCCGGCGGAGTCGGCCCAGATCCAGAGCGCGTCACAGGCGATCGTGACGGCCACCGTCAACACGGTCTTCGGATCCTCGAATGACACGGGAAGCACCGGAACGTCCGGCGCGGCGGGCACCACCGGGACGACCGGCACGACGGGAACCACGGGCACGACAGGCGCGACCGGCGCGACGGGAAGCACCGGCGCCGCGGGCGGGACGGGCTCGACGACCCCGGTGTCGGCGCCGACCCTGACCAACAACCCGACGGATCCGCCGGCGGGAACTCCCTGACCGGGAATCTGCTTTCATTGCGGGCCCGCGCTGAGTAGCGTCCGGGCCCGTGCCCTCCCCGAAAACGTCCGCGCTTTTCCGGCTGCGCTGGCTGCTTCTCGCACCCATTCCGCTGCTCTGGTGCGCGGTGGCGCAGCTCGGGTATCTCGAGTTCCTGGAGAACAAGGCGGTGGACTGGCGGTTCCGGTACCGCGGCCCGATCGAGTCCCCAATCAAGATCATCTACGTCAACGTGGACTCGCTCTCGCTGGACGGCGTGGGTGGCATCGGGGGCTGGCCCTGGAGCCGCGAGTACTTTGCCACGGTCTCCAAGACCCTCATCGAGCGCGCGGGCGTGCGGGCGATCGGGATGGATTTTGTCTTTTCCGACGAGGGCGTTGCGGAATCCGTCGACAGGAAGAAGCTCATCGCGGGCAACCGCGCCCTGGGGGCCTACCTGAGGAAGACGCCGCAGGTCCTCATCGCCGCGTCCTACACGGCGGCGGATTTTCGGGATATTAACAACACGAAGAAGATCCGGGAATTCCCGGACGTGTCGCGCCCCGATCTGCCGCCGCCGCGCATGCTCGAGGACCCGGAGCTGCCCTCGTTCGACATCGGCACCAAGTTTAGGTACACCCCGCCGGGCGTCGCCCTCATCGACACGGTCGAGTCGGGGACCCGGTGGGTGCCGCTCTTCGCGCCGTCCCCCTCCCGGACCTACTACGCCATGGCCGTGGAACTCGCCCTGATCTACTACGGTGCCGATCGGAACGACATAAAGATCACCGACGACCACATGGACCTCGTGAAGCCCGACGGGTCCGTGGCGGCGAGGATCCCCCTGGTCAAGAAACAGCTGGTCGAGATCAACTGGTTCTCGCGCTGGGCCGACTCCGCGCACAACCCGTGGGTGAGCATGAGCGACGCCTACGTGTACTGCGGCATGTTGGACTCGGACAAGCCGAACGAGCGCAAGAGCGCCGAGGAATTCTTCGCGCAGTTCAAGGACGCCGTGGTGCTGATCGGGCCCACGGACCAGCTCCTCCTGCACGACGTGTCGCCGACGCCCTTCGACGACGGCGAGGTGCCGAGGGTCGGCGTCCACGGGAACCTCCTGAAGACGATCATCTCCGGCAAGTACATCCGGCGCCTGCCCCATGTCGGCAACTACGCGCTGATCTTCGGGCTCTCTGCGATCGTGACCCTTCTCGCCCTTGCGGGCGGGGCGCGCGCCGTGTTCGCGAAGCTGATGGCGGTCCTTTCGGCCGTGCTCTACGTCGCGATCGCGTTCCAGGTGTTCAACGCGAGCCGACTCATGCTCCCGGTCGTCGCCCCGCTCGGCGCCGCGTTCACGACCAGCTTTGTCGGCCTCATCTGGCAGATCGTCGAGGAGCAGAAGCAGAAGGGCCGGATCAAGGGCATGTTCGGGACCTACGTCTCGCCGGCCCTCGTGGACCGGATGGTCAATTCCGGCGAGGAGCCGAAGCTGGGGGGCGTCGTCGAGCACATCACGGCGTACTTCAGCGACATCGAGTCGTTCTCGACCATGTCGGAGAAGCTCTCGCCGACGCTGCTCGTCGAGCTGATGAACGAGTACCTGACCGCGTGCACGGACATCCTCCAGGAGGAGGGCGGCACGCTCGACAAGTACATCGGGGACGCGGTCCTCATGATCTACGGGGCCCCGCTCGAGCTGCCCGGCCATGCGCACAAGGCCTGCGTCGGCGCGCTGCGCGTCCAGAAGCGCATCGCCGAGCTGCGCGCGAAGTGGACTGCCGAGGGGGACAAGTGGCCCGAGATCGTCCACCGGCTTCAGGCGCGCATAGGGCTCAACACCGGGCCCGCGGTCGTCGGCAACATGGGAAGCCACACCCGCTTCAGCTACACGATGATGGGGGACGACGTGAACATCGCCGCCCGCATGGAGAGCGGTGCCAAGAGCTGGGGGGTCTACACCATGACGACCGACACCACCCGCACCGAGTGCGAGAAGGTCGAGGCGGGGCGCGTCCTCTTCCGTGCGCTCGGCAGGATCGTCGTCAAGGGAAGGGCCCAGCCGATCCCGGTCTACGAGCTGGTTGCGCTGGCCGAGGACGCCACGGACGCGATGCGCGAGTGCGTCTCCCTTTTCGAGAAGGGCCTTGAGAGGTACTATGCGCGCGACTGGGACGGCGCGATCGCTTTCTTCCGGCGCTCGGAGGTCCTCGAGGTCAACGGCCCCGGCCGCACGACCGGGGCGAAGTACAACCCCTCGCTCATCTACATCGGGATCGCCGAGGGCTACCGTGCCGACCCGCCGACGCCGGACTGGGACGGCGTCTTCGTGATGAAGGAGAAGTGAGGACGGCCGGCGCCGCTCAGACCTCGATGCGCCCCTTCAGGTAGGCGACGCCGCGGCCGGCCATCCGCACGCGGTCCCCGTCGAGCTCGCACCAGAGTTCGCCGCCCCGCTGGGACACCTGCCTCGCGTGGAGCTTGTTTTTCCCGAGACGCTTCGCCCAGTAGGGCACGAGCGTGCAGTGGGCGGAGCCCGTGACCGGGTCCTCCGCGACGCCAGCGTCGGGCGCGAAGAACCGCGAGACGAAGTCGCAGTCCTCGCCGGGCGCGGTCGGGATGATCCTGCCGGGCGCGACCTTCGCGAGCGCGGCGAAGTCCGGGGTGATCGCCCTCACGTCCTCCGCGGACGGATAGACGCACAGCCACATCCTCTCGGAGCGGTAGGACTCGAGGGGCGCGCGGCCGAGGCCGCGCAGGAGCTCCGGGGGCGCGGGGGCGGGCGACGCGGGGCGGGCGGGGAAATCGAGCTCGAACAGGGGCCCCCTGACGGCGACCGAGAGGGGGCCGGACCTCGTGTCGAAGACGAAGGGCGACTCGGCCTGCCCCAGCTCGTGGTACAGGACGTGCGCGGTCGCTAGGGTAGCGTGCCCGCAGAGGTCGATCTCGATCGCCGGCGTGAACCAGCGCAGGTCGGCCCGCGCTGGTCCCTTGCGCACGAAGAATGCGGTCTCGGACAGGCCGTTCTCGTTGGCGATCCTCTGCAGGAGGGCGTCCTCGGGCCACGCGTCGAGCGGGACGACGGCCGCCGGGTTGCCGTGGAACGCGCGGTCCGTGAAGGCGTCGACCCAGTAGATCGGAAGGTTCACGTCACCTCGGCGGCTCCTGCTTTCCATTGTCCTGCGCCGGGGCGGGCGCGGGCGCGGGCTCCCGCGCGGGTGCCGCATGGGGCTCGGGAGCCGGGGCGGGGCGCTGCTGGCCCTGGAAGTTCTGGCGGGGTGGCTGGGCGGACGGAGACTGCTGACGGGACGTGTAGCCCGGCTCGGGCCTCGGCTGCGCCACGGGCGGGGCCGAGCGCGGCTGCGGCTCAGCCGTCCTTCCCTGGGAGCCGGGGGCCGGCGCCGGGCTGTTCGGCCGCGGCCTCTCGGGCTCCGATGTCCTTGGCGGCGGCGTCGCGCGGTTCTCGTATTCATTGGGCCTCGCGGGGGCTCCCGGCGGCGGCGCGGAGGGGTTTAGCCTCGGGCGCTCCTGCGGGGGCGGCGCGCTCCTCGGGGCTGGCGGGTTCGCCTGGCCCTGCGGGGGCGCGGGCCTCCTGTTCTGGACGGGAGGGGGATTCGGGGCGCGCGGCATCGGCCGCGGGTGCGGCGGGGTCGTGCCCGGGCGCCCCGAGGGCGGTGCGCCGTGCACGTCGCTGGGCGGGTGCCACGGGTGCGCGCCCGGCGGGCTGCGGTCGCCGCCGCCTCGCGGGGGCTGCCAGCCGCCGTGCTCATGCCACACGTTGCGGTCGCCGGACCACACCCGGTGGCTGTGCCAGTCAAAGTAGAAGGACATCCATGCCCCGGCGGGGTACGGGTCGCCGTAGCTGATGAACGGGCCGTCGTAGCCGTAGGCGGGCCCCTCCGAATACACGACGCTGTCGTCGTAGGCCGGGACGTACACGGCGTCGGGCTGCGCGGGATAGATGTCGATCTGGCCGTCGTCCTCGTACACCTGCTGCTGCGGCGTGGAGACGAGGTTGCCCGCGGCCCGGGCGCGCGCCCGCATCCGCTGGATGGCCTCCATCACGTCCGAAGGCGAGGACAGGAAGGCCGAGCCGAGCGCCTGCGTCCACGGCATGTTCTCGGCCATCCACGAGACGACCGTGGGGTAGTGGGCGAGGCCGCGCACGCTGGGGTCCCAGGGCTGGCTGTCGATCCGGGTCACGTCACCGTACTGCACCAGGTAACTGGCCGCGGCCGAGAGGTCGCCCGGGGCGGTGGAGGCCGGCAGGATGAGCGCGATGAGGGGGTCGGGGTACAGGGCGATGGGCGCCACGAGCGCGTCGTCCGCGCCGACGAAGGGCGCGGGCGCGGGCTCCTGGGGCGGCGGCTCGCTGGGCGGCGGGGGGGCGTACTGGGTGGCGTACGTTGGCGGCTGCGGCGGCGGGGGATAGCCCGCATCGGGAGCGTACTGGACGCAGGACTGGGCCAGGAGCGACGCCGCGGCGCAGGCGAGGAAGGCCGAAGCCTTGCTGAGGTTCATGGGGAGAGGGTGGAAGCGCGGCCGCCTCCTTGCAAGACGCGCGCGGCCCGGAAAAGGCCTTCCCCGGGCGGAGGCTACCCCGCCGCCAGCCGCCCCAGGCGGCACGCCTCGGCGATGGCGTCCGCGTAGCCGGCCGCCCCCAGCTCGAGCCAGCGCCGGCCCTTCTCCGCGGTCCCCGCGGTCGCGTCGCCCATGACGCCGGACTTCGCGAGGTCCCGGGAGGCCCACGCGACGAGGGCGGGAGCCGCGACGGGGCGCACCTCCCCGGGGTCCTCGAGCCTGGCGGGGTATTCGCACGTGGCCTTCGCCATGTCGCAGTGCTGGCCCGCGGCCGCGAGCATCCACGACGTCTCCACCTCGCCCGCATGGATGCCGAACGCGGCCTCCTGCGCGGAGATGTCGGGCACCGGCGCGGACGGCAGCAGGGCCGCCCGCATCCCGTAAAGCGCGCGGATTTCCCGCAGCGTCGGGATGAGGACGGGGAGGTTGCCCCCGTGCGTGTTGATGACCGCGAGCGTGCGGAAGCCCCACGCGTGGACCTGTCGGGCCACGGCGAGTATCTGCGAGCGCAGCGTGTCCCTGGTCAGCATCAGCGTGCCCGGGAAGCCCGTGTGCTCGTTGCTCTTGCCGATCGTTATCGGCGGAGCGACGTAGCACGAGTCGCCGGGCCGAAGGCGCGCGATCGCGAGCGAGAGCCAGACCTGGCCCATGAGCGCGTCGACCGCCACGGGCAGGTGGGGGCCGTGCTGCTCGATCGCCCCGGTCGCCAGGAGGACCGGCGCCCACGCCTTGTCGGGGAGGGCGGCGATCCTGCCGGGCGTCATCGCCGGCAGGTAGCGGTCGCGGTAGGAGGGGAAGGTCATACCGGGGTGATCTTCGCGGTCAGGGGCGCGCGGTCGTGGATGCCCGCGAGGAGCCCGGCGAGGCGCGACGCGGACTCGGCCAGGATGGCCGCGCCCTCGGCGCGGGCGCCCGCGAGGCCCTGGGCCTCCCCGGCGAGCGGCGCGACGCCCTCGTCCCCCCACGAGGCGGCGGGGCCGGCCTTCCCGGCCGGCTCCGGCTCGCTGCCATAGAGGGACGTCAGGAGCGTCTGCAGCCTGCGCCGGCTGCGGCTGCGCACGGGGTGGAAATCCAGGTCGATCGCGCTCAGGTGGACCTGGAACATGTGAAGCCCCCGGGAAACGCGCAGGTCGCGCGCCGCGGCGTTGCAGAGCTCCTCGTTCCACGGGCTCGCGTTCACGATCGCGATCTTGCGGAAGCCCGCCGCCGCGACGGAGGCCGCGACCTCCGCGATAAGGCCGTGGGCCGTCGGCGGGTCGACGGAAAACGCGCACCCGGGGTCGACCCCGAAGACGAACCGGAGCGGGGGGACGACGAGCGGCCTCTTCCCCGCGGCCACGAGCCGGCAGGCTCCCCGCAGGACATGCATGAGCACGGTCTCCTCGGCGTCGAGCGGATGGCCGAGGCCCCAGTCGGCCATGCCCGCGAGCGGCAGGACGACGACCGTGCGCTCCGGGCTCGGCCAGGCCGCGAAGCGCGGCGAGGAGATCCAGGGCCAGAACGTGGCGTCGTCGGCCACGCAGAGAGGGGGCGTCTCTGGGGCGGCAGGCAGGGCGGGGCTCATGGTGTCAGCGGACGGCGAGGACCTCGATCTCGACGCAGCATCCCGCCTTGGCCAGGCCCTTCACCTCGAGGAGGGTGCTCACGGGCTTCGTGTCCGCGAAGTACCGGTTCCTGACGGGGGAGTATTTCTCGAAGTCGGGCATGTGGGTCAGGAAGGTGTCGACCTTCACCACGTCGGCAAAACCCATTCCGGCTTCCTTGAGGATCGAGCCGAGGAGCGCGAAGACGTACTCCGTCTGCGCGGCCGCGTCGTCCGGCGCGACGACGTTGCCGTCGGGGTCGACCGCGAGCTGCCCCGTGACAAAGAGCGTGCGCGTGCCGCCGTGCTCCATCAGCAGGCCGGGGCTGTAGGCCCCCCGGGGCGCCGGGTGTCCTGCCGGGTAGATGAGCGTCTTCTTCATGCGCGGCCGGGAATTTCAGTTGTCGCGGCGACGAGGTCAATCCGCGGCTCAGCCGGCCCGCGCGGGCGGGGGAGGCGCCATGTTCTCGATCCGGCCCAGGAGGAAGATGAAGGCGGCTATGCCGACGACGAGGATCGCCGCGGCGGCCTGGAAGGCCCCGATGAAGGAGTGGGTGCGCCTCACGATCAGGCCCGTCACGATGGGAGCCGCTATCCCCATGACGTTGACGGCGAAGTTCATGATGCCGCCGACCGCGCCGACGCCGCCGGGCGGGGCGATCAGTGAGGGAAGGGACCACCCGACGGGGGCTGCGGCGGCCAGGCCCCCGAGGGAGATCGAGATCCAGAAGATCGCCCAGGCCGGGTCGCGGGTCCTCGTGGCGCCTACGACCGCGAGGCCGAGGAGCATCCCCGTGACCAGGACCGCCTTCCTCGTGCGCGTCTCGTCCGCCCCGCGGGCGATGAGGAAGTCGATGAGCCAGCCCCCGACCGCGAGGTCCGTCACGGTCGCCACCGCCCAGGGCGTCGCGGCGTATTCGGCCGACTTGAGGATGCCCATGCCGGCCGACTGCACCAGGTAGTCCGGCAGCCAGTTCAGGAACAGGTAGAACGAATAGCCGTAGGCGCCGAACCCGATTGCGAGGCCCCAAATCTTCGGCTGCCTCAGGAGGTAGCCGAGCATGTCGATCGGCCGCGCGGCCGGGGCGCCCTCCGGCATGCCGCCGCCTGCCAGGATGTGCGCATGCTCCTCGCGGCTCAGGCGGGCGTCCGCGCCGGGATCCCGGTAGAGGACGCAGAAGGCCACGAAGTACACCAGGCTGATCGCCGAGGTGACCCCGAAGCCCCAGCGCCACCCGAAGCGCACGACCACGAAGGCGATGAGGGGGACGCCGATCACGTTGGAGAACTTGGCCGAAGCGTCGAAGATCGCCGTCGCCCGCGCCCGCTCGCCCCTGGGGAACCAGTGGCCGGTCGCCTTGGAGACGACCGGGAACGACGGGGACTCCGCGACGCCGAGGAGCATGCGCGCGGCGAAGATCCCCGCGAAGCCGCCGGCGATCGCCGTCACCGCGGAGGCGATGGACCAGAGGAGCGCGCCCCAGCGCCCGACCCGGGTCGCCCCCATGCGGTCCACGAAGAGGCCCACCGGGATCTGAAGGATCGCGTACGGCCACGAGAAGGCGCTGAAGAGGTACCCGAGGTCCGCGGGGTCGAGCCCGAACTCGCGCTGCAGCTGCGGGGCGGCGACGGCGAGGTTGATCCGGTCGAGGAAGCTGATGAGGATGCCCGTGCCGAGCAGAAGGCCTATTCCCCAGCGCCTTCGGGGGATGCGGGTTGCGGTTGGGGTCGGCACGCGCCTGCGATCTGATCGCCGCCGGCGGCTGTTTGCAAAGTTTGTATTTGGAGCGGCGCGGGCTCAGGGTATCGGGAAACCCTCCCCCCATCGCCGTGAAATTTCCCGCCCGTTTCCGCGCCCTCATTCCCGTCGCACTCTTGCTGGCTGCGCGCGCGCCGGCCGAGGACAGGTACGGCCCGGTTTCTGTCGACGTGCCCGTCGTTCATCTCTGGGACAATGGAGCCCCGGGCTTCGAGTCCCGAAAGGACGAGCCCGAGGTGGCTGTCAAATGGGGCGTCGGCCACATCAACAACCCCTCCCTTGCCGTCTTCCTCCCCCCGCCGGCGATAGCCACGGGGGCTGCGGTCGTCATCCTTCCGGGAGGGGGGCACAGGTATCTGAACATTGGCAGCGAGGGCTATGACCTCGCGCGGTGGCTGGCCTCGAAGGGCGTCGCGGGATTCGTGCTCAAGTACCGCCTGGCGAAGGACCAGACGGTCGAGCACTCGCCGTACAGGATCGACTTCGAGGAGATGCAGGACACGAGGCGGGCCCTTCGCCTTGTGCACCTGCGCGCGGCGGGGTGGGGCGTCGATTCGACGCGCATCGGCGTGCTCGGGTTTTCTGCGGGCGGGCGCCTCGCGGCGCGCGCCAGCATGGAGTTCGACTCCGGGAACTTTGCCTCGGCGGACCCCGTGGAACGGTTCAGCTCGAGACCGGCTTTCCAGTGCCTCGTCTATCCCGGCGAACCCGAGGAGATCATGCCGACCAAGGATTCCCCGCCGGCCTTCCTCGTCGCCGGGATCGAGGACAACCTTGCGGACGGCCTCATCGTCTCCAGCCTCCGCTTCAAGAAGGCGGGCGTGCCGGTCGAGCTGCACGTCTACACGGGGGTCGGCCACGCCTTTAACTTCAGGGCTGATGACGCGAGGCCGGTCGGCGCATGGAGCGAGAGGTTCTACGAATGGATGGGCTACATGGGATTCCTGAAGCCGTTGGCAAGGCACTAGGCGCCCTGGCGGCCAACTCCGGGCTCGCTAGGGCTCCCGCCGGCAGGCAACATTGTTGGGGATGTCGCTGGTATTTCTAAGTTTGGCCATCGCCGGGCTTTGGATCAACCTCTTGGGTGCCGGGCTGGCCGCGCGGCGGTTCATCGGCGACTATGCCATCGCCCGGGCGGCCTCCGTGCTGGTGATCTGCCTCGCCTGCTTCTGCCTCGAGTATTTCGGGGGCTGGGGCCCGCATCTTCCCCTGCTGCCGCTCACGACCGCGGTTTCCCTCTGGCTGATCTGGCGCCACAGGGCGCTCGTCCGGGAGAACTGGGCGGTGGAGGCCGTCTTCGGCCTCGGGTTCTTCTACTGCCTCGCCTGGAGGTACGCGTTCCCGGACATCGACTTCAGCGAGGACAAGATGCCGAACTACGCGCTGATCGAGGCCTACATGAGGGGAACGCGGCTTCCGCCGCCCGACCTCTGGCTTTCGCCGTTCCGCGCCAACTACTACTACAGCTTCCAGCACTACGGCGCGGCGCTGATCGGCCGTCTCTTCGGCCTCGGCCCCGGGGTCAGCTACCACCTGGCCTTCTGCACGCTGGTCGGGTTCATGACGCTCCTCATGGGAGCCTGCATCGGCCGGCTCTGCAGGTGGCCGCCCGGCAGGTGGGTCGCGATGGTCTCCCTCCTGGTCGGCGGAAGCGGCGTCGTGGCCTTCGTCCACATGCTTGTGGTCCAGCCTTACTCCCTCGACATCGTCCGCTTTCTCGGGGGCTCGATCGTCCACAACAACCTCACGCCCCTGGGCCACCGCGTCTCCGAGATGATGACGACCCCGGGCGTCGAGCCCAGGGACCTCCCGATGGAGCCGCTCAGCTACTTCCTGACCAAGGGCGACTTTCATCCCCCGCTCTCGGGCTTCCTGCTCCTCGCGTTCGCGGTGGCGCTCATCGCCGTCCTTGAGGACACGCCGGACGGGCGGGGGAGGGGCGTGTACCACGCCCTCCTCGCCGCGACCGTGCCGCTCGCGCTCGTCTCCAATGCATGGATACTCCCGCTGCAGTGCCTGCTGGTCGGCGGGTGGTTCGTGTTCTGCGCCGTGCGAGGGGAGCGCGGCTGGCTGGCGGCCGCGGTCGTGGGCGCCGCCCTCGCCACGGCGCTCGAGTACCCCTTCCTCCTTCAGTTCACGCAGCAGTCGATCGGGAGCAACGCGTCGATCGGCCTGACCGCACCCGGGGACCACACCCCGCTGCTCGGCTGGCTGCTCATGTTCTGGCCGGTGCTCGGCATCATCGTCCTCGGGGCCTTCAACCGCGACCGCCGGCCGCTGGCGCTCTTCCTTGTCGCCGTCTGGGGCGTCGCGCTCGTGGCGACGGAATTCCTCTACAACCACGACCTCTACGGGGCCTCGTACGTCCGGTTCAACTCGACCCTCAAGTGGTGGCAGTGGGTCTACGCGGGAATCGTCGTCACGCTGGGGTCGCTGAACCTCGGCTCGAAGTCCCGGGTGTGCCGCTACGGAACCGTGCTGCTCCTCCTGCCCACGCTCGCGTTCGCCTACGACCTGGGGACGCAGTACGCGAACGCCTACCGGGAGTCCGCGGCCAAGAAGGCGGACTCGTCCATCGGGCACCTCTCGGGCTCAATGTGGATCGCGCGCGACCCCGTTATCCGCGACATCATCGTCGACCTCTCGAGCCGGCCGGACGGCGTCACCCTCGAGAGCGGGCTCGCGATGGAGAACACCGAGTCGCCCGCCGTGACCCTTTTCTCGGGCAAGCAGAGCTTCCTCGGCTGGCCCTGGCTCGAGGACGCGCTGCGCGGGCCCTTCCTCGAGGTCCGGCAGCGCTTCGACCAGGTCAACGCCTTCTACGCCGGGACGCTTGCCGACCCCCTGGGGTGGCTGCTCCACAACAACGTCACCTACATCCTGTGGCTGCCTCGGGACAACGGCAACGAGAACGCCCGCTTCCTGCCGCTCTTCGAGCGCATCAAGGCCCGCTACTACTGGCACCACATGTACGGCAACGACAAGGATTTCGCGGTCGGCTTCTGGGAGCGGATCGACCCCCCCGAGGCGCACTAGGGTCGGTGGGGGATTGTGATTCGGGCCATATGGTGCAAGGGTAGCGGGGATTCCCGGAAGCCCGATGGCCCTCAAATTCAAAGACTACTACGAGACGCTCGGCGTCGCGCGCACGGCGACCCCCGACGAGATCAAGCAGGCTTTCCGCAAGCTCGCGCGCATCCACCACCCGGACGTCGCGAAGAACAAGGTCGCGGGGGAGGAGAAGTTCAAGGAGATCAACGAGGCCTACGAGGTCCTCGGGGATCCCGACAAGCGCAAGAAGTATGACGAGCTGGGCGCCAACTGGCAGGACGGCGGCTCTTCGGGCCAAGCCGGCCCCCGGGGAGGCCGGGGCTCCCGCCAGGCCCCCGGAGCGGACTTCGAGTTCGGGGGCACGGGCTTCAGCGACTTCTTCGAGTCCTTCTTCGGGGGCAGCCGGGACGGCTACGGCTCGCCCAACGGCTCCGAGGGCGCCTTCGCGGAGGAGGGCGCGGGATTCGTCCACCCGGGCCGCGACGTCGAGGCCGACATCTTGGTGACCCTTGAGGAGGCCCTCCGGGGGTCCAAGCGGCAGGTCACCCTTCGCAGGCCCGGCGCCGACGGCGAGGCGGAGCGGAGCGACACCTACCAGGTGCGCATTCCCCCGGGGGTGCGCGAGGGCCAGCGGATCCGCCTCGCGGGCCAGGGCGGCGAGGGGTTCGGCGGCGCGAGGGCGGGGGACCTCTACCTGCGCGTGCGCCTCGCGCGCCATCCGGACTTCAGCATCAAGGGCCCCGACCTTCACTTCGACCTCGACCTGGCCCCATGGGAAGCCGTGCTCGGCGTGCAGGCGAAGATACCGGCGCTCGACGGCATGACCTCGCTCAAGGTTCCTCCCGGGACCGCGGCCGGCAGCCAACTGCGGCTGCGCGGCCTCGGGCTGCCCCGGGAGGACGGCAGCCGCGGCGACCTCTACGCCACGGCCAGGATCCAGGTGCCCCCGGCGGTCACCGACGAGGAGCGCGTCCTGTGGGAGAGGCTGGCCAAGGCGACGACCTTCAAACCCAGGAAAACATCATGAGCAACTTCGTCATCGTGGAGAAGCACACGCTGGTGCTCGCGCCGGGGGAGGCCTCCGGGCGCCAGGTCCATTCCCTCGGCGCCGCAAGCGAGCTCGCCGGCGTGCACCCCGAGATGATCCTCTACTACTGCAGGCTCGGCCTGGTGGACGCGGTCGGCGGGGACGCGCGGTCGGAGCCCGTCTTTGACGACGACGCGATCTACGAGCTGCGGCGGATCGAGCACTTCCGCCGGCACTACGGCGTCAGCCGCCGGGCGCTTCCCCTCATCCACCGCCTCCTTCGCGACGTGGCGCGCCTCGAGGCCGAGGTGCGCTTCAGGTCCGGCGCCTAGCGGCGCATTCGAATGGCGTGAATCCGGCTGCAATGGGTGAAACCTGAGTCGCGCTGATGTGTCGATTTCCTCGCGGCGACCGCCCATGATCCCGGCGCCCTCCCGCAACGCACCCCTCCCATGAAGCCGAACACCCTCGAATCCACGATCCAGGCGCTCCTGGCCCCCGGCAAGGGCATCCTCGCCGCCGACGAGAGCTTCCCGACCCTCGGCAAGCGCTTCAAGGAGCTGGGTATCCCCTCCAGCGAGACGAACCGCCGCGACTACCGCGAGATGCTCTTCACGACGCCGGCCCTGGCGGAATCCATCAGCGGGGTCATCCTCTTTGACGAGACGATCCGCCAGAAGACCGCGGGGGGGGAGGCGATGCCCGCGCTCCTCGCGGGCCTCGGGATGATCCCGGGGATCAAGGTCGACGCCGGCACCGAGGCCCTGCCGGGCTTCCCGGGCGAGAAGTTCACGGCGGGGCTGGACGGCCTGCGCGACCGCCTCGCGGACTACGTGAAGCTTGGGGCGCGCTTCGCGAAGTGGAGGGCGGTCATCTCGATCGGCAAGGACCTCCCGACGGGCGCCTGCATCCGCGGGAACGCCTACACCCACGCGCTCTATGCCGCCCTCTGCCAGGAGGCCGGGCTTGTCCCGATCGTGGAGCCCGAGGTCCTGATGGACGGCGACCACACGATCGAGCGGTGCGAGGAGGTCTCGATCGCCGTCCTTGAGAGCACCTTCGAAGCACTGGCCGCGCAGCGGGTGGTCCTGCAGGGGATGATCCTGAAGACGGGAATGGTCCTCTCCGGCGCCGACTGCCCGACGCAGGCCGGCATTGCGGACGTCGCGAAGGCGACGCTGCGGTGCTTCCGGCGCTGCGTGCCGCCGGCTGTCCCCGGCATCGTGTTCCTTTCCGGCGGCCAGAGCGACGTGCCGGCGACCCAGAGGCTGAATGCCATCTCGCGCGTCGCCGGGCAGCCGTGGAAGCTCACCTTCTCGTTTGGAAGGGCGCTCCAGGATCCCGCGATGAAGGCGTGGGGCGGCGTCCCGGGCAATGCCGTCGCCGGGCAGAAGGCCCTCGCGCTGCGCGCGCGGTGCAACGGCCTTGCGGTCCGCGGGGCCTATACCGACGTGGCCGAGAAATCAGCGGCTTAGCCGCGATGACGCCCTTGAAGCCTGCCGATATCAGGGAAAGCCCGGCGCGGACGGGGATGGCGGTCGGGATCGCCGCCGACCACGGGGGATTTGAGCTGAAGGGGATCCTGGCGGCGCACCTGGCCGCGGCGGGCCACGACGTCGCGGATTTCGGCGACGCCACCCTGCAACCCGACGACGACTTCCCCGACTATGTCGTCCCCATGGCACGGGCGGTGGCCTCGGGCAGGGTGTCGCGGGGCATCGCCATCTGCGGGAGCGGCGTGGGGGCCGCGGTGGCGGCCAACAAGGTGGCCGGCGTCAGGGCCTGCCTGATCCACGACAATTTCTCCGCCCACCAGGGGGTGGAGGACGACGACATGAACGTCATCTGCCTGGGAGGGCTCGTCGTCGGCCGCGCGCTTGCCTGGGACCTCGTCCAGAGCTTCCTCGCGGCAAGGTTCAGCGGGGCGCCCCGCTTCGTGCGCCGCCTGGGCAAGGTCGCCCTGCTCGAGCGCGGGGATTGACCCATGGCGATGAAGACGAGCCCCCTTGCAGGAAAGCCGGCAGGCACGGGGCCGCTCGTGGACGTTCCCCGTCTGGTCACCGCCTACTTCACCGGCGAGCCGGATCCCTCCGATGCCGACCAGCGCGTGGCCTTCGGCACCTCGGGCCACCGCGGGTCGTCGCTCACGCTCTCCTTCAACGAGGCCCACATCCTCGCGATCACGCAGGCGATCTGCCTTTACCGGAAACGCCAGGGAACAACCGGGCCCCTCTTCCTCGGGATCGACACCCACGCCCTGTCGGCCCCTGCGTGCGCGACGGCGATCGAGGTGCTGGCGGCAAACGGCGTGGAGGTGATGATCGCCGAGGGGGACGAGTACACGCCGACTCCCGTGGTCTCCCACGCCATCCTGACCCACAACCGGGGCCGCAAGGACGGGCTGGCCGACGGGATCGTGATCACGCCGTCGCACAACCCCCCGCAGGACGGCGGCTTCAAGTACAACGCGACGAACGGCGGCCCCGCCGATACCGACGTCACGGGCTGGATTGAGGCCAAGGCCAACGAGCTCCTCGAGGGGCGCCTCGCAAAGGTGAGGCGGATCCCGCTCGAAAGGGCGCTGAAGGCACCCTCGACCCACCGCCACGACTATGTCAGCGCCTACGTGGCGGACCTCGGCAACGTGGTCGAGATGGAGGTCATCCGGCGCTCGGGTCTGCGCCTCGGGGTCGACCCCCTCGGGGGCGCCGGCGTCCACTATTGGGGCCGGATCGCCGAGCTCTACAAACTCGACCTGTCCGTGGTCAGCGAGGAGGTGGACCCGACGTTCCGGTTCATGACCCGGGACTGGGACGGCCAGATCCGGATGGATCCCTCCTCGGCGTTCGCCATGCAGCGGCTGATCGGCATGAAGGACCGCTTTGACCTCTCGTTCGCGTGCGACACCGACCACGACAGGCACGGCATCGTGACCCGGAGCGCGGGCCTTCTCCCGCCGAACCACTACCTCTCGGTCGCCATTTCCTACCTCTTCCAGAACAGGCCCGGCTGGCCCCGGAAGGCCGCCGTCGGCAAGACCGTGGTCAGCAGCCAGCTGATCGACAGGGTCGCGCTCAGGCTGGAAAGGGCCCTCATGGAGGTTCCCGTCGGGTTCAAGTGGTTTGTGGGCGGCCTCCTCGATTCCTCGCTCTGCTTTGGCGGCGAGGAGAGCGCGGGCGCGTCTTTCTCCCGCCTGGACGGGAGCGTCTGGACAACCGACAAGGACGGCTTCATCCCCTGCCTGCTCGCGGCGGAGATGACGGCCAGGGGCGGCCGGGATCCGGGCGACCTTTACCGGGACCTCACCCGCGTCCTCGGCGAGCCCGTCTACAGCCGCGTCGAGGCGCCGGCGACGAGGGCCGAGAAGGCCGCGCTGGCGAAGCTCTCACCCGGCCAGGTCAAGGAATCCGAGCTGGCGGGTGAAAAGATCCTGGCCCGGCTCACCACGGCGCCGGGCAACGGCGCGCCGATCGGCGGACTCAAGGTCACGTCGGAAAGCGGGTGGTTCGCCGCGCGGCCGTCGGGCACGGAGGACATCTACAAGATCTACGCCGAGAGCTTCCGCGGGAGCGAGCACCTGCAGCGCATCCTCGAGGAGGCGCAGGCGCTTGTGGGCAGGGCCATCGGCGCGCCGGGCGAGGGCGGGGCTCCGGCCAGCGGGGAGGAAACCCGGGCGGTTGAGGCGTGGGAGAACGAGGGCGATCCCAATTAGGCGCTCCGCCAGAGCGGGAAGAAAAATACCAAGATGAAAATAAAGACCGAGAAATTCCGGGTCGCGCAGGGCAGGAGAGTCAGGCTCAGGAAATGGGCCACCCGCACCAAGCCGCTCTACAAGTCCGAGAAGCACTACAGGGAGCTCCTCATGGGGGACATCCGCCACCTGAGCGAGCTTCAGCGCCTCCTTTACGCGTCGAACAGCTACGCCGTGCTCCTCATCTTCCAGGCGATGGACGCGGCGGGCAAGGACGGAGCGATCGCGCATGTCTTGAGCGGGGTCAACCCGCAGGGATGCGAGGTCTACAGCTTCAAGCACCCGAGCGCCGAGGAATCCGAGCACGACTTCCTGTGGCGAACGACATGCCGCCTGCCCGCGCGCGGCAGGATTGGGGTCTTCAACAGGTCCTACTACGAGGAGGTCCTCATCGTGAAGGTGCACCCCGAGATCCTGGAGGCCCAGGGACTGCCGGCCGAGTTGACCGACACGGCGGCGATCTGGAAGGGCCGGTACCGCTCCATCGTTGAGCTCGAGCAGCACCTGCACCGAAACGGCACCCGCGTGTTGAAGTTCTTCCTGCACCTCTCCAAGGCCGAGCAGCGCCGGCGCTTCCTGGAGCGCATCGACGAGCCGTCGAAGAACTGGAAGTTCAGCGTGGACGACATGAAGGAGCGCGGCCGGTGGAACGAGTACATGAAGGCGTACGAGGACTGCATGACGGCGACGAGCCTCAAGGGCTCGCCGTGGCACATCGTGCCCGCCGACGACAAGCTGAACGCCCGCCTCATCGTCTCCCGGATCGTCATCGAGGCGCTGAGGGGCCTGGGGATGGCGTTTCCCAAGGTGACCCGGGCGCGGCGGCGGGAGCTCAAGGTGATCCGCCGGCAATTGACAGGGTAGGGGAAGGTTAAGATCGCGGAACATTGGGCGCCGGGGGATGGCTAAAGGAGCGGACATGACTCAGGATCCCGACGCATGAAACCGGCCAAACGATACCGCTCGCTCCTGGCCGTGAATGCAGGGTCGTCGAGCATCCGGTTCTCGGTCTTCGAGGCCGGAGCGCCGATGCGGCGCCTGCTGGAGGGCAAGGTGGAGCGAATCGGGCTCCCTGGGACGGGGCTCACATACAGCGACGCACGGGGCGGCCGCGTCGGGCACGTGCGAATCCCAGCGGGCTCCGTCCCGGTGTTCCTCGCGGACTGGCTGGGAACTCAGCCCACGTTCGCCTCGGTCGGGGCCATAGGGCACCGGGTCGTGCACGGCATGAGGCGCACGCTGCCGGCGCGGGTGACACCGGGGCTTCTCCGGGAGCTGCGCCGGACGTCGCCCTTTGATCCCGACCACCTGCCGAGGGAGATCGAGCTGATCCAGGCCTTCCGGGAGAGCCACCCGAGAATCCCGCAGGTAGCGTGCTTTGACACGGCCTTCCACCGCTCGATGCCGCGAGTCGCGAGGATGCTGGCGATCCCGCGCCGCTTCGAGGCCATGGGTGTCGTGCGCTACGGGTTCCACGGGCTCTCCTACGAATACCTCATGGAGGAGCTCCGCCGGACCGCGGGTCCGGCGCAGGCGCGGGGCCGGGTGATCCTCGCCCACCTGGGCAACGGGGCGAGCCTGGCCGCGGTTTGGAGGGGCAGGAGCGTCGACACGAGCATGGGCTTCACGCCGGCCGCCGGGCTCGTCATGAGCACGCGCTCCGGGGACCTGGACCCGGGGATCCCGGGCTTCCTCGCGCGCCGGGCCGGCATGAGCGCCTCCGGATTCCAGAGCATGGCCAACAAGGAGTCGGGGCTCCTCGGGATCTCCGGGACGAGCTCCGACATGAGGGACCTGCTCGCGCGGCGGGGCCGGGACGCTCGGGCCGCCGAGGCCGTGGAGCTCTTCTGCTACCAGGCCGCGAAATGGATCGGCGCCTACGCCGCGGTCCTGGGCGGCCTGGACGGCCTCGTCTTCTCCGGCGGCATAGGCGAGAACGCGCCCGAGGTGCGCGCGCGCATCTGCAGTCGGCTCGGGTTCCTGGGCGTCAGGCTCGACGCGAGGCGCAACAGGGCGGGCGCACCGCTCATCTCCGCGGCGGCGGGCGCGGTGGCCGTGAGGGTCATCCGAACCGACGAGGAGCTCATGATCGCCCGCAGCGTCGCGCGGGTCACCGGCCTCGGCGCCCAAAGGAAATACCACTCATGAAAACACACACACTGGCGCCAGACATGCTCCGCAAGATCGATGCGTACTGGCGCGCCGCCAACTACCTGTCGGTGGGGCAGATCTATCTCAGGGACAACCCGCTCCTCAGGGAGCCCCTCAAGCTCGAGCACGTGAAGCACATGCTGCTCGGCCACTGGGGCACGACCCCCGGCCAGAACTTCATCTACGCCCACCTGAACCGGGTCATCCGGAAGTACGACCTGGACATGATCTACATCTCGGGGCCAGGCCACGGCGGCCCGGCCATCGTCGGCAACACCTACCTGGAGGGCAGCTACAGCGACATCTATCCCAACGTCAGCCAGGACGAGGCCGGGATGAGGAGGCTCTTCACGCAGTTCTCGTTCCCGGGCGGCATCCCGAGCCACGTCTCCGCCGAGTGCCCCGGCTCGATCCACGAGGGGGGCGAGCTGGGCTATTCGCTCAGCCATGCATTCGGCGCGGTGTTCGACAACCCGGCCCTCGTCGTCGGCTGCGTCGTCGGCGACGGCGAGGCCGAGACCGGGCCCCTGGCCACGGCGTGGCACTCCAACAAGTTCCTGAACGCCGCCAGTGACGGCGCGGTGCTCCCCATCCTCCACCTGAACGGGTTCAAGATCTCCAACCCGACCGTCCTCGCCCGCATCAGCCGGGAGGAGCTCGAGGAGCTCCTGCGCGGCTACGGATGGATTCCGCATTTCGTGGAGGGCCACGTCCCTGAGCTGATGCACGAGGCGATGGCGACCGCGCTCGACACCGTCATCGAGGAGATCCGGCGCATCCAGCAGGACGCGCGGGTGCACGGCGCCGTGGACCGTCCGAGATGGCCGATGATCGTCCTCAATTCCCCCAAGGGGTGGACCGGGCCGAAGTTCGTCGACGGGCTGAAGATTGAGGGCACATTCAGGGCCCACCAGGTGCCGCTTTCCGTCTCGGCCTCGTCACCCCCGGGACACCTGGCCCAGCTCGAGGCCTGGATGAGGAGCTACCGACCGGAGGAGCTCTTCGACGCCTCGGGGCGTCTGGTGCCGGAGCTCGCCGAGCTCGCCCCGGTGGGCGAGAGGCGGATGGGCTGCAACCCCCATGCGAACGGCGGCCTCCTGCTGCGCGACCTTCGGATGCCGGACTTCCGCGACTACGCCCAGAAGGTCCCCGCCCCGGGTTCGCCTGGTCCGGGTGACATGCACGTTCTCGGGCCCTTCATTCGTGACGTGGCGAAGCTCAACGACCAGGCCCGCAACTTCCGGGTCTTCGGCCCCGACGAGACGCTGTCCAACGGGCTAGAGGCCGTCTTCGAGGCGACCAACCGGCAATGGGACGCGACCACCGTCAAGGACGACGAATTCCTTGCGCCGAGGGGCCGCGTCATGGAGATGCTGAGCGAGCACCAGTGCGAGGGCTGGCTCGAGGGCTACCTGCTGACGGGGCGCCACGGCATCTTCAACTGCTACGAGGCGTTCATCCACATCATCGACTCGATGTTCAACCAGCACGCCAAGTGGCTCAAGGTGACCAACCGCCTTCCCTGGCGGGTGAAGATCTCGTCGCTGAACTACATCCTCTCGTCCCACGTCTGGCGCCAGGACCACAACGGCTTCACGCACCAGGACCCCGGCTTCATCGACCATGTCGTGAACAAGAAGGCGGAGGTCGTGCGCGTGTATCTTCCGCCGGATGCGAACTGCCTGCTGTCGGTGATGGACCACTGCCTGCGAAGCCGCCAGTACGTCAACGTCGTCGTCGCGGGCAAGCACCCCGCCCCCCAGTGGCTCTCGATGGAGGCCGCGCTCGTGCACTGCACGGAGGGCATCGGCATCTGGCGCTGGGCCAGCAGCGACGAGGACGGCGGGACCGACGTCGTGATGGCATGCGCCGGGGACGTTCCCACGCTCGAGATCCTCGCCGCTGTCTCGATCCTGCGCGAGCACCTGCCGACGCTCAAGGTCCGCGTGGTCAACGTCGTCGACCTGATGAGGCTGCAGCCCGCGAGCGAGCACCCGCACGGCCTGAGCGACGCGGACTTTGACTCGCTCTTCACGAGGGACAAGCCCGTCATCTTCGCGTTCCACGCGTATCCCTGGCTGATCCACCGCCTGACGTACCGCCGCACGAACCACGACAACATCCATGTGCGGGGCTACAAGGAGGAGGGCACGATCACGACGCCGTTTGACATGACGGTCCTGAACGACATGGACCGATTCCACCTCGTCATAGACACGATCGACCGCCTGCCCCAGACGGGCGCCGCGGGGGCCCACCTGAAGCAGGCCCTCAAGGACAAGCTCGTGGAGCACAGGCAGTACATCGACGCGAACGGCCAGGACATGCCCGAGATCCGCAACTGGAGGTGGACCGCGACGCCCCCGGTCGCGTAGGCTGGGCGGATGGTCTCCAGCGTCTACCTAGTCCGCCACGGCGAAACCTCCTGGTCGAAGTCGGGGCGGCACACGGGCCGCACGGAGATAGCGCTCTCCGAGCAGGGGGAGCGCAGCGCGCAGAGGCTCGCTGCGCCCCTTTCCCGGGTGGGTTTTGGCACCGTCCTGACCAGCCCGCGCGGGCGCGCTCGGCGCACGTGCGAGCTCGCCGGACTCGGGGAGCGCGCGCGGGCCGACCCGGACCTGGCGGAGTGGGACTACGGCGACTACGAGGGCCTGACCTCGGCCGAGATCCTCAGGGCCCGGCCGGGATGGGAGCTTTTCCGGGACGGGTGCCCCGGCGGCGAGGCGCCCGCCCAGGTCTCGGCCCGGGCCGACAGGCTCATCGCGCGCCTCCTTGCGATGGAGGGGAGCGTCGCGCTCTTCGCGCACGGGCACTTCGGGCGCGTCCTTGGCGTGCGATGGGTCGGCCTGCCCGTCGCCGACGGCGCCCGGCTCCTCCTGGACACGGCCTCGTACGGCGTCCTCTCCCACGAGCACGCCAACCCGGCGGCCCCCGTCATCGCCGCCTGGAACATCGCCCCGCCGCCGGCGTGACGGGCGTCAGCCCGGGCCCGAGGCCGTCCGCCCGCCGTCCTTGATGGTCGTCGCGAACTTGTACTCGATGTCCCACGGGAAAAAGATCCACTTGGTCTGCTTGAACTCCTTCACGCAGGTGTCGACGAAGGGCCGGCCCGCCGGCTTGGCGTAGAGGGTGGCGAAGTGGGCCCTCGGCAGGAGCTTGCGCACCACCTGGGCCGTCTTGCCGGAGTCGACCAGGTCGTCGATCAAGAGGAAGCCCTCCCCGTCGCCGAGCACGCCCTTCAGGACCTTCACCTCGCTGCGGACCTGGTCGGCCTCGCCGACGCCGCCCTTCGAGTAGCTGGTCACGCAGATCGTGTCCACGAGGCGGATGTCCAGCTCGCGCGCCACGAGCGCCGCAGGCACCAGGCCGCCGCGGGTGACGGCTATGATCCCCTTCCACGATCCCTTTGCGTGGAGCTGCTCCGAGAGAAACCGCGCATCTCGGTGCAGCTCAACCCATGACACGATGATCTCATCCTCATAGTTGGAGCGGGGCATGCCGGAGGCTGCGGGATCGGTTTCCGCCGATCAACACCGATTGTCGCGATTCCCCGGGGACGCGCTCCCCACGTGGGCCGCCGCACGGCGGATTCGGCTTGGACGGGGTCGCGCCCGCGCCATCTTGGAGCAGCCTCACGTCCGATGAATCTCCCCCGCGCCCGCGCAACAGCCCTGTTTCTGGCGGCCCTCCTTCTCGGCGGCGCCGCCCAAGCCGCGGAGACCGCGCCCCCGCCGGGGTGGCAGGGGCGGCACGACCGGCTCGTCCAGAGGCTGAGGGGCCTCGCCCCGAAGGAGGGCGCCTTCGGCGAGGCCTACCGGCCCCTCTACCATGCGGCGCTGCCCTGGTATGAGCTCTGGGGTGGCCGCGACGCGGGTCCCGTCGATCCCGACATGGTGTCGCCCGAGGACTATGCCGAGAGCCTGGCGCTTGCCCTGGAGCAGGGACGCAACGTCTTCGCCGAGAACCCCAGCTCGCTCTTTCCGCTCGTCTTCCAGAAGACGCTTCCGGGCGGCGCGGCGGCCAGCGCCAACTACTGGATCAGCCTGCCCGCGGGGTTTCCCTCGGCCGGCCGCACCTTTCCGCTTGTCGTCGACCTGCACGGCTCCGGCTGGCTGGGGCACAAGATTTCCTTCAAGCACATCGCGGGGGCGGCCGGGCGCACGTTCGGCGTGACGCCGATCAACATGGCGGGCGCCTGGAGGATCGACTTCCTGAACGGCTACCTCGACGAGCTGCTCGCCATCCTCCCCGTCGACGCGGACCGGGTCTATGTCCAGGGCCACAGCCTCGGGGCGATGGCCACGTGGGAGTGGGCCCTCGACAACCCGGAGCGCTTCGCCGCGATCTCGCCCCGGGCCGGCGTCGGGGAGCCCTACCGGGCCCGGCGCCTCAGGCAGGTGCCGTCCTGGGTGATCCACGGCGAGAACGACGACGTGATCCCGACAGGCTTCGCCGACCAGATGGTAACGGCGCTCGAGTCCCAGGGCGCGGGCGTCAGGTTGTCGCTCATCGTGGGCGGCGAGCACAACATGCCCGCGGACTTGGACCAGCGGCAGGTCGTCGACTGGTACCTGGGGCAAAGGCGCAGCCCCCTGCCGCCGCCCGATGACCCCAGGGACCACCTGGGCCTGAACGCCGCCGGCTTTTCGCCGTGGGAGGTGATCGATCTCCCCGCGACACCGTCCTGGACGGCGCCGTCCTCCGGAGCGATGACCGAGAAGAGCTACCGGAGTGCCGCTCGGGAGCTCTTCCGGAAGGTCCACGAGCGCGGCGAGCGGGTCGATTCCCCCTTGGAGCTGGAGATGGACCTGGACCGCCAGGTGAAGGCGTTCTGGCTGGCCGTCCCGAGGACACTCCATCCGACCGGGGCGGCCGATGCCTCCATTGTGGTCCGCCCGGGAGCCCGCTTTGTTCGTTTCTACTTCAAGGGGCCGACCGAGGCTGCCTTCGCCCACCTCGCGGCGGTCAAGGCCGAGGCCGCCTCCGCGGGCCACGCGCTCTCCGGCGGCGTCTGGTACATCCCCATGTCGCTCTGGCAGGGATCCCCCGGCGCCATCGCCGAGTACCGGATCCGGTCAAACTGAGGATATCAGGTGCCCCGATGAGGGAATGCCCTCGTCCTCGCGCGGGGCGCCGTCCATCGTCCCGTCATGGCCGAACCCACCGCAGTCAACAAAACCGAGGAAGCCGCCGCCCCGTGCCGCTGCGGCAGCGGCAGGGCCTTCGGGGAGTGCTGCGGCCCGGTACTCTCGGGGAAGCGCCTGGCCGCGACCGCCGAGGAACTCATGAGGGCCCGCTTCACCGCCCACGCGATCCGCGACTTCGGCTTCGTCCACCGCACCTACAGGCCCACCTCCCGCCAGCCGTATGTTCCCGTCCCCGACGGCCCGACGACGGAGTGGACCCGCCTCGTGATCCACGGGCACGCCGTGGGCAAGACGCCCGACATCGCGACGGTGGAGTTCACCGCCTACTCGAAGGAGGAGGGCGGCGAGGGGGTACACGAGGAGAAGGCCGAGTTCATCCGGGAGGATGGGGCGTGGATCTACACGCGTCCCCTGCGCGACGGCCCTGCGCCCTACAGGGAGACGGCCAAGAAGCCGGGACGCAACGACCCCTGTCCCTGCGGAAGCGGCAAGAAGTACAAGCATTGCTGCCTGGCCAAGGCCTAGCCCGGTTGCCCCGGGTTCCTTCTCGATACTTTGGGCGCCTCGCGGCTCGCCTTTTAGTGGGCGACCGGGCTATCCTCGGCGCCGATATTTGGGTAAATCCCATTTTCAAACCCAATAAACCCATACCATGAACATCACACGATCCACCTCCATCACGTCCGCAGCATTCGCCCTGGCCTGCGTCCTGGCCCTTGCCCACGCCCCGTCGGCCCGCGCCGCCGATGCCACCATGAACTCCCTTGAGGACAAGGCCCCGAGCCTCCCGCTCACGGCATCCTTCGCAAAGGTGGCCGACGCGGAGACCGGCCCCTACGTGCTGAGCCTGAAGAACACGTCGGACGGCGCCCTCAAGGTCACGGTCAAGATTCTCCTGAGCGTGTATTTCCACGCGGATTCGAAGGCCCGGAACATCCCGGAGCACGCGATCGGCGCGGGCGAGACGTGGACGATCCCCGGCCTCGCGGCTGCCGACAAGGTCACGGTTTCTGCCAGCGGCTATGCGCCCCTGGAGCTGACCGTTCCCTGAGCCGGTCCTTCCGCGCGCTGAATCCCCCCGAATTTCGGGCGGGGCCCAATCACGCCTCATCCCCGTTGGGATGGGGCGTTTTTTTGAATTCGAGAAGAGGGGCGCCCGTCCGTTGGCCGGAAAACACCCCATATCGCGGGTCCAGGCTCTGGAGTACCCTGAATCACTATGCCCGATTCCCCCGCCGCCGACCCCTCAAGACCCGCCGCAACCCCCGCCAAGGCCGAGGCTCGCGACACGCGCCCTGACGCTCAGGCCCCCGTACCCGCATCCCCGGGCAGGTTCATCCTGGGCATTGTCCTCGGTGGGCTCTGCGCCGTCCTCCTGATCGTCGCAGGGATTTTCTGGATCAAGCTGGGCGTCAGGGATGAGACGATCGTCCGGAACAAGAACCGCTCGGAGCAGGTTCAGGCCGACATCGTCGTCCTGAAGGGCCAGCTGGACGAGTCGAAGGCGGCGCTGGCCGCGCTCCAGAAGAAGATGAACGAGACCCAGGCCGCGGCGGACCAGAGCAAGGCGGACCTGGACAAGGTCGTCGCGGGCTCCGTCGACGTCCAGACCGAGTTGGACAAGACGCGGGTGACCTCCACGAATTTCCAGTCGCAGATGGAGGAGGCCAAGGTGGTTTCCATAAGGCACCAGGGTGAGGTGGACATTGCCCAGGCCCAGACGGCCGTGGCGCAGGCGAAATCAACCAAGGCCGTGGCCGACGCCGTGCAGCTCCAGGTGCAGCTGGACGCATCGAAGGCAGAGGCCGCAGACTTGCAGGCGAGGCTGGCCGACGACGAGAAGACGATCGCCAAGCAGAGGAAATCCTAGGTCGATCGGGCGTTTGTTGGGTTTCCGGCGGGACCCGGTCAGGGCAGGCGTCCCCGGATGGGCCCAGGAACCCAGGGGGCCTCCAGGCCGAGGTCGGCGAGGACGACCTGGGCGGCATTGTAGCCGGGAAGGCCGGTTATGTTCCCGCCGGGATGGCTGCTCGCGCCGCAGAGGTAGAGGCCGGGCAGGTGGGTTCGGTAGTCGCCCGCACCCGGGAAGGGGCGGTGGTACCCCACTTGGCCGTTTGAGAACGCGCCCACGAGCAGGTCCCCCTCCCTCATGTTGGGGAAGCTGCGCTCCACATCGAGCGCCGAGCGGGTGAACGACGAGATGACCGCGTCGCCCATGTTCGGGGCGTGCCTCTCCCAGAGGCGCAGCATCGTTCGCCCGTGCTTCTCGCGCTCGGCGTCCCAGTTGAGGGGGTCGCCCCTGAGGCGATAGGGGAGCTTCTCCCACATGAACGCGGTGTGCCGGCCCGCGGGGGCCTGCGAGGGATCGAACACGGTCGGGCAGGCGCCCCACATGACCGTCTTCGGGATCGTCCCCCGCTCGTGGTGGCGGACGATGTCCGGGAACTGGTCCACGTGGTCCAGGCCCATGATGACCATGAACGCGCGGTCGAGCTCGGGGAACTGCGCCGCGGCCGCGTAGCGCGGCGCCTCGCGGAGGTTCACGTTCAGGCTGAACAGGGGGGCGATGAGGTTGTAGCGGAAGTGCTCCACCTTCTGCCTCACGTCCGCGGGAACGTGGCGCTCCTCCAGCAGCTCGAGGAACGTCTGGTGGGGGTTGAGCGAGGAGACGACGAACTTCCGGGCCCTTATCTCCTCGCCCTCGCCCGTGACGATCCCGACGGGCCGCCCTCCCTCCACGAGGATGCGCGAGGGGGTGACCATCGTCCGGATCTTGCCCCCTGCCTCGCGCACGGCGCCCTCAAGCGCGCGCGCGAGCGCCGCCGTGCCCCCTCGCGACATCTGCGCCTTAACCGGCGACGCCAGGAGCGCCGGGATATGGTGGCCGAAGCCCTTGGCCTGGATGTCGACCTCCCTCAGCCCGTTGAAGA
>CAZDZL010000015.1:0-73816 GCA_964509885.1 uncultured Opitutaceae bacterium | reverse complement strand
GCGAACATCCGGCCGGGCCTGCTCTACCGGGAGCTGACGGCGGCGTCCCCCATCAAGACCGAGCGCATCCCCGACGGGATCGACATCGTGTGCATCCGGGAGCTGACCGGGGGCCTCTACTTCGGCAAGCCGAAGGAGACGACCACCCTGCCCGACGGGGACGTCCAGGCCGTCGACACGATGATCTACAGGAGGAGCGAGATCGAGCGCATCACCGAGACCGCGGTGGCGACCGCCCGGTCCCGCAAGAGGAAGCTCTGCTCGATCGACAAGGCCAACGTGCTCGAGACCTCCGTCCTCTGGAGGAAGACCGTGGCCGAGTACGTGGCCAAGAACGCCCCGGACATCGAGCTGAGCCACATGCTGGTCGACAACGCCGCGATGCAGCTTGTGAGGAGCCCCAACCAGTTCGACGTCTTCGTGACCGAGAACATGTTCGGCGACATCCTCTCGGACGAGATGGCCGTCATCTGCGGCTCCCTCGGCATGCTGTCCTCGGCCTCCCTCGGCGCCGGCAAGAACGCGCTCGGCCTGCCCTTCGGCCTTTACGAGCCGGCGGGGGGCACCGCCCCCGACATCGCCGGCAAGGGGATCGCAAACCCCTGCGCCCAGATCCTCTCCACGGCGCTCATGCTGCGCTACAGCTTCGGCCTCGAGAGGGCCGCCGCCCGCATCGAGGCCGCGGTCAGGATGGCCGTGACCTCCGGGTCGCGCACGGCCGACATCTCCTTCGGCGGCGCCTCCGTGGGCACCAAGGCCATGGCCGACGCGGTCATCGCGGCCCTATGACCTCCTCCGAGATCCGCCGGTCCTTCCTGGATTTCTTCGCGGAGCGCGGGCACACCGTCGTGCCCTCGGCGTCCCTGATGCCGGACTCGCCCGGGCTCCTCTTCACGAACGCCGGGATGAACCAGTTCGTGCCGATCTTCCTCGGCGAGAGGAAGGCCGACGTCTCCCACTGGGCCGGGGCGAGGCCCGGCAAGGACACCCGGGCCGCCGACACCCAGAAATGCATCCGCGCCGGCGGCAAGCACAACGACCTTGAGGACGTCGGCTTCGACACCTACCACCACACGCTCTTCGAGATGCTCGGCAACTGGTCCTTCGGGGACTACTTCAAGAGGGAGTCGCTCGAGTGGGGCTGGGAGCTCGTGACGAAGGTCTGGGGCATCCCGCCGAGGCGCATCTTCGCCACCGTGTACGCGCCCGACAAGGCCAAGGGCGACCCGTCCGAGTTCGACCAGGAGGCCCACGACATCTGGGCCGGGCTCTTCGCGAAGGCCGGGCTCGACCCGAAGGTCCACGTGATCAACGGGGGCAAGAAGGACAACTTCTGGATGATGGGCGAGACCGGGCCCTGCGGGCCGTGCTCGGAGATCAACGTCAACCTCCTGCCCTCCGACGACGAGGCCGAGGGCCGCAGGCTCGTCAACTCGGGCTCCCCGCGGTGCATCGAGATCTGGAACCACGTGTTCATCCAGTTCAACGCGAACGCGGACGGGACGTTCTCGCCGCTCGCGGCGAAGCACGTCGACACGGGCATGGGATTCGAGCGGGTGGCCGGGATCCACGCCACGACGAAGGGCTTCACGGACTTCTCCGCGGAGCCGTCCAACTACGATTCCGACGTGTTCTCCCCCCTCTTCGCGAAGATCGCCGAGCTCTCCGGGAAGGCCTACGGGCGGACGGTGCCCACCCGCCGCGCGGGGCTGAGCGAGCAGGAGCACACCGACGTCGCCTTCCGGGTGCTCGCGGACCACGCCCGGTGCGTGGCCTGCGCCGTCTCGGACGGCATCCTGCCCGGCAACGAGGGGCGCAACTATGTCATCCGGCGGATCCTGCGCCGGGCCGCGCTCTACGGGCGCAACCTGGGCCTGGCGCCCGGATTCTTCGAGAAGCTGGTGGACCCGGTCGTCACCTCGCTCGGCGGCGTCTTCCCGGAGCTCAAGCGCCAGGAGTCGACGATCAAGCGCGTGATCCGCTCCGAGGAGGAGAGCTTCGGGCGCACCCTCGAGCGCGGCCTCAGGCGGTTCGACGAGGCCTCCGCGGCCGGGGCGCTCAGCAGCCCCGTCGTCTTCGAGCTCTACGACACCTACGGATTCCCCCTCGACCTGACGCAGGTGATCGCGACCGAGCGCGGGATCACGGTCGACGCCACCGGCTTCGAGGCGCTGATGGAGCAGCAGAGGGAGCGCGGCCGCTCGGCGCAGAAGAGGGAGGTCATCGTGGCCGCCACGGAGGGCTCCGCCCCGGGGGCCCAGTCGCCCACCCCGTTCACGGGATACGCCCTGGACCCCTCGGCGGGCACCCACGCCACGGTCCTCGAGTCGCTTCGAACGGACCAGGGAATGTTCCTCGTCTTCGACAGGACGCCGTTCTACGCCGAGATGGGCGGGCAGGTCGGCGACACCGGCCACGCGCTCATCGCCGGCAAGGCGGTTGCCATCACCGACACGGTGAAGGACAAGGCGGGGCGCCACCTGCACAAGCTGGCCGACGGGGCCGCCGCCCCCGAGAGGGGCGCGCCTGCGGACCTCTCGGTGGACCTGGCGCGCAGGCGCTCCATCCAGCGCAACCACACGGCGACGCACCTGCTTCACTGGGCGCTCCGCAAGGTGCTCGGCACCCACGTGCGCCAGGCCGGCTCCCTGAACTCCCCGGACAGGCTGCGCTTCGACTTCTCCCACTTCGAGGCCGTGACCCACGCGCAGCTGCGGGAGATCGAGGAGCTCGTCAACCAGAGGGTGCTCGACAACGCGCCGGTGAGGGCCTTCGAGGTCGACTTTGACAAGAAGCCCGAGGGCACCCTCGCCTTCTTCGGCGAGAAGTACGGGAAGGTCGTGCGGGTCGTCGACATCGGCGGCTACAGCCTGGAGCTCTGCGCCGGCACCCATGTCGCCACCACGGGCGAGGTCGGCTTCATCAAGGTCGTGCACGAGGGGGCCATCGCCGCCGGGACGCGCCGCATCGAGGCCGTCGCCGGCGAGGGCGCCCTGCGGCACGCTCTGCGCGCGTTCGACACGGTTGAGTTTGTCGCACAGAGGATCGGCGCGCCTCGCGAGGGCCTCGACGGCCGCCTGGAGGCCCTCCTTGCGGAGAAGGCCGACGCCGAGAAGAAGCTCCGGTCCTTCGAGCAGCGCGCCTCGGCCAACGCCGCAGCGGACCTGGCGGCCAGGGCGGCCGACAGGGACGGGCTCCGCTTTGTCGCGGCGGTCGTGGCGGCCGATTCGCCTGACGCGCTGCGCGCCCTGGGCTCCCAGGTGCTCTCCCAGGTCGGCGAGGGCGTCGTCCTCCTCGGCGCGGTCTTCGGGGACAAGGCCACCGTGGTCGCCTTCGCGTCGCCGGCGGCCGTGAAGGCAGGCCACCAGGCCGGCAGGCTCGTCAACGAGATGAGCCTGCGGCTCGGCGGCAGGGGCGGCGGCAAGCCCGACTTCGCGATGGGCGGCGGCCGCGACGTCGCGAGGCTCCCCGAGGCCCTGAGCACGATCTTGCCGAAACCCTGAGCGTGGGGCACTGTTGGGGGATGCCCACGACCGCAGCGGTCACCGTCGCCCCGCTCGACTGTATCCTGGCCTTTGACGGGAACAACCGCCTCGCCGTCCGCGCCCGGGGGCAGGCGGCGACGCTCGCCTTCGCGGCGGACGGCCTTGGCGAGGCCGTGAGGCTCCTGGAGTCCGTATTCCCGTGCCACACCGACCCCCGGGAGCGCTTCGGTGCCGGGGCCCGGGGCAGGTCCTACAGGGTCCATTTCACGCAGGTCGAGGGCGCGCCCGCGGACCCCTCCGTCACGTTCCTGTCGATCGAGCAGCTCGAGGCCCGGCCCGAGAATCTCGACCCCGCGCTCGCGGCCGTCCTGGAGCGCCTCGGCCCGCACCTGATCGAGATCCCCTACCTGAACCTCGGGGAGAACGACTTCATCTACAAGTTCCGCCCGGAGAAGGAGCGCAACACGGCAATCTACGCGCAGGACGCCGAGGCGGGGGCGATCTACCAGTCACGCCTGTGCGCGGCCATAAAGACCCTGGCCCGCCGGCACGAGCGCACCGCGACGGCCCCCGTGCTCCTCGACTTCGGGGCCGTGCACTACCTCGTCCCCAGCCACTTCGGCTTCTGCCTGGGCGTGAAGAACGCCATCGAGCGCGCCTACGAGACCCTGACCGAGAACCCCGGCAGGCGGGTCTTCATGCTCTCGGAGCTCATCCACAACCCCTTCGTCAACGATGACCTCATCCGGCGCGGGCTGCGCTACCTGCAGACCGACAAGGGGGTCCCCCACCCCTCCGCACCGGGCGGCCCGGACCTGTGGGACACGCTGACCCCCGACGACATCGTCATCATCCCTGCGTTCGGGGCCACCGACGAGGACAAGAGGCGCCTCGTCAGGAAGGGGATCGCCGTGCGCCAGTACGACGCGACCTGCATGCTCGTGGAGAAGGTCTGGAAGGCCGCCAGGGTCTACGGGCGGGAGGGCTACACGGTCGTCATCCATGGCAAGCACGAGCACGAGGAGACCAAGGCCACCTTCTCGAACACCCGCCGGCACGCCCCGGCGATCATCGTGAGGAACATGGACGAGACGCGCCAGCTGGGGGAGATCATCCTGGGCGGCTCCGCAGAGTCGGCCTCGCGCTTCCGCGAGGTCTTCGCGGGGAAGTTCACGGAGGGATTCAATGTGGAGCGCGACCTCTCCCGCGTGGCCGTCGTCAACCAGACCACGCTCCTCATGAACGAGACGCGCGAGATCATCTCCTACCTGAGGGATGTCTTCGCCGAGAAGTTCGGGCGGGACCTTCCGGGCTCGCCCTCGCGCGTGGGCGGCCAGGGCCGCAACGACACCCTGTGCTACGCCACGCAGGTGAACCAGGACGCGCTCACCCGGGCCCTTGCCGAGCCGCTCGACGCCGCCTTCGTCATCGGCGGCAAGAACTCATCCAACACGTACCAGCTCTACCGGCTCTGCGAGCAGCGACTGGGCGCGCGCGCCTTCTTCATCCAGAGCGAGACCAACATCCTGTCCCCGGCCGAGGCCGAGCACTACGTCTTCCCCGCGAAGGGGCTTCCCGGGCAGGCGGGCCACGTGGAGCGCCGTCCTCTCTGGAACAGCATCGCCCCGCGGCCCGGCGAGCCGCCGAGGCGGATCCTCGTCACGGGAGGCGCCTCGTGCCCCGACGGCATCATCCAGCAGGTGATATCGCGGATAAACAGCTTCTACCCGGGCGCCTCCCTGAGGGACATCGAGTCGGTCCTGGCCGACCTCTCAGGCTCCTGACCCCGCGCGGCCTAGAACCGCACCGTGATCCCGCCCTTGACGCCCTCCTGGCTCCCGAAGTCGAGCTTGGAGGTGTAGGAGAGGCCCTTGTTGTTCCCATCGGTGCCGCTCGGCATGGACTGGGCAAAGGTCCCCGCGCCCTGGTAGATGCCGCCCATGTAGAGGCCGGCCGTGTCGGTGAGCTGGTACTGCAGGTTCACGTCGACATAGTACCCGGGCAGGAGCTTCGTGTTATACTTCTGGTAGAGCTTCTTGTACTCCTCGCCCGTCGCGATGAAGAGGTCCTCCAGGACGTTCAACTGCGTGCCCAGGTAGAAGATGTCGGGGCCTGCGCTCATGTTGAGCTTCCAGTGGCTGCCCCACGGGATGGTGAGCATCGGGCCCATGCGAAGCGTGTAGTACGCCCCCTCCGTGAAGTAGCGGTTCACGGTGGTCGTGTCCAACGTGGTGGTCACGCTGCTCAGGGGCTTGTTGCCGAGGAGGATCTGCTGGGTGACGGACTGGGTGGCCGTCGTCGAGCTGGACCCTGAGACGATCGTGCCGCCGGTGCCGTAGACCGTCTGGGAGACCGTGCTCGGCGAGTTGTACGGCGCGGAGGGCGGCACCTGGCCAAAGAGGTCGTAGGTGTCCGCCCGCGTCGAGATCGTGGTGGGGACCGCCAGGTAGGAGCTCGCGTGGATGTCGGCGACCGAGAAGCCGACCGTGAAGCTCCACTTCATGTTCTTGCCGATCTTGCCCATGTCGCGGTCGAGGATGAGCTCCATGCCGGTGTTGGGGGCGCCCGTGACCTCGTGCGAGGCGGTGTCCGTTATCTCCGCGGAGTACGTGTGGAACGCGATGTTGCCGTCCGCGAGGAGCTGGTTGGCGTTGGTGTAGCCCCAGGTGTTCGTGCGGCCGTCGGGCGCGATCGGCACCTGGGTCTCGCCGCCGAGGCCCGCGTTGATCGTCACCGTCCGCTGGTCCGGCGCGATCGTCCCGTCGATGTAGGTGCGCGAGATGTTCGGGACCCCGACCGTCGAGGCGTCCCCGGGGTTCACGATCGAGGGGTTCTCTCCCTGGCCGGCGTAGGTCGTCCTGGGGCCCCTGAGGAAAAAGCGGGTTCCCAGGCTCAGCGTCGACTTGGGGACGTAGATGTACTCGTCCAGCTGGTTGAAATTGGGGATCTCCTCCGGGACCGGCCCCTTGTCCTCATCCTTCTGCTGGGCAAGAAGTCCCGCAACTGGCAGGCAGGCAACGCATAATGCAAGACGGAGAAATCGCATTCTAGGGTGTGGGAAACGGTTGGACGGCATGTCCGGGGAAAGGTTGCATCAAAATACGCGGTCCGGGCAAACCGCGTCAAGGCTTACGCCTTCAGCTCGTCGTCGTCGGCCGCGGCGGCGTCCTCGGCGCTCAGGGTGGCGGCCGCGGCAGGGTCGGACGCCGCCTCCGACTCGCGGTGTTTGCGGCGCTGGGACTTCAGGTCCTCCTCGCGCTGGTCGAGCTCGATCTCCCGCTCCTGCTGGTTCTGGACCTTCTCAAACAGCCGGGTCTCGCTCTCCTCCATGAACTGCTCGCGCTCGTGGAGCGCGCTCTGGGCCTCCTTGAGCGCCGCCTCCTGGCGATGGATCTCGGCGCGCAGGGCCTCAAGGGCGGCCTTCTCCTCGGGGGACACGCTGACCGGCGTCGACTTCCTCGACGCGGCGACAAGCTGCTCGCGGGCTGCGAGGAGCGCCTCCGCCTCCGCCAGCTCCCTCTCGAACTCCTTGAGGCGCGCCTCGCGCTCCTGGACGATGCGCTCGCGCTCTGCGAGCTTCAGCTCGAGCTGGCGGAGCGAGCGCTCGACTTCCGCGATGCGGCTGTCCTCCCCGGCCCCACGGATGCCCATGGGCGGCTTGGTCGCCGAGACGATTGCGCGGATGGACTCCCTCGCCGCCGCCGAGGCCTCGGATACCGAGAACGGCCCGCTCGTCTCAGACCGGTTTCGCCGGAGCGAAAGGTTTCCGCCCGCGGATTCCGCCCTCTTGGTCGGAAAACGGATGTTGGACGGATCTGCCATTCTCTTGGGTTCGTCGAGGCCTTCCTATTTCTTGAAGAATCGCTTGAAGAAACCCGTCTGCTTGCCCGCCTCGGGCGCCGCGGCTCCCGAGCCGGGCTTGATCAGCTGGCGGATGAGGTCCGAGACCTTCTTCTCGAGCTCGACGTTGTGAAGGAAGCCCAGCTGCCTCGAAACCGTGCCGTCGATGAAATCCTTGCGGATCTGGGAGAAGTCGTCGGCGAACCAAACCGAGGCCTCCTGTGCCTTCTGCAGCGGGTTCGGCAGGCGCGTCGCCTGGCCGAGGGCCTCCACCAGGTGCAGGCCCTTCGCCCCCTTCCTGAAGGGCAGGATCTCCGTCAGCGTCGACTCGTCGAGGTTCGAGAGCGCGTTCAGGAGCTTCCTGAAGTCGCCGCCGATGATCACATTCTGGGACATGCCCTGCGCGAACACGGCGAATTCGCCCAGCGTCTTTAGCTTCTCGAGCTTGCAGAACTCAACCGTGTCGGCGCTCAGCGCCGTGAGCGATATTGGGAAATTCTCGGCGATGCCGATCCGCGCCATGTTCTTCAGGAGCGGGTTGTCGCGCGCCGCGGCGGCCTGGGTCTGCTCGACCATGTCGCCAAAGGGGCTGTCGAACGCGAGCGTCTCCTTGAGGATCGAGATCAGCAGGTTCAGCTTGTCGGCCGGCTGGCCCTTGAATGCCAGGAGCTCCAGCGCCTCCGCGTAGGTGAGGTCGATGTACTTGCTCGGGGTCTCCTCCTTCGCCTTCACCGGCCACACGGGTCCGTCAAGGTTCTGCGCCAGGCTGGAGATCTGGGTGTCGACCATGATCGAGCTGGCGAACGCGGTCCGGATCTCGTCCCAGTCCTTTTCGGTGTAGATAGGTTCAGACATCTTCTCTTCAGTTACGGTGCGGGTTCGTGCTGCGAAATCTCGGTCGCGAGCTTGCGGTAATCGTTCGTGACGGAGTCCGTCGCGTCCGCGGAATCCGCGCCCACGAGGATGACCGGCAGGCCGAGCGCGACCGAGCGGCGCACCACCATGGCGTCCCGGATCTGCGTGTTGAAGATCTTCGCGGTCGAAGCCGCGCGCTTCGCCGCCCGGAACTGGTTCAGACGGAGCTGCATCCTCATCTTGGGGACCTCGATGTCGACTCCGGTGCGGATCGAGTTGAAGATGATGCCCTGCACCGACGCCGGGGGTCCCATGGAGGCCTTCCTGAAGCTCGCCGAGATGGCGTGGAACTTCTGGAGCTTGTCGACCAGGAGCGTGAAGCCGATCAAGCTCAGCGCGTCGGGATTCGACGGGACATAGATCTCGTTCGAGGTGAAGACGCCGCACTGCGACGCGCGCAGGATGTTGGGCGGGCAGTCGAAGAGGATGAAGTCGTAGTTCGCCTCGAGCATCGCGACCTGCTCGCAGAACACGAGGTACGCGGGCCTCTTCGGGTCCCCGGTGTACTCGGCCTCGAGGTCGACCAGGTTGAAGGTCGTCGGAACGAGGTCCAGCCCCGGGAGCAGCTTCTCGCCGGCCTTGCCCTCGACCGCGTCCTTGATCACGAGGTCCTTGATGTGCACCTTGCCCGGATCGAAAATAGAGTAGATCGAGCCCTCGCCTGTCGCGTTGAGCTTGTTCCATCGCTCGAGCCTGAGGAGCCAGATGCTCGCGTTCGACTGCGTGTCCAGGTCAAAGAGGAGCACGCGCTTGCCCATCTTCGCCAACGCGGCGGCGGTGTTCACGATCAGCGATGTCTTGCCGACTCCGCCCTTGTAGTTGATGAAGCTTATTTTCCGCGCCATGAGTGGGTTGCGTATATGTCCATTGACAGACAACAATGTGCGCCGTCACAGGACAAGCCGCGAGTCAAAAACGGCCCGGTAATTACGCACTTTTCACGGTCTCAGGGCTGGCCGGAGAGCGTCCATTTGAAAATCATTGTCGTAAGCGGGGGAAGCGTGAGCTCCAGCGACTGCGTGTAGCCGTCCCTCGGGTCGTCGCCCGTCGCCCGCCCGCCGTCGTTTCCGAGGCCGGAGCCGCCGTAGTACTCGCTGTTCGAGTTGATCACCTCGCGCCACCAGCCCCTGCGCGGGACGCCGATCCTGTAGCTGCGCACGGCCCCGCCGAAATGCCCGACCACGGCGAAGAGCGTCTCCTCGCTCGGGTCCGTCCGCAGGTAGGCGATCAGGTTGGCGCCGGCGTCAAGGCAGCTGATCCAGTGGAACCCGTGCGGGTTGAAGTCGTTCGCACCGAGGGCAGGCTCCGCGGCGTACAGCCGGTTCAGGTCGCCCACCAGCCTGCGTATCCCCTCGTGGTCCATGTACTGGAGTAGGTGCCAGTCGAGGCTCGAGGCGTGGTTCCATTCCTGCGCCTGGCCGAACTCGCCGCCCATGAACAGCAGCTTCTTCCCCGGATAGGCCCACATGTGGGCGTAGAGGGAGCGCAGGTTGGCCGCCTTCTCCGGGATGTGCCAGCCGCCCATCTTGTAGAGCATCGACGCCTTGCCGTGGACGACCTCGTCGTGCGAGAAGACCGAGACGAAGCGCTCCGCGTACTGGTAGAGCATGCCGAACGTCAGGTCGTTCTGGTGGAAGCGGCGGTAGATGGGCTCCTTCGAGAAATACTCCAGCGTGTCGTGCATCCACCCCATGTTCCACTTGTAGTCGAAGCCGAGCCCCCCCTCGGAGGTCGGCCGTGTGACGCCGGGGAAGGACGTGCTCTCCTCGGCGATCATGAGGGCCCCGGGGTGGTAGTGGTGCACGAGGTCGTTCACGCCGCGCAGGAAGGCGATGGCCTCGAGGTTCTCGCGGCCGCCGTAGCGGTTCGGGACCCACTCCCCCGCCCCCCTCGAATAGTCGAGGTAGAGCATGGAGGCGACCGCGTCGACCCGCAGGCCGTCCAAATGATAGCGCTCGATCCAGGCAAGCGCGTTGGCGACCAGGAAGCAGCGCACCTCGTTGCGGCCGTAGTTGAAGATGAGCGTGCCCCAGTCCATGTGCGCCCCCTGCCTCGGGTCGGCGTGCTCGTAGAGGTGCGTCCCGTCGAACTCGGCGAGCGCGAACGCGTCCTTGGGAAAATGCGCGGGCACCCAGTCCAGGATGACGCCGATCCCGCGGCCGTGCAGGTGGTCCACGAACCAGGCAAAGTCCGACGGCGAGCCGAACCTGTGGGTCGGCGCGTAGAAGCCCGTCACCTGGTATCCCCAGGAGCCGTCGAAGGGGTGCTCCGCGAGCGGCATCACCTCAACGTGGGTGAACCCCATCTCGGTCGCGTAGTCGGCGAGGAGCGGGGCCGCCTCGCGGTAGGTGAGCGGGCGGTTGCCCTCCTCGGGCTTCCTGCGCCAGGAGCCCAGGTGGACCTCGTAGATCGAGACCGGGAAGTCGGGCTTTCCGGCCTGGGCGCGCCGCCTGGCGATCCAGGCCCCGTCCGACCACGGGAAATTGCCCACGTCGCAGGTGATCGCCGCGTTGCCGGGGGGCCCCTCGAAGCGGGTCCCGTAGGGGTCGGTCTTTACCCGGATTCCGCCCTGCTGGTCTCGCAGCTCGAACTTGTAGAGCGTGCCCTCGGCGATCCCGGGGATGAACAGCTCCCATACGCCCGAGGCGCCGAGGCTGCGCATCGGGTGGTAGCGCCCGTCCCAGCCGTTGAAGTCGCCGACGACCGACACGCGGGACGCCGACGGCGCCCACACCGCGAAGGCGACTCCGAGCGTGCCGCCCAGGTCCCGCGCGTGGGCCCCCAGCTTGTCGTAGATCCGGTGCTCGTTGCCCTCGTTGAAGAGGTAGAGGTCCTGGTCACCGAGCGTGGGCAGGAAGCAGTACGGATCCCTGAACTGCCTCGAGCGGCCGTCGGCCGACACGGCCCGCAGCTCGTACGCGCACACCTCGGAGCGCTTGGGGATGAAGACCTCGAACAGCCCCTCGGGCGCGAGGAGCTTCATGGGGAAGGCGGCAGGGGGCTCGGCCCCCGTCAGCACCACGTCGCAGGCCGCGGCGTCGCGAAGGAACGCCCGCACGACCAGGCCGCGGCTCCGGCGGTGGGTGCACGGGTGCATCCCCAGGACGGAATGGGGCGATCCGTGGCGGGCGTTCAGCAGGGCCTCGAGGTCGGGCTTTGGGAGTATCACTGGCGGGCGGCCATGTTGCCCGGGGGGGCAGGCGCGCGCCACCCTAAACCGCAGCGTGCCCTAGCCCGTGTTCTTGAGGCCGCCGCTGATCCCGTTTATCGTGAGCTCGATCACGGCGTGGATCGCCTCGGTCTCGCGCGCGTCGAGCGGCTCCTTGGCCCTCAGCCGGCGCATCATGTCCACCTGGATGTAGTTCAGGGGGTCGATGTAGGGGTTGCGCAGGTCGACCGAGCGCAGGAGCACGGGCTCGCGCCCGAGCAGGCGGCGCTGTCCGGTGACGGCCAGGATGGCCTTTTCGGTGCGCTCGAACTCCGCGGAGAGGATCCCGAGCATGCGCCGGCGGATCTTGGGGTCCTCGACGAGCCCCGCGTACAGCGACGCGATGCCCATGTCAGCCTTGCGCATGGTGAGCTGCGCGTTGTCGATCAGGGTCTGGAAGAACGGCCAGCCCGCGTGCATCGCCCGCAGGCGCTCCCGCTCCTTGGGCCCGCGCCTGAGCACGGCCCGAAGCGCGCTGCCGAGGCCGAACCAGCCGGGGAAGTTGAAGCGGCTCTGCATCCAAGAGAAGACCCACGGGATCGCCCGCAGGTCCCCGACGCTCGTCGTCGCCCTGCGGTAGGTGGGACGCGAGCCGAGCTTCAGGTTGCTGATCTCGTCGATCGGCGTCGCCTGGCGCCAGAAGACCAGGAACTCGGGGTCGTCGTGGACGAGCGCCTTGTAGGCCTCGAACCCCGCGCGGCTCATCTCCTCCATGGTGTCGCGCCATTCCTGCGGGGCCGGGGCCCCGGCGCTAGCCGCGCGGATGCCGAGCATGACGCCGTAGGCCATCTGCTCCAGAATCCGGTGCGCGAGGTCCGGGTCGTGGTAGCGGGTCGAGAGCACCTCTCCCTGCTCTGTCACGCGGATGGAGCCGTCGCGCAGCCCCGCCGGCTGGGCGAGGATCGCCTTGGCCGCGGGGCCGCCGCCGCGGGCGATGCTCCCGCCCCTCCCGTGGAAGAGCGTGACGGCGACGCCCGCCCCGCGGCACACGCTCGAGATCGACTCCTGCGCCTTGAAGAGCGCCCAGTTGGCGGTGATGTAGCCGCAGTCCTTGTTGCTGTCCGAATACCCGAGCATCACGTGCTGGTGGGGATGCCGGCGCCCGGGCAGGGCGAAGAGCGCCTCGAGGACGACCGGGGCGCGCTCGAGGTCGTCCAGCGTCTCGAAGAGCGGCGCGATCGGGAGCGACGAGCCGGCGATCTTCTGGAGCAGCTCGACCTCGAGGATGTCGGACACCCCGTTTGTCATGCTGATGATGTAGATGCCGAGGGCCTGCGGGCCAATGACCAGGGTGGCCTCGCGCGCCAGGACGAGCGGGTCGACGACGTTGCGTGTCTCGGCCGAGAAGCGCGCGATGTCGGCCGCCGGCAGCCGCACCGCAGAGGCGACGGCGTCGACCAGCACCTCCTGCTTCTGCGCCTCCGTGAGCCCCGCGTAGTCGGGCCGGCCCAGGACCTCGGCGACGGCGGACTCGTGCCAGGAGGAGTGCTGCCGCAGGTCGAGGCGGGCGGTGTGCAGGCCGAAGACGTCGAACTGGATCGACGCCGCGGCCAGGTCGCCGTCGGCGAGCATCCGGCCCCTGCCGGCCTCGAGGCCCGCCCTTATCGAGTCAAAGGTGTCCGACACCGTCGCCCGCGAGAGGCAGGAGCCGACGACCTCGCCACCGATCAGCGTGCGACCGTCGCGAAGCTCGTCCCTCGCCTGGCCCAGGCGCTCGTGCAGGACGCCGAGGAGCAGCCGGTACGGCTCGTGGGGATAGCGCTTCTCGAGCTCCTCCAGGTGCTTCGAGAGGTGAAGGTCCTCGCGCAGCTCGCGCTTGAGGGCCGGCACCACCGCGTCGCGCCGGTCGCTCACCGTCAGCGTGTGGCTGAGCGCCCCCGCGGTCGAGCGAAGCTTCTGGATCGCGAGGCGGCGGTGAAGCACGAGCACGTCCGCCGTCGTCATCGCGGTCACCTCCGGGTTGCCGTCGCGGTCGCCGCCGATCCATGAGCCGAACGTGAGCCAGCGACGCGGCGCCGTGACGCCGGGATAGTGGCGGGCCAGGGCGCGCTCCATGTCCAGCTGCAGGCGCGGCATCGTCTCGATCAGCGTCGTGTCAAAGTACCACAGGCCCGTGCGCGCCTCGTCCTTGACCCCGGGCTTCACCGTCCGGCTGCGGTCCGTGAGCCAGAGGGAGGCGATCTCGCGCTCGATGGTCGCCTCCTCGAGGAGGGAGCTGTCCGGCGTGGATTCCGGCTGGGCGCGGGTCCTCAGGATGCCCGAGAGGCGCTGGAGCTTGCCGAGGAGGGTGCGCCGCTTGGTCTCCGTGGGGTGCGCCGTGAAGACGAGCTCGATGCCGAGGCGGTCCACGAGGGCCTGCATCTCCGGGGCCTCGACGCCGGCGGCCTTCAGCTCCATCACCGCGGCCTCGATCGACTCGCGGATGGGGCGGCCCTCGTCCGTGGCGAGCGCGCGGGCCGCGCGCCTGCGGCGAAGCAGGATGATCCGGAAGTTCTCCTCGGCCAGGTTGACGAGCTCGAAGTAAAGCGTGAAGGCCATGGCCTGATTGAACGCGGCCTGGGGGTCGAGCGAGGCGACCGCCTGGCCGAGCAGGCGCTCGGCGCCCTGGTCGCCGGCGCGGCGCGCCTTGGCGAGCTTGCGCAGGGCCTCGACCGTGTCGAACGCCTCCCGGCCCTCGATCCGCGTGATCACGCGCCCGAGCGCCGCCCCGAGCGCGCGCACCTCGGAGCGCAGCGGCGCCATGTCGCGCACGGCTTTGGACATACGGATGGGGCGCTTTCTCGGCATGGGTGAGGGAAAGATGGAGTCGGTCGGCCCGGCTAAGAAGCCAAAAGTGCGCCATCCCCGGCATATTGCGCCGATTTTTGGCAGGCTGAGAGGCTTGCTTGCCCGCATCCCGGCCCATTTGATTTCGGCGCGTGATGCGCCGCCTCGCCCTTTTACTCGCCTATGCCGCCGGGTGCGCCGCGGCGGCCCGCGCCGAACCCAAGGCGGCCGCGGCGCCCGAAGGCCGGGCCGACCTCTCGGCCGACGCCGGCATCTCGATCGACTATGTCACGGGCGACCTGGTCGCGAAGCCGAACGGCAGGCTGACGGACCCCGACCTCCTGCTGACCGCGGACGAGATCCACTACAACCACAGGACCCAGGTCGCCGTGGCGGTCGGCCACGTGGTGCTGACCCGGGTCGGCGACAGGATACTCGCCGACACGCTGACCTACGACGGGGCCAAGGGAACCTTCACCGCGAAGAACCTGCGGGTCGGGCGGTTCCCCTACTACATTGAGGGGGCCTCCGCCGAGGGAACCCGGACGGAGGTTGTGGTCCACGACGCCATCGTGACCTACCGCGAGCCCGGCAGCTGGCAGCCGACCATCCGGGCGAAGACGCTCGCCTACTCGCCGGGCCGCTACCTGCGCCTGCTGGGCGGCAGCGTCGGGATCGGGGGCTTCAGCCCCATCCCCGTTTCGCGCGCGGGCCAGGACCTCTCGCGCCACGTGAGCCTTGCGGACGTCTCGTTCGACGGGGGCTACCGGCGCAACCTGGGCGCCTACCTCGACTCGGCGTTCAACATCCCGATCGTCCCGGGCGCGACGGTGGGCCCCGACCTCGGGCTCTACACCTTCCGCGGCCTCATGCTGGGGCCTACGGCGACCTACAATGTCTCCAAGGGAGACGACTCGGCCGTTGGCTACCTGAGGTCCGGCTACATCTACGACTACGGCAAGCGCTACACGGACATCCTCAACGACCCTGTGCCGGCCGGCCGCGCCTACGTGGAGTGGCACCACGACCAGCAGATCACGGATGCGTTCACGCTTACCGGCGACGTCAACTGGTCCACGGATTCCGAGGTGATCCGGGACTTCCACTCCAAGGAGTTCGTGCCGATCCAGGAGCCCGACAACGAGCTGGAGGCCGTCTACACCGGCACCAACTTCTTCGCCTCCGCCTTCACGCGTTTCCAGCCCGACTCATTCTACCCGGTCCAGCAGAAGCTCCCCGAGATACGCTTTGACGTCGTGCCGACGGCCATCGGCGGGGGGATCTACGCGAGGTTCAATTCCGGAATCGCCCACCTGGAGGAGAACCCGCCCGCCGGGGGCGCCTACCTGGAGGCCGACCGCTTCGACGCCTTCCTCGGCTTCTCGCGCCCCTTCTCCTTCAAGGGGATCTTTGACTTCACGCCGGTCGCCGGCGGCCGCTACACCGAGTACTGGCAGACCGAGGGCGCGGCCGAGCCCGGCGGCGCGGGCCGGGCCCTCGGCGAGCTCGGCTTCGACGCGGACCTGAAGATGAACGCCGAGTTCGACTACGTGAACCCGCTCTGGCACATCGACGGCCTGCGCCACCTGATGACCCCGGTCCTGAGCTACCGGTACATCCCCAACGGCGACAGGGACGCGGCCTTCATACCGCCGATTGACCGCAGCACCTTCAGCAACTACCTCCCGGTGATGGAGCTCGGGGACATGCGCGCCATCGACCAGCTCCAGGCGGCGAACGTGCTCCGGTTCGGCGTGCACAACACGCTCGAGACGCGCGACAAGACCTACGGCTCGCGCGAGCTGCTCTCCCTCGACGTCGACGAGGACTTCCTCTTCCAGCGCGCGCCGGGCCAGACCGACTTCTCGGACATACACCTGGACATGGTGGCGACCCCCGCGCACTGGCTGGAGCTCAAGGTCGAGGACACCGTCTCCACGAGGCGGGCCGCCCAGCGCGCGATCGACTCGACGATCACCTTCCGCGAGGGCGAGGTGTGGTCGGCCGGGTTCGGCGTCGGCTACCTCTCGGACAGGTACGGCAGCTACTTCGTCCCCGGGCTGGGCTACAACCCGATCGTCGGCGTGGACACCTACCACTACGAGGCCAAGGCCCGGATGAACGAGCGCTACGAGCTCTTCGTGCGCGGGGACTTTGACGCGAGGGACCACGTCTTCGTGGACCAGTACTACGGCGTCACGCAGCGGGTGTCGAACACGTGGATCGTCCAGTACGCCGTGGTGTTCTCGCAGGGTCCCAACGACCACCAGGGCCACTTCGGCCTGGAGGTTAACCTCAACCTCCTTCGGTTCTGAGGGGCATCCCGGGAGCCGGCGCACTTTCCCACCCGTGAGCCGCGCCGGCAGCCAGACGCGCACGCTCGCCGAGATGCTCCGGCGCTTGCGCCCGCACTGGGGGAGCGACGCGGGGCTGCCGGCGCGCATCGAGTCGATGCTGGGCGGGGACCGGCGCCTCGGGTCGCGCGACCGCCGCCTCTACCGCGAGCTGGTCTACACGACCCTGCGCTACCTGCCCTGGATCGCGCCCTTTATCGACACGGACCCCGACGAGGCGGCCCGGCGCGCCGCGTGGCTCGCCGGCGACATCCCCGCCGTGCAGCCCTTCCGGGGCGAGGTCGCCGCCGGCCTGCCCGAGGTCCCCGCCGCGGCGGACGAGAAGGCCCGGGTCCTCGCCTGCGACGCGGAGGCGCTCACTCCCCACTGGTTTCGCGCCGAGTGCCCCGAGGCATTCTCGGCCCCGCTTCGCGACGCGCTCCTTGAGCGGGCGCCTCTCTGGCTGCGCCTCCAGGCGGACGACCCTAGCCCCGTCCTCGCGGAATTCGACGCCCGGGGATGGGCCTGGCGCCCAAGCGACCTCGTTGCCGGCGCCGTCCGGTTGCCGCACGGCGCGGACGTGTCGGCCACGGGGGCGTACGCCTCAGGCAAGGTGGAGATCCAGGACGTCGGCTCCCAGAGGATTCTCGCCCTGGCCGGCGTCGGGGCCGGGGAGCGCTGGCTCGACGCCTGCGCGGGCGCCGGGGGAAAGACGCTCCAGCTGGCCTCGCTGGTCGGCCCCGGGGGCCGTGTCACGGCCCGGGACACGAGGCGGTCGGCGCTCGACGAGCTCTCGGTGCGCGCGGCCCGCTCGGGTCTCTCAGGACGCGTGGCGATCGGCGACCCCTCCGATCCCCCCAGCGGATTCGACGCGGTCCTGGTCGACGCGCCCTGCACGGGGACGGGCACCTGGAGGCGCGCCCCCCACCTCAAGTGGGTGACGACCCCGGAAGGCGTCGCCTCCGCGGCGGCCCTCCAGCTGCGCCTCCTCAGGGAGAACGCGGGGCGGGTCAGAACGGGGGGCCGGCTCGTCTACGCGACCTGCTCCCTCTGCCGGAGCGAGAACGCCGCGGTGGCGCAGGCATTCCTGAATGAAGCGGCCGGATTCGAGGCCCTTCTCCCGGGAAACACCCTCCTGCCGCAGTCGCACGACGGCGACGGATACTTTGTCGCCTCGTTCAGGCGCGCCTAGGCGAAACGGCCGGTCAGCCGGAACTATCCGGCTGCTCGTGCTGGACCTTCACGATTACGCGAAGCATCTGCAGCGCCAGCCAGAACACGATCGTCAGGCACATGGAGCCCGCGGTGCCCCAAAGCAGGATCATCCGGTGGTCCTTGGACGGCACATGCGTCGAGACGACGCTGTACATGTAGATGAAGAAGATGATCACGAGGACCGCATCGACCGCGAGGCTGGCGGGTGTGACGAGTTTTCTTTCCTGCTTTTGCATGACCCGCACATGACAACCCACCGGGCGCCGGCTTGTCCATGAAAATTGCCGGCCGGCGGGAGGCCCCCTCCGGTCCCCCCTTGGGCCCCTGGGCCAAGGTAGGTGAATCCCTCCCCCGCCGGCGCGTTCCCTGTTCGCTTTTCCCAAAGCCTTCGCCACCATGGCCCGATGAAGCGCATACTGGTGATCGACGACGATGAGGGGCTGCGCAGGATGCTCCATTTGTCGCTGGCGGAAGCGGGATATGCGGTGACGGAGGCCGAGGACGGCAAAATGGGAATTGAATGCCTGAGGACAACGCCCGTGGACCTCGTCATCACCGACCTGGTGATGCCGAACAAGGAGGGCCTGGAGACGATCCTGGAGCTGCGCAAGGCGCAGCCGCACCTGAAGATCATCGCGATGAGCGGCGGAAGCCGAACGAGCCCGAGGGACAACCTGGCGATGGCCAAGAGCTTCGGGGCGGCGTTTGTGTTCTCAAAGCCGTTCGCACTCGCCGAAATGATCAAGACGGTCGCCGACCTCATGGGCGCGGCGACACCGGGAACCGCGGAACGGGTGCTCGAGCCCCAATAGGCTCCCTCTGCGGCGGCATGAAGACGGTCCGACTCGAGGCCCCTGGAGCCCTCGCGCTCCTTGAGACCGATGCCGCGACCGAGCCGCTCCAGGGTGAGGCGCTCGTGCGCGTGCGCCGGGTGGGCGTCTGCGGCACGGATATCCACGCCTTCGGGGGCAGGCAGCCCTTCTTCACGTACCCCCGCGTGCTGGGCCACGAGCTCGGCGTCGAGGTCGTCTCCGTGGGGCCGGGCGTCGGAAACGTGAAGCCGGGCGACCGGTGCTCGGTCGAGCCCTACATCAACTGCCAGAAATGCATCGCCTGCAGGCGCGGCAAGCCCAACTGCTGCACGGAGCTGCGAGTGCTCGGGGTGCACGTCGACGGCGGGATGCGGGAGGAGTTCGCCGTTCCCGCCCGCAAGCTGCATCCGTCGGCCGCCCTCTCGCTGGACCAGCTCGCCCTCGTCGAGACGCTCGCCATAGGCTGCCATGCCGTCGAGCGGGCCGGCCTCGAGCGCGGCGAATGCGCGCTCGTCATCGGCGCGGGGCCGATCGGCCTCTCGGTCATGCAGTTTGCCGCGGAGGCCGGCGCGCAGGTGATCGCCATGGACGTCAACGCGGGGCGCCTGGACTTCTGCAGGAAAGCGCTCGGCGTGCCCCACGCCGTGAACGCCGCAGACGGCCCGGCGCTGGAATCCCTCCTTCGCATCACAGGCGGCGACCTTCCGACGGCGGTGTTCGACGCCACAGGCAGTCCCAAGTCCATGACGGAGGCCTTCCATTTCCCCGCGCACGGGGGAAAGCTCGTCCTCGTCGGGCTCTTCCAGGGCGACGTCACCTTCAACGACCCCAATTTCCACAGGCGCGAGCTGACGCTGATGGCCAGCCGGAACGCGCTGCCCGGCGACTTCACCCGGATCATCGCGCTGATCGGGTCCGGCCGCGTCGACACGGCGCCCTGGATAACGCACCGCGCGACGCTTTCCGAGGTCCCGGGCCAATTCCCCTCATGGGCGCGCCCCGAGACGGGCGTCATCAAGGCGATGATCGAGGTCTGACCGCGCGCGCGGCGCCGGCCGCGGTCAGATTACGGTAAAGTAAGGATTGAGTCGTTTCCCCCGCCGGCCCACATACGACAAAGGCCATGACCCCTACCCTTCTCCGCGGCGCAGCCCTGCTCGCGCTCCTCGCCTCGCCGGCATTCGCGGCGGATTCCGGCTCCACGCTCACCGTCCACGCCGACCATCCCGGCGCCGTGATTAACCGCAACATCTACGGCCAGTTCTCGGAGCACCTCGGCCACTGCATCTACGACGGCATCTGGGTTGGCCCGGATTCCCCCATCCCGAACACACGCGGCTACAACAACGCCGTCATGGCCGCGCTGAAGGACCTGCATGTCCCCATACTGCGCTGGCCGGGCGGCTGCTTTGCGGACGAGTATCATTGGAAGGACGGGATCGGCCCCATGGAGAAGCGCCCGTCGATGTACAACTCGCACTGGGGCGGCGTCGTGGAGAACAACCACTTCGGGACTCACGAGTTCCTGGACATGTGCGAGATGCTCGGGATCGAGCCCTATGTGTGCCTCAACGTGGGCAGCGGGACGGTCCAGGAGGCGATGGAATGGGTCGAGTACATGACCTCGGACGCCTCCTCCCCGATGGCGAACCTGCGCCGCGCCAACGGGCGCGACAAGCCCTGGAAGGTCCGCTTCATCGCGGTCGGAAACGAGAGCTGGGGCTGCGGGGGCAACATGCGGGCCGAGTTCTGCGCCGACAACTTCCGCCGCTACAACACCTTCATCAAGAACTATGGCTCCGGGCCTGGGAGCGAAATCTACCGGGTCGCGTGCGGACCTGCCGGCGACGACTACGAATGGACGGACGTCATGATGAAATTGGCGGGGACGCAGATGAACGGCCTCGCCCTGCACCACTACACGATCCCGACCGGCGACTGGGCAAAGAAGGGTTCGGCCACGGAGTTTGGTAGGCCCCAGTATTTCAGCGCGCTCGGCAACACGCTCCGGATGGAGGAGCTGGTCGAGAGGCACTCGGCCATCATGGACAAGTACGACCCGAAGCGGAAGGTCGGCCTGATTGTCGACGAGTGGGGCATATGGACCGACGTCGAGCCCGGGACTAATCCCGGCTTCCTCTACCAGCAGAACTCCATGCGCGACGCGATCATCGCCGGGCTGAACCTCCACATCTTCCAGGCGCACGCCGACCGCGTCGCCGGGGCCAACATCGCCCAGATGATCAACGTCCTTCAGGCGATGATCCTGACGGACCACGAGAGGATCGTCCTCACCCCCACCTACCACGTGTTCGAGATGTTCCGCGTCCACCAGGACGCGACCTCGCTTCCCATCGAGCTGAACACCCCGGACCTGGCGGGCTCCCCGGTGAAGATCCCGCAGGTGAGCGCCTCCGCCTCGCGCGACGCCTCGGGGAGGATCCACATTTCCCTCGTCAACACGAGCCCGGACGGCGCGGCAACGGTGTCCTGCGCCGTGACGGGCGCCGAGCTCAGGTCCCCGACGGGGCGCATCCTCACGGCGCCCTCCATGACGTCGCACAACACCTTTGACGCGCCGCACGCCGTGGAGCCTGTCGCCTTCGCGGGCGCCACGCTCTCAGGGGATCGCCTGAGCGTCACCCTTCCGCCCTTGAGCGTCGTCGTCCTCGAGCTCTGACCGACGCCCCGGCGCCGCGCACGGAGGCGCCGTCCACCCAGGTCGCCCCGATCATCGTCGCGCGCGGGAACTCCTGGACGCCGGGCTCGTTGTTGTGGATCTGGCTGACGACCATGTCGACGGCCGCCTCCCCGGTGACAAGGTTGTGCTGGTTCATCCCGGCGATCTCAGGGCGCGACGCCCGCCACTCGAGCTGGATCACGCCGATGTCGTCGGGGATCCGAAGGCCCTCTGCCTTGAGCCACCCGATGACGCTGTTGTAGAGCGTGAAGACGACATCCGGCTTGTGGCGCCGCAGCCATGCGCGGAACACCTCGGCGCGGCCGGGACCGGTGACCTGGCCGAAGACCGGCAGCTGCTGGCTCCTGGGGAGCATGCGCTGGCCCGTGAGGTAGCCCGCCGAGAACCGGCGCTCCACAAGGGCGTCGATGACGTCGTCCAGGACGAGGCCAGGGCGCCGGTAGCCCAGCGCCAGAGCGCGCTCGAAGGCGATCAGCGCCAGGTTGTAGTGGTCGACGCAGCAGTACGACAGCGCCGGCTCCCGCGTCCGCACCCCCGTGACCACGCAGGGAAGCGCCCTCCACACGGGCTCCAGCTCCTCGGCGAGGTGGTTCGTGTCCATGAGCCCGACGAGCACGAGGCCCTTGATCCCCCTCGTGTTCAGGATGCGCAGCCACCGCTCCGCCGTTAACTCCGGGTCGTGCAGCCAGAAATGGTCGAAGTCGTAGCCCAGGCTCTCCGCGCGGCTCTCGCATCCCTCGACGTAGATGGGGATCGTCGGGTGCTTCCTGAACGCCTGCGGGTCGATGTTGGCGTTGACGAGCGCCAGCTTCGCCTGGAGCCGGCTTGTGCGCGCGGACCTGAGCTGAGCCATCAGCTGCGAGACGACCGCATTGGGCCGGTAGCCCAGGCGGTCCGCGGCCGCCCGGATGCGCGCCCGCGTGACCTCGGGTATCTGCGGGTTGCCGCGAAGGCCGAGCGAGATCGTGTTCTTCGAGTAGCCCAGCACCCGTGCGATGTCGTTTAGCGTGGGACGGGGCATGGGGTCCGGGGTGAGGGCCTCAGGATCCCCAAATGCACCTAACGGTCAAGTGCCGGGAGCGTGGCCTCGCCCTGGCCGCCTCGTAGCGTCGGCCGGCATGAAAGGCCCACCCCGCCCCGCCGCGTTCCTGCTCGGCGCGCTGGCCTGGATCGGCGCCCCCGGGATCTCCGCGGCCGAGAAGGGCGCCCCTTTCCCGGTCACGGTCCGCGTGGACGCCGCGAGGGACGTCGGCGAGATGAAGCCCATCTGGCGCTTCTTCGGGGCCGACGAGCCCAACTATGCGACGATGACGGATGGGCGCAGGCTGCTGTCGGAGCTCGGCGAGCTCCGCCCGCAGCAGGTCTACTTCCGGGCCCACAACCTCCTCTGCACGGGCGACGGCGCGGCATCCTTCAAGTGGGGCAGCACCAACGCCTACACGGAGGACGCTCAGGGACGGCCGGTCTACGACTGGGGCATCCTCGACCGGATTTTCGACACCTACCGCACCCGCGGCGTGCGGCCCTACGCAGAGATCGGGTTCATGCCCGAGGCGCTCTCCACGAGGCCGGAGCCCTACCAGCACGAATGGCGCCCCGGCCTCAAGTACGACGTCATCGCGACGGGATGGTCGTACCCGCCACGGGACTATGCGAAATGGGCGGAGCTCGTGCGCCAGTGGGTGGCGCACTGCGTGGGGCGGTACGGCCGCGCCGAGGTCGAGACCTGGTTCTGGGAGGTCTGGAACGAGCCCAACATCACACCCTACTGGCACGGGACGCCCGAGGAATTCTACAGGCTCCACGACTTTGCCATCGACGCCGTGCGCCGCGCCCTTCCGACGGCGCGGGTGGGCGGGGCCGACGTGGCCGGCTACGGAGGGAAGTTCATGGCGGACTTCATGGCCCACTGCGCCCGCGGCCGGAACTACGCGACCGGGCTCACCGGCACCCCGACCGACTTCCTCTCGTTCCACGCAAAGGGGGCGCCCACGTTCGTCGACGGGCACGTGCGCCTCGGCATCTCCGCTCAGCTCTCCGAGATCAGCCGCGGCTTCTCGGCCATCGCCTCGGTGCCCGAGTTCAAGGGCAAGCCGATCGTCATCGGGGAGTCGGACCCCGACGGGTGCGCCGCGTGCCTGGGGCCGCAGCTCGGCTACCGGGCGGGCACGATGTACCCGAGCTACACGGCCGCGTGCCTCGCGCGGGAGTACGCGCTCGCCGACAGGTTCGGGGTCAACCTCGAGGGCGCGCTCACGTGGGCCTTCGAGTTCGAGGACCAGCCCTACTTCGCGGGCCAGCGCGTCCTGGCGACGAACGGGATAGACCTCCCTGTGCTCAATGTCTTCCGGATGCTCGGCCGCATGGGAGGACGGCGAGTCGAGACGACGAGCTCCGGCGAGGTGCCCCTCGACGCCATTGTCCGGGACGGCGTGCGGGGCGCGCCGGACGTCGCGGGGCTCGCGAGCCTCGATGGGAAGAGGCTGTGCGTCCTCCTCTGGCACTACCACGACGTCGACGAGCCCGGCCCGTCGGCGCGGGTCGAGCTCCAGCTGGCCCACCTTCCCGGGCACGGAACGGCGCGCATTACCCAGTACCGGATCGACGAGACCCACAGCAACGCGTACACGCGCTGGCAGCTCCAGGGCTCCCCGGTCGCCCCCAACGAGACCCAATACGGGGAGATGCAGGCGGCCGGCCAGCTGGCCACCGTGGCGGAGACGCCGGGCACCGTGGACGTCGCGGGCGGGAGCGCCACGCTGTCCGTCTCGCTGCCCCGTCAGGCGGTCTCCCTGGTCACCCTGGATTTTCCGTGAGGCCCGGGCGCCACCACGAGATCGGCCTACCGCCGCGGAGGCTTCGTCCAAGGTCCGTTGACGCGGGGACGCGGAGGGTATAGTCCACGCGAGTATCCCATGAACGACCGACGAAAGCTCGCGCTCATCCTGCTCGCCCTCTGCGGCGCGTGGGCGTCCCCGGCCGAGACCGAGGTCTACTCGCCCCCTGAGTCGGATCCCACCTTCTCCGAGCTGCCCGCCGCCCTGCCGCTCTGGCCCGCGGGAGCGCCGGGTTCCGAGGGGAAGACCTCCGCCCTCAAGTCGTACTGGGAATCCTACAGCACCGCCTCGGGCACGACTTGGTACGCCGCGATGACAAACATCAACGCCCCCGCCATCCTTCCGTTCCTGCCGGAGCCCGGCAAGGCCACGGGCGCGGCGATCGTCGTCTGCCCCGGAGGAGGGCACCACTTCCTGGCGATGGAGCACGAGGGCTACGCCGTCGGGAAGTGGTTCGCCGAGCACGGCGTCGCCGTCTTCGTGCTGGAGTACCGGCTCTCCAAGGCGTCGGGGTCGACCTATTCGGTCAGCGTGCACTCGCTCATGGATGCGCAGCGGGCGATCCGCACCGTGCGCAGCCGGGCCAAGGAATGGCACGTCGACCCGGCCCGCATCGGCATCATGGGCTTCTCCGCGGGCGGTGAGGTCGCCGCGCTGGCAGCGGCCGAGTTCGACCGCCCCGTCGAGGGAACCCATGACGTGGTCGACGCGGTCGACTGCAGGCCCGACTTCCAGGCGCTCTTCTATCCCCTGCTCCCCAGCCCGCTGCCCGTCCCCACGCCGCGGACGCCGCCAGCCTTCCTGTGCGGCGCCTTCGACGACGGATTCCACCTGACGACGCCGATGGTCGAGTACTACCTGAAGCTCGCGGCGGCGGGAGCGCCGACCGAGCTGCACGTCTATGCGCAGGGCGGCCACGGCTACGGCATCCGCGACCAGGACAGGGCGGTCTACTCGTGGATGCCCCTGTTCGCCACCTGGCTGAAGACGCTCGGCGCCGCGCCAAGATCCTGATTCCCGATCCGGAAAGAGTGCCCGGTCACCCCGCCCGCGGCGGGCCCAGGCCGGACCGGCCGGTCGCTATCGGGGGAGATACTCCTCCTTCCGCAGCTGCGGCGAATAGGCCGCGCGGAAGGCGGCGATGTCGCGCACCGCGCCCAGGGCGATGAGCTGGGAGGCGATGTTGCCCACCGCCGCCCCCTCGAGAGCATACGAAGCCACCGGCAGGCCGGCTGCGTCCGCGGTCGCCCGGCAGAGGAGCCGGTTCTGCGAGCCCCCCCCGACAATGACGATGCGCCTGAACTGCCTACCCGAGAGACGCTCGAGGGCGTGCACGGCGTCGGCGTGCCCTCTTCCGAGCGAGGCGCAGATGAGCCTCGCGTAGCCCGCGAGGTCGCGCGGGAGCACCGCGCCCCGGCGCCTGAGCTGGGCGTCGATGGCCGCGCGCATGGACGGGGGGTTGAACAGCGCGGCGTCGGTGAGGTCGAGCAGGTCCTCGGGCGGTCGGGCGCGGGCCGCCGCCGCGATGAGCGCCTTCCAGGCCGAGGCCGAGCCCGGCCGGGTGCTGAACCCCGCCAGGACCTTCTCCAGAAGCCAGAGTCCGAGGCAGCTCTTGAGCGGCCGGTACCTCCCGTCGCCCGACCTTTCGTTCGAGATGCGCTCCATCAAGGCATCCCTGCCGAGGAGCGGGACGTCGCTCTCGATGCCGAGGAGCGACCAGGTGCCGGAGCTCAGGAAGAGGTCGGAGCCGTCGGGAGCCGCGGGCATGGCCGCGAACGCGCACGCCGTGTCGTGGCCCGGGACCAGGACCGACACGACACCCTTCAGCTCGGCGATGCCCGTGACGCCGCCGAGGCGCCGCGGCGAGAGAGCCGGCTTGCCGAGCCAGCCCGAGGGGATCCCGAAATGCCGCAGCGCCGCAGGCGACCAATCGGCTCCGTTCACGTCGAGCAGCTGGGAATGGCTGGCGATAGACAGCTCGTTGACCATCCGGCCGCAGAGGAGGAAGTTGAAGTAGTCGGGGACGAAGAGGCAGCGCTCCGCCACCCCCCGCATCCCCGGGAAGGCGGCGAGCGTCTCCTGCAGCTGGAGGCTCGTGTTGTAGGGGTAGTTCGGGATCCCGGTCAGGGCGTAGACCTTATCGATTCCCCGGAGGCCGAGGCGCTCCGAGGCGGCGAGGGTGCGCGTGTCGCGGTAGGCGTGCACCGGGAACGCGGGGCGGCCGCGGGCGTCGACGAGGACGTGGTCGACCGCCCAGCCGTCCACGCCGACCGAAGCCAGCCGCGGAAACCGCCGCTTCGCCTTGGCGAGGCCCGCCCTCACCTCGGACCAGAGGTAGGGCAGGTCCCAGTACTCGCGCCCCGCGAGCGAGCGGAACTGGTTCGGGAACCTGTGCACCTCGGTCAGCGCCAGGCCCCTCCGGCCCCACCCTCCCACGATGACGCGACCGCTGGTCGCTCCAAGGTCCACCGCCGCGCAGTGCACCGTTTTCATCTACCGAAGGAAGGCCTCGGGAAGGCCGCCGTCGACGGCGAGGACCTGGCCCGTGGTCTTGCTCAGGCGCCGGCTCACGAGGAGGAAGTACGCCTCGGCCTGGTCGGCCGTCGTGATGGGCGACTTGGTGAGCGTCCGGTCGGCGTAGAACTGGGCGAGCTTCGCGACCAGCGCCTCGGTCGGCTCGCCGTCTGCATACGGCAGGCCGTACTTTGCCATCGACCCGATCACCCTCTCCCGGGGGAACATCGCGCTGCCCTGCACCACCGTGGCCGGGGCGACGCCGTTCACGCGCACCAGCGGGGCGAGCTCGATGGCGAGCTCGCGCACGAGGTGGTTGGCCGCCGCCTTCGACGCGTCATAGGCGAGCGATCCCCTCTTGGCGACGACGGCGTTCGCGGAGGTGGTGAGGACGAGGCTGCCCGGAAGTCCCTGCTCCCTCCACGTCTTCGCGGCCTCGTCGGCCACGAGGTAGCTCCCCGTCACGTTGACACCGAAGTTGAGCGCCCACTTGTCGTCGGGGATGTGCCCCGTCGTGTCGCTCGGCACGAAGACGCCGGCCGTGACGCATATCGAGTCGAACCCGCCGTAGGCGTAGGCGACGTTGTCGAGCATCCGCCGGATGCTGGCTCGGTCGGTCACGTCGACGCCGAGGCCCACGGCGGGGCCGCACGCGGACAGGCCCTCGCCGGCGACGCCGATGCCGCTGCCGTGCTTCTTCGTGATCTCGGCGGCGGTCGCCTGCGCCGCGCTTTCGCTCAGGTCGGCGGCCGCGACATGGGCGCCCTCCCCAGCCAGCCGAAGCGCCGTCTCCCGGCCGATGCCGGAGCCCGCGCCCACGACGACCACCACCTGCCTCGCGAGCTCCCTCTCCGGCGGCATGCGCCTGAGCTTGGCCTCCTCGAGGAGCCAGTACTCGATGTCAAAGGCCTCCTGGAGGGGCAGCGCGCTGTACCGGTCGATCGCCTCGGCCCCGCGCATCACCTCGACGGCGGCCGTGTAGAACTCCGCCGTCACGCGCGACTCCGACTTGTCCTTGCCCCAGGCGACCATGCCGATCCCGGGGATGAGGACGACCGTCGGGTTCGGGTCGCGCATCGCGGGCGAGCTCGGGCGCCTGCACCTCGCGTAGTAGGCCGCATAGTCCGCCCGGTAGCGCTCGAGGCCCTCGGCCAGCTTCGCCCGGAGCTTGCCGGCGTCCCCGGACTTGGGGTCCCAGTCGACGTAGAGCGGCTTGATCTTTGTCCTCAGGAAGTGGTCGGGGCACGAGGTGCCGAGCTCCGCCAGCCGCGCGGCGTCCCTGGAGTTCACAAACCGCAGGATGCCCGGGCCCGCCTGCACGGTCGCGACCAGGTTCTTCTCGGCCGACACCCGCCCGCGCAGCCAGGGAAGGATCGAGCAGAGCACCGTGCGAGCGGCCGACGTCTCCATCGGCGCGTGCCTCGCGCCCCCGAAGGCGGCGGCGTCCCCGCCCTTCGCCGCATACTTCGACTCGATGTAGGCGGCGGCCTCCTCGATGAAGCCCAGCGTCGCGGCGTAGCACTGCCTGTCGTCCTCGGCCCAGGAAATGAAGCCGTGCTGGCCCATCATGATCGCCCCGACCTTGGGGTCGGCCTCCACGATGGCCTGCATCGCGAGCCCCAGCTCGAATCCCGGCCGCATCCACGGCACGTAGGCCATCCGGCCCCCGAAGATCTCGCGGGTCAGGCGCTCGCAGCCCGCCGACGCGGCGACCGCGATGACGGCGTTCGGGTGCATGTGGTCGACGTGCCTTCCCGGCAGGAAGGAATGCAGCGGGGTGTCGATCGACGGCGCGCGGGGGTTCAAGTTGTACGTCGCGTGGGCGTACATCGCCACCATGTCGTCCTCGGCCGCCGACTTGAGGCCCCGGTCCGCGCGGGCCAGGTAGGCCTCCCTCAGCCCCGTAAGCCGGTCCTGGTAGAGCGAGGAGAAGTTGGCCCTCGTGCTGGTGCGCAGGTCCCCTCCCGATCCCTTGACCCAGAGCACGTCGACCGCCGAGCCGGTGAGGGGATCCCTTCCGGGGAGCTTGGAGGACGTGTTGCCCCCGCCGGTGTTGGTGATCCGCTGGTCGCTTCCCAGCAGGTTGGAGCGGTAGACGAGGCGCTCGACCGGGTCCAGCGACGCCGCCTTGGCGTCGTCCCAGAGGTCGTTCACGTGCTTGAAGGAGGTCTTCATGGAGTGTCAGCCCCGGGCCGCGAGGACGTCCCTTTGGTACCGGCGCACCTCGGCGAGCCACGCGCGGTCGGCAGGGGTGCTGTTCCTGCGGCAGAACTCCTCCCACACCGCCCCGAGCGGGAGCGTCCTGGATTCCTCCATCAGGGCGAGCCGGGCGGCCAGGTCACCTTCGTTCTCGAGGCGCCTCAGCTCCCCCACGGGCTCGAGCAGCGCCGCGAGCAGGCACTTCTGCGTGTTGCGCGCCCCGATGGCCCACGCCGCCACCCGGTTGATGCTCCCGTCAAAGAAATCGAGCCCGACGTGGGTGCGCCCGAGGAACCCCCCGCGCACGACCTCCTCCATGACCGCCCGCGTGGGATCGTCGAACAGCACCACGTGGTCGCTGTCCCAGCGGACCCCGCGGCTCACGTGCAGGAGAAGTCCCGGCACGAACTGAAGGAGCGAGCTCACCTTGTCGGCGACGGACTCGGTCGGGTGGAAATGGCCCATGTCGAGGCAGAGGAGCATCTGGCGCTTGACCGCGTACCCCAGGTAGAATTCGTGCGAGCCGACGACGTAGCTCTCCGAGCCGATGCCGAAGAGCTTGCTTTCCACGGCGTCGACCTGGCACTCGGGGTCTATAGCCTCGCTGAATGCGGCGTCGAGGGACTCCTCGAGGCGCTCGCGGGGCCCCTTGCGGTCGACCGGCGTGTCCTTGCAGCCGTCCGGGATCCAGAGGTTGGTGACGGCCGCCTTCCCGAGCGCGCGCCCCATCGCCGCCGCTATGCGGCGGCACGCGATGGCGTGCTCGATCCAGAACATCCTGACCGAGGGGTCGCGGTGCGAGAGCGTGTAGCCGTCGTCGGCGAGGGGGTGCGAGAAGAAGGTCGGGTTGAAATCGAGCCCGAGGCCCCGGGCCCGGGCCCACTCGATCCAGCCGGAGAAGTGCACCGGCCCGATCTCGTTGCGCGCAACGGTTCGTCCCCCGAACTCCCCGTAGATCGCGTGCAGGTTGACGCGGTGGCGGCCCGGGATCAGGCGCAGAGCCATGTCGAGGTCCGCGCGCAGCTCGTCCACCGTCCTCGCCTTGCCCGGGTGGCGGCCCGTGACCTGGATCCCGCCGCCGCCGAGCGTCGCCCCGGGCCTCTCGAAGCCGCCGACGTCGTCGCCCTGCCAGCAGTGCAGCGAGACCGGGGTCGCGGCCAGCGTTGCCAAGGCGGCCTCGGCATCGACGCCGCAGGCGGCATAGGCCTCGAGGGCTGAAGTGTAGGCGGGGGTGCTCACACGGGCAGGCTGGTGGAGGTTGGGGTGAAGCTCAATGCAGTTTCTGACACTCGAATCACGTGTCTGACCCGGAGGAGAATGGCGATCATACCCCATTGAAACTTGACTTGGAATGCCGGCGCTGACCTTTTGCATTCATAAATTGACCCTGCATGCGTCCCCCCCGCGACTCCCGCCATTATCTTGTAAATCCTCCCGAGTCGGAAGCCTGGGGAATCGCCGTGACGGGCTGCGGCCACCAGACCTGCCCGGCGGGTTCGCCCTACCCGCCCCCCGGGCACCCCGCCGACCACCATTTCAGCTGGGACACCGGCCGCGTGCTCGGCGCGTGCCAGATCGTCTTCATCGCGGAGGGCCGCGGACGCTTCGAGTCGCGCGCGACGGGCCTCGTCCCCATTGAGGCCGGCACCGCGCTCATCGTCCTTCCCGGCGTGTGGCACCGCTACGCGCCCGATCCCGGGACGGGCTGGACGGAGCACTGGATCGAGCTCCAGGGGGCGACGCCCGATGCCTTATACAAGAAGGGCGTGCTGGGGGCCGCACACTGCGTGGTCAAGATCGAGCGCGCCGCGAGGCTCGAGGCTCTCATGGACGAGGTCCGCTCCCGCATGTCGGTTTCAGCGGCGGGCTTTGACGCCGAGGCGGCCGCCCTGGGCCTGCAGATCCTCTCGCTCGTCGTCGAGGCGCCCCGGCTCCTTGCGCCCTCGCGCCCCATCACGAGCTTTGTCGCCAGGGCCGAGCGGCTGCTCATGGACGCCGTCGACAGCCCGCCCTCGATTCCCGGCCTCGCCCGGGAGCTCGGCGTGGCCTACTCCTACTTCCGACGCGAGTTCAAGCGGCACACCGGGCTGGCCCCGTACCAGTACGTGCGCCGCCTGCGCATGGAGAAGGCGCGGCGCCTGATTGGCAGCTCCTCGGAAAGCCTCCAGTCGATATCGGAGCGCCTCGGGTTCGCCTCCCCGTTCCATCTCTCGGCGGCCTTCAAGAAGCAGTACGGGCAGTCGCCCGACCACTGGCGAAGGCGGCGCGACTGACAGGCCTTCGCGAGGCCCCAACCCCAAGACCCCTCATGAACCCCAATCCGTTCCTCGGCGTCTGCTTCCACTGGCTCGGCGGCCTGGCCTCCGGGAGCTTCTACGTCCCCTACCGGCGCGTCCGCAACTGGGCCTGGGAGACCTACTGGCTCGTGGGCGGCTTCTTCAGCTGGATCATCGCCCCCTGGGCGCTCGGGCTCCTCATGACGAACGACCTGGTCGGCGTCCTCGGCCGCACGCCGGCGCGCACGCTCTTCTACGCCTGGATGTTCGGCGCTCTCTGGGGCATCGGCGGGCTGACCTTCGGCCTCACGATGCGCTACCTCGGGATGTCCCTCGGCATGGGCGTCGCGCTGGGCTTCTGCGCGGCGTTCGGGACCCTCGTGCCGCCGATCTTCAAGGGGCAGCTGGCGGCGATCGCCGCCACCGGTTCCGGCAAGGTCACTCTGGTCGGCGTCGCGATCTGCCTCATCGGCATCTCGGTCGCGGCCCTTGCCGGATTCTCGAAGGAGCGCGAGATGTCCGACGAGACAAAGAAGGCCGCGATCAAGGAGTTCAGCTTCAGGAAGGGCATGCTCGTGGCCGTCTTCTCCGGGGTCATGAGCTCGTGCTTCGCCTACGGGCTCGACGCGGGTGCCCCGATATCCGACTTGTCGGCGGCGGCCGGTACGGGAACGATCTGGACCGGGCTGCCCAAGCTGGTCGTCGTCCTCCTCGGGGGATTCACGACGAACCTGATCTGGTGCGTCGCGCTCAACCTGCGCAACAGGACGGGCTACCAGTACGCGAGCCGCAGCCTTCGGCCCCCAGCCGGGGATACCGCCCCCGCGGACACGCGCATACCCGTGGCAAGCAACCTCTTTTTCTGCGCGGTCGCGGGCACGACGTGGTACCTGCAGTTCTTCTTCTACACCATGGGTGAGACTCAGATGGGGCGCTTCCGCTTCTCCTCGTGGACGCTGCACATGGCCAGCATCATCATCTTCAGCACCATGTGGGGCTGGATCCTTCACGAATGGAAGGGCGCGAGCCGGCGGACGCACCTTCTGATCGGATTCGGCATCGCGACCCTCGTCTTTTCCACGCTGACCGTCGGCTACGGCAATTACCTGGGCGTGCACGCCAAGTGATGGCTTGCGAGTCGGCCCCGCGTCGCCGCTGCCGCTCCGTTGGCGTCGGGACGGTTCGGTGCCATCCGCCACGGATTTCGCGCGAGTGACCAAATAATTCAGCGCCTTGGTCCCACCGCCATTGCGGCTGCGGGCGGCGGTGGAGGAGCCTCGGGAATCCCGGCACACGTCGGTGTCCCGACCTCCTCTTACCCCCATGAATACCACCCGTCTCCTCCTCGCCATGCTCGCCACCGGATACGCAACGGCCATGCCCGCCCAGACGGCCTTGGATCCGGGAACCGCGACCTACCAAGTGGAACAGACGGTCACGCTCTCCGGCATCCCGGACGGCACCCACACGGTGAAATGGTGGATATCAGTCCCGGGCGACAACACGGACCAGGAGGTCCTGGACCTGGCCGCCACGATTCCCGGAAAATGGAGCATCGTGCGCGAGGCCGACCACGGGAACCGGTTCCTGTTCACCGAGGTCTCGACGCCCTCCTCGCCCACCCTGTCGGCGAAGCTCGACTTCACGCTCCGGCGCCGTTCCGTGTCCGTCGCCGTTGATCCCGCCAAGGTCGGCCAGATAACGGACACCGTCAGGCAGGTGTTTGCCGACGAGCTGGTGCAGGACGCCCCGCACATGCAGGTCACGCCCGCCATCTCGGCCATGGCAGCCAAGGCCTGCGGCGCCGAGACCAATCCCGCCGTGGAGGCCAAGGCCCTCCTGACCCTCGTCGCCGGCAGCACCATCCACTACTCGAGGGACCCGTCCAAGTCGAAGTACAGCGCGGGCGACGCCGAGACGTGCCTCGCCCACGGCGGCGGGACCTGCACCGACATTCACTCGCTCTTCATCGCCCTGGCGCGCTCGCGGGGCATCCCGGCCCGGCTCCAGATGGGCTACAGGCTTCGCGAGGCCAATGCCGGCAAGAACGTCGATCCCGGCTACCGCTGCTGGGCCGAGTACTTCCTCCCGGGCTACGGCTGGGTGCCGACCGACCTGGTCGAGGCCGAGGATCCCAAGGGCCTGGGCCCGGACCGCTGGTTCAGCGGCCTCACCGAGCGCCGCCTCTGGCTGAACCAGGGCCGCGAGTTCAACCTTCCCGATCGCGCCTCCACGGGCCACCGCGTCAACATGATGACCATCGGCTACGCGGAGATCGACGGGGTCGAGGCGCGGGTTCTTCCCGAGGGGGACAAGCCGGCGCAGCTCTCCAGGATGGTGCTCTTCACGGAGGTCAAGGCGCCGGCCCCCGCGCTCGTCGCGAGCAACTGAGGCAATTCGCGCGGGGTTCCGCGCAGCGTTGACATGGTCTCTTTTTGGACCGAATATCGGTCCATGACCTATTTCACGGTTTCCACGGCAAAGCCCAAGCTGGGTCGGTTACTCGACAGCGTTCTGAAGAACGGGGTCCCGGTGGTCATCCGGCGCGGCGGCCGTTTCGTGCAGCTGAGCGAGTATGTCGTGCCGGATCCGGTTGCCCAGCGAGCGCCTGGCGCATTTTTGGCCGAGGCGTCTCCCTCCCCTTATGTTCGGTCAAGCCGCCTGCAGTTCAAAATCAACCTGTTTGAATCTGCCGAGGGTTGGGCCGTGAGTTGTCCGGACCTCGCGGGCTGCCATTCGCAGGGAAAGAGCCGCACGGAGGCGCTGAAGAACATAAGAGAGGCGATACGCCTCTGGCTTGAGGTCGAAAAGGAAGAGACGGGCCTAAAACGGGTCGAGCAGGCAGACGTGCTCATCTAGCCTATGCCCCGGATTCCGGGAATCGGCCAGGGCGACGCGGTGCGGGTGTTTCGTAAGGTCGGCTTCCGCATCGCGCGCCAGAGCGGTCACGTGATCATGAGCAACGGGAGCGTCCGCCTGACGATACCAAGGCATTCGCCCATCAATGCCATCACGATGGGTGCAATCGCGAAGGATGCAGGCCTCACGCCGCAACAGTTCCGGGCGTTACTCTGAATCACAGGCCGGCGATCGTGTTTCCCTTCTTGAGGCCCACCAACTTCACGAAGGCCTCCGCCGCCTTCACCCCCATCTGCATGCCGCGGTACTCCTCCATGATCGCCTGGTTCCCCGGGACTCCCGGTTCGTAGATCTTCGGGGGGTTCTGGCTCGCGTGGCAGTTCACGGCTCTTCGCTTCAGCTCCTGGACGGCGGTGATATCGACGTAGTCGGTCGGATGAAACGTCATCGTCTCGACCCCTGAGCCGACCTCGAAGAAATAGAGCTCGAAGCTCGCCTTCGCCCGCATCCAAGCCTGGATGGTGAGCAGGCCCGCGCACTGGTGATCCTTGTGTGAATCGATGGGCCAGTGGGTGAAGACGATGTCGGGTTTCTCCTCCGCGATCAGCTGCCCCATCCTCTCCACCCACTCGTTGCTTACGACGGAGGCCCCGTCCATCTGCCCAGCGAAGACGGGCTTGGCACCCAGTATCGCACATGCCGCGATTGCCTCGGCGGTTCGGATCGCCGCGGCCTCGTCATGCGTCTTGCCGGGAACGCCCGCCTCGCCGCGGGTGAAGTAGATGTTCGTGACCGAGTGCCCCGCGGCGGCGAACCGGGCCAGCGTGCCTCCCGAGCCCGCCTCCGGGTCTCCCGGGTGCCCGCCCACGCAGGCCACCTTCAGCATCTTGGAGCCGCCCCCGTCCCCCGCGCCCAGGCCGGACGGTGCCAGGGAGAGCATGCCGAGGCCGGCCGCAGCCTGCTGGAAGAACGTTCTGCGCGAGGAGGATTTCATGAGGGTATCCTTGTCAGTCTGACTTCTTGATGAGGAGAACGGCGTCCTGGCACCCGGACGGGGGCGCAAAGGTGCGTTTACCGGAGGCGGGGAAACGCCCGATCGGCGTCCTGGCGCCGGTCAGGGGATCGATCCACCAGCCTTCGGCCGATTTGGAACCGGTGATCCCGTGTATCCCAATGGTGACCGGCGTGTCGCCGGTCAGGTACGCCAGGATCCAGTCCCCATCCGCCGAGCGGGCGGCGACATCCCCCTTTGCAGCATTTACGATGAGGGCTTGGTCCGGCACCAGCTTCCACCAGTCGAGGGACCTGAACACGCCGCCCATCACCCGAATCTGCGAGGCACCGGGGGTGTCCCACCACTGCCGCCAGGTCGGCGGCGACATCCAGTTGTCCCTGTGCCCGTACGAGTAGAACCCCCCGGCGAGGCACGCCCAGTACCCCGCCCTGCGGCATTCGAGCGGGGTTGTGCCGTCCTCCCCCTCGTAGCGGGCCTCCCCATCGACGACGGGCTTCGCCGGCATCCTTGCATAGTCCGCCGCCACCATGTCGCGGTTCGCGAGGCCTGTGCTCCAGGTCTGAAGCGTGTTGAACGACAGCCACCGCTCGGCATGCATGAAACTGGACGACTTCGGGGAAGGGTCCGGGTGCATGGTGATGATGTGGCCCTCTCCACCGCCCTCCAGGAGACCCTCCACCGTCGCGCGGATGACCGGCTCCGAATCGGCGACCGCGTGCGGGTACATGCTCCAAACAACATTCCCGGCATGCCGGTACCGCGTCGCCAGCCATTCGGCCCAGGGCTTCGCATTCTGGAGCGTGATCCGGCCCTTGTCCTGGTCCGCAGCGTGGTACACGCCGACCACAAGGACGATCCCGGATCTTGCCGCCATGTCCACGATCGCGTCGACCCGCATGAAATACTCCTCGTTGGGCGTCAGCGGATTGTTGTCCAGCCAGGCCTGCGTTTCCCTCCACGGCTTCATGCCCTTCATGGAATCCCACTCGGGGTACACGCCGGTGACCATGACCTGGACCACGTTGAATCCCTGGTCGCGGCGCTTCGCCAGGAGGGTCTCCGCGTCGGGAGCAGAAAAGAGATGGAACAGCTCCCACTCGGTGTCGCCCTGCCAGAAAAACGGCCTCCCATTTCCATCCACAAAGTAGCGGCCGCTTGAGCCGACGCGGAGCGTCGGGTCACCGACCAAATCCGCCCTGCAGGCTGTCGAAGCCGTGGCGGCGAGAAGCGAGGCGACGCAGCATCGGGCAAAATGGGAGACAATCCCTTTCCTGAGCGAAACGGGCTTGTCCCGGAGATCCACGAAGCGATCTCTGACAATGATTCCCGATTGGGCGAGCGGATTTTGGGTATGTGCTCCCGCTTAAGGCGAGTCGTGCGCAAAGCATTCTGACTTGCTTGGACATCGCATTTGCGGCGAAGGTCACCGTGAATGGCAGGGATAATGGAACGGATGCGCGAGAGGGGAAGGGGCTTGTTGCCTCTCGCGGCACGGTTTGCGCTGCCATTATCCATCGCCCTCGTACTCATCGCCCTTTCGAGCCTGGAAGCGAGTGCCCCAGATCCGGTGCGGCGGACCGCCGATGATGCTCAAGTGGACGACGACGACGCGACTGCCCTTGGCGAGAAGGCAGAGGGATTCATCAGGGCGGGTGACTTTACCGATGCCATCGCCACACTCGACAGAGCAATTGCGGCCAATCCCAAGGGTGCTCACAACTACGTGCTCCGGGGGGCATCGTATTTGCACATGGGAATATACGATAAGGCCGAAATGGACTGCACGGAGGCCCTACGGTTTCCGCCTCGCGGGCGAGGCGGCCCAGCGCCCTCTGGCCGCTTCATCCTCCTCGCGCCGCTGCCGACCGAGGTCACCTGCGGAGTGCGATACCGTGTGGAGGAGGAGGTCGAGTCAGTGTCCCAATCGGCACAACAGATGTGGAGCCTGGGCACTCCATTATTCCGTGATTGGTGCAGCTTGGTGATCCTCGCCCAACGGTCGGTGGAACATTGGGCACTGCGCCGTAACCGGTGTGCGTCCTCAGGAGCACAGGTTTCACACATTGGTGGAAGGGGAGCTCGACCCTCAAAAAACCTACGCTACCCCTTGTAATTACAAACATCCTGAGGAAAAGCGTCGCCTAGCCTTAAATGGGCGCTAAGCGTTGCAGGAGTGTTGCAGTCGGTGAAATATTAGAATGGCGGAGAGAGGGGGATTCGAATGCTGCCACGTGCTTTTTTCCCGGGCTAAGCGCTTCAAAAATGCTCGTTATTGCTAGGGCCTAGCCCGAGGGGAAACGTCGGAATTTGGACGCGAGAAATGAAGGCTACCTGAGCCGATGGCAATTAGAGATCATCGATACTTGACCATGTGAGCCTATTTGAACACTCTTGAGGCATGGCCACCATTCAAATTCGTACGCGAATCGATCGCAACCTGAAGAGAAAAAGCGACTCTGTGCTTAAGAGCATTGGGCTGGACGCAGGATCGTACGTCTCCATGGCATTGACGCAGCTTGTAAATCGACGCGGCATTCCGTTTGCGGTCATGGAGCCAGACGCGGCCTACTTTGTGAACGAGTATGGTTTGACCTCTGATGAATCTGCAAAGGCTGGAGAAGCAATGAAATCAGAAACTGTGCGGGCTCGGCGTGCCGGAAAGTTGCGAGAGATCACATCGGAGGCTGATCTCGCCCCGTGAAACTGTTGGCTACGCCGCGTTTCCTCAACGGTGTTCCGCCAACCCGCCGCAAAGAAGTGATGTTGGCGATGCAGGCGGCAGGCATGGCATATGGCCATCCTCACCTTCATGCAGGTATTGGACTCAGGCGAATAAGGCCTTTCATGGAATGCCGCTGCGGGCTTGATTTGAGGCTGGTTTTTCAGCGCGAGAAAGACGCCCTCGTCTTTCACCTATGCGGGACTCATAATGAGGTCAGATCCTTTCTGAGAAACCAGCGGTAACACCTAAGACCACTCTCCGCATCTTGAAAACTTTCCTGACTGTGACGAAGGGGCAAGGTAGCGTTCCCTAAATCAGTTCTATGAGACTTCCAAAGAAGAAAGCCAAAATCGTCTTCGACGTTGTCGGCTCATTGGAGGTCCACAAGAAGATCTCCCCTGAGGTGGCGGCCCTGATGCGGTCGAATATCGAACCGATAGCTTTTGATTGGAGACGATTGGCCAGATATTCGTTCGTAGCAGCGTTGTGCTGCATTGTGATCGCAGTGGCAGCAACATTCGCGGACGAGTACGTGATCTCACTCCTGACAAGGTTTTGGGATTTTATAAAGCAGTTCATGAAGATGCCCGTGATCGGGCGTAGCATCATCGTGGCGGCCGCGGCGGCCTTTCTGCTTCATCTTGGCCTGAAGCAGCGGGCGAACGATCCCGGTAAAGTGTACTCGAACGAGGCCGTGTTCACCGTTGCGGCGTTGGGCTTTGCCAGTGCCATCTACCTGTTTTGTAAGTCGATCGATGTCGTGGATGCCGTGTTCGTGTTGGGAGCCTCTTCGCTCCTCTACTTGGTTCTCGGGTTCGTCCTGGAGTCTAAACTGATCTGGGCGTACGGGATCCTGACGCTTTCCAGCGCATTGGGGACCGATGCGGACTATGGGTGGGGGTGCTACTGCCTCGGGATGGATCAGCCCCTCAGAACAGTTGTTCTAGGCGTGGTTCTGTTTGGCGGCGCGGAGGTAGCCAAGCTCGCGGTCAATCCGGCGCTGACATCCCTTAAGAAGCGGGTGGATCTCCTGTGGGGTGTCACCCGAGTCTTTGGACTTTTACTCACCTTTGTTTCCCTGTGGATCCTCTCCCTCTGGGGGACCGACTGGCATTACCGTGCAAACGATCCCCATTGGGATATTATATGGTGGTCGCTGGCCTTCGCAGCTGTGGCCGTTGGTTGCCTGGTTCGCGCCTTGTTCAAGGACGACGGCGTTCTTCGCGGCTTCGGGCTGACGTTTTTCTTCATCGGGCTTTACACGAAGTTCTTTGAGTACTTTTGGGAGGGCATTCACAAAGCCATTTTCTTTGCGATTCTCGGCGTCAGCTTCTGGCTGATCGGCAGGAAGGCCGAAGCCATGTGGAAGATGAAGCTGCCCGGCCAAGGCTAGATTTTTCCTAGACCCCTTAAAAATGGCGGAGAGAGGGGGATTCGAACCCCCGGTACGGTTTTACCCGTACAACGGTTTAGCAAACCGTCCCTTTCGGCCACTCAGGCACCTCTCCGTTCTAGGAGCGCCGATCCAACGTTCCAAGCCGCGCAAGGGCAAGGCCGTATTTGAACGGCGCCCTCAGGCAGGGGCCTTGGGCTTGTCGCCCTCCTCGATCTCCAGCTTGGGCGCCACCCCGCCGATTTTGTCCAGAGCATCCGACAGCGTCTGCAGGACCTCCGACTTCGCGGCATACTTGACCACGTAGCCGTCCGCGCCCAGCTCGCGGGCCTTGTTGAGCGTCCTCACGGTCGTCTGCGCGGAGACGACGATGACCGGCAGCTTCGGGTATTCCGCCTTGAGCTTGGCCAGCACCTCCAGGCCGTTGATCTCGGGCAGGTTGATGTCCAGGAGCACGACTTCCGGGTTGTGAAGGCCCACCTGCGCCATCCCTGCGGTCCCGTCGGCGGCCTCCCACGTCGTCCGCACGCCCAGCTGCTTCAGCAGCGCGCAGAGCAGCACGCGAACGTGGGCCTCATCGTCGACAATAAGCGCGTTGACCGGTCTTGGCATGGTTCAGGGGCGCTTTTGAGGTGCTCGGGACGGCGTGCGGCCTCGAAGGGCCTGGAGGGCGCTCAGACATGCACTCTGCCCTACCCTCGACGGGCGCGCAAGGCTGTGTTGCTGATGCCACCCGCTATTGCGCCTAAACCGGGCCCTTGGGGCCCCGGTCAACCCTCGTCGTCGGTCTGGCGCTCGGTATCCTCGCGGCAGTCGCTGATCACCCGAAGCCAGATCTCGCGTAGGTCGAAAAGCCTCTGGCGCATCTCGTCCCGGCCCTCGCGGACCGCCTCGATGTGCTCGGCCGACTCGGAGCCGATGTGGGCGAAGCACCCGTTCAGGGCGGCAAGGGCCCTCTTGAAGAGGCACACCGCCATGGCGTAGTCGCCGAAGTCCAGGGCGTGGATCGCCATGATCGCCTGCTCCTCGCAGCTGTGGAGCGAGGAGAGGAAGGCGATCGAGAGGGGCTGCGGGATCCTCCCCGCCTCGGACGCGGTGGATTCCCAGGACCGGCGAAGGCTGAGGAAGAGCGCCTTCGTCGCGATGTAGACGGGGTTCTTCTGGAGGGTGTAGATCTCGTCGGAGAACATGACCTTCTCGGGGGTCTCCCGCTCCTCCGGCTCCTCGGTGTCGGCGCGGTCCCATCCCATCTTGTCCGCGACCTCGTCGATGCGGTCGGGCCCGGCCTTCAGCGACTCGTAGAACCCGAGGTAGCGGTGGATGGCGCCCTCCTGCTCGCGCAGGTAGACCTCCCAATCAAACTCGTTCCACGCGAGATCCCCGTTCTCCTCCCACTCGTTTTCCGAGAGGTTGTCAGATTCGAAATCGCTCATCTGTTGGCGGGAACGGTTTCCCAGAATACCCCCATAGGCAAATAAAATCCTGACCGGAAAGCCGTCATATCGGCGCCGGGGAGTTTGTGGGTTGAACGGGCCCACCGGTGGCCCGTAGGCTTCGCCGGAAATGCCCGAGGTCCACCATGAAACGGCCCATTTCACCGGACGCGTCCAGGGCGTCGGCTTCAGGTACGCCGCCCTCCAGGTGGCCCGCGAGTTCGAGGTCTCGGGCTATGTCGCCAACCTCCCCGACGGCAGGGTCATCCTGGAGGCCGAGGGAACCCGGGCCGAGGTCGAGGCCTTCATCGCAGCGGTGCAGGAGAAAATGGACGGCTATGTGAGAAAGGTGGACCGCACCTCCAGCCCCCGGTCGCCCCAGTTCTCGGGCTTCTCGATACGGTGACACCCCCACCTCATCCCCCCGGGGCCGCCACGTGGCGGATCTGGGCGTCCGCGGCCCGCCCGCGGACGCTGCCCGCGGCCGTCGCGCCGGTCGTCGTGGGCTCCGCCCTGGCCGGCCACGACCACAGGTTCGATCCCGGGGCGGCCGCCCTGTGCCTCGCCTTCGCCCTGCTGGTGCAGGTTGGCACAAACTACGCCAACGACTACTTCGACTTCGTGAAGGGCGCCGACACGGCGTCGCGCGTGGGCCCCAGGCGCGCCGTGGCCTCGGGGCTCGTCCGTCCCGCCGTCATGCGCCGCGCCATGGCGGGGGTCTTCGCCGCGGCGTTCCTCGCGGGCCTCGGGCTCATCCACTGGGGCGGCCCCTGGATGCTCGCGGTCGGCGTCGCCAGCATCCTGTGCGGCATCGCGTACACGGGCGGCCCGTGGCCGCTCGGCTATCACGGGTTCGGCGACCTGTTCGTCTTCATCTTCTTCGGCCTCGTGGCGGTCTGCGTGACCTACTTCGTCCAGGCCGGCAGGATCTCGGCGCACTCCGTCCTCGCCGGATCGGCCATCGGGCTCCTGGCGGCGAACATCCTCCTCGTGAACAACTACAGGGACGCCGAGACGGACGCCGGCGCGCGCAAGCGCACGCTCGTGGTGCGCCTCGGCCGCGGGTTTGCAAGGGGGCAGTTCGCGGTCTGCCTCGCGCTCGCCATGGCCGTGCCCGTCGTCTTCCTGGCGACGGGATACGGCCCCTGGTGCCTCCTGCCGCTCCTTGCCGCGCCCCTGGGATGGTCGCATGTCCGCAGGCTGGCTGCGGCCACGACGCCGGCGGAGCACGTGGCCCTCCTCGGCGACACCGGCAAATTGACCGCCCTCTATGCCGCGCTGTTCGCGGCGGGCGTCCTTCTCTAGGCCGCGGGGGCCGCGGCCGGCGCGGACTGCGCCGCGAGCTTGGCCTTCAGCGCCGCCTTCGGCAGCATGCCGACGATCTGCTCGACGACGCGGCCCCCCTTGAAGAGGAGCATGGTCGGGATGGCGCGGATGCCATACTCGGCGGCGATCGCCTCGTTCTCGTCGATGTTCACCTTGGCGATCGCGATCTTGCCGTCGAACTCGCCCGCGAGCTCGTCGAGGACGGGCGCGATTGCCTTGCAGGGCCCGCACCAAGGCGCCCAGAAGTCAACGAGCAGCGGAACGGCCGACGCGGAGACGGCGCTCTTGAAGGTGTCGGTCGTGAGGTGTGTGATCTTGTCGGACATTTGGCTTGGAGGAAAACTATCAGGGATGGCTCGGAAAAGCAAATCGCAGGCTACCGCGGCGAGGCCTTCTTGATGATGTCGGCGAGCTCGACGGGGCGCACCTCGTCCAGGTGCTTTCCGCGGTGCTTGAGCTCCTCGAACGTCTTCACGACCGTCTCGGTCATCCGCTCGTGGGTCTCGGCGGAGCCCCCGTAGATCGCGAACTGCTTGCCGGTGGTGATGCGCTTGTGGCCGTCGTCGTTGTCGAGGCCCAGCCCGAGCAGGGCACCCTGGCCGCGTTTCGGTTTCTTCTTGGTCACAGCTCCACCGTGGCCGCATCCGCCGCGGTTTCAAGCGGGTTTTCGTCGGCGGCGTCGCAAATGATGTCGGTGAAGGCGTCGTCCTGGCGCAGGCGGATCTTCCCCAGGCGCGTGAGCTCCAGGACCGCGAGGAAGGTCGCCACGAGGCGCCTCAGGGTGACGCCGGACCCGAAGAGGCCGGAGAAGACGAAGCTCCTCTCGGAGCGCATCCTCTCGATCAGCCATTCCATCTGGTCGGCCACCGTCACCGTCTCGTCGTGGATCTCGCCCACCATGAGCTTCTCGGCGAGCCTCCTCAGGACCTGGTTGAAGGTGTTCCAGAGCTCGATCCGGTTCACGGCCCTGAGCGGCCGGTCGAGCGAGTCCGCCAGCCGGCCGGAGACCTGCCGCTCCATGACGTCGCGCTGGAGGCGCGCCATCTCGGCGAGCCGGGAGGCCGCATCCTTGAACTTCTTGTACTGGATCAGCTGGTGGACGAGCTCCCAGCGGGGATCCATCGCGTCCTCCCCCTCGGCGTCGGGATCCACCGCCTGGAGCCCCTTCGGCAGGAGCATCCGGCTCTTGATCTCCATGAGCGAGGCGGCCATGACGAAAAACTCCCCCGCCACGTCCAGGTCGAGCTCCTGCATGGAGCGCAGGACCGCGACATACTGCTTCGTGACCGACTCGATCGGAATGTCGTAGATGTCTATCTCGTTCTTGCGTATCAGGAAGAGCAGGAGGTCAAGCGGCCCCTCAAAGACCTGCAGCTTGATTCGGGGATCGGCGTCGGGAAGCACGGGTCAAAGTGTGGGAATGGGCCGCCGGGGGATGCGACCTTTTTTTCTGCGTGCTCTGGACGGTTGACAGGCCCCGGCGACAGCCGTTCAGATCAGCGTTTTGCGCTCGGCGCATAACCCCGCTTTTCCAAACACAGACCCATCGACATGGCCGCAAAATCAAAATCCAAGAAGACCCGCGCGACAGCCCGCGTCTCCCCCAAGAAGTCCGCCTCCAAGAAGGCCCCCAAGTACGTGTACGCGTGGGGATCCGGCAAGGCCGACGGCAACGGCGGCATGAAGAACCTCCTCGGGGGCAAGGGCGCGAACCTGGCGGAGATGACGCGCATCGGCCTGCCGGTGCCCCCCGGCTTCACGATCACGACGGAGGTCTGCACCTACTACTACGCCAACCGGCGCACCTACCCCTCCTCGCTCCAGGCGCAGATGGAGGCCGGCGTCCGGAACATGGAGTCCATCATGGGCTACAAGTTCGGGGACTCCGCGGGCTTCCCGCTCCTCGTCGCCGTGCGCTCCGGCGCCCGCGACTCGATGCCCGGAATGATGGACACGATCCTGAACCTCGGGCTCAACGACCAGACCGTCGTCTCCCTCGCCGCGGCGACCAAGAATGAGCGCTTCGCCTGGGACTGCTACCGCCGCTTCATCCAGATGTACGGCGACGTGGTGCTCGGCGTGCAGAAGAAGGAGGGCGAGGACCACGAGCCGTTCGAGACGGTCATCGAGACCTTCAAGCACGAGAGGTACCATTCCAACATCGAGGACTCGAAGCTCACGGCCGCGGACCAGAAGGAGCTTGTCGCCCGCTTCAAGGCCCTCGTCCTCGAGCGCACGGGCCACGTCTTCCCGAACGATCCCTGGGACCAGCTGCGCGGCGCCTCGGGCGCCGTCTTCGGCTCCTGGATGAACGACCGGGCCATCGTCTACCGCCGCAAGTACGGCATCCCCACCGAGTGGGGCACCGCCGTCAACGTCCAGGCCATGGTCTACGGCAACACGGGCGAGACATCCGGATCGGGCGTCGCGTTCACGCGCAACCCGGCCAACGGAACGAATGAGTTCTACGGGGAATTCCTCATCAACGCCCAGGGCGAGGACGTCGTCGCCGGCGTGCGCACACCGGAGCCCGTCCTCAAGCTGAAGGACCAGATGCCGAAGTCCTACGCGGAGCTCCTGAAGGTGCGCGCGATCCTCGAGCGCCACTTCAAGGACGTCCAGGACATCGAGTTCACGATCCAGGAGGGCAAGCTGTTCATGCTCCAGACGCGCAACGGCAAGCGCACCGCCGCCGCCGCGCTCAAGTTCTCCATCGACATGGTGAAACAGAAGCTCATCGACTGGCGGACCGCCGTGCTGCGCAACCCGGCCGACCAGCTCGAGCAGCTCCTCGCCCCGATCTTCGACCTCGCGGAGGTGAAGAAGGCCGCGGTCATCGCCTCCGGCCTCCCCGCCGGCCCCGGCGCCGCCACCGGCCGGATCTACTTCAACGCCGACCGCGCCGTCGCCGCCGCCGAGAAGGGCGAAAAGGTCCTCCTCGTCCGCATCGAGACCTCCCCCGAGGATCTCCGCGGCATGATCGCCGCCGAGGGCATCCTCACCGCCCGCGGCGGGGTGTCCTCGCACGCCGCGCTCGTCGCCCGTCAGATGGGCAAGGTCTGCGTCTGCGGCGCCGCCGCCCTCCAGATCGACTACGACAAGAAGACCGTCACCGTCTCCGGCGCGACCTACCATGAGGGCGACTTTCTCTCCATCGACGGCACGATCGGCGCGGTCTACGCCGGCCAGATCAAGACCGCCCCGTCCGAGATCATCTCCGGCCTGCTGCACAACGACCCGGCCGCCCGGGCCACGGAGAAGTTCAAGAGCTACGTCCAGCTGATGAAGTGGTGCGCCGCCGCGACGAAACTGTCGGTCCGCACCAACGCCGACACCCCCGAGCAGGCGCGCAACGCCATCGCCTTCGGCGCCGTGGGCATCGGCCTCACCCGCACCGAGCACATGTTCTTCGAGGGCGACCGCATCGACGCGATGCGCGAGATGATCCTCGCCGACAACCTCGCCGACCGCGAGAAGGCCCTCGCCAAGCTCCTCCCCTACCAGCGCGGCGATTTCTTCGGCATCTTCAAGGCGCTGAAGGGCTTTCCGGCCACGATCCGTTTCCTCGATCCGCCGCTGCACGAGTTCCTCCCGAACTCCGCGGAGCAGCAGGCCGCCCTCGCGGCCAAGCTCGGCATCGACGTGAAGAAGATCGAGCACCGCGTCCACGAGCTCCACGAGTTCAACCCCATGCTCGGCTTCCGCGGCTGCCGCCTCGGCATCAAGTATCCCGAGATCACCGCCATGCAGGCCCGCGCCGTCCTCGAGGCCGCGGCCGACGCCACCAAGCAGGGCTTCAAGGCGAAGCCCGAGATCATGATCCCGCTCGTCGGCTTCAAGAAGGAGCTCGATCTCCAGGTCGCCATCGTCCACGAGGTCGCCGCCCTGGTCCAGGCCGAGAAGAAGGTGAAGATCAGCTACGCCGTCGGCACCATGATCGAGATCCCGCGCGGCGCGCTCACCGCCGACGAGATCGCGCACACCGCCGAGTTCTTCAGCTTCGGCACGAACGACCTCACGCAGACCTGCCTCGGCATGTCGCGCGACGACTCCGGCAGCTTCCTCGGCGCCTACCAGGAGGCCGAGATCATGAAGAAGAACCCCTTCGCCTCGATCGACCAGACCGGCGTGGGCCAGCTGATGAAGACCGCGATCGAGAAGGGCTCGAGGACGCGGCCGGGCATCAAGCTCGGCATCTGCGGCGAGCACGGCGGCGACCCCGAGTCCGTGAAGTTCTGCCACCGGATCGGCCTCTCGTACGTGTCCTGCAGCCCTTTCCGCGTGCCCGTGGCGCGGCTGGCGGCGGCGCAGGCCGCGGTGGCCGACCTCCAGGCGAAGAAGTGACGGCAGGCACGGCGTGAGCGCCGCCCCGAGCAGGCCAGCCGGCATCACCCCCCAGCAATGGAAGTCGGGGGCCGCAGCCTGGTCCGGGTGGCTCTTTGACGGCCTCGAGATCCACCTCTTCACGCTGGTGGCGACTCCGTTCGTCATCCACCTGCTGGGCGCGGTCGGCAGCGCCGACCCGGCGGTCAAGCAGAAGAGCGCCTGCATCCAGGCGGCCTTCCTCGTCGGCTGGGCGCTCGGCGGGGCGTTCTTCGGCAGGCTGGGCGACCGCATCGGGCGCAGCAGGGCCCTCTCGCTTACGATCCTCACCTATGCGCTCTGCACGGGCCTCTGCGCGGTCTCCCAGACGTGGTGGCAGCTCATGGCCTTCCGGTTCCTCGCCGCCCTCGGGATCGGCGGCGAGTGGGCCGTCGGGGCCTCGCTCCTCGTGGAGACATGGCCGACCCGCATGCGGCCGGTGCTGTCGGCGGTCCTCCAGAGCGCCGTCAACCTGGGCATCGTCATCGCGGCCGGCCTCGTGGCCCTCCTGCAGTTCCTTCCCCGGCCCCCCTCGGAGCGCTGGGTGTTCCTGATCGGCGTCGCCCCGGCCCTCCTCGTCTTCTGGATACGCAGGCAGGTTCCCGAGTCCGATGCGTGGCAGAGGGCCCGGAGCGAGAGCCCGGACCGGCCGGGCCTCGGCGACCTGTTCCGGGGCGAGGTGGCCTCCCTCACGCTCAACACGACAGCCGTCTGCGCCCTCAGCCTCTCCGGGTGGTGGCTGATCCAGTTCTGGCACCCGCAGCACCTGCGCAGGCTCCTCGAGATCTCGGGCTACGCGCCCGGCGCGGCCACCCGCTTGGTCTCCGAGGCGTTCTTCCTCATGAACGTCGTGGCCATCGTCGGCAACTTCGCGGCGGGCTGGCTCTCGGGGCGCATGGGCAACAGGAGGGCCGTCACGCTGATGCTCGCCGGCATGTTCGCCTCCATCGTGGGGGCGTTCGCCATGCCGCGGGGATTTTCTGAGCTCGCCTGGTTCTGGATGCCGCTTGTCGGGTTCTTCTCGGGCGTGTTCGGCCTGTTCACGATGTACCTGCCGCCGCTCTTCCCCACGCTCCTGAGGACGACCGGCGCCGGGTTCTGCTACAACATCGGCAGGATCGCGGCCGCCGCGGCCTCCCTCATCTTCGGGTGGGTGGCCCCCGTCGGCGACTACCGGGTGGCCCTCCTCGCCGCGAGCGGGCCTGTCCTTGCGGCGGCCCTCTGGACGATCCGGCTGCCGGACGACGCCGCCTGACCCCACCGCGCTGGCGGCTTGTGTTCGCGCGCCTGCGCCCTTCTCTCTCCCCCATGGGCGAAACACTCGGCGCGCACAGGATCTTCATCGGCACCTACACGAAGGGAAAGAGCCGCGGGATCTACTCGGTCACGCTCGACCGCTCCTCGGGGGCGCTCGGGGCGCCCGAGGTGGCCGCCGAGGCGCCCAACCCGACGTTCCTCGCGCTCTCGCCTGACAGCCGGTTCCTCTACGCCGTCTGCGCCAATTCCGGATGGGCGTCCTCGTTCAAGGTGGATACGGCGGCGTTTCGCCTCTCGGCGGTCCAGCAGGCGCCCGCGGGGACGGGCCCCACCCCGTGCCACATCAGCGTCGACGCGTCGGGGCGCATCGCGCTCGCCGCCAACTACCACCTGGGCCTCGCGGCGGCCATCCCGCTTAACGCTGACGGGACCCTCGGGGAACCGCGCGTGGTCGCGCACAGCGGACGGGGGCCCCACCCCACACGGCAGACCCAGTCCCACGTTCACTCCACCTATTTCACGCCCGACGGCCGCTTCGCGATCGTCTGCGACCTGGGCCTCGACCGGGTCTTCACCTACCGGATCGACCGCGAGGCCGTAGCGCTTTCGCCGGGTTCCCCGCCCTTCGTCGACTCCGCTCCCGGAGCCGGGCCTCGCCACCTCGCGTTCGGGCGAGTCGGCACGAGGGCCTACGTGATCAACGAGCTCGACAGCACCGTCACGGACTACGCGTTCGAGGCGGCGTCGGGAAGCCTTTCCCCGGGGCGTTCCCGGTCGGTCCTGCCGGAGGGCTACGCGGGTGAGGCCACGGCGGCCGAGGTGAAGGTCCACCCGAACGGGCGCTTCGTCTACGGCTCGGGTCGCGGGCCGGACACGATCGCCGTCTTCGCCGTGGACGAAGCAACCGGGGCGCTCTCGCTTGTCGAGATCGTCCCCTGCGGGGGCAAGGGGCCGAGGAGCTTTGCGATCTCCCCCGGCGGCGACTGGCTCGTCTGCGCCCACCAGTTCAGCGACACGCTCTGCTCCTTCAGGATCGACTCCGGGACGGGGCGCCTCGCCCGAGTCGCGGGGACGGTCCCCGTGCCGATGCCCGTCTGCGTCCTCTTCCTGGACTGAGGCCGGAAGGGCCTCGGGCTACGGCATCGCGATCACGGCGTCGATCGCCCCGAGGACGCCGGACTGGCTGAACGGCTTCTCGAGGAGGACGTGGGCGCCGAAGTTCTTCGCGATCCTCAGGTACGAGTCCCTTGCGATGTGCCCTCCGCCCGACATCGCGATGATCTTCACGAGCGGGTACTTCTTGCGGACCTCCGTGATGAACTCGAGCCCGTCCCTCTCCGGCATCAGCAGGTCCGTGATCACGATCTGCACGGGCTGGGCGGCCAGCACCTTCGGCGCCTGCAGGCCGTCCTCCGCGGAAACCACCGAGTGCCCCGCGGCCTCGAGCATCAGGCAGAGCAGCTCCCGTATTCCGGGCTCATCGTCTACGACTAGGATCGAACAAGGGGGCATTAGGTTGCCATAATGGGTGACGAGGGTACCTTGGGCCGGACGCGTGGACAAGCCCATGTGCCATAAATCCTTTCCGCAATCCTTTAAATGGCCGACTTCCTCCCGACCCTCCCCAAGGCACAGCGCGCGTTCCTGGTGGGGGTCCAGACGACGGAAATGCCAGAGGGTGAAGGGGAAGAGCTCCTGGCGGAACTGACCGAGCTCGTCGAAAACCTGGGGCTTTCGATCGTCAGGAGCGTGTTCGTGAAGCTCCGGGCCCCGTCGCCCGCCCTATTCCTGGGCAAGGGAAAGGCGGAGGAGCTTGCGGCCCTCGCGAAGGAGGACGGCGCCGAGGTGATCGTTTTCGACTCGGCGCTCTCGCCGGGCCAGCAGCGAAACTGGGAGGAGCTCGCGGGCATCGCGGTCATCGACCGCCAGGAGGTCATCCTCGAGGTCTTCGCGGACCGCGCCCACACGCGGGAGGCGGTGCTCCAGGTCGCCCTCGCCCGCATGGAGTATTCCCTGCCCCGGCTGACCCGCGCGTGGACCCACCTATCCCGGCAGCGGGGAAAGGGCTCCATGGGCGGCGAGGGCGAGACCCAGCTCGAGCAGGACCGGCGCGTCGTCCGCGACCGGATCGCGCACCTGAAGATGGAGCTGGCCCAGGTGGTCCGCCAGCGCGGCGTGCAGCGCACGAGGCGGGTGCGCGTGCCGCTGCCGACCGCCTCGATCGTCGGCTACACCAACGCGGGCAAGTCGTCGCTCCTTAACCGCCTGACCGGCTCGTCCGTCCTGGCCGAGGACAAGCTCTTCGCCACGCTGGACCCGACGACCCGCCAGCTTGTGCTCCCGGGCAACCAGAAGCTCCTCCTCACGGACACCGTGGGGTTCATCCGGCGCCTGCCGCACGGCCTCGTGGAGGCCTTCAAGGCCACGCTGGAGGAGGTCCTGGTCGCCGACTTCCTCATCCACGTGGTCGACATCACGAGCCCGCACTTCGAGAAGCACAGGGCGACGACGCTCAGCGTCCTGGCCGAGCTCGGCGCGGGCGACAGGCCCATCATCAACGTGTTCAACAAGTCGGACCTGGCAGATGCCGTGGAGACGCGCTCGGCCCGGCAGGCCGTGCCCGACGCGTTCCTCGTGAGCGCCCGCACGGGCGCGGGGGTTGGCCCCCTCTTGGAGCGCTGCCGCGAGATGGTGGCCCACGGGTTCGGGACCGTCCGGCTCCTCGTGCCGCACGACCGCTACGACGTCATCTCCCGGCTCCACGCCCTCGGGCACGTCCAGGAGCAGGAGCACCGCGAGGACGGCGTCCTCGTCACGGGGCGGTTCCCGCCGACGCAGGCGGGGCTGCTCGAGCCCTACCTCTACAGGGGCGCGAAGCCCCGCAAGAGGGTCAGGGCGTAAGCGGCGCGACGGCCATCCCGTTCTCCATGCCCTCACCCGAGACGATGGAGCAGATGGCGACCTTCTCCTTGGCGTTGTCGACCCTGATGCGGCCCTTCTCGGTGAACGCGACGTCGAGCGTCTCGCCGGTCGCCGGGTCGCGCAGGATCTCGGAGGTTCCGACCTTGAAGGTCTGGCCGTTGGCGACACCCTCGCGGGTTCCCCGGTTGATGTAGACCTGGGTGCCCTTCAAGAGGATCACGTTGCCGCTCCAGTGCAGGCTCGGGATCTGGGCCACGATGAACGCGACGCCGTCGTCGATCGCCTTCTCCATCGCGGTCCCGACGTTGGTCTTCTTGAAGCCTCCCATGTTCCCGCTGAAGTTCTGGTCCGTGAAGCCCACCGTGAGCCCCCCGCTCTTGCACTTGCCGAGCACCTTGTGGGAGGCGACGACCTGGCCGGTCGTCGAGTCGACGACGTAGATCACGGCGTTGATCTCCGCCTCGCTGCCGCCGCCGCCGAGGCTGATGCCGTGGAAAGCCAGGCCCCCGTTCTGGCCCGAGGTGGTCTGGAAGTTGGTGATGTCCCCCTTGATGAGGAGCTGGGCGGGCGTCATGTTGCCCGTCGTCGGCGCCTTGTCTCCTCCGGCCACCCGCCCGCTCTTCGCGAAGTCCTGCTCCTTCATCGCGGCGTCGCGCATGTCGGCCTCGCCGAGCACGATGAAATGCCCCGACTGCTGGAGCGAATCGGTCAGCATGGAGCCCCACGTGTCGGACAGCTGGAAGTTGCCGCTGTAATTGGCGTGGTTCTCAAACTTGGTGACCGCGATGCTGAAGCGCAGGCCGCCGGCCGCGGCGTCGGGGGGAGCGTCGGCGCGCACGAAAACGGGAAGGGCGAGGCAGGCGGCGAGGGCGAGGAATCCAATCTTTTTCATGGCTGGGCTGGGATGATGGCTTTGGGGCTATCGGGGACTCAGGCGCGGGATCCCTGGTTCCGTAACCGGCGACCCGATCATGAACTTCCCTCATTGCTGGACGGCTGCCTAATTGCTCGAAACGGCTAGTGTTGGCAAGGAATTCCCCGCCGCGGGCTCAGGGCGTCGCCCCGACCGCATACATCCCGGCCCCGTGGGCGGGTATCTCCGGGGAAAAGGTCGAGGCCGCCTCGGAGGGCGGCCCCCCCTGCCAGAGGTCCCGGGCCCTGAAGGAGCCTCCGGCCAGCCCCAGGTCCGCCCTTGTCACGGTGACCCTTGCCGCCGTCTCCGTCGTGTTGAAGACGGCCAGGTACACCTCGTCGGATCCCGGATCGCTGGCTTCCCACGCGACCAGCCCCCCGCGGTCAAAAAGCGGGTGGTTGTTCAGGCTGTGCTGGTTGACCGCGATCACCGCGTCGTTTGTCAGCAGCGAGAGCGTGAACGGGTCCATCTTGGTCATGTCCCCCCCGAACATCAGCGGCGACCGCGCGATGGACCAGAGCGTCATCACGGTCACCTGCTCGTCTCGGGAGAAGTGCGTCGAGCGCCGTCCCATCTCGAGGACGCCGAGGGGAAGCATGTCCGCGTCCGGCCACGCTCCGGGAACCCGGTGCGGGTTCCAGTCCTCAAGGCGCGCAAACTGCTCCTGGAGCGACTTCCAGTTGTCCCAGAAGTCGTCGCTGATGCGCCAGAGGTTGGCATGCCGGCTGACGTGGTCGGCCGCGTCGAGCGCCGTCGCGCCCGGCGAGAGGCTGAGCACGATCGGCCGCCCGCTCCGGTCGATGGCGAGCCGGACCCCCTCGATTTCCCGCTGGTGGTCGTGGTAGGGCCGGCTGATGTCGTCGACCTTCACGTAGTCGACGCCCCACGAGGCGATGAGGGCGAAGACGGAGTCGTAGTAGTCCTGCGCGCCGGGCTTTGACATATCCACCCCGTACATGTCGGTGTTCCACGGGCAGGTGCTGTCGACGTCGGCGACGTCCCGGGCGTGGAGGGCTGTTCCCTTGACGGGCAGGTTCTTCTCCACGGCCTGCCGGGGGATCCCCCGCATCAGGTGGATGCCGAACTTGAGCCCCAGAGAATGGACGTAGGCCGCGAGCGCACGGAAGCCCTCGCCGCCCGCGGCGGAGGGAAACCGGTTCTGCGCCGGCTGGAGGCGGCCCCAGGCGTCGAGGGCGAGGGCCGCGCCCTTGCGGTAGTCGTAGCCCGTCGCCGCCGGCTCGTACCACTGGATGTCCACCACGACGTACTGCCAGCCGTGCACCCGGAGGTGCGCCGCCATGTAGTCGGCCTCGGCCCGAGCCTGGGACTCGGTGATGGTGGTCGCGAAGCAGTCCCAGCTGTTCCATCCCATCGGCGGGGTCGGCGCCCAGGAGCGGAAGTCGGGCGCCGCGCCCCGTGCGCAGGACAGGACGCACAGAAACAGGGCCAGGCGCGTGGGGGTCTTCATCGGCAGGGGTTCACCGGGTTTCGTGGGCTGCCCCTAGTTGACCGACCCGCGGGGCTCCTCCAAGCTAATTGCTTGGGAACCCTCCCCGAATCCCCGGAAGATCGTCACGCGCCGCGCCGCGCGTCGCCCGCGGCCGGCCCGCGCCTTCTCCTCTTCCTCGCCGCGGCCCTCGTCGTGGTCGAGGGAGCGCCCCTCGTTTTCATGGGGACCAGCGGCGGCGTCTGGCCGCTTAACAACTTCGAGGACTTCTCGACCGCCTTCTGGGCCCCCCTGAAGGTCGGCTACGCCCCCTCCTACTACTTCAACCCGTCGGGGTACTACTTCGGCGCCCTGCTGAAGGTCGTGCATGCGCTGACCGACTGGGCTGTCGGCTCCAGGGCCGTGAGCTACCGCCATTTCCAGTTCTTCGGCTACCTGGCCCGGGCCCTGTACGCAGCCGCCACGCTCGGCGTCGTCGCGGTCTACTGGCGCAGGCGGCGCGACGCCCTCTCCGTTGTCACGGCGGCCGCCCTGCTGCTCTCGCTGCGGCTCGCGGCCCCCTTCGTCGTCCAGATCTACGACATGCGCGTCGGCCTGCAGCTGTCCTACGTCCTGGTGATGCTCCTGATCTCGCTCGCCACCCTCGAGGCCGCGGGACGGTTCCTGGACGGCGAGGGGCCAACCCGCGGGTCCGTCGCCTACTGGGGCTTCCTTTCGGGCGCCGCGTTCCTGGAGGCCCCCCACTACCTGCCCTTCTTTCTGCCGCTCCTCGCCGTCGCCGCGGCGCGGCCCGGGTCCTTCGCGGGGCTGGGCGCGCGCGCCGGCCTCTGGGCTTCCGGCGCGGTGCTCGGCGCGGCGGGAGGTCTCGTCGGCCTGTACGGCCTGGACTACCGAAGCGCCCTCGCCGCCGTCTTCTCGAATTTCCGCGGCGTGGTCGTCGGGTTTCCGCAGCCGCAGCCCGGATTCGAGAAATTCACAAGCCTGGCCTTCGACCCGGCGAGCGACTATTTCTACATCAAGATCGCGATCGCCGTTCAGCTGGCCGTGGTCCTGGTCTTCGGCGCCGCGTTCATCATGGCGCGGCGCCGGCAGGACCCACGCTCCCGCTTCGCGGCGCTTGTCACCCTAGGGTCATTCGCCGCGGTCTGGCTCATCCACCTGCGTATCTGGAGGACGCACGGAAGCTATACGACCGTCTTCTCGGTGGTCTTCTTCGGCTTCCTCACGCTCGCACTCATCCTCCAGAACCGCTGGAGGGCGCGGCAGCTCGGCGACCGGTCGAGGGCCACGGCGGTTGCCCTCGCGGTTGGGGCGCTCGGTTTCGCCCTGCCGTGCGGGGTCACGCTCTGGAGGTTTCCCTACGCCCAGACCTTCTCCATCGACAGGGCGTTTGGGGAGTCCTTCCGGTCCTTCAACGCGTTCCTGGACCGGCTTCCCGTTCCCGTCGGGTTGGCCTACAACGACGACATCAGCTACTTCCCGCTCATCGCCCACTGCAATTTCTCGCTCACCATGTACCACCTGGGCTCGACAACGGGTTACGCCGACACGCGCTTTATCGACCGGATCCGGGCGGACAGGTACCCGGGATACCGCCTCATGTACTTTTACCGGGTCCTGGCCGCGAAGTACCACTGGGGCGCCGCGCACCTCGACGCCGCAGTCGACCAGGGTTTCCTCCCCCTCGACGCCCCCACGGAGCTCGCGCCGCTCAGCCAGGAGGCCGGAAACACATGTGCCGCCGCCCTTCAGGGCGGGGCGGGGACGGTGCCGGTCGAAAACATCCCGCCCGGGCAGGATCCCCGCCTCTTCCTATTCCTGCATCCCGACTCGGGCGTTGAGCGGGTGGATTTTGGCAACCTGCGCTGGTCCGTCCTCCCCATCCGGGATCCCGCGGTTCGCGACGCGGTGATGGCGCGTGCCTGGCCCCGCACATGGACCCGCGAGGGGCGCTCCTTCTTCCTCGTGACAACGCCGCTCGGCTACTACCTGCTCGCGCTCCACGGGCCGGGGAGCTGAGCCCGCCCCCAAGGCCACCGACTGCGCCGGGCTGACGGGTGGCGCCGACAGCTCGGCGTCGCACCCGAAAGCCCGCGCGATTGAAGGAGAAGTATCAGCGGATAATCGGCGACAATGTGCCCGTGATGTGGTGGGGGGGAGGGTTGGGATTGAAGATCACGCCTATGCCGGCAAATCTCCCAGGGCCGCCAGGGATCGACGTCTGGAATGCCATCATGACCGAGTGCGGTGGGGCCTTCCTCGCTATTCTCAGAATGCGATTCACCTCGAGCGCGAACTTGTCCACCCGTTTTTGATGCCTAACCAGTTCGAGTTTATTGAGGGTCGCTGCGGATGACTTTTTATTATTGGTGCTCATATGCTGGACTCCTTACTTGGGTTGTGGATCTGAACTCTTGGCTGCGCCCGGAGGATCCAGCTCTGGCCAGGGATCTATGGGGACGTAGCCAAGTTGGTTGAGCCTCGCGACCATGGCGCGCGCCTCGCCGAACCGGCCCAGAAGCGCGGCGGCGCGGGCGGCGGGATCGAGGAGGCGCCAGTCGACGCTCGAGTGGATCCGCGGGGCGAGCAGCTCCGTGGCCCGCAGCCCGTCGCGCCGGGCCGCGCCTTCATCGCCGGACGCCGCCGCCACCTCGCCGGAGATGACATGGGTTTGCGCGAACTCGCCCGCCTCCGCATCGGTCGCGCCCTGGGAGCGGGAAAGCCTCTCGGCCATCTCGACCGCATGGGCCGCGGAGGCGGCCGCGGCCGGCTGCCGGGCGTCGGATTGGAGCTGTGCCTCCATCTCCCATGCTTGCATGAGAAGCAGGGCGAAGGAGCGCTCCGTGGGCTCGCTTGCCGACAGGGACTCAAGCTGGGAAAGGGCACCATCAACGGCCCGCCGGGCCCCGGCTCCGTCGCCGCGCCTGCGCGCCAGCGAGGCCTCCGCTAGGCGGGCGTGCAGCGAGAAGCCTTTCCAGTAGGCGTTCTCCGGGTCGTGGGCCACGAGGGCGTCGAGCAGCTTTTGTGCCCTAACCAACGACTCGCCCGCGGCCTCATAGCGTCCCGTTACCATGTCGATTGCCACAACATTGACGAGGGCGACCGACTGGTATTGGCTCCAGATCGCGGTCTTGGGGTCGGACTGGGCAAGGGACTCGAGCTGCGCGGACTGCGTCGAGAACTGCCTGAGCGCCTCGGCGTAGGCACCCTGAAGCTCCGCAATGCTTCCGAGCCATGCGTGCGCATCCGCCATCTTGGAGCGTATCTGGAGGTTGCCGGGATCGCCAGCGGCCAGCTTCTCCAAGGTCGCCAGCTCACTGAGATAGCCCGCCCGGGCCGCGGCATACTCGCCGCGTTCCTTGTCGAGCGCCGCGAGGTTGCCCTGGCCGTCGACGAGCTCGAGCTGCCAGTCCGTCCGCGCGGGGTCGAGTGCCACAAGGGCCACGCAGGTGTCGCGGTACCGCGTGAACCATTCACCGGCAGGCGGATACTCAGCGCGCCTCAAGTGGACGTAACCTATCCCGAACTCGGCCTGGCCGCGCTCGAAAAGCACCTCACCGTCCCGCGGGTGCCGGGAGGCCATTTCCGCGGCCCGCGAGTAGGCGCCTGTAAACGCCTCAACGGCGTCTGCGTAGCGGCCCTGTGACATCCGGACGCCGCCGAGCAGCCTCAGCGCCTTCGCCCGGGACAGCCGCGTTGTATCATTCAGGTCGTCGGGGCCGAGGGAGGCGAAGTACGCGGTTGCCTTGTCGGCAACCGCGTCGAGCACGTCGAGTCGGCCGACCCCATCGAGCTTTGTGTAAAGGTCGCCGAGCATGAACTTCAGAAGGTTCTCGGCCCGTCCGCGCTCGACGTCCGCCAGGCGTTCGGCCCGAGTCGCGCGCACCGCCTGCCACGTGCTGATCATGAAGCCGGCCAGCAGGGCGAGCGCGACCGCGCCTGCGGCGGCAAACGCCATCCGATTTCGCCGCACGAGCCGCTCCAGGCGGTAGCCCCGGCTGGGCGGGCGTGCGACCACCGGCTCGTTGCGCAGGTGGCGCGTGATGTCCGCGGCGAGGGCGTTCGGGGTCTCGTAGCGCCGCGCGCGGTCCTTCTCGAGGCATCGCATCACGATCCAGTCGAGGTCCCCGCGCAGCAGGATCGAGAGCCTTTCCGCATCCGTGCTGCGGACGCGTGCCACATGGGCGCGGTCGGCGTCGCCGAGGGTGGACAGGTTTGTCGAGGGCTTTGGCGGCTCGACCTCCCGGATGATCCGGCGGATCTCGTCGATCCCGGCCTGCAGCAGGGATTTCGGGTCGAAGGGTAGCCTCCCCGTGAGGAGCTCGTAGAGGAGGACGCCGAGCGAGTAGATGTCGCTGCGCGTGTCGATGTCGATCCCGCTCAGCTCCGCCTGCTCGGGGCTCATGTAGGCCGGAGTCCCTATGAACTGCTCGAAGGCCGTGAAGAGCGTGTGGTCGGTCAGCCGGCCCGCCGTGGCCTTGGCGATGCCGAAGTCTATCACCTTCGGGACGGGAACGCCGTCGTTCAGCGTGACGAGGATGTTGGACGGCTTGAGGTCCCTGTGTATGATGCCCTTCTGGTGGGCGTGCTGGACGGCGTGGCAGACGCTCGAGAAGAGCTCGAGTCGCTGGGTCGTCGAGAGGTTGTTGCGGTCGCAGAACTCGGTGATCTTTACGCCCCGCACCAGCTCCATCACGAAGTAGGGCCGGCCCGCATCCGTGGCGCCCGCGTCGAGGATCTTGGCGATGTTCGGGTGGTCCAGCATGGCCAGCGCCTGGCGCTCGGCGTCGAAGCGCGCGATCACCTCGCGGGTGTCCATCCCGAGCTTCACGATCTTCAGCGCCACCTTGCGCCGGACGGGCTCCTCCTGCTCCGCCATCCATACCACGCCGCAGCCGCCCTCGCCTATCCTCTGCTGGAGCCGGTAGCGCCCGATCCTGGCACCCGGTGCCTCCGCCCCCGCCTTCGGGGAGGCGGCAGGCGGAGGACCGTCGGGGGGGCCCGGGACCGCTGGTGAGTCCATGAACCTCCCCGCGGATTGGTGCGCCTTCAGGAGCTGCTCGATCCGCTCGCGAAGCCGCGCGTCGCCGCCGCAGGCCGCGTCGAGGAAGCGGGGCCGCTCCCCCTCGGGAACGGCCAGCGCTCCGGCGAACAGCTCGGCTTCCCTGTTGTTCGATTCGGTCATCGCGGCGCGGGAGAGGGCGTCTGGTGCGTGGGGCGGCGGGTTCGGGTTTGCTTGGGTCAGGAGAGGGAGAGCGTCGCGTCGTCGTTGCGAAGCCCCAGGGTCGACAGGACGTTCACCGTGACCGGATCGCAGCAAGCGCCCGCGTCCCGGCGCTCGAGGCGCCACTCGGCCTCGGCGGCCTTTGCCGCCTCGAGGTCGCGGCGAGCTGAGGCCTCGACGGAGACGCTCTCGACCAGGCGCGGGCCCCTGGGCCCGTAGTCCTGCACGAACATGGCGAACAGCTGCACCGAGCAGGCGAAGCCGACGACATACGAGGCCATGAACGCGAACGGGAGGGAATCGATGACGGACGCGGCGACGGCGAGCAGCAGGAGAACGGCTACGGTCGCGATGGAGATGATGGCGGGAAGGTTTTTCATTTTGTCTGTTTGTTAAGGGAGTTGAACTGCTTCACCTCCCAATGCGCATTTTCCTTCCGAAAGGGATCATCGGGAGGCTCGAAATCTTGCGACGTGGGACTATTTGGAGCCCGGGCAAGATCATAACTAGCTGCCCTTGAGCTGGTTAATCTCCTTGAACAGCCATGCCCTGGCGTACGTCCAGTCGCGCTTCGCGGTCGGGACCGAGATGCCGAGCGCCTCGGCCGCCTGCTCGATCGTGAAGCCCGCGAAATAGCGCAGCTTGACGAGTTCCGCCTTCCTGGGGTCGTGGAGGGCCAGGCTCCCGAGGGATTCATGGACCGCGAGCAGCTCGTCATCCGCGCCGCCCGGCGCCGAGATCTCGAGGGCCGGGTCATCGACGTCGAGGCGCTTCATCCCGCCACCATGGCGGTTCGCCTGGCGGCGTCGTGCCGCGTCGATCAGGATGCGCCTCATCGCCTCGGCCGCCGCCGCAAAAAAATGCGCTCGGTTCTCCCACGTCGGCTGGACGTCACCGCCAAGGCGCAGCCACGCCTCGTGAACGAGGGCCGTCGCCTGGAGCGTGTGGCCGCCCGCCTCCCTCGCCATCCTCGCGGACGCGAGCTTGCGCAGCTCATCGTAGACAAGGGGAAGCAGTTGATCGGCTGCTTTCGAATCGCCCTTCCCCGCGCGGTTCAGGATGACGGTGATCTCATGCACGACATGCGAAGCGCTATATCAAACGGGCCGACAATGCCAGAACTCCCAATGCAGACTCGTGCCAACGCTATATCCATTGTGCATCAGATCGCACCCCGAAGCGCGCTCGGTGACGCAAGCCATTTGCCGCTGGCGCAGGCTCCGCATCGAACGATAACAGCATTCTATATAGGCTCCCTGGACGGCGGAACCCCCTCATCTGGCCGCAGGCGAGTCCGGACCCCGGGGTCAGAACAGCGGCGCGTTGTTTGCCGGATCGTTCAGGAGCGCCTCGTAGCGCGGATCCCCACGCAGGCGGCTGTGGGTGTCCCGCCTCATCTCGGTCACGAAGAGAACGGAGCCCGGGTCGCGCAGCAGCCGGGCGTATTCCGCGAGGGCATACTCCTTGTCCCCCGCGTAGTCGCAGATTCTTGCCCCGATCGAGGCGTAGGCGGGGGCCTCAAGGGCGTCCAGCGATTCGGGGTTGAGCTGGAGCGACCGCTTGACCGCGTTCACCGCGTCGTCCGGATGGCCCTCGATGAGGTCGACTTCCGCCCTGAAGAGCCACAGGCGCGCATTCTTCGGCTCCCGCTCGATCCGCTTGGGGAGCTCTTCGGGCACGTGTCCCAGCCTGGCGAACGCGGCGTCCTTGTCCCCCGCCATGAAAAAGGCGAGGGCCGCGACCACGTCCTGTTCCCAGTGCTTGAAGGAGGTTAGGATGGAATAGGGCTGGATGCGCGACAGGCGGATGAATTCCTTGTCGTCTCCGATTGTCTGAGCCCAGTCCTGGCGGATGCTGACGCCCTCCTGAGAATTGGCCTCCTCCGGGGTCAGGTTCGCGAGGAAGTCCTCCACCTCGCGCGTCGAGCCGGTCGCATGGAAGGCGACCTGGGCCATGTTGTAGCCGGGCTCAAGCTCGCCGGGTTTGAGCGCAGCCATCCTCTGCCACGCGTCCTTCAGCTCCCCATAGCGCCGTCCGCTGCTCAGGCTCGCGATCAGGTTGTTGAGGCAGTTCGCGTTGGCGACGTCGAGCTCCGTGGCGCGGCGCAGGTTCGCGAGCGACTCCGCCCACCTTCCTTGCCGGCGCTGGATGAGCCCGAGGGATTGGAAGACGCCCGCGTCATTGGGCCGCTGAAGCGCCAGGCGCTGGTACTGCGCGTTCGCCCGGGCATAGTCGCGGTAGGCGTAATAGTAGTAGTCCCCGACCTTGCTGATGACGTCGGGGTCGTCGGGAGCGAGCTTCACCGCCCGGTCGATGGCGTCCTTCGCCTTTGATATGGCCTCGTCCATCCCCTCCTCGAAATGGAATGCCTCGAAGGCGTAGGAGTGCGCCAGCTCGCCCCAGGCGCGCGCAAAGGAGGGATCGAGTTCGACCGCCTTGCGAAGGAGTTCCAGGCGCTCGACCGCCTCTTCATGCCGGGTATCGAGCTTGGTCCTGGCCCTCAGGTAGAGGTCGTAGGCCGCCGTGTTCTCGGTGGGCTTGCGATCGAGCATCGCCTTCTCCTCGGGCGAAAGGGCTGCCTTCAGCTCGGCCGCGATGGACTGCGCGAGCTCCGACTGGATAGCGAAGATGTCGGTCAGGTCGCGGTCGTAGGCCTTGGCCCAGACGTGCTCGTCCTCGGCGGCGCGGATCAGCTGACCCGTGACCCGCACCTTGTTGCCCGAGCGCCGGACGCTTCCCTCGAGGACATACGCGACGCCGAGTTCCGACGCGATCTGGCCAATGGATTTCTTTGTGTCGCGGTACTGCTCGACGGAGGTCCGCGAGACCACGCGGATCTCGTGGACCAGGGCGAGGTTGGTCAGGATGTCCTCCTGGATGCCGTCCGTGAAGAACCCGGTGTCCTTGTCGTCGCTCATGTTGGCGAACGGCAGGACCGCGATCGACTTGTCGTCCGGCTTCGGGGCGACCGGCGCCGGTGCGGTCGCGGAGGCATCAACCTTTGCCGGGGCGACGGGAGGAACGGGCCTTCGGGACAGGGCGACATAAGCGCCCGCAGCGATGACGACGCCGGCAACGACCCCCCACGCCCAGCCGGGGAGGCCTGACCCGCCGCGGGGCGGCCCGCCGGCCGTGGAACCCTGGACGGGACGGGGGGCACCCGCCGGACCCTTGGGGCCACCCGGCCCCTCGAGGAGAAGCTTCATCCGGTCGACGAACTGCTGGGAGGGCAGCCCTCCCGCCATCCGCGTCCATTGCACGCGCCTAAACTCGCCCGGGACGGACGCCGCCGAGTCGGGCGTGTCGTCCACCACGACCGGTATCAGGTAGGGAACCCCCTCCATGAGGAGGTGCGTCTGCTCTACCGCCAGCTTCCATTCCAGCCTGAAGTACCCCTTGCCGCGCTCCTCGGTGTTCCTCGAGATGATCGGGACAAAGAGCGCACAGGCGTCGATCTGGCGGCGGATCTTCTGGTCCCAGGCGTCGCCGCCCCGCAGCTCGCTCTGGTCGAACCACACCTCCACGCCGTGGCTCCTCAGCGCCTCGGCGATGCGGCTGGCGGCGGCGGTGTCCTCGCGGGCGTAGCTGAGAAAGACGGCCCGGTTTGGTCGCTCGGTTGGATTGCTGTCGGCCATGTCTCGTTGTGCGGGCCAAACGCTGGCGCGCACGGGGTGTTCTGGCCAGACCAAAGCCTTGCCGGCAACGGGGTTGCGGGGCGCGCCTGGGGGCACGCTCATGTAAACCAATGGCCAAAGGATCGCCCGGAGAACCGGCACACGGCGGGTCGGTCTCGGCTTGGCAACGCCGTCTGAAAACCTTCAACTGCGCCCCATGCGTAACCTGCCCCTGGTTCCCGTAGCGGCGCTGCTTCTTGCCCCGAGCCTCTTCGCCGCCGCGGGGCGCGACTGGCCGGCATACCTGGGGGACAAGAGTGCGAGCCACTATTCGACGCTGGCGCAGATCACGCCGGACAACGTGACCGGGCTCAAGGTGGCGTGGACCTGGCAGGGCCACGGGGCGCGCCCCGACTCGTCCCAGATCCAGTGCAACCCGCTCATCATCGACGGCGTGCTCTATGCGACCTCGGCGGAGATGAAGCTCATCGCCCTCGACGCGGCCACCGGCAGGGAACTGTGGCGCTTTGAGCCCGAGGACGCGAACGGCGTCAACCGGGGCCTGGCGTACTGGGCCGACGGCGAGGACCGCCGGATCCTCTACGGCAACGGCCATTGGCTGCGCGCGATCAACGCGGGGACCGGAAAGCTGATCGATTCCTTCGGCGACCACGGGAAGGTGGACCTCGCTCAGGACCTCGGGCGCGACGTCACCGGCCTGGCGATCCAGGCGAACACCCCCGGGGTGATCTACCGCGACCTGATCATCATGTCCATGCGGGTCGGCGAGGGCCCGGCCCCGGCCGCTCCCGGGCACGTGCGCGCCTACGACGTCAGGACCGGGAAGATGGCCTGGATCTTCCACGCCGTACCGTACCCGGGCGAAGCCCATTACGACGAGTGGCCCCCCGAGGCGTGGAAGCACGTGGGCGGGGTCAACGCCTGGCCGGGAATGACCGTCGACGACGAGCGCGGCCTCGTGTTCTGCCCGATCGGCTCGGCGACGTTCGACTTCTGGGGCGGCAGCAGGCCGGGCAACGACCTCTATGCGGACTGCCTCGTCGTCCTGGACGCCGCGACGGGCAAGGTCTCGTGGTTCTACCAGTTCACTCACCACGACCTATGGGACCGCGATCCCCCGGCCCCGCCGACGCTCCTGACCGTCCACCGGGACGGAAGGGACATCCCCGCCGTGGCCCAGGTCACGAAGAGCGGGCACGTCTGGGTGTTCAACCGCGTGACGGGCGAGCACCTGTTCCCCGTCGAGGAGATCGCGGTGCCGAGCTCGGACCTCGCCGGAGAGGTCGCCTCCCCCACCCAGCCGCTCCCGCTCAAGCCGGCGCCCTTCGCCCGCCAGCTCTTCACCGCCGACACCATCACGGACCGGACGCCGGAGGCCCACCGCGCCGTTCTGGAGCGCTACTCCAGGCTCAGGGCGCACGCCCCGTTCTCCCCGCCCAGCCGCGAGGGGACGATCATCTTCCCGGGCTTCGACGGCGGCGCCGAGTGGGGAGGGGCCGCGGCGGACCCCGAGGGCATCCTCTACGTGAACGAGAACGAGATGGCCTGGGTCCTCAACATGATCGACTCGAGCGGCGCGACCTCCCTCGGGCAGCAGGTGTACCTCCAGAACTGCACGGGCTGCCACGGGGCGGACCGCAGGGGCAACGCCGCGGGGAACATCCCCTCCCTCGTCGACATCCAGAAGCGCCTCACGCGCGAACAGATCACCGAGGTGATCACGAAGGGCCGCAGGGTGATGCCCTCGTGGGGGTTCCTTTCCGAGCAGCAGAGGGACGGCGTGGTCGGCTTCCTCATGGGGGAGAAGGCCCCGGCCGCGCCCGCCGGGGAGCCGGGGGCCTGGAAGACCTACCTTGAGGACAAGGCCGCGGACTCGACGCCCCCGCCGCCCTTCACCCACACGGGCTACAACCGCTTCCTCGACCCGGACGGCTACCCCGCGATCAAGCCGCCCTGGGGCACGCTGAACGCCATCGACCTCAACACCGGCGAGTACCTCTGGCGCGTGACCCTCGGGGAATTCCCCGAGCTGACCGCGAAGGGCCTTCCCCCCACGGGGACCGAGAACTACGGCGGCCCGCTGGTCACCGCGGGCGGCGTGGTCTTCATCGGGGCCAGCAAGGACGAGAATTTCCGCGCCTTCGACCGCAAGTCGGGTCGCGAGCTCTGGAAGGCGAAGCTGCCCGCAGGCGGGTACGCCAGCCCGTCGACCTACGAGGTCGCGGGGAGGCAGTACGTCGTCATCGCCTGCGGGGGCGGCAAGATGGGGACGAAGAGCGGCGACGCCTACGTCGCCTTCGCGCTTCCCTGATCCCCCGGGCCGCCTAGCCCCCAGCCCTTGGCCGTCCGAGCGCCTTGCCACGGGCCGCCCGATTGTCTTCCATGGCGACCGCGCCCGCTAGAAACTGCCTGGTTACCCGGAGCAAGGGCGCCGGCACAAACCCCCCACCCCATGAAATCGGTCCCGCTTCCACGCACACCCGCAGACCCCCTCATTCGAGGAACGACCGCCCGGCTGGCTCTCCTCGGGACAATCGCCCTTCTCTGCCTCTCGGGTCCGGCCCCGGCCGCGCGCGCCCAGGACGGCGGCGATCCCCTGGCGCAGGGATTTGCCACGCCGCCCGCGAGCGCGAAGCCCCGGGTCTGGTGGCACTGGATGAACGGGAACATCACGAAGGAGGGCATCAAGCTCGACCTCGAGTGGATGAACAGGATCGGCCTGGGCGGCTTCCAGAACTTCGACGCCAGCCTGGACACGCCCCAGGTGGTCGAGAAGCGCCTCGCCTACATGAGGCCGGAGTGGAAGGACGCCTTCAAGTACGCGACGGATCTCGCCGACCAGATGGGGATGGAGGAGGCGATCGCAAGCTCCCCGGGTTGGAGCGAGACCGGCGGCCCCTGGGTTCCCGCCTCGCAGGGCATGAAGAAGTACGTCTGGAGCGAGACCGCGGTCGAGGGGGGCCGGCCGTTCACCGGGCAGCTGGTGCATCCCCCCGCGAACACCGGGCTGTTCCAGAACTACCGCGACGGCGACGACCCAAAGGGCGCCAACCACTTCTACGCCGACTCCGCGGTCGTCGCGTTTCCCAGGCCGGGCGGCGACGTCTCCGCCGAGTCCCTTCACGTGAGGGTGACGGCCAGCTCGGGCGCGCCCGACGCGGGCGCGCTCAGCGGGGAGAACCCCGAAGCGGTCACCAAGCTCTCGATCCCCAAGGGGGAAGACCCCGCCTGGATACAGTTTGAATTCCCAGAGCCCGAGGCGATCCGGTCGCTGACCGTCGCGACCAAGGGCATGGACGAGCTGACCCAGGTCATCTTCCAGGTCGCCAATCCCGACGAATACCTCGAGTCAAGCGACGACGGGAGGACCTTCCACGTTATCATGAAGCTCCCTGAGGGCGGGGCCCCCGAGCACACCGTCTCGTTCCCCACCGTCACGGCCAAGATCTTCCGGGTCGCGTTCCGGCGCTCCCCTCCCCCGAAGACGCCCTCGTGGCTGGACGGCATGGATCCGACGGCCCTCGGCGGGAACCGGACGAAGAGCCCTCCCGAATACGACGTCCTCAAGCTCGTGCTGCATCCCGGCGCGCGCGTGAACCGTTTCGAGGAGAAGGCCGCGTTCGCGACGCTGGGCGACCTTTATTCGCTGGCGACGCCCCCGTTCTCGAAGGCGGACGCCATTTCCAGCGCGGAGGTGATCGACCTCACCTCGAGGATGCGCGCCGACGGCACGCTCGACTGGACCCCGCCGGCCGGCGACTGGGTCGTCCTCAGGTTCGGCTACTCCCTCCAGGGGACGACCAACCATCCCGCGACGGCCGAGGCGACGGGCCTCGAGGTCGACAAGCTGAACAGCGCCTATGTCAGGAACTACATGAACGGGTTCCTGGCCAGCTACGAGGACACGGTGGGCAAGGACTTCATGGGCAAGCGCGGGATCCGCTACGTCGTCACGGACAGCTGGGAGGCGGGCTCGCAGAACTGGACCGACGACATGATGGCGGACTTCAAGGCCCGCCGGGGCTACGACGCGCTGCGCTTCATGCCCGTCCTCGCCGGGCACGTCGTCGACAGCTCCGAGGCGAGCGACCGATTCCTCTGGGACTTCCGCAAGACGATCGCGGACCTGATCGCGGACAACCACTACGGCCAGGTCCAGGCCTCCCTCGCCGAGCGCGGCATCGGGCACTACGGGGAGTCGCACGAGGGGGGGCGCGCGTACGTCGCCGACGGCATGGAGGTCAAGAAGCTCGACGACATCCCGATGAGCGCGATGTGGACCCAGCACATCGGCGTGTACTCGGAGAACTTCAACTACAACGCGGACGACCGCGAGTCCGCCTCGGTCGCGCACATCTACGGCCAGAACCTCGCCGCCGCCGAGTCGATGACCGCGTCGGGGGAGCCGTGGGCCTGGTCGCCCGCGACGCTGAAGCCGACGGCGGACGCCGAGTTCCTGAACGGGATCAACCGCATCGTGATCCACGAGTCGGCCCACCAGCCGCTGGTCGGAAAGGCCCCGGGCCTGACGCTCGGGCCCTTCGGCCAGTGGTTCAACCGGAACGAGACGTGGGCCGAGCAGGCGGCCCCGTGGATCACGTACCTCGCACGGACAAGCTATCTCCTCCAGCAGGGTTGCTTCGCGGCCGACCTCGTCTATTTCTACGGCGAGGACTCGAACCTCACGGCAATCTTCGGCGGCAAGGCGCCGGCCGTGCCCGCGGGGTACGGCTTCGACTACGTCAACGCCGACGGGCTCATCCATGAGCTGAGCGCGGCCGACGGGCGCCTCACGACAAAGAGCGGCATGAGCTACCGCGTTCTCGGGCTCGATCCCTACAGCCGGCACATGTCCCTGCCCGTCCTGAGGGCCATCGCAGGCCTGGTCGAGCGGGGCGCCGTCGTCGCCGGCCCGAAGCCCACGGACGACCCCAGCCTCGCCGACGACCAGGCGGAGTTCGCGCGCCTGGGAGACCAACTCTTCGGCGACGGCACCGGCGTTCACGCCTTCGGCAAGGGGAAGGTCTTCGCCGGCCAGGCGCCGGCGGACGTCTTCCGGAGCCTGGGCGTTGTCCCGGATTTCGACTATTCCCATCCCAACGCAGGCGGCCCGCTGCTCTTCGTCCACCGAAGGGTCGCGGACGGCGACATCTACTTCCTGGACAACCGGAGCTTCAGTGACGCCGACGTGGACGCCTCCTTCCGCGTGACCGGGAAGGCTCCCGAGCTCTGGCACGCGGAGACGGGCGCGTCGGAGCCCGTGTCGTATTCGATCGCCGCGGACCGCACAACCGTGCCGCTGCACCTCGAGCCCTGGGGCACCGTGTTTGTCGTCTTCCGCCGGGACGCAACGGCCGCCTCGCTCACCCTTGCGCGGGCCTCGGAGAGGACGCTCGGCACCGTCTCCGGCCCGTGGGAACTGGCGTTTGAGCCGGGCCGCGGGGCGCCGGCGGGCATCACCCTCGACACGCTGGAGTCCTGGAGCGATGACGCCAACGGGGGGATCAAATATTACTCGGGTGCGGGCTCGTACACGAAGACGCTCGATGTCCCCCGGGAATGGCTGACGAAGGACGCGGAGCTCTGGCTGGACCTTGGCGACGTCAAGAACCTGGCCGAGGTGACGCTCAACGGAAAGGCGCTCGGCACGGTTTGGCACCCCCCCTACCGGGTGAACCTGACCGGCCTAGTCCGGGAGGGAGCAAACCAGCTCGGCATCCGGGTGACGAACGCCTGGGTCAACCGGCTGATCGGGGACGAGCAGCCCGGGGCGGTGAAATTCACCTTTGCCGATTTCAAGCCCTACAAGGCCAATTCGCCACTGCAGGCCTCGGGACTCCTCGGGCCCGTGCGCGTCATCTCGGTCGCAAAGGGCGAACAATAGCAGACGGGCACGACCCGACATCCAGCATGCCCCTCATGAACAAAAAAACGCTTCTCGTCGCCGTCGCCGCCGTCCTCCTGGTCGCCGCGGGCCAGGCCCCCGTCCTGCGCGGATCCGACGGCGCATCCGCCCCGCCGGCCCCCGCCGGAAAGCATCATGCCTACTCGACCACGTTCCCCCTCGCCGAGAAGCCCCTCTCCGAGAACGGCCATTGGGATTGCGGCCAGACCGCCGCCCTTGACTGGGCCGACGTCCAGACGGTGCCCGGGCGCGCCTTCGGGCTCGAGTCGGGCGTGACGGGCTACGACGACGCGACGGCCCTCGTGAGGGGGGCCTGGGGGCCGAACCAGACGGCCGAGGCGAAGGTCTTCACGAGCCACCAGAACGACAAGCTGTGGGAGGAGGTTGAGCTGCGCCTGCGCAGCACCCTGGCGCCGCACGTGGCCACAGGCTATGAGATCCTCTTCAAGTGCTCGAAGACGCAGCAGGCCTACTCGGACATCGTCAGGTGGGACGGCCCCCTCGCAAAGTTCACTTACCTCTCGCACAAGGAGGGCGCCGAGTATGGCGTCGCGGACGGCGATGTCGTGAAGGCGACCATGGTCGGGGACGTGATCACGGTCTACAAGAACGGCGCGGTGATGGCCCAGGCCAAGGACGCCACCTTCGCAACCGGCAGCCCGGGAATCGGTTTCTTCCTCCAGGGGGGTACAGGAACGAACCGCGACTACGGCTTCACGTCCTTCTCTGCAAGCGACCAGGACTAGGCCCGCGTCGCGGCGGCGTGAGAGTCGCCAGGGTCGACCTTGAGCCTCCCAAGGCGGGGGGCGCATGGCATTAAAAGTTTTGACTCAATAGGAACATTCGCAAGGGATTGGCGTCGTCCGCAGCTTCCTTCCGGCGAGCCGCGAGACTTGATTTTCAGGATCCGCCCCAACTGCATCCCAGTTACCAAGACGAGGATACGAACCATGAAGAAACTCACATGTCTAGGCCTCCTGGCAGCCGTAGCCCTCGCTCCCACTCCCGTGCGGGCCCAGGTTTCAGGCTACGGCGTCCGCAAGTTTCAGAATTTCGTACAGACCTCCTCCTCCGCGCCTGTGCCGGGCGAGATCCTCGGCTCGCTCTCCGGCGCCTTCAATTTTGACGCTACCATATTCGGAAGCAACCTGGGCGGCCTCTCGCCGGCGCCGCAGCTGATCCTCCCGGGCGCCACCCATACCTACCCCCTGCAAGCCAGCAACAGCGAGTGGTCGCTGAACCCCGAGGGGACGCCGATCACGACCTTTGGAACCAAGTCGGCCATGGACGCGGCATTTCCCAACGGAGTCTATACCCTGAATGTTGGGCCGACCTCCGTCCCCCTGACGCTCTCGCCGGATTCCTATCCGGCGGTGCCGGCGCTGACGAGCGGCACATGGGATGCCGCAGGCAACCTGGTGCTCGTTCCGACCAGCGACAACACGATCAATGTGAGCGCGTTTCCATCCTTTGGAAGCGCGAGCGGCGGCTACGCGAGCCTGAACATCTGGACCATCGGCACAAACGGTCAGTACAGCCAACCGCAGGAGGGTGTCCCGGTGTTTTTCATGCAATGGTTTTCATCCCAAGGGGCGGCCCCCACTGCCATCGACATCCCTCCCAACGTGCTTTTGGGAGGGAACGGCCTCTTTTACGCCGAGCTGGTTTATGGGCAATTGACATACCTCGACAACGCCTCCGTGCCCACGGCGCCGCAAGGCGGGTTCGCCGGTTTCGAAAACCGCACCGGCTTCTACATTAACACCGGAGTGGCCGCCGTGGCGCCCGCCACACATTTCAAGGTCACCGCGCCGTCGAACGCCGACGTCAATTCGCCCATCACGGTGAACGTCACGGCCCTGGACGGGTCTGGAAACATCGTCACCGCCTACAGCGGCGTCGTGCACATATCGAGCAGCGACCCTGCCGCGCTGCCCACGGCGGACTGCCTCCTCTCAAACGGGGGAGGACAGTTCCCAGTCACGCTCATCACCGTCGGCAGCCAGACGGTCACGGCGACGGATTCCCAGAACCCGTCGATCACCGGCACCTCGGGCCCCATCACGGTTACGAATCCCACGCCAAGTTACATGATAATCTCCGTGGCCAAGTGGAGGGACTATGTCCAGACCTCCACCGCGGCGCCCGTCAGCTCGGCCAACCCCAACGATCCGAACGGTGCCTTCAATTTCGATGCCGCCGTCCAGGGGGATGGCCTCTCGGGCCTCTTGCCCGCGCCGTCGGTGACCCTTCCCGGGCCCGGCCCGACCTATGTGCTGGTCAACCAGGACGAGAGCCAGTGGCACTTCACCAACAACTTGCCCGTGGTTAACGCCTTCGCCACACAAGCGGCCCTGGACGCTGCCTTTCCCGACGGCAGCTACACCATGGACGTCGGGGGAGCCTCCGTGACGCTCGACCTGGGACCGGACAACTACCCCGCCGCCCCGATGGTGACGGGCGGGGTCTGGGATTCTTCCGGCAACCTTCTCATCAACGCACAAGTGGGAGCCACCATCAACTTCAGCACCTTTTCCGGGTACAACACCAGCCCAGGCGGCCACGAGGATTTCCAGATCTCTCCCGCAACTCCGGACGGCAACGGCGGCTATTTCACGAACAACTCGGTCGTTGACCTCCAGACGACGAACATCCCTGGCGTCGTCACCCAGGCCGCCTTCACCAACTGCGTGATCAATCCCGGCGACCTGAACCCCGACACCCTGTACTTCGCGGCACTGAACTACACTTCCCTCACGGACCTCAACACGACCGCGATCCCCGCCCAGTTCGGCTCCCTTGCCTATTTCCAGGCGATCACCGGCTTCTTCATTGATACCGCGGGGTCCGCGAGCCAATTCATCCTGGGCGTTCCCGGGACGGTGACACCGGGCACCCCCTTCACAGTCCACGTGAAGGCTGCGGATTCTAAGGGGGTGAAGGACCCGACCTATTCCGGTACCGTTCACTTCACGAGCACAGACGGCGCTGCCGTGCTTCCCTCAGATTCTACGCTCACAAACGGCGCCGGGAACTTCTCCGTCACGCTGAACACGGTGGGCTTCAAGACGGTGAGCGCCGTGGACGTCGTCCAATCCACCATCTTCGGGACGTCCTCGATGATCGGCGTGGGCATAACCCCGACGCCCACACCCTCGCCGACGCCGTCGCCGTCGCCGACACCCTCTCCCTCCCCGACGCCGTCGCCCACCCCGACGCCGACGCCGTCGCCCACGCCGACCCCGTCGCCGACGCCTACACCCACGCCCTCGCCGACGCTCACACCTTCGCCGACGCCGACGCCGTCGCCCACACCGACCCCGTCGCCCACCCGGGCGCCGACCCCGACTCCAAGGCCGTCGCCGACACCGAGGCCGACGCCCACGCCGTCGCCCACGCCCACGCGGGTGCCGACGCCGACCCCGAGGCCTTCCCCGACGCCGTCGCCCTCTCCGTCGCCCACGCCCACGCGGGTGCCGACACCAACCCCGAGGCCTACCCCGACACCGCGTCCGTCGTAGGCGTGCAGGGGCCCCCTTCGCGCCCCGGGATCCGTCAACGCGACGGGTCGATCTCGGGTTCTGATGAAATGTCGGCGACCCCCCACTCGGCCCGATCGAAACACGATCGTCGCATCAGGATCGCCGGGCGAACCAGAGGCAGGTCCTTCTAGGTCGCGGTGGGGGCGGCTGGAATCCAGACGCACGATTGCGTACCCTTGCGGCCCCACGTCGAAAAACTTGTGACGCCGCCAGGGTTTACGCCAGACTGGCGCGATTTTCCGTCCCGCCTCGACTCGCCGAATGCCAAAATCCCTCCAGCCAGCAACTGACCTCGCGGTGACACCGCGCAGGCTGGCCCTCATCGCAGCGACATGCTTCGCACTGAGCGCGTTCATGTTCGCGCCTCCGCTCTCGCAAATCCAGAGCTACCTTGCGGGGCACTATTCCTATCCGCGCCTGGACGACTATTTGGCGCAGTGCAAAGATCCGCTGCGCCGGGACCTCAAATCGACAACGATAGCATGGCGTCTGCTGCCGCCGCTGGTCTGCCACCTATTGCGGCTGCCGGGCAGGACCCCGCTTGCACTTCCCTGGCTCGGAGCGGTCGCGTTAGTCGGCTACGTGTCTGTTCTGTTTCGACGCCGACTTGACGACTGGCGCTACGTCGCGGGCGGCACCCTGCTCTTCGCCACCACGTTCGCCGTGCTCGTTACCTTCCGGTGGCCCGGGCTCAATGATTCCTGGGTCTGGCTGGGGCTCCTCACGGTGGCATTCGGACGAGCCGCCTGGGCCGTGCCGGTAGCGTGCCTGCTGTGCCCGTGGGTGGACGAGAGATTCCTGATCGGGTTCCCCCTCGCCTGGCTCGTGGGTCGTTTCGAGCGCGGAAGGGACTGGGATTGGCCGGCGACGCGCGAGGGGCTCTGGCTGCTCCCCTATGCCGCGCTCCGGATCTGGCTCGGGCGCCACGACGACGCAGCCCACCAGCAAAGCCACCTGGCGCTGGCCATCTTCATCCCACAGATAATCACCCTCGTGCCCATGCTGCCCATCGGCTGGTGGATGGGACTGCGGGCGGCCTGGCTGCCGGTGGCCTACGCCTGCTGGACCACCCCGCCCGGGCGACGGGCCCTGGGCGCGGCCACCCTTATCGTCACCGTGGTCCTCACCATTGGGCTCTCGTATGACCTGAGCCGTTCGATCTCCATCCTCGTGCCGGTGGTCCTCCTCGGTTGTTTCGAATATGCGCGCCGAGCGCCCGCGAGCGCGCCGCGAATGATCCTCGCCCTCGGAGTCGCCAACTTGTTCATCCCCGCGGCCATGGTGATGGATCAGGACATTGAGACCATATGCCCCCTTCCCTCGGAAATCCTGAGACTCTACATCGGGCCGCTTTTCAGGGAGCGGTCCCTGGAGACCGCAAAGTACTATGCCGCGATCAGCCCTTCTGCGGAAAGCCATCTCGGGCTGTCCCGGACCTACTACCAAAACGGTCAATTCGAGGAGTCGCTGGAGGAGGCCAAGGATGCGCTGCGGTTGCGTCCGAGCTACGCCGAGGCCTACAACAATGTCGCCGTGGCCTACCTTGCGCTGGGTCGTTGGGACGAATCGATAGCGGCCGCGCGCGAGGCCCTTCGGCTCAACCCAGATTTTTCCCTTGCACGCAACAACCTTAGGATGGCGGAGAGGCTCGGGCAACGGGCCGCTTGGGACGCCGCCAAGGCGTACTTGAAGAGGATGCTCAAGGATCCCGAAGCCGCCAGCTTTGGGAGCGACGTCGATTCGGGCGCCGACTCAAATGACTCCCAGAACTGGTCGACAAACAGCCTATCCCAGCCCGATGGCACCTATAAGGTAACAATATGGGTCGAGGCGTTAAACGGACTGGGAACCAAGATCAGGTCCCACTTTCTAATGAGGCTGCGCTACCGCGGGGCTCATCAGTGGGAAATGGTCGGAAGTCCGGTCGCCTTGGACCGCCAACAAAAAACTCCGTGATTCCAAAGGCATGTCCGAGTCATTTCGGTGCAACAAGCAGAGATTGCCGAAATTCAGACGCAACTCCTTGCACTGAAAAGGGCGGTTGCCGGAAAGTAGGTCGCTTAGGCTTCCGTCCTCTTCTTTAAACTGGACCCCACTTGATTTGGTGCGAGAGCCGGGAGTCGAACCCGGATCAACGGCTTCGGAGGCCGCTACACTATCCATTGTGCTACACTCGCAGAGTGGGTCCTGAACTGACAGCAAACCGCCCCCAAAACGCGACGTCAAGCCGTGGCGAGGAAGCGCTCGATCCTCGAGGAGACCCGCTCCCGGCCGAGCACCCGGAGCAGCCCGTAAAAGCTCGGCCCGACGCCCGTTCCCGACACGGCCAGCCTGGCGGGATGGATGTAGTCGCCCGTGGCCGCGGCGTGCGTCGCGGCCAGGCCATGGACGAGCGCCTCGAGCGCCGCGTCGCTTGAGAAGTCCGCCCCGGGAAAGGCCGCGAGCAGCTCGCGCAGGCGCGCCTTGGGGTCGCCCTTCGCGAACACCTTCTCCCTGGCCTTGGCGTCGATCTCAAACTCCTCGCCGAAGAAATACCCTATGAACTTTGGAAGGTCCTCGATCGCCCGGACCTTGGGCTGGCAGAGGAGGATCACCTCGCGCAGGTAGGCCTCGTCCGCGGCGGCCCAGGCGAAGAAGGTCGTCGAGGCGAGATAGTCCCGCGCAAACGCGAAGCAGCGCTCCGGCGCCATCTCGTGCAGGTAGACCATGTTCATGTGCGCGAGCTTCTTCTCGTCGAAGCGCGCGTTGCTCTGGTTGATT
>CAZDZL010000014.1:66149-75118 GCA_964509885.1 uncultured Opitutaceae bacterium | reverse complement strand
GGTTCGAGTCCCTCGGCGTCCACCACTGCAATCCTTCGTTGCGGAAGGCGGGACACATTCCAAGGGCATCAATCAGGGGGATGGTCTCCTGCGATAGATGGCATCGTAGGACACCACCCAAGTCTTGCCGCCGTCCATCGATTGCTCGATCGCCTGACGAACGGTCCCGTCGGAAAGCGGGGTGAGCGTGGTTTGATCCAGGACTTTTCTCCCGTCGCGCAGGGGTATCTCTCCACGGAAGCGCATCCCACCCCGGGGAAGGACTTCAATGCAGACCTTCTCCTTCACACCGCCCGTATCAGTCACCCAAATCTGTTTCCATCTATTTTCCGGGCGATAGAAATAGAACCAGCTCTTGCCATCGTGCCCGTTGGAATCGCGCCAGAATTCGGTGACGGCGGCTCCATTCAGGGTTTTCTCAATGCGGTCGGTGCCGTCGAGTCTTCCATCTGCAAATGCCTCCCAGTCGCCGATCCAGAAATCCAATTCGTGGTGGGGAGCCTGCGAAGCACCCGGTGCGGCTTGTGCGAGGACTTGATGCGTGCCGGCTGCCAGCGCTGCGAGCAGGAGTAATATTGTTCTCACACCCCAATAATAGGGACTCATGAAAAGCGGCCTAGCCCATTGCGACGAACTCCGCATGGAGCGGGCTGGAACTGACAAATACCGCTTCGAACGATTGAGCGGCTTTCGTGGCCAAACAGGGCCCATCCACCAGTAGAGTAGACTTTGCCAATGCCAATCCCAAGGGTCACGCGTGGGGATCCCCCTCGGAAACTGCCGCGTTTCCCGAAAGCAGGAGCGGGATGAGGGCCACGCACAGGTAGTAGAGGAACTGCGTGGGATAGCTGTAGCGATCCGCCGTGATCACGACGAGGGATACATTGAGGCTCGCGCCGAGCGGGATGAGCGCCAGCACGAACAGCAGGAACGCGGACGTGTCGCGGCCGCGAGAGCGCGCCCATCGGACGGCGCTCAGGATCAGCACGGCAAAATAGGCATAGCTCCAAGCCACCTGCTGGAAGAGGGCCGCATGAAGGCGCTGCCACAGGTGCTGGAGTCCCTTGACGAGGCGCTCCTCGCCTGGTGCCGCCTCCTGCCCCCGCAAGGACGCGTCGGACGCGGCCCCGCGCGAGACCGAGGCGATGCGCGCGGCCGTCTCGTCGGGGTGGTATCCCTTCACTCCGTCGAGGCGGTTGCCCTGTTTGCGGTAGGCAATCGACGATTCGATATCGAATGAGTAGCCGACGCCCCCGAAGTACTCAACCAGACCTACCCAGACGAACTTGGCATAGAGGACCGGGTGCCTGCGGATGGCTATCAGAGACACCTTCCTCATGATCGCCCGGCTCTGGAAGTAGTCCCCGCCGGCAAGCCTGCCCCATCCCCATCCCTCGCTGAATATCATCCGGTTGAAGGCCTTCTGGTAGACGAGGTTCAGTTTCTCGACATCCCATGACATCCGGATCGTCTCGAGATCCCCGGCCGTGATGTCCTGCCTCGCGTAGGATGCGGGAAGGTCCTTCAGCGCCACGTTTACGGAGTCCGGAAGGCGCGGGTCGGGTTCCCAGAAGAGGGCCGTCGCCCCGGCGAGATTAGCCTCCCCAAGGGAGGAGACCCCGAACAAGGAGATCGTCGCATAGTTGTAGGCGCAGAGACCGAGGACCAGCGCCGGGAACGGGACCAGGAAGGCGACCACTGAGCGGATCGGCCGCCTTTGCCAGGCCAGGTAGGCGAGGACGACCGCGTAGATCACGATGAAGAATTCCCCTGAGGGCCGGACGAGAATGCAGGCGGCCATGGCCGCGGAGGCAAAGGCCAGCGGTGCCGGGTTAAACTCCCTGAAGGCCAGCAGGAGGATAGCCACCGTCGCGATGAGGCAATTCGAATACAGGCTGTCGCTCAGCAGGGCGACGTCGTAGAGGACAACCTGCGAGCTTCCCAGGAATCCGCACATCGCCAGCGCGGCGGGCAGCGCCAGCGAGGCGCGGAAACGCCGCACGGAGTAGACGAGAAAGAGGGCGGAGGCGAAGGAGAGAATGTTCTGCACGCAGACGAGGGCGATCCAGCGGCCTGTGAAGAGCGTGACGAACCAGAAGAGGAGGGGATACCCCGGGGTCCGATAGACGAAATGGGGCCAGTGGCCCGCCTTCATCTCGTTCACCACATCAAGGTACCACTGGGTGTCCTGAGCCACCTGGACCGAGGGGTAGTACCAGAAGAACGGCAGCCGGTTCAGCATGAAGACGGCGAGGAGCAGTGCCGCCAGCGGCAGGAGGGACGGATTCGAGAATCGGGAGGCGGCCCGGGCCCCTTGTCCGGCGGGGCTCATCCCGTGGATCGCGTGCGAGGGTCGTTCAGGCGCATCGTGGACATTGGGCCAGAACTCGGGTCCAGCGGCAATGAAATCGTCGGGGAGGTCGGCTCCTGCCGGGGAGCGCACGCCATCCGGGCGGGTCTGTGACTTACGCGGCGGCGCGGCGAGAGCCGGCACCGAATAGTTACTTGTGTCCCGATTCGCCTTCGGCAGGCTTGGCCTTCCATCGATGACAAGTAGCTGGTTCAAGGGTGTGGCGTTCGGTTGGTCGATACTTCTCGCATGCGGCCTTCCCGTATCGGCACAGACGGGCGGTGGCGCGCCGCCGGGGGATGCCGCGACCACCACGCGGGTGGCGACGGGCCTCATCAGCCGCGTTGTCCCCTCGCACGCCGCGGATTTTGCCGTGGAGGTCATCCCCTCTGCCGATGGAAGCGATGTGTTCGAGATCGAGAGCGTGGGAGGGAAGATCGTCCTGCGCGGCAACGACGGCGTGTCGCTCGCCTCGGCCCTCAGTCGCTGGCTGGAGGACTTCGGCCACTGCGAGATTTCCTGGAACTGCGGCAACCAGCTGTCGCTGCCGAGCACGTTGCCGGCATTGGAGCGGAAGATCCGCGTCGTGACGCCGCACCAGTTTCGTTTCGCCTACAACTATTGCACCCACGGCTTCACGATGGCGTGGTGGGACTGGCCCCGCTGGGAGCATGAGCTCGATTTCCTTGCGCTCAAGGGCGTGAACCTGGCCCTCGTCATCCAGGGACAGGAGCAGGTCTGGATAGATGCCCTGAAGGGGTTCGGCTATTCCGATGCCGACGTCAGGCGCTGGCTAACCCTGCCCTCAAACCAGCCCTGGCAGTTCATGTCGAACATAGAGGACTTCAGCGGGCCCATACCGGCAGCCGTGGTGGAAAAGCGAGTGGCCCTCGGCCAGAAGATCGTCTCGCGCATGCGCGAGCTGGGAATGGAGCCGGTGCTCCAGGGCTATTACGGCATCGTGCCCTCGGACTTCAAGGTGAGGTTCCCGGGCGCGAAGGTCCATGCCCAGGGCGAATGGCACTCGCGCAAGCGGCCCGACATGCTCGACCCCCTCGACCCGCTCTTTGCGCGGATGGCCGCCGCGTTCTACGACGCTCAGAACAAGCTCATGGGGGCTCCGAGGTTCCTCGCGGCCGATCCGTTCCACGAGGGAGGCAGCCTGGAGGGCATCGATCTCGCGGTCTGCGGGCAGGCGATCTACGCCGCCATGGCAAAGGCCGACCCGGGGGCGACCTGGGTGCTCCAGGGGTGGATGTTCAACCCGCGCCAGCCTATGATCGATGCCCTGGACAGGTCGAAACTGCTTGTCCTCGACCTCTTCTGCGAGAAGACGGAGAACTGGCGCGTGCGAGGTCAGTTCGGCAACACCCCATGGCTGTGGTGCACGATCCAGAACTGGGGAGGAAATATCGGCCTTGGAGGCGACCTCGAGGGCCTTCGCTCGAGGCCCGCCGCCGCGTTCGCCGAGGCCGGGCCCGGCAAGGGGCAGATGCGGGGCATAGGAGCCTTGATGGAGGGCAGCGAGACCCAGCCGCTGATCTGGGAGATGTTCTTTCGCAACGCGTGGCGCACCGACGCCCCCGACCTCGATGTTTGGCTGGGCGACTATGCGCGACGGCGTTACGGGGCCGATTCGCCGGCGGCTCTCAAGGCGCTTCAGGTTGAGCGCGAGACCGTGTACTCCCACATCGGCTATGTGGAGTCCATCGTATGCGCGAGCCCCTCTTTTGAGGCCTATCCGCGGTCCCGATTTTGGGCCCCGACCGAGCCCTCCTACGACACCACCCGGTTCGTGGAGGCATGGCGCCTTCTGAACGAGGCTGCGGACGCGTGCGGCGAAAGCGACGGGTTCCGCTATGACCTGGCCGACGCGGGCCGGCAGGTGCTCGGCGATTTGGCCGGCCGCTACCACAGGGCGATCGTGCAGGCCTATGAGCGCAGGGATCCCAAGGCGCTGAGGGAGATGAGCGCCAAGATGCTTGGATTGCTGCGCGACATGGACGAGCTGCTGGCGACGAGGAGGGAGTTCCTCCTCGGAGTCTGGCTCGCCGACGCCCGAGCCTACGGATCGACGAACGAGGAAAAGGACCTGTGCGAGAGGAATGCGAGGGAGCTGCTCACAATCTGGACTTCGCCGGACAAGTTCGACCGCCTGACGGACTACTCCAACCGGCAATGGGCCGGGCTCGTAGGCACGTTCTATTACGCGCGCTGGCAATCCTGGCTCGGCGCCCTGCAGTCCTCCCTTGCCGCCGGGCGGGCGGTCGACGTGAAGGCGACCCGCATCCGGAACCGCGAAAACGACGTGGCCTGGACGCGCCTGCACGATGCCTATCCCGCCGAGGCCATGGGGAGCACGATCGAGGTGTCCCGCAGGCTGCTCGCGAAATACTCCGCCGACGCCACCGACAAGGCGCTCGGGGAGAACCCGCACTAGACCGCCCTCGGAACCTCTTGCAGGGTGGCTCGAATCCCATCCTCCTTGGGCCATGAAATACCTGTGCGTCGGGTATTACGATAACGAGAAGATGAAGGCCCTCACCAAGCCCGAGATCGATGCCTTCATGAGCGAGTGCCCTCCTTTCATGGAGGAATTCCACAGGAGCGGGAACGTGCTCCTCGTGGCCGGCACGGATTCTGAATCCAAGGGTCTTCGGCGCATGGGCGGGGAGGTGACGGTCACCGACGGTCCCGTCGGAGGGGGCCATGAGACGGTGGGCTGCGTTTTCCTTCTCGAGGCCAGGGACATGGAAGAGGCTGTGCGCGTCTCCAGATTGCATCCCACGACGCGGCTCGCCGCGGGCGAGAAGCTTGGCTTTCGCATCGGGATCAGCCCCATCCATTCCTTTGATGAGCGAGGGTTGAAGAAGGGCGTGTCCCACTAACTCACGTGCGGGTCCAAAGGCCTTGACCGCGGTTCGATTCAAAGATGCGTTGACCGACCGTCCCTGATGAAATTCCCACTCTGGACCCTGCCCGTTGTCGTCGTCCTGTTCATCGCCATCCGCATCTCGGTCTCCAGGACGTTTCGGTCCATCGAGCGGAGGCAAAAGGGCAAGGGCCGGATCGAGAGCATCCCCTTTTGGATCAAGGGCTTTTGGGCGCTGCTCGCTTTGGCGGTTCTGATCCTGGTTGTTTGGGCGCCCAGAAACGCCAATCCTAGCGTGTCCAACCCGCCGGCAAATCCGGCGCCCGCCGCCGTCAAACCCTAGCTGCGAACCCACTCAAAATCTATGTACAGCAAAGAAAACCTAGCCCAGCTGAAGAAGATGGACGCCCTCGCGCCCGACGTGATGAAGGCCTTCTGGGCCTTCGACAAGGCGGCCGTTGCCGACGGTGCGATCCCCGTCAAATACAAGGAGCTGATCGCCGTCGCGGTCGCGCTCACGACCCAGTGCCCGTACTGCATCGACATCCACAGCGGAAACGCGCGCAAGGCGGGTGCGACCGACGCGGAGCTGACCGAGGCCGCCATGGTGGCTGCGTCCCTGAGGGCAGGGGCGGCGGTCACCCACGCGACCCACGCCTTCCTGAAGTAGCGCGACTCAGGCGTGGCTGACGGAGGGACTCTGCGATGGCGTCCCCGGCTCCCATGAACAAGCCGCCCGAGACCCACTCGACCGAGCGCCTCCTGCTGCGCCGCTCGAGGCTGGATGACGCGGGGCCCATCCTGGCGAACTATGCCGCGGACCCCGAGGTGGTGCGCTTCATCTCGTGGACCCCCCATCCGACCCTCGCAACCGTCACGGAGTACCTGCGCGCCGCTATCTCGGACTGGGAGGGCGACATTTCCTACCGCTATGAGTTCTGCCTGCGCGGCACGGACGACCCCATCGGCGGCGTGCGGCTGCGGCCGGAGAAGACCCGTGTCCTCTTCAGCTACATCCTGGCGAGGCCCCATTGGGGAAGGGGGCTTGCGTCCGAGGCCCTCCGGTTCGGCGTGGACTGGGCGTTGTCCCAGCCGGGGATCGTCCGCGCCTACGCCTATTGCGACACGGAGAACACGGCCTCGGTGCGGGTCATGGAGAAGGCCGGCATGGAGCGCGAGGGCATCCTTCGGCGCTGGCACGTGGCCCCGAACATCGGGCCCGAGCCGCGGGACATGTATGTGTGCGCCAAGGTGAGGTAGCCGCCGCCCCTCCGTTTAGGCTTCCCTTTTCGGGTCGGGCTTGGTTGACCTTTGGACCCCCCGTCCGCAGGGTTCGGCCCCCGGGGCAACTCCCGCAAGCACACCATGCTCCACACCATCTCCGTCCTCGTTGAGAACAAGTTCGGGGTATTGGCGCGCGTGGCCGGGATGATCTCGGGCCGGGGCTTCAACATCGACTCCCTGAACGTCGCCCCGACCCACGATTCAACGCTTTCGCGCATAACGATCGTGCTCAACGGGGACGACGCGGCGCTCGACCTGTGTTCAAAGCAGCTCCGCAAGCTCGTCAACGTCGTGGAGGTCATGGACTTCAAGGAGGGCCTGACCATCGCGCGCGAGCTCGTCCTCGTTAAGGTCCGCGCCGATGCCAAGACGCGCCCGGAGATCCTCCAGATCAAGGAGATCTTCCGCGCGAGGATCGCGAACCTGGCCCAGGATTCCCTCATCATCGAGCTGACCGGCGACGAGGAGAAGGTCGCGGCTTTCCTCGGCCTCCTCGCGCCCTTCGGGATCCTCGAGATCGCCCGCACCGGCCGCCTCGCCCTCACGCGCTGAGGCCGACCCGAAGCCCACCCAACTTACCATGCCTGCCAAAGTTTACACCGACAAGGACGCCGATCTCGGCGCCTTCAAGAAGAAGACGCTCGCCGTGTTGGGTTACGGCTCGCAGGGCCACGCCCACGCGCTGAACCTGAGGGACAGCGGGTGCAAGGTGATCATCGGCCTGTATCCCGGCTCCAAGTCGAGGGCCGTCGCGAAGCAGCACGGCTTCAAGGTCTACGACACCGCCGAGGCGGTTCGCCGCGCCGACGTGATCCTGGTCGGCCTGCCCGACATGAAGCAGGCGAGCGTCTACAAGAGCGACATCCTGCCCAACCTCTCGAAGGGCAAGACGCTGATCTTCAGCCACGGCCTCTCCGTCCACTTCAAGCTCATCAAGCCCCACAAGGACATCGACGTCATCATGGTCGCCCCCAAGGGACCCGGGCACATGGTTCGCCGCCTCTATGTCGAGGGCAAGGGCATGCCGGCGCTGGTCGCCGTCTTCCAGGACCGCTCGAGGAGCGCCAAGCGCACCGCTCTGGCCTGGGCCAAGGGCATCGGCTCCACGCGGGCGGGCGTCCTGCAGACCACCTTCAAGGAGGAGACCGAGACGGACCTCTTCGGCGAACAGGCCGTCCTCTGCGGCGGCGCGAGTGCGCTCGTGCAGGCCGGGTTCGAGACGCTGGTCGAGGCCGGCTACCAGCCGGAGATGGCGTACTTCGAGTGCCTCCACGAGCTGAAGCTGATCTGCGACCTCATGTATGAGAGCGGCATAGCCGGTATGCGCTTCTCTATCTCCGAGACCGCCAAGTACGGCGACATCACGCGGGGCCCCCGCGTCGTGAACAAGGCGACCAAGCGCGAGATGAAAAAGATCCTCAACGAGATCCAGACGGGGAAGTTCACCCGCCAGTGGGTCGCCGAGTACAAGGGCGGCCTGAAGAAGTACAACCGCCTCCTGAAGAAGGGCGCGGCCCACCCGATCGAGAAGACCGGCCGATACCTCCGGGGCATGATGCCCTGGATGTCGAAGAAGAACCTGAAGGGCGTTCAGGCCGCGTATTAAACAGCCGCGTCTGCGCACGGGACGGGGCGCCTGAGAATGGCAAAGAAACTCGTCCTCGCCACCCGCAAGAGCCCGCTTGCGCTCGCGCAGGCGGGTCTCGTCGCCGCCTACCTCGGCGAGCGGCTCGGCGCGGAGTGCGAACTCCTGAAGATCGTCACGACGGGCGACAGGCAGGCGGAATGGTCGCTCGAGGAGAAGGGCGGCAAGGGGCTCTTCACGAAGGAGCTCGAGGCGGCGCTGCTGCGGGGCGAGGCCGATATCGCGGTCCACAGCGCGAAGGACCTGCCGGGCGAGGCGGTCCCGGGGCTTGCGACGGCCGGCTACCTTCCCCGCGACGACCCGAGGGACATGCTGGTCGTGCGCGCGGGAGTCGCGGCGCCCGCCACCCTCGCGACGGGAAGCCCCCGGCGCCGGCGCCAGGCGGCGCTCCTCTACGGCAACCCGGGATTCACGGAGATACGGGGAAACGTGGACACGCGCCTGAGGAAGATCGCTGAGCTGAAGGCCGCGGACGGGACGATCCTGGCCGCCGCGGGACTCAAGCGCCTGGGGATCGCGTCGTGGCCCGGGGTCGAGTTTCGGCCGATCGCAATCGACACGATGGTCCCCGCGGTGGGACAGGGCGCGATCGCGCTGCAGTGCAGGTCAGCGGACGAGGCCCGGTTCTCAGGCGTCCTCGACCTCGGGACCGCCCGCAGCCTGGCTCTCGAGCGGGCGATCCAGGCGGCCCTCGGCGCCGGCTGCCACACGGCCCTCGGGGTCCATGCCTCTGGCGCCATGCTTTACATCTTCCATGAGGCCGTGGGGCTCGTGGGCATCCCCGTGGCGGACGCCGACTATGCCTCGCCCGCCGAGAC
>CAZDZL010000014.1:0-66049 GCA_964509885.1 uncultured Opitutaceae bacterium | reverse complement strand
GTCCACCACTTCTTCGGCGAATTCTTCCGGATCTTCGACGACATCCGCTCGCTCGGGCTCATCCGGATCGCCTGCATCGGGGACGCGACGGCGAAGGCGATCGAGGAGCTGCGCCTGAAGCCCGAGTGCAAGCCGGAGAAGGCGACCGCCGAGGCGCTGGCCGCCGCGATGGTCGAGACGGGAAGCATGGACAACGCGAAGATCCTCGTCATCACGGGCAACCTGAACCGCGACGTCCTCGTGAAGAAGCTCGAGGAGGCCCGGGCGATCGTGGACTGCCTGCAGGTCTACAAGACGGAGCCGGTCGACCTGTCCGCGAGCCCCGTCGCCTCGGACTTCCGCAGGCTCGGGGCGGACGCGGTCCTCTACGCGAGCTCCTCCTCCGCCCAGTGCTTCGTCGACCAGGGGGCGGCCCTCAGGCTTGAGAAAGGGGCCAAGGCTCCCGTCAACGGCAGCATCGGCCCCCAGACGAGCGAGACGATGCGCAAGGTCGGCCTGAAGGTGGACTTCGAGGCGAAGACGCCCGGGATCGACGCGCTTGTCGCGGAACTCGTGGCGGCCCTCCCGTGAAGGTCCCCTTTCTCGACCTCGCGCTCCAGCACCGGGCCCTCCGCGGGGAGGCGCTGGCCGCCCTCGCCGCGACCTACGACGCCAACCGCTTCTGCCTCGGAAGCGACGTGGAGGATTTCGAGAGGAGCTTCGCCTCGACGCTCGGCTACCCGAACACGCTCGGCATGAGCAGCGGGACCTCCCCGATCCACGTCGCCTCCATGATCGGCGGGTTCGGGCCGAGGGACGAGGTCATCGTCCCGGCCTTCACCTTCATCGCCTCCGCGTGGGGCGCCAGCTACGTCGGCGCGAGGCCCGTGTTCGCGGACATCGAGGAGGGGACCTACACCCTCGACCCCGCGGCCCTCGAGGCCGCGATCACCCCCCGGACGAAGGGCCTCGTCGTCGTCCATCTCTTCGGGCTGCCGGCCCGCATGGACGAGATCATGGCGATCGCGCGCCGGCACGGGCTCTTCGTCATCGAGGACTGCGCGCAGGCGGTGGGAGCCCGGTACAAGGGCACCCCCGTCGGGCTCTTCGGCGACGCGGCGACCTTCAGCTTTTACCCGACGAAGAACCTGGGCGGCTGCGGCGAGGGAGGCGCGTTCGTCTCGAGGAGGCCGGACATCCACGAGAGGGCGAAGCTGATCCGCGTCCACGGCATGGTGAAGCGCTACCACCACGGCATCGTGGGCGGGAACTTCAGGATGGACGGCTTCCAGGGGGCGGTCCTGAACGTCAAGCTGCCGCACCTCGCCGCGTGGACGGCGAGGCGCAGGGCGATCGCGGGCAGGTACCTCGCGGGGATCCGCCTCGACGGGGCCACGCTTCCGTCTACACCCGGCCACGGGGAGTCCGTCTACCACCAGTTCACGATCACCCACCCGAGGCGCGACGCGCTGCGCGCGCACCTGGAGAAGCGGGGCGTCGGGACCGACCTCATCTATCCGGTCCCCCTCCACCTGCAGGAATGCTTCGCCCCCCTCGGCCAGGGGAAGGGCTCGCTGCCCGTGTCGGAGCGGGTGGCCGACACGTGCGTCAGCCTGCCGATCTTCCCGGAGCTGACGGACGCCCAGGTCGACTCCGTCATTGAGGCCGTGAACGCCTTCGCCTAGGCTGCGGGCGGCATGAACGACGACGTCCAGGTAAAGATCTGCGGCCTCACCACGGCCGCCGACGCGGTTCTCGCGCTGGGTCTCGGCGCGGACTTCTTCGGGTTTGTCCTCCATCCCAAGTCGCCCCGGTTCGTCTCGCTCGGGCAGTACGCGTCGATCGCGGGGCTCCTCCCGGCCGGCCGAAGGGTGGCCGTCATCGTTGAGCCCGCTGCGGGGGACCTCGTCCGCGCGCGCGAAGCCGGATTCGACCGCTTCCAGGTGCATTTCCGCCACGATCTCCCCCTGGCGGCGCTCGAGGCGTGGTCGAGGGAGGCCGGCGCCGCGGATCTCTGGCTCGCGCCCAAGCTGCCTCCCGAGGTCGACGTGCCGGCGACCTGGATGGGGTTGGCGCACACCTTCCTCGTCGACACCTTCGACCCAAACCTCTTCGGCGGGACGGGACGGACCGGGGACTGGCCCAAGTTCCGCAGGCACCGCGAGGCCCATCCCGAAAAGACGTGGATCCTCTCGGGGGGCCTGAACCCCGCCAACGTGGGCGACGCCCTTGCGGGCTCGGGCTCCCGGTTCGTCGACGTCAACAGCGGCGTCGAGTCGGCGCCGGGCGTGAAGGACCGCGCGAAGCTTGCGGCGTTCCTCGCCGCGGTGCGCGGCCGCGCGCCGGCGTAGCCTAGGCCCCCTCGAACGCGAGGAGGCGCCTCTTCGTTCCCTCGCCGAAGGCGTAGCCCGTCAGCGAGCCGTCGGCTCCGATGACCCTGTGGCACGGGACGATGAGGCTGATCGGGTTCGTCGCGTTGGCCCGGCCCACGGCGCGCGGCGAGCTGCCGACCGCGCGCGCGATGTCCCCGTACGAGCGGGTCTCGCCGAAGGGGATCCTCCCGAGCGCGGCCCAGACCCTGCGCTGGAAGGGAGTGCCCGCGGGGGCGAGGCGGATCGAGAAGTCGCTCCTTTTTCCGCGGAACCAGGCCGCGACCTGCCGGCGAGCGGCGGCGGTCCGCCTCGCGTCGGCGACGAGCGTGCCGCCCTTCAGGCGGGACCTGAGCGCGTCCTCCCCGCCGAACGCGGTCGCGGCGACAGCGCCGGCCGAGTCGACGGCGACCGAGAACAGGCCGACTGGAGTCTGGAACATGGAGTAGTGATATAGGGCTGATGTTGTCATGGGGCGGGCCGGTTGAGTTGCCAGAGATGGGCGGTTGCGAGGCTCCTGTGCGGTGAAAAGACAGACATCAGGCGCCGCGTCGCGTCCGCGTCCGGGCGTTCCTCGAGCCTGAAGAGGGTCTGCAGGCCGCTCGTGACCCCCGTGTCCCCGATGGGGACGCAGTCGGCGAACCCGAGGGAGCGCATCATCAGGTAGTTGACGGACCAGGGCCCGAGGCCCCGCACCGCGAGGAGGGTTCGCTCGGCGCGGGTTGCCGACATCGCGGGAAGGGCGGCGAGGTCCAGGGCCCCGGTCACGACCAGCCGGGCCGCGCCGATAAGGTACTCGGCCTTCGGCCGCGAGAACTGCCACGGGCGCATGTCGGCGGGCTCGAGTCGGGCGATGGCCTCCGGGGCGGGCAGCGAGAAGAGCCCGCCGGGGAGCCGGGTCCCCGTGTTCTCGATCAGCCGGCGCTTCAGGAGGCAGGCAAAGGGCAGGTTGATCTGCTGGCCGATGATCGACCACAGCAGGCCGTCGAGGACGCCCGGGGTCCTCACGAGGCGCAGCCCCTGGCGACCCGCCACGAGCCTTGCCAGGCCGAGGCGCTTGGCGAGCCGCGCGAACGCCGCGGCGTCCTGGTCCAGGCCCAGCGTTCCGACGACCAGGCGATGCGCGGCGACCCTCTGGCCCGTCCCCAGGGCCGCCGCCGACTCCACGGAGGCCACCGCGCGCCCCTTCGAGAATTCAATCCTGAGGACGGCCGCCGTCCCGTCCAGGTCGGCCGCGAACTCGTAGGTCGTCCCGACGAGGCGCTCCGTGACGCTGTGAGGGTCGCGCCCGAGGCTTCGCAGGAGGTGGGCGAGCGGGTACCCTTCGGGCAGGTCCACCGTGAACGCCCCCGGCGACGCGAGGCCCCGGTAGTCTTTTGGGGTCATCCCGTTGAACGACCGGAAATGCTCGTGGAACACGGAGAGCGACTCGAAGCCCGACTCGCCGGCCACGTCGGCCAGCGGGGACGTGCCCGAGATGAGGAGCCCCTTGGCCCGGTCGATCCGCGCCCGCAGCAGCAGGTCGGCGGGCGTCGCGTGGAAATGCTGACGGAAGAGCTCGAAGCAGCGCGTGGTGCCGTAGCCCGAGCGCCGGACGACGGCGCGGGCGTCGGCGAAGCGGCCGGGATCCGCCCGCACCTCCGCGACGAGGGCTTCGATGGACTCGAGGACGGGGTCCGCGCCCCTGGCGAAGTCGTCGGGATGGCACTTCAGGCACGGGCGCAGGCCCGCCCCGCGCGCCGCGTCGCAGGACGGGAAGAAGCGCACGTTCTCCGGCCTCGGCTTGCGCGCCCGGCACGAGGGAAGGCAGTAGATCCCCGTCGTCACGACGCCCGTGAAGAACCGGCCGTTCCAGGCGGGATCGCTCGCCAGGAAGCGGGAGTACATGTGGGCGTTGGTCATTCTCATGGGCGGCGCGGGGATCGGCGCGCACACCCTACCAAAGGACGCCCCTCCTGTCGTCCGCATTATTTCGGCGCAATCTGGCGCGGGTGCTTGCCGTGGCGGACCCCCCGCGGGTACGGTTGATGCTCTCCTTCACCGGAATGCCCAACGCCGCACCACGACTCGTACGCGCATGGCTCGACTCGCTCTCCTCCGGGGTCGTCGAGTTCGACCGAAACTGGGACTCCCCGGCGCCGCCGGCCATCGCGCTCTCGGGTGCCGTCGAGGTGACGTCCTTCGCGAGGGCCCCCGACCTCGCGGCGGCGAAGACCTACCGCTATTTCGTCAGGGAACCCGCAACCCTCGCGTTCGCGCTTCCCCTGAAGCGGGGAGGGGGCGTGGACCCCGCGGTCGACAAGGTCTACGTCGCGGGACCGTTCAACGGCTGGCAGGCGGCCGTGGGCAACGAGGAGTGGAGGCTCAAGCTTGAGGATCTGGACGGCGAGAAACTGCTCCTCTGGACGGGCCCCGCGGACAAGGTGCTCAAGGGCGGGGACGTCCCGTTCAAGTTCGTCACGGGGGAGAACCAGTGGCTCCACCCGAGGGATGACGCGCCGAACCTCGAGCGGGACGACTCCGGCGCCGTCAACCGCGTCATCGACCCGGGCCGCACCGGCGGCCACCTCTGGAGCTTCAAGCTGTCGGCCGCGCTCGACCTGGCCGGCGCCTGGACGGTGGCGGCGGGGGCGGACCTGACGGCCAGCCCCCTTCCGCTCGTCCCCGGCGACTTCTTCTTCGACCTCGGGACGGACCTTCCCCTCGGCGCCGTCGTCTCGGGCAAGTCGACCCTCTTTCGCCTGTTCGCGCCCCGAGCGGAATCCGTCACGCTTCACGCCTGCCACGACCTCGCGGAGCGGAAGACGGCCGGCGCCTTCCCCCTCGCCCGAAGGGGCGACGCCCACGGCGCGGGCGGCGTGTGGGAGGTCGAGCTCGACCGCAACCTGCACGGGTGGTTCTACTGGTACTCGGTCGACGGGGTGGAGGGGGACACCGGCAAGGTCGTGACGAGGACCGACATCCTGGACCCCTACGCGCTCGCCGCCGTGGACCGAACGGGGCCCGGGATCGTGCTCGACCGCAATTGGGTAGGATGGGCCGACACCGCGTTCCGCACGCCCGCCTGGCAGGACCTCGTGATCGCCGAGGCGCACGTCAGGGACCTGGCGGCCAAGGCGCCCATCAAGGCGACGCAGGCCGAGCGCCGGGGCTTCGCGGGCCTCGCCGCGTGGGTCGAGAGCCCGGAGTTCTACCTGCACCACCTCGGGGTCAACTGCGTGGAGCTCCAGCCCGTCCAGGAATTCGACAACAAGACCCCCGAGGAGTATCACTGGGGCTACATGACGTGCGCGTTCCTCGCGCCGGCGAGCGGCCTCTCGCTCGCCCCGGCCGAGGCGTCGGGGGTGCGCGAGCTCCAGCGCGTCGTGCGGGCGTTCCACGAGCGGGGCATCGCGGTCATCCTCGACGTGGTCTTCAACCACGTCGGAGAGCCTGCTCACCTCATGGCCGTCGACAAGCTCTACTACTTCGAGCAGGACGCTGCCGGCAACCTCGCCAACTGGAGCGGCTGCGGCAACGACATCCGGGCGACCGCGGCGATGGCGAAGAGGCTGATCATCGACAGCTGCTCGCACCTGATCGAGGCCTACGGGGTGGACGGGTTCCGCTTCGACCTCGCCGAGCTGATCGGCGTCGAGGTGCTGAAGGAGGTCGAGGCCGCGCTCAAGCGGGTCAAGCCCGGCGTGATCCTGATCGCCGAGCCGTGGAGCTTCCGCGGCCACATCGCGGGCGCGCTGCGCGACACGGGCTGGGCGTCGTGGAACGACGGCTTCCGCAACTTCGTGAGGGACTATGTGCGCGGGGGGGCGCCCGCGGAGAGGCTCGAGTATTTCCTGCGCGGCTCGCCCTGGTACTTTGCCAAGTGGCCCGCCCAGACGGTGAACTACGCCGAGTCGCACGACGACCGGACGTGGATCGACTCGATCACCGAGAACCCGGGCTTCGACGGGAGCCGCCCGACGCAGAACGACGTGCGCCGCACGCACCTGATGGCCTCGATCCTCTTCATGTCGGTCGGGCTGCCGATGCTCGCCTCCGGCCAGGATTTCCTGCGCTCCAAGGGGGGACTCGGCAACACGTACCAGAGGGGCGACGTGAACGCGCTCGATTACAGGCGCATGTACGCCAACCTGGCGACCCACGCGTACTTCGCGGACTGGATCACGTTCCGCAGGGGCACGCGGGGCCGGCTCCTGCGGCACTTCAGCCGCCCGTCGGAGGGGTTCTTCCGGTTCTTCAACACGGGCGGCCAGGCGCTTGCGGTGCTCCTGAACGCGGACCTGTCCAAGGGCTCCGAGCGCCTCCTCTACGCGGTCAACCCGACGAACGACGAGGTGAAGCTGCCGATCGGGGACGTGGCCGCGCTCGGGGCCTGGAGGCAGCTCGCCGACACCGAGCGCTTCCTTCACCCGGGCAGCCGGGCCGCGACCTGGAAAGTCGAGGCCGAGCTAGAGATGCATCCCCTGAGCTGCGGCCTCTGGGTCCTGGCGCCGTAGCGCCCCCTCACTTCGCCGAGAACCGGTAGATCGTCGTGCTCCGGAAGGTCTCCCCGGGGCGCAGGAGGGTCGAGGGGAAGCCCGGCTTGTTCACCGAGTCGGGATAGTGCTGGGTCTCCAGGCAGAAGCCCGCGTGGGCGGGATAGCGCGCGCCCCCCTTTCCGACGATCGAGCCGTCCATGCCGTTGCTCGTGTAGAGCTGGACGCCCGGCTGGTCCGTCAGGACCTCCATGGCCCGTCCGGACGCGGGATCCCTGGCGACCGCGGCCAGGACGAGGCCCCTGCCGCCCCCGTCGATCACGTAGTTGTGGTCGTAGCCGCCCGTGCCGCCGGGGACCCTGTCCAGGTCCCGCCCAATGGGCTTGGCCTGCGTGAAGTCGAGCGGGCCCCCGGCCACGTCCGCGATCACGCCCGTCGGGATCAGGCCCTCGTCCGAGGGCGTGTAGCGCCCGGCGCGGATCTCGAGGACCTGCGCCCTCACGTCCCCGCCGCAGGCCAGGTTGAAGTAGCTGTGGTTCGTCAGGTTGACGGGCGTCGTCCTGTCCGTGGTCGCCTGGTAGTCGAAGCGCAGCTCGTCCCTGTCCGTCAGCGTGTAGGTCATGCGCACCCTGAGCGTCCCCGGGAACCCCTCGTCTCCGTCCGGGCTCACGAGGCTGAAGACGACGGACGGCCCCCCGGCTCCGTCCACGCCCTCCGCCTTCCAGACGACCTTGTCGAAGCCCTTGATCCCTCCGTGGAGCGTGTTGGCCCCGTTGTTGAGCGCCAGCTGGTAGGTCCTGCCGTCCACCGTGAACCGGCCCTTCGCGATCCGGTTCGCGACCCGACCGACGGCGGCGCCGAAGCACGGGCTATCGTTCACGTACTGGGCCAGGTTGTCAAAGCCGAGGACCACGTCGCCGAGCTTCCCGTTCCTGTCGGGGACGTGGAGCTCGGTGACCGCCGCGCCGTAGGTGATGACCTTGCACGAGAGGCCGTTTGCGTTGGCCAGCGTGTAGGCCTCGACGGCGGTGCCGTCGGGCATGGTCCCGAATGCCGATTTTATGATGCGGGCGGACATGGTTGAAGCGAAGAGGAGGGTTGAGGCCGCACCAAGGAGCCTGGCCGCGCGGCGGAGGGCGGGGCAGGCCGGGGGTTGACCCATGCCGCACACACTTGGGCGTGTTCGCCGCCCGATCGATCAAAAACAGCCGGGTGTCCCCGGCTCTAGGCGCCCTCGAAGTGCCGCTCGATCTCCTCGAGCGTCTTGCCCTTCGTCTCCGGCAGGAAGAAGACCGCGGTCACGAAGTACACGACCGTGCAGGCCGCGAAGGCGAAGAACACCGTCGAATACCCGTAGCGGCCGACGGCCGGCAGGAAGGTCGCGGCAATGGAGGTCGAGACCGCCTGGTTCACGAGGAGCGCGATGCTCATGCCGTTCGAGCGGATGCGGGTCGGCATGAGCTCCGAGAGGGCCAGCCACACGCAGACGCCGGGTCCCGCCGCGAAGAAGGCCATGAAGCAGAACGTGAAGGCCGCGGCGAGCCACCCGCTGCGCTCGCTGGGCACGGGCGTCACGAGCGCGTTCTCGATCCTGAGCGGCGCGACGCGCGCCCGTCCCAGGTCCGCGAACGGGTTGGAGAAGAAGGCGACGACCCCGTTCGGCGGGACGCACCCCTCGCGGGAGATCGAGACCGGCGCGGCGGTGGCGTCGTCGGAGCGCACGACGTTCGTGGCCGCCCGGAAATCCCCGTAGGAGTAGATCACGATGAGCGTGACCGGGCGCCGCGCGAGGGCCCTGCCGGCCTCGCCGGCGGGGGCGAGGAGACGCGCGGCCGCCGCTCCGTCGAACGGCAGGCTGAGCGTCTGGTCGGCCCGGACGCCGGCCTGGAGCGCGTCCCTGCAGTCGACCCGCAGCCTCTCCGTGGAGCGGAAGATGAGGCCGACGGCCACGAGGGAGACGATGATGCCCGCGGTCCCGATCGACAGGAGGAACTTGCGGCCGCGGCGGTCGACCAGGAAGACGCCGACCATCGTCAGCAGGAAGTTGACGAGGGTCAGGATGACGTAGCCCCAGTGCGCCTGGATGTCCGAGAGGCCGGCCTGCAGGAGGATGTTCGTGTTGTAGCCGATGATGGAGTTGACCCCCGTCGCCTGGTTGCAGGCGAGGATCACGCAGGCGAGGACGAACGGGATCACGTACCTCCTGCTGAGGAGGGACTCGCGAACCCTCCCTCCGGCGCTCTTGGCCTTCTCGGCGGCCTCGACCTCGCCCATCTCGGCGAGCTCGAGCTCCGCGGCCTCGGCCGAGCGGGAGCGAAGGAGCGCCGCGCGGGCCTCGTCGACGCGGCCCCTGCGGTGGAGCCACCTCGGCGACTCGGCGACGACGAGGCTGCCGATGACGAAGAGGACCCCGGGCGGCAGGGACACCCAGAAGATGCTGCGCCACGCCGTGTCCTTGAACGCGAGGAGCCGGGCCGCGTCGCCGAGCCTCGCCACCTGCCCGACGCGGATGCTGAAGTACATCCCGATCGCCGCCGCGGCGACGATCCCGAGCGTGAGGAGCCACTGGAATATCCCCGTTCCCTTGCCGCGGCTCGACGCGCCGAGGCACTCGGCGAGGTAGAGCGGGACGACGACGCCGATGAGCCCCGCGCTCACACCCTGAAGGAGCCGGCCGAAGACGAGGAAGCCGTAGCCGTGCGAGAGCGCGATGACGGGGATGCTGGCGACAAAGAGCACGCCGCTCGCCGCCATGAGCCACTTGCGCCCCATCCAGTCCGCGAGCACGCCCGCGAAGAGCGTCGAGATGACGCTCCCGAGGAGCACCGCGGCGACGATGAACGAGAGCTGGCCCGCGTTGAGCCCCGAGGTCGCCTCGAGATAGGGGAGGGCGCCGGCGATGATGCCGACATCGACGCCGTACAGGAGGCCGCCGAGGCCCGCGACAAGCAGGAGGAAGAGGTTGTAGCCCGACTTGTCGGCCGGGGGAGGGGTGGGGTGGGGCATGAGGGGGCCGTGCGGCGCGGTGAGGTCTACTTGGCGGGTGCCGCCGGCGGGAACGCCGTCAGGACCACGAGCTCGTGCCACGCCGTGTCGGACATCCCCTTGCGCTCCCCCTGTTTCGCCGCCGCGGCGAGCAGCAGGCGCACGGGCTTGAGGATCGGCAGCTCAGTGGCGGATTCGTTGGGAAGGGCCGCATGGTCGAGCGCATCGAGGCCCGCTGCGAGCCTCGCGCCCGGCAGGGGGTTCCCCGACGCCAGCGCATGGACGGCGTCGTCGCCCGCGCTGCAGGCGACCAAGAGGTCCCTTGCCGGCGCCACGGCCTCCCTTACGCCGGGGTACCGCTCGGCAAGGGTGCCGGCGACCTCCTTCGCGGCCGCGCTCCACTCGACCAGGCTCGAGCCGATGTCGTCGGCCTGGGATCGGTCGATCGCGCCGGGGGAGAAGAGCATCTTGTCCACGAGCCCCGCGAACTCCCTCGACGCCTTGCTGTCCGGGCGCGCCGCGTCCGCGAGCCCGATGAGCGGCATCAGCTGGTTGCCCCAGTGCTGCTCGTTGCCCCGCTCGTAGCGCTTCACGGGCTCGAGCACGCCGATGAGGGTCTCCAGGGACGCGATCCCGGGAGCCTTGAGGTTCTCGCCGACCAAATGGCGCAGCATGGCGTCCCTGTTGCTGTCGTGAAGCGAGCCCGACTCGCCGAGGCGGTCGCCCACGATGTCCAGCCTGCGGTACATCTCCGCGACGTCCCGGATCTGCGCCGGCGACCAGAGGCGCTCGGCGATGGCCGCGGTGCGCGGCCAGATCCGGGAGTCGATCGTCTCGGGCGTGACCCACTCCGCCCACATCGTCGCCTCGCCGCCGAGCACGTGCGCCCTCTCGGCCGGCGTGAGCGCGGAGTCTGCGGGCAGGGGGTCTGCCAGGTAGTGGTCCGAGGCCGGGTACGCCAGGTCGATGTAGTACCCGTTCGAGAGGATCCCGTCGAAGCCGAGGGTCGCGGCCGAGGCGAGCGCCTCGGTCCCGCGCCAGGAGTCGATCACGCAGTCCCTCGGGAGGTCCGCGTTCATGATCTCGTCCCAGCCGACGAGGCGCTTGCCGGCCTTTGCCAGGATCGCCGCGATCCTCGTGTTGAAGTAGGCGTGCAGGCCCGCGTCGTCCTTCAGGAGGTGCTCGCGCAGGAAGGTCTGGATCCGCGGGTTCGCATCCCACTGGACCCCGTTGTTCTCGTCGCCGCCGATGTGGAAGAAGCGGTCCGGGAAGAGGGCGGCCATCTCGCCGAGGAAGTCGCCGAGGAGCGCGTAGGTCGCCTCGTTCGACGGGTCGAGCACGGGGTTGAACACGCCCCAGTGGCGCTCGATGCCGTACGGGCCGGGCCCGCTCGCGAGCTCCGGGTGCGAGACGACCCAGCTCGTGGCGTGGCCCGGCACGTCGAACTCGGGGACGACGCGGATGCCCCGGTCGGCCGCGTAGGCGATGATCGCGCGCATCTGGGCCTGCGTGAAGAAGTTCCCGTCGGAGCCCATCCCCTGCAGCTCCGGGTGGGTGAGGCTCTCGATCCGGAACCCCTGGTCGTCCGTCAGGTGCAGGTGCAGGACGTTCAGCTTGACGACCGCCATCGCGTCCAGGTTTCGCTCGATCACCTCCGTAGGCTGCCAGTGCCGGGCGACGTCGATCATGAGCCCGCGCCAGGGAAACCGCGGCTGGTCGCGGATGGAGACAGCGGGGACGTAGCCGCCCCCCTTGTCGCGGCGGATGAGCTGCAGGAGGGTCTCCAGCCCGTGCAGGGCCCCTAGGTCGGTCGGCGCCCGAAGGACGGCCCCCGAGCCGGAGACGTCGAGCGCGTAGGATTCGTCCTCCCCCATCTGCGGGACCGCGCCGGCCGCGCCCGCGCAGTCGATCGTGAGGGTGAACGGCGCCGGCCTGTCCGTCCCGCGGGATTCGCCGACCCGCGACAGCCACCGGGCCTGGGCCCTGGCGACCGCGCCGGCGAGGCGCGGCCCGGCGGGAGCCACCGTCGTCACGTCCAGGGGCCCCGATGCGGGGAACCTCCCCGCCGAGACGACGGCCTTAGCAGGCGCCGGCATGACGTCAGTGGGAAGCGGATCCCCCGCGGCGCCCGCGATCCACCCCGCCGCGCTAAAGAGGCAGATCGCGAAGGAATTCCTCGGGGGCATATCTCTTGAAGGCTTCTATCGCCTCGTATTCCGCGAGGCCAAGGGCGTTGTAGGTCTCGGCGAGGCGCCGGCTCCTGTCCTCGGAACGCTGCCAGAATTCCCGGCGGTCGTCACCCAAGAAGAGGGCCATGTCCTTCTGGGTCTCGTGGCAGAAGATCGCGCGTCTCCTGCGGAGCACCTCCTGGGGGCTGAGCGGCACCGCCATGTCGATCTCGTCCGTGGACCACTCCGACCAGGCGCCCCGGTAGAGCCAGAGCTCGCACGCGCCCACCCATCCCGAGGCCGGCAGCCCGGCCATCGCGTCGCGCAGGGCGTGCAGGCAGAGGCGGTGGGTGCCGTGCGGGTCGTCGAGGTCTCCCGCCGCAAAGATCAGGTGTGGGCGGACCGCCTCCAGGAGCGCGCGCATGGCCTCCCGGTCCCCGTCGCCGAGCTGCCTCCTGCTGCCCGGGCTCGCGCGGTAGAACGGAAGGTCGAGGAAGTGCATGCGCCCCTGCGGGACACCGCACACCCGCGCCGCGGCGAGCGCCTCCTGGCGCCTGACGAGTCCCTTCCAATTTTGGATCTCCGGCGTGGCCGGCAGCGAGCCCGTCGCGTCGTGGGCCGCGCAGATGGACTGGAGCCTGCCGGCTGCTGCGGGGTCCGCCAGGCCGGAGTCGCCGACGAAGCGCAGGGCGCGCGCAAGCGCCTCGTCCGACACGGCGTTTGCGCCCGAGACCTGGTGGGCCACGTGCACCTCGTGGCCGTGCTCGACCAGCCGGCAGAGCGTCCCGCCCATCCCGATGACGTCGTCGTCGGGGTGAGGCGAAAGGACGAGCACGCGCTTGGGGAACACGCCCGACGACGAGGAGCGCAGCGGGCGCGCGGGGGCGTCGCCCGGCTTCGTGCGGCTCGGGTCGCGGCCGCCGGGCCAGCCCGTGATCGTGTGCTGCAGCTGGTAGAAGCCGGCGAGGTTGACGTCGTAGGCCGAGCCCTGGATGCGCAGCAGGTCCTGGAGCCCCGCCTCGTTGTAGTCGTCGTCGGTCAGCTTGAGCACGGCCTTTCCCCGGAGTTGGGAGAGCCAGAGGATCGCCCGGCGGGTCATGGCGGGGTCCCACTCGAGTCCGAGGTCGCCGAGGGCCCCCAGGAGCCACGGCGTGCGGTAGCGCGTCAGCGAGCCCGCCGCGGCGCGGTCGATGATGAAGTGGACGTTGTCGTGCTCCTGCAGGAAGGAGGCCGTGACCTGGGGCGTGACCGGTCCCTCCGCCGCGGCGCGGACGATGTCGGCCTTGTGCTGGCCCCAGGCCATCAGGACGACGCGCCTCGCCTCCAGGATCGTCCTGACCCCCATCGTGACCGCCTGCCTGGGGGTGTTCTCCTCGCCCCCGAAGTCGCCCGCGGCGTCGCGCCTCGTCAGCGAGTCCAGGGTCACCATGCGGGTGCGCGAGCGCCTCGGGCTACCCGGCTCGTTGAAGCCGATGTGCCCGGTGCGGCCGATCCCCAGGATCTGGAAGTCTATGCCGCCCGCCGAGCGTATGCTCTCCTCGTAGTCGTGGCAGTACGCCTCGAGGGAGGCGAGGGGGACCGTCCCGTCCGGAACGTGGATCGCCGCCGGCGGCACGTCGACGTGGTCGAAGAGGTGCGCCTGCATGAAGCTGCGGTAGCTGCGCGGGTTCGACGGCTGGATGGGGTAGTACTCGTCCAGGTTGAAGGTGACGACGTTCGCGAAGCTGAGCCCGTCCTCGCGGTGCATCCTTACGAGCTCCGCGTAGAGGCCGAGCGGCGTCGAGCCCGTCGCGAGGCCGAGCACGGCGGTGCGCGTCTCGGCCTGCCTCGAGCGGATGAGGGCGGCGATGTCCCGCGCCACGGCCCTGGCGGCCTCGGCGCTGCCCGGGAACACCGAGACGGGGACGTGCTCGAAGCGGCTGGAGGCGGCTGTCGACGGGCCGGTCATGTCAGGAGGCGCGCATGCGGATTTCCGGGTGTAAGGGCACCCTCGCATGATATTGCCATCGGCGCCGTTAAAAAATGGCAGAAATGACTATGTTTTTAACATCCCTGCTACACGCCCGGGCGCCCCCAGAGGGGGGCGCCGCAGCCCCGCTCCGGGCTCCGAGCGTGCTCTTGACCGTTCTTCGGCGTTGATCCGAGACTGGGGCGTGGAGTCCCCCGCAGCCCCCCGATCGGCGAAGCCCGCCTGGGCGGACCCCGAGGCCGCGGGCTTCGCATGCCTGCTCCTCGCGGGCCTGCTCCTCGCCTACCTGCCGGCGCTGCGAGGCGGTTTCCTCTGGGACGACGACGCCCATGTGACGAAGCTCTCGCTGCGCTCGCTCCGGGGCCTCTGGCGGATCTGGTTCGAGCCCGGCGCGACGCAGCAGTACTACCCGCTGCTGCATTCCGCGTTCTGGCTTGAGCACCGACTCTGGGGGGACTCCGTCCTCGCGTACCACCTGCTGAACGTGGCGCTCCACGCGGCGGCCGCCTGGCTCGTCTACGACGTCCTTCGCCGCCTCTCCTTTCCCGCGCCGCGCCTCGCGGCCCTTGTCTTTGCCTTCCACCCGGTCTGCGTGGAGTCGGTGGCGTGGATCTCCGAGCAGAAGAACACGCTCTCGGCGGTCTTCTACCTCCTGGCCGCGCGGGTCTACCTGCGCTTCGACGCGACGCGCGGGACATCCGCGTATGCGGGCGCGCTTGCGCTGTTTGCCATGGCGCTCCTGACGAAGACCGTGACGGCGACCCTGCCGGCGGCGCTCCTCGTGGTTTTCTGGTGGAGGCGGGGGCGCCTCGGCCTGAGGCGCGACGTCCTTCCCCTCCTTCCCTGGTTTGCCGCCGGCCTCGCCGTCGGCCTCCACACGGCCTGGGTGGAGAGGACCTTCATCGGCGCCGAGGGGGCGGACTTCACCCTCAGCGCGCTCAAGCGCCTCCTCCTCGCCGGCCGGGTGATCGCCTTCTACCTCGGCAAAGTCCTCTGGCCGTCGAACCTGATGTTCATCTACCCGCGCTGGTCGCCGGGTGCAGGGTGGGGGGACGCGGCGTACCTCGCGGGGATCCTCGCCCTCCTGGCCGTCCTCGCTGTCCTCGCGCGCAGGATGCGCGGCCCGCTCGCGGGGTTCCTGATCTTCGCCGGGACGCTCTTCCCTGCCCTCGGGTTTGTGAACGTATACCCGTTCCTGTTCTCGTTCGTCGCGGACCACTTCCAGTACCTCGCGAGCCTGGGGATCATCGTCCCGGCGGCCTGGGGCGTCTGGCGGATCTGCCTGCGCCTGCCGCTGGGGGACGCCGGGCGCGCCGCGCTGCGGCTCGCGGTCCCCGCCGTGCTCGGGATCCTCACGTGGAGGCAGGCCGGGACCTACCGCGACTCGGAGACACTCTACCGGTCCACGCTGGCGCGCAACCCGTCGGCCTGGCTGATCCATTTCAACCTCGCGGTGACCCTCGGGATGGGCCCTGAGCACCTCGCCGAGGCGATCTCCGAATACCAGGCGACCGTAAGGCTGAAGCCCGACCACTGGAGGGCGCACAACAACCTCGCGAGCGCGCTCCTGAAGGTGCCCGGCCGCTCCGCCGACGCCGTCGCCGAGTACGGGCAGGCCCTGCGCTACAACCCGGGCTACGCGGAGGCCCACAACAACTTGGGCATCGCCCTCGAGGACGCGCCGGGCCGGCTCGCCGACGCCGAGGCCGAGCTGCGCGAGGCGATCCGCCTGCGGCCGGACTACGACGCCGCCCACGCCAACCTGGGCACGCTCCTCGAGAGGAAGGCGGGCTCGCTGCCGGAGGCGATCCGCGAGTTCCAGGCCGCGGTCAGGATCGCGCCCCGGGAGGCGGACTACCACTACGACCTCGCCAACGCGCTGTCCCAGGCCCCCGCGCGCCTCGCCGAGGCGGTGGCCGAGTACAGGGCCGCGCTCGGCCTGGAGCCCGACCGCGCCGATGCCCACAGCAACCTCGGCGTGGCGCTGGCCCACACGCCGGGCCGCCTCGACGAGGCGATTGCGGAGTACAGGCTGGCGCTGCGGCTCCAGCCCGGGAGCGAGGAGATCCACGCCAACCTGGCGAACGCGCTCTCGCGGCGGCCCGGCGGCAGCGCCGAGGCTATCGCGGAGTACTCCGCCGCCCTGAAGATCGACCCCTCCGACGCCCAGGCGCACTACGCCCTTGGCATCCTCCTCTCGGGAGCGCCGGGCCGCCGTCAGGACGCCGTCGCGGAGTTCGAGGCGGCGGTGCGGCTCAACCCCGGGTTGGCCGAGGCCCACTTCGGGCTGGCGATCGCCCTTGCCATGGGAGGCGAGCGTCGCGAGGAGGCGATCGCGCACCTCGAGCGGGCGCTCGCGATCCGCCCCGACTTCGAGCTCGCCCGCAGGGCGCTCGATCGCCTCGAGGCGGCGCATCCCTAGGCGCCCGCCGGACCGACCATGGCCGAGAGGAACGCCAACCCCCGTGACCGCGCCGCGCGCCCCTGGATGAAACGGGCCCTGCTCGCCCTCGGCGTGCCGCTGGCGCTCTTCCTCGCGCTTGAGTCGGGCCTGCGCCTGGCGGGCTACGGAAGGCCGGCGACCTTCCTCATCCCCGATGACAGGCCCGGCTACATGAGGACGAACCCCGACTTCGCGAGCCTGTTCCTGCCCGGGAACTTCGACCTGCGGCCGCTCAACTTCAGGATGCAGGCGCGCAAGGCGCCGAACACGGTCAGGATCGTCGTCCTCGGCGAATCCGCCGCGCAGGGCGTGCCCGTGCCGAGCTTCGCCTTCGCCCCGCAGCTGCGCGCCCAGCTGCGCGCGCGCTACCCCGGAAGGGAGTTTGAGGTGATCGACACGGGGATCGTCGCGATCAACTCCCATGTCACCTACCAGATCGCCCGCGAGATGGCCCGGTACGAGCCGGACATGTTCGTCGTCTACGCGGGCAACAACGAGGTGGTGGGCCCCTACGGGCCCGGCTGCGCGTACCTCTCGCAGATGCCGCCCCTCTGGGTGATCCGGGCGAGCGTGTTCGTGCGCTCGACGCGCACCGGCCAGCTGATCGGCTCGCTCATGTCCAGGGCCTCGTCCCGCGTCCGGCGCCCGGCCCAGTGGGGCGGCATGTCGATGTTCGTCGACAACGCCGTGGCCGGCGACGATCCCAGGCTGGGAAGGGTCTACGGGAACTTTGGGGCCAACCTGCGGGGGATCGTGGGGGCCGCCTCCGGCGCGGGGGCGAAGACACTCCTCTGCACGGTCGTGGCGAACCTGAAGGACAGTCCGCCCTTCCTCTCGGTTCACCGTCGGGGACTCTCCGGAGCCGAGCTCGCGGCATGGGCCGCGGCGTTCGACGCCGGCCACCTGGCGTGGCTCCTCGGGGACGCGGGACCGGCGCGGACGCACCTCGCCGAGGCGCTGCGCATCGACCCCCAGTTCGCCGACACGCTGTTCATGATGGGTTCGCTTGACCTCCAGGCCGGCGACACATCCTCGGCCCGCCGGCATTTTTGCGATGCCCTGCACTGGGACGCGCTCCGGTTCCGACCGGACCCTGCGATCAACGACGTCATCCGCGCGGTGGCCCTCGAGGGCGGACGGGATGTCAGCCTCCTCGACTCGGCCGCCCTCATGGGCTCCGACCCCGCCTCCACCGCCCCGATAAGCGGGCGGGAGATCTTGTTTGAGCACGTGCACCTCGACTGGCCCGGAAACTACGCCCTTGCCCGCTCGATGGCCGAGGCCTGCGCCGCCGCCCTCGGGGGCCGCCCGGGCGGCGGGGCCTGGCTGGACAGCGGCGGCTGCGCCGGGGCACTGGCCTACTCGGCGCATGAGCGCCTCCCGATGCTCCTGGGGATCGACGTCCTCATGCGCAGGCCCCCGTTCAGCCACCAGCTCACCTACGTGGAGGACGAGGCGAGGATGGCCCGGGACCTTTACTTCGCGTCGGGCTCCCGAAGGGATTCGGGGACAGCGGCCCGGGCCGCCGCGGCGCGGGCCGCGCTCGACCGCGACCCGGGCAACCCCGGGCTCGCCGGCATACTCGAGGGACTCGAACAGGACATGGGCCACCTGGACGGGGCCCTGGCCCTGGCCGCGCGGGTGCGGGAGCTCGTCCCCCGCGATCCCGCGGCCGCAGCGGACGAGGCGTCCCTCCTCATGATGCTCGGCCGCTTCCCCGAGGCCGAGGCCGCGCTCATGGGTGCGGCGGGATCGGGGGCGGACCTGGACACCCTTGCGCCCGTCCTCGAGGATTTCTGGACGCGGACGAAGCGGCAGGCGGAGGGCATACGGTTTCTCGACAGGGCCGTCGCAGGGAGGCCCCACGACTTCAGGCTTCGCGCCTCGCGCGCGCGCCTCATGAAGTCGTCGGGCGACGCCCCCGGCGCCGAGCGCGAGCTTCGGGCGGCGCTGGCGGAGGACCCCTCGAGCTCGGACGCCCTCGAGCCGCTCGTCGGGCTCCTGAAGGCGGCGGGACGGGACCCCGAGGCCGCGGCGCTGAGCCTGGAAGCGGCGCAGTGGCAGCCGGGGAACCAGAACAACAGCGTGCGGGCCGCGGCGGCCTGCGCCGCCAAGGGCGACGCCGACGGCGAAATCCGGAACCTCGAGGCGGCGGAGCTCAGCGGGCCCGTGACGGCGACCTTCGAGCTCACGCTCGCCTTGAAGCTCTACCAGCTCAAGCGCGGGGGCGAGATGATGGCGCATCTCGCCGAGGCAAAGAGGATATCGGCGTTCGAGGGAAACCCCTCGGTGACCGCCTCCATCGACACGCTGATCGCCAGGATGGGCCTTGAGCTGGGGCAGCCGCGCTAGCCGGGAGTCGCCGGTTCAGAAGAGCGAGTAGATGAAGGGCGCCACGCCGGTGCCGCCGAGGACGACGAGCACGGCGACCAGCGCGAGCACGAGGATGATCGGGGTCAGCCACCACTTCTTGTTCTGCAGGACAAACGAGAGGAACTCGGCGGCGGGCCCCTTTCGCTTCTCGGCGGCCTTCTCGCTGAAGGAGGTGTTTTCTGGTTCCGGCATGCCTAGCCCTGGTTGAAGTAGCTCTCCATGGTCTTCTTTGCGTCCCTCGGAATCCAGTAGCTTTGGGCGCGCGGGTCAAATTTCCGGGTGAGCGGGTCGTGCCCGAACAGGCGCATGGCCAGCCCGATCGGAGTCAGGACGAGGAAGTAGACGACGGCTAGGACGACGTACGAGACGGCGAACCCCACCGGGTAGGTGGCGTAGCTGAGCCCGACGTAGGCGAGCCGCAGGATCCTCCGGTCGACCAGGGAGGCGAGCGGCAGGCCGGCGGCCAGGGCCCACAGCGCCTGCGCGGCGGGGTGCCGGCCCCGAGTCCAGGACGTGAGGCCCGCGAGCCCGAGGAGTGACAGCCACGCCGCCCCGAACACGAGGAGCTGGCGGGCGGTGGGGTTCCTCTCGATGCGTACCAGGGGCATGGCGTTTCTCAGTCCCTTCCGTACCGGCCCAGGTAGGCCCCGAGGTCGGGCCGCCCGGCCGCAGGCTGCTCGTCCTTCATCAGAAGGAAATCGCCGATCACCAGAACGTCGATGTCCGTGGCCATGAAGCAGTGGTAGGCCTCCTGCGGGGTGCAGACGACGGGCTCGCCGCGGACATTGAAGCTCGTGTTGATCATGACGGGGCAACCCGTGGCGGCGTCGAAGGCCTCCAGAAGCCGCGTCAGCCTCGGGTTGCGCCCAGCGTCCACCGTCTGGACCCGGGCGGAGCTGTCGACGTGAGTGACCGCGGGAAGGGCGGAGCGGACCTCGTGGATCCTGTCCAGGCCGGCCGCGGGCGCCGCGTCGCGGGGGGCCGACAGCTTTTCCTTCCGCACGGGGGCGACGATCAGCATGTACGGGCTCTCCTCGCCGGGCTTCATGTCGAAATACTCGTGGGCCCGGTCCCGGAGCACGATGGGGGCGAAGGGGCGGAACGACTCGCGGAACTTTATCTTGAGGTTCATCAGGCTCTGCATCCCGGGGCTGCGGGCGTCGCCGAGGATGCTGCGGTCGCCGAGCGCCCTGGGCCCAAACTCCATCCGGCCCTGCATCCAGCCGACGACCTTGCCGTCGGCCACGAGGCGCGCCGTCTCCTCGCAGAGCCCGTCGCCGCCCTCAAAATGGCGAAACACGGCGTTCCTGCCCCTCAGGAATCCCTCGATCTGCGCGGGGCTGTACCCGGGCCCGAGGAGCGAGCCCCCCTGGCCGTCGGGCTGCTGCGGGACCCGGGGGGCGCCCAGCAGCTGGTGCCAGACGAAGAGCGCCGCCCCGAGCGCGCCGCCCGCGTCGCCGGAGGCCGGCTGGATCCAGAGCCTCTCGAAGGGCGACTCGCGCAGGATCCTGCCGTTTCCGACGCAGTTGAGCGCCACGCCCCCGGCGAGGCAGAGGTTCCTCGAGCCGGTGAGCCGGTGCGCGTGGGCGGCCATCCGGAGCATGACCTCCTCGGTGACCTTCTGGATGGAGGCGGCGAGGTCGCACTCCCTCTGGGTTATGGGGGACTCGGGGCGGCGCGGCGGCCCGCCGAACAGCCGGTCGAACCGGCCCGAGGTCATCGTGAGCCCCGCGCAGTAGTTGAAGTGGGACAGGTCCAGGCGGAAGGAGCCGTCCTCCTTCAGGTCCATGAGCCCGCCCATGATCGTCTCGGCGTGCCGCGGCTCACCGAACGGGGCCAGCCCCATCAGCTTGTACTCGCCGCTGTTCACCCTGAACCCGCAGAAATAGGTGAACGCGGAGTAGAGCAGGCCGAGCGAGTGGGGAAACCGCATCTCGTGGCTGAGGGTGATCCGGCCGCCGCTCCCGTGGCCGATGCTCGCAGTCGCCCACTCCCCGACGCCGTCCATCGTCAGGATCGCGGCCTCCTCGAACGGCGAGGGATAGAAGGCGCTCGCGGCGTGGGACTCATGGTGCTCGGTGAAGACGAACCTTCCCGTGTAGCCGGGTCCCAGGCCGCGGCTGATCTGCCCGGAGAGCTGGAGCTTCTCGCGGATCCACTGCGGCATCGCCATGCAGAACGAGCGGAACCCGGCGGGGGCGACCCCCAGGTGCGTCTCGAGGATCCGCTCGAACTTCAGGAACGGCTTCTCATAGAACACGACATGGTCCAGGTCCGAGGGCGAGATCCCGGCCTCGCCGAGGCAGTAGGCGACCGCGCTGGCCGGGAAGCGGGGGTCGTGCTTCACGCGGCTGAAGCGCTCCTCCTGGGCCGCGGCCACGATCCGCCCGTCGACGACCAGTGCGGCCGCGGAGTCGTGGTAGTAGGCGGAGAGTCCAAGGATCGCCTTCATTCGTGCCGGATGCGGCGGACTATGCCGGGGAGCACCCTGTTTTCGAACCTCTTTCGGCGCACATCCAAAGAAAAGGGCCCGGATGCCGAGGCATCCGGGCCCGAGTTCCTAGTCCACCCCGGGGTACTGCCGTCCCCGGGCAAGGGTCAGAAGTTCCAGTGGAGCGAGACGGAGTACGTCCGGCCGAACTTGTACTCGTCCGCGAGGAGCGAGCCGGCGCCCGTGTTCTTGAAGTACTGCTTGTAGGTCTCGTCCAGGAGGTTCGTGCAGCTCAGAAGAATCTGGAAGTTCTTCGTGATGTTGATCGCCGCGTTGGCGTCGACCTCGGCAAAGGGCGAGGTCCACACCGCGCTCTGGCCGTTGAACGAGCTGGTCAGGTAGTCGTCGCGCCAGGAATACGTCAGGCGGACCATGCCCCACTTGTTCTCATAGAACGGGCTGATGTTGATCAGGTTCTTGGAGGAGTAGGGTAGCGGGCCGCTGGCGCTCGAGGTGTGCATCAGCGTGTAGTTGGCCATGAGTCCGAGCCCGTACGCGAACGTCTGCTGGTAGGAGACCGTGGCGCCCTCGGAGGTCGCCGAGCCGCCGTTCGAGGGGCGCGAGATCTCGTACGTCTCCGTGGGGTGACCCGCGAGCGAGTAGTCCGTCCACTGCTCGGGGTTCGTCGCGTTGACGATGTAGTTGGAGAAGTCCTTGTAGAACAGGTCCACGGCGAAGTAGGAGTTCTTCGCGAAGTAGTACTCGTAGTCCCAGTCGAAGTTCGTCGACTGGATTGCCTTCAGGGCGGCGTTGCCGCCGACGCCTCCCAAGGTGGAGTCATAGAGCTCGACGTAGTTGGCCTCCGCCGCCGTGTTGGGGCGGGCGATGACCTCGGCCACGCTGAACCGGCTCACCTGGTCCTGGGCAATGTCGTAGGCAAGGTTGACCGCGGGAAGGACGTTGTCGTAGGTGCTCTGGCTCGACTGGAGGGTCGGGGGCGTCGTGCTCAGGTTGTAGCTGGCGCTGGTCGTGGTGGTCTCCACGAAGCGCGCGCCGAAGTTCCCCGAGAGCGGGCCGTCCGAGAAGCTGCTCTCGACGTACGCGGCGTTGATGCGCTCGTCGATCGTGAACGTGGGCGTCGCGGTGAAGACGGCGCCGTCCGCCGGCGGCGTGGAGTTGAAGTACTGCAGCAGCGTCTGGCCGTTGCCCTCGGGCAGGTTCCCGATGAAGTTGGCGACGCCGCCGTACGAGTTGGTCATGACGTGCTGCGACATCGAGGAGGTGATGTTCGGCAGGCCGGACAGGTAGTTCGACGGGGCGGAGGAGACGCCGATCGCGGTCAGGGGCGTGACCACCTCGTCCGCTCCGGGCACGCTGACCACGGCGCCGTTCTCACCGGCCTTGTGGTCGCTGAAGCGCAGGCCCGCCTTGACGTTCTTGAGCGCCCCCTTGAGGGGGAAGACGAGGTCCATCTTGATCCACTTCTCGTCGTCGACCTCGGGGTTGCTGGCGATGTTGCCGTAGTCGAAGCTCGGCTCGCCGGCCGCGCTGAAGTCCGCGCCGCTGTTCAGGTTGGCTGCGGTCGGGTCGGGGCCGGGAACCCCGGTGACGGCGAACGAGGAGGATCCCTTGCCCTCGTTGATGTTCGCGTTCGCGAAGACGAAGTACTCGGCGAAGAACTGGTGCTGCGTGCCGCCGGTCGCCCGGGTGAAGCCCGCGTTCGTCGTCAGGTCGAAGTTGTCGCCCTTGAACTCGCCCTTCAGGTTGTAGTCCTGGGTCACGATCTGGGCGGCGCGGTTGAACGCGTCGATGACCAGCGGGGCGCTGTTGATCGTGTAGCTGCCGAGGACCCCGTTCGTGACGGTCGGGTTCGTGATGTTGGGCAGGCCGGACCAGTTGTCCCCGGGGTAGATGTAGTACGAGAAGTTCACGTTATCCATGGTCTGCTTCACGTAGAGGCCCGTGAACTCGAGCGTTAGCCGGTCATTCGGCTTCCACACCGCGTCGACGTTGCCGCCCTGGTGGTGGCGCAGCTGCAGGAATTCCGCGGAATTGACCACCTCCGCGGTGACCCAGGGGCCCGCGGGCTGGCCCGGCAGCGGCCCCGCAACGCCGAGGTTCGTGTTGTTGTCCTCGACCAGCGACTCGACGCCGTCGCGGCGAAGGTATTCGCGGTTGTCCTCGCCGCCGACCAGGATGCCGAAGGTCTTGGCGTCATTGTGCCAGCTCAGCATGGCGTTCTCGCTGCCCTCGTTCTTCTTCGAGCGGTCGTTGTAGCCGTCGGTGATCGTGCCCTCGAAGACGAGGGGCCCGAGGTCCAGCGGGTTGCGCGTGGTCACGTTGACCGTGGCCCCGATGCTTCCCTCGAGGAGGCTGGGCTCCCAGGTCTTGTAGACCTCCGCCTGGCCCACGACGTCGGGGCTCAGGAGCAGGTAGTTGAACTGCCGGCTCTGGTTGTCGAGGACGTACCAGTCGGCGGACGACACGGGCTCGCCGTTAAGCAGGACGCGGTTCAGGTTGGGGTCCACGCCCTCGATGCTGACGCGCTCGCCCTCGCCGAAGAGGCGGTCCACCGAGATGCCGGGCAGGTGGGAGAGGGACTCCGCGAGGTTGTTGTCGGGGAACTTGCCGACATCCTCGGCCGTGATCACCTCGACGTTGTCCTCGGACTCCCTCTTCGTGTTGAGGGAGGTGGCGAGGCTGCTTGCGTAGCCGTTGACGACGAACTCGCCCATGGTGACGGGCTGGTCGGACTGAGCCGGCGCGGCGGCCACCGTCGTGGACGTGGTCGTCGTGGTCGTGGTCGTCGCCGGGGCCGGCGCCGTCTGCGCGTGCGCGGAGACGAGGATCCCCAGGGCGAGGAGCGTTGACGCCGCACACCTGTGCAGCGGGGTGAGGGGACCGGGGAGACCTGTGGCGGTCAGCGGGTCGCGGGTGTCTTGAGTACTCATGGTGGTTATGGTTCTAGCGGTGTTTAGAGAAAACAGGGGAGGGACAGGCTGCGGGGTAGGCGGCCTGAAAAAACGGTTTCAGTGCTGAGATGGCGTCTCGTGCGGGGGATCCGATTCGATCCCTGGGCCGGCGCCTTAGATCCTTCGCGTGGGGTTCAGTCGGATGTTCCGCTGTCGCAGCGGCGGGTTCCCCCGGCGGCGCCGCATCCCGGGCGGGCCCGTACCGGGGCCGTGTCCGTGGCTTGCGCGCGCAGTGAACAGTCTTGATTCAATTTTGAGGGGCCAATCATTGCCGGGGAGAACGAATGAGGCGGTTTGTTTTTAACGGCGCCCATCATAACGCTGGCGTCGCCGTTAAAAAATGGCATAAATGACGATGTTTTTAACAAAAATGTCAGAATCGTCCCACGCCCGCATCCTTTCGCTCGAGAAACTCGCGAACCTTCTGCCCTCGCCGCTGCGGCCGCTGCACGGCAAGCGCGCGGCGCCGCTCGCGCTTCCCGACAACATCATCTGCTTCTGCCGGCGCTCGGCGACCGACCTGAACCGCCCCCAGCGGGGGCGGGCGCTCCACCACCGCTTCGTGCTCATACTCGCGATGGAGACGGCCGTCACCGTCGCCGTCGACGACCGGGCGATCCGCCTGAACGAGGACGAGGGCCTTCTCGTGCTGCCCTTCCAGTTCCACGACTACATCCAGCCCGCGCGCGAGGAGCTGCGCTGGCTCTTCATCACGTTCGACACGATCGACGCGGCCCCGCTCCAGGCGCTGCGCTTCCGGCCCTTCGTGGTCACGCATGTCGTGCGCCAGACCTGCGCCGAGCTGGTCGAGGCGTACCTCACGCGGGGCGAGGGCGACCTCACGAGCCTCCTGCTCTCGGTCCTGCTCCAGAGGATCCGGCAGGCCGAGCCTATCCTGCGCAGGCACCACAAGCCCCCCGTAGCGCCGGGACTCATCATGCAGGTGAACCAGCTCGCCCAGGGCAAGGAGGAGCCGCTCAGCGTGAAGGAGATCGCCCGGTCGCTCGGGATCAGCGCGAGCCACCTGAGGGCCCGGTTCCGGGCCTCGTGCGGGGTGAGCCTGGGGAGGCACCTGAGGCGCCTTCGCCTCGAGAAGGCGTGCGGCCTTCTTCGCCTGAGCCAGAGGCGCGTCACCGAGATCGCGGAGCTCTGCAGTTTCACGTCGATCTACAGCTTCAGCCGCGCGTTCCACACGGCGTACGGCGTCTCGCCGATGGCCTACCGCCACGGGGACCGCGCCCACAAGACAGCGACATGACCGACCGGCGCCTCAGGCCCAGGTCTTCAGGCGCTGCGACACGTCCGCGCCGAGGCGGGCAATGAGGGAGGCCGTGAAGTCGCGGATCGAGGGCCCACCGTCCCGGGTGACGGGCGTCAGGTCGACGGCCCACGTGATCCCGGCAAGGGCGTCCGTCGCATGGGACGTGTGGAAGGTCGCGTTCGCGCAGCGCCGGCCGATGGCCGCGAGGTCGTAGCGCTTGCCCCCGCTGATCTGCGAGTCGAAGACGGCGAGCAGCTTGCGGGCGAGCTCGGGGTGCCTGCCGGAGTCGAGCGCGACCTTGTCGGCGTCCGGGAGCCAGTCCAGGTCCCTCCAGACCTCGCAGCCCAGCACGCGGACCGGCCGGCGGTCGGCGGGCAGGGAGCGGATGGCCTCCAGGCACCGCAGGAGCACGGCGACATGCGTGTCGTGCTTGTCGGCGGGGTTGTGGAGGAAGACCACCTCCGGGCGGCAGCCGGAGAAGATCGAGGCAAGGTCTCCCGCAACCCCGGGATGCCCGGGTCGCTTGACGTCGGCGCTCGGGTGCGCGAGCTGCAGCTGGATGCAGTAGTGGCCGAGCCTGGCCGCCTCGCGCTGCTCCTCGCGCCGGACGGCGAGCATCTGGTCGTCCGTGAAGGCCGCGAAGGAGCCGGAGCGGGGGGAGCCGGCCCCGTTCGTGACGACGACCCCCCCGAATCCCCTTCCCGGCATCCCGATGCAGTCGCTGATGCCGGACTGCGCCATGATCTCGATGTCGTCCTGGTGGGCCCCGACGCACAGGTGCGTCACGCGCCTGAGGGCGTCCTCCGGCGTGGATGCCGGGTCCGAGACGTAGGTGTCGGCGCCTGGATTTGAGAAGTTCACAGTCCCCTATTTGGAATCGGAATGCGCGGCGTGCGAGCCCGCAGTTTCCCGGATCGCGGGCAGGCTGGCCGCCGCGATCGCCTGGCCGTGGCGCCTGTCCTTCTCGTCGGGCATGCGCACGCGGGTGCGGGAGGCCGCCGCGGGGAACTCCGCCGCGAGGACCTCCCGGGCGCGCAGGAGTATCCTCTCGCCCCCGGGCCCGGACGTGACGCGCCCCATGAGGAGCACGTGCTTCAGGCTGTAGAAGTCGCAGTAGTGGCCGATCGAGTAACCGAGGTAGGAGCCCACGGAGTCGTACACCTTCTCGGCCCGGGCGTCGCCCGCGGCCATCGCCTCCTGGACGGCGACGAGCCGGTCCGGGGCGGGCATCCCGGCGTCGAATCCGAAGCCCGCCTGTTCGGCGAGGCGGGAAACGGCCTGCTGCGAGAAGTACTGGACGCCGCCGCCCGCGTCGCCGGACCACTCGTCCGTCGGCGCGTCGATGCGGTAGTCCACCGGGGCGAAGGCGAGCTCGTTGAGCCAGGGCGTTATGTCGCCGCCCGGCCGCACGTAGCCGCCCGCCTGGCTCGTCCCCATAGAAATGCCGAGGACCGCGTTGTCACCGAGGGACATCGATCCCGCGAGCGCGGCGACCTCGCCGTCGTTCGCGACCTCGAACGGGACGCCGCCCCAGCGCTTCTGGAGCGTGAAGAAGAGCCTGCGGATGTCGCTCTCGAACACGTCGGGCGGGATTCCCCTGAAGAGGGACGCCACGCGCACCTCGTTGTTCACGTAGATGCCCGCGGCGCTTCCGCCGATCGCGTCGACCCGGGGCAGGTGGGCGGCCGCCTTGCGCAGCGAGTCGTTGATCCCCTCGAGGTGGTAGGCCGGGTCCCTCTGGAAGTACGGGTCCCACGGCACCTCCTCCGAGAAGACGACCTTCCCGTCGATGACGGCGGCGGCCTTGCGGTCGCTGCCGCCGATGTCGAAGCCTATCCTGCAGCCCTCGAGGTGGCGGCCCATCGTGAGCCCCGTGTTCCTCTCCTCGGGCAGGTCCTCGGCGCTGGCGGCCTCGACGCTGAAGGTCCTGCCATAGACCTTGTCGCCCATGAACGCGTGGTCGAAGGCCCGTTCTCCCTCGGGGCTGTAGACCGCCGCGAGGTAGGCCGCGATCTCGGGGGCCCCGGCGATCCTCACGGTGCACCCGCCCTTCTGCCAAAGGAGAAACTTGAGGAGGCGCTCGGCGTACCTGAGGCTGAGCGCGGCCGAGGGATGGCCCGCGCCGAGGACGCGGCTCTGGTGCCTCGAGACGCCGCCGTCCGGGCGCTCGAGCACGACGATGAGGGTGCGCGCATGCGGATCCGTGGCCACGACCGCCCGGTAGGCGCGGTTCCACAGGGCGGCGGGAAGGAACTCGGGATCTAGGGGAGGGCGGAGGAAAGGGGTTATCTTGAGCATGAGCGGTCAGGCCTTGATGCGGACGGGGCCTCGGGCCGGCCGTTGCCGGGTGAAGCTCGCGGGGAAGATACTACAGGCTCAAACTCGGATAAAAAATGGCACAATTGACGATGTTTTTAACGAAAATGACAGTGCCGGGGGTTTTCGCGACCCGGAACGGCCACGCCGCCCCGCCCCGGGCGGAATTGCTCGCCGGGACCCGGGCGTTGTCCTAGTCAAGGGGCCGTGCGAGGGCCGACAGGCCTTCCAACCGCGAACCCAAGGAGACACCACCATGCCCAACCACATCGTCTGGGTCGACATCCCGGTCCTCAAGCTGGACCGGGCGATCCGCTTCTACTCGGCCGTCATGGGAACGCAGGTCGAGCTCCAGGAATACCCCGGGATGTCGATCGGCAGCTTTCCCCACAAGGACGGCGAGGCGGCCGGCTGCCTCTATATGAGCAAGAAGGTGAAGCCCTCGGCCGAGGGGCCGCTCGTCTACCTGAACGTCCACGGGCGCATCGACGAGGCGATCGAGGCCGTGGAGCCGAGCGGCGGCAAGGTGCTCGAGCCCAAGGAATCCATCGCGCCCTTCGGCCTGCGCGCGGTCATCCTCGACACCGAGGGCAACCGGATCGCGCTCCACTCCATGTGACGCCACCGGGGCCGGTTCAGCCCCGGGTGAGCCTGACCACGTCGGAGAAGGTCCCCTCCACCGCCTTGTCGACGACCCATCCCGCCTGCTTCACAAGGGCGGTGAACCGGGGCAGGCCGCGGTGAACGACGGGAATCCGGGTCGCGGAATAGTGCCTCCTGAACTCGGTTCGCTCCCGGGTGACGCTGCCCGTGATGGTCGAGTCGCCGGGCGTGACCTCCCGGAGCAGCGTCAGGTTTGACAGGATGTCCCCGTCGGAGCCGTACTCGAACAGGGCGCCCTCGGTGGAGACCGTGATCACCTTGTCGCCGGACCCGAGGCCGGCGATGACCCCGCGGAGGACCCCTGGCTCGCTCCAGTTGTACCGCACATGGCTGAACGCCACGTCGAGGCCGTGGAGCGGCGCCCCGGGGGCGAGCAGCGCCGCCAGGGCGCGCCGGCCGAAGTCCGGCGCGTCGGCCTCGAGGTCGAGGACGTGGATGAAAATCCTGCGCCCCTCCAGCAGCCGGGCGTCGGCCGCCCTGGCCACGATCAGGGAATTAAGGCTGTCCGCCGCGTGGCCGCCCCCGATGTTCAAGAGGTGCAGGGCAGCCCCGGGCCGGGCGGAAAGGGGCCCCGCGAACCCCTCGGCCAGCATGCGGGCCGTTTCCTGGAGGCGCAGGCGCAGGCACAGGACCGGGTGCGACCCGGCAATCTGCCGGTCGCCGCGCCCTATGTAGCCCGCGCCGAGGTTGTCGGGGCCGAGCTTCAGGAGGTAGGTGTTCATCCCGCTCAGGAACCTGTCGGTGGCCTTCCTGAGGCCCTGGATCAGGACCGACTTGCGAAAGAACAGGCGCAGGAGCAGCCGATGAAGAACGGCGGGCATCCACTTGTTGCGGCTCATGTCGGCCACCAACTTCTGGCGGCGTGCCTCGAACTCCTCGGCGCTGAGCTTGATCGCGAACGCCGGGTGGGTGACGTCGATCACGGGCAGCTCGACGCCGTCGTTCGTGAGGGCGTAGCACACGCCAGGCTTCCTGTTCGTTTCCGGGATCCGGAGGGCCGCGTCCATGCCGGATCGTGGCCCGGCGATCCCGAGACTTTCGAGAATATTGCGCCGTAGCGCAGGGCCGGTTCCTTCGCCGGCCGCTGACAGTTGGTTGGCTACATCCATTCGTTATAAGGGGCGCCCTCGCAATGCGGGTGCGTGCAACCACCGCGGCCAACAGGGCCCTGGCCCCATCGGGAGCGACATTTTGTTAACTTATCTATGATAACGGCTTAGATAACATCTGGGGCGCGTGGCATATGACATGCAGGGGTGCCCAAGAGATCCTTGCACCTCAATCTTCTCGTTCCCCTCCGTCAGGCCATCCCGCACACGCAACCCTTGTCGCCAACCCCAAGAATATGAAAGCATCCCCCCTGTTCCAGAGCCGAGTGCTTGCGCGCGTTGCCCTCTTTCTCGTCGCGGCGTCGGCGCCCGCGGGGCTGCGCGCCCAAAGCAACTACGCCACGCCCTACACATTCACGACCCTCGCCGGCCAGGCCGGCGTCCGGGGCTACAGCGACGGGACAGGCGCGGCCGCGAAGTTCAGGCTCCCGCGGGGCGTAACTGTGGACAGCAGCGGCAATGTCTACGTGGCGGATACCTATAACTATACCATCCGGAAGATAACCCCTGCCGGGGTGGTCAGCACCCTTGCGGGACTTCCGGAGGCCCTGGATATACCGAACAGCATCCCCATCACTGTGGATACGCAAGCCTCCGATGATGGGACGGGCAGCGCGGCCACTATCTTGGGATTCGGAATTGTGGTGGACCCGTCTGGAAACCTATGGGTGACGGACGGCGGCACGATAAGGAAGGTCACCCCCGCCGGGGTGGTCACAACATTCGCCGGGGGAGGGGGTGGTACGTCCCCGCCGCCGTCGGCCGACGGATTCGGGACGGACGCCGTGTTCGGCGAAGCGACGGGCATCGCGATGGACTCGGGCGGGAACCTCTATGTCGCCGACACCAACAACGACACCATCCGCAAGATAACGCCCGACTCAAACGTAACCACCCTCGCGGGGGTGGCCCAGCAGTTCGGCGACGTGGACGGGACGGGGAGCGCGGCCAGGTTCAACGCGCCCACGGGCGTCGCCGTGGACGCCTCGGGCAACCTGTACGTCACGGAATCGAGCGGCTACGTCATCCGCAAGGTGACGCCGGCCGGCGCCGTCACCACGTTTGCCGGGACGCCCGGCGTCGTCGGCTCCGCCGACGGCACGGGGCCGGCCGCCCAATTTGCCGCAATGAACGCGATCTGCATCGACGGGGCTGGGAACCTCTACGTCACGGACGCGAACGCCACCATCCGGAAGGTGACCCCCTCGGGCGTCGTCACGACGCTCGCCGGGACGCCCAAGATGGGCGGATCCGCGGACGGCACGGGCGCGGCGGCCCTCTTCAGCATCGCCTACGGGATCGCAGTGGACGCCAGTGGCGACCTGTTTGTCGCGGACACGGGAAATGACGCGATCCGCATGCGCTACGCGGCGCCCAACGCGGCGCCGGCCATCACGACCCAGCCTGCGGACCAGTCCGTCGCCCTTTATGCGTCGGCCACGCTCTCGGTCGCGGCCTCCGGCGTTCCCGTGCCCACGTACCAATGGTATTTCAACGGATCGCCGGTCGCGGGCGCCACGAACCCGACGCTCACGATAGGCGAGGTGCTGGCGTCCAATCTAGGCTCCTACTCGGTCTCGGTGAGCAACAGCTCAGGGACAGTGAACTCGGGCACGGCCGCACTCTCGAGCCCCGGCGTCACGCCGGGCGCGCCCTCCGGCCCCGCGGCTCCCTACTTCGCCAACATCTCGACGCGCGCCCAGGTGAACACCGGCTCCGCCATCGAGATTGCGGGCTTTGTCGTCGCGGGCCCGGCAGGCAGCACCGAGAAGCTCCTGCTGCGCGCGGACGGCCTGACGCTCGGCAGCTTCGGCGTCTCGGGCTGGCTCGCAGAGCCCGTTCTTACGCTCTTCGACTCGGGCGGCGCGCAGATAGCGACGAACCAGTCCTGGCGCTCGGTGCCCGCCGCCATCGACACCGCGGAGGCCTCGCTGGCGGAGGGCGCGTTCCTTCAGGAACGCCCCACCTTGGGTGATTGGGACTCCGCGCTCCTCGTGAGCCTCCCCCCGGGCGCCTACACGGCGCAGGTCTCCGGGCTGGGCGGCCAGACCGGGGTCGCCCTCGCTGAGATCTACCAGGTCGGGGGCGGCCCCGCGCAGCTGACCAACATCTCAACGAGGGCCTTCGTCGGCACGGGAGCCTCCGTGGAGATCGCCGGATTGTACATTCAGGGCACACAGCCTGCCCAGGTTCTGATCCGCGCGGTGGGCCCGACGCTCGCAACCTTCGCGGTGAGCGGCGTCTTGGCACAGCCCTCCCTGCAGGTGGTCGATGCGGCGGGGAACACGGTCGCGACCAACACGGGATGGTCGACCAATGCCAACGCCGCGGCGATCGCCTCAAAGACGGCCTCGATCGGGGCATTCACGCTGCCGTCCGGCAGCGCCGACTGCGCGCTCCTCCTTACCCTCCCTCCCGGTTCCTACACGGCCATCGTGTCGGGCGTCGGCGGCACGAGCGGGGTTGCGCTGGTCGAGGCCTATCAGGCTCCCTGAGTGGACGGGGGTCGCGACCCCCGCGTGGCTTCCCCATTCCCGGAGTACATATCCCTTTTCGGATTCCACCCAGCCCTTCGGCAGCGCCTGGGCGAGGTCCCGGCAGACCGTCGCGCTGCGCGTGCCGTGGTGACGGGTGAATTCAATATCCTGCTCAATCCAGAGCACCCCGACTTCGGAAAACTGAGTATCTCGGCCCCGATTCCCCTCAGACTTGATCCCCGGCTTGTCCGATGACGGGGCGGCGGGTCCCCTGGCGCTCCGTCTCAAGGCTCCACGACACGATCATCCCCGCGGCGAGAATCCCGACGAATATATAGGGAAGGAAGCGCCATGGCCCCTCCGGGACCGGGAAGAGGCTGAGCACGAAGGCGGCCCCGATGACGGCCACCGCGGCCGCCGAGACAAATACCCGTCCCGGGTGGAGCGCGTGCCTCCTCGCGAGGAAGACTGGCGCGGCCACGCAGACGACGAGGTAGCCCCCCAGGAAGCCGAACGAGGCGATCTGCATCAGGTAGTCCATCGCGTCCGCCAGCTTCACGCCGAAGGCGAGCATGGCGCAGGGCACCGCGACCGAGAGCCCGCCGAGAAGGGCGAGCGCCCGGCTCGGCGTCCCGTTCACGGGATGCACCCCCTCGAAGTAGGCCCAGATGTGGCGGCTTCGCGCCATGGAGAAAATAACGCGCGAGCCCGCATTGAAGCCGCCGAGCGCGCAGCCGAAGCAGCTGACCGCCACCCCGAGCGAGCTCAGCCACCCGAGCGTGGGGAGCCCGATCGACTGCGCGATCAGGTCGAGCGGCGCGTCGCTCTGGTCCAGCGCCAGGTTCAGGCTGTGCGAGAGGGCCGTCAGGCAGTAGAGGCTCCCGATGAAGAGAATCCCGACGGGCACGATGCAGAGCATCATGACCCGCGGCAGCGTGTGCGTGGCCGTCCGCGCCTCCTCGCCGAGCGTCGTCGTGCTCTCGAAGCCCGCGAGGGTCATGAACGCGAGCACGAAGCCGAGCTTCATCCCCGAGAACGATGCGCCCTCGAGGCCCAGCTGCGCATGGTCCACCCAGCGGTGGCTCCGGAACATGGCTGCGCCGAGTATGAAAAGAATGCCGACCACCGAGAGCGACTCGGCCGCGAGCATGACCTTTGTCGAGAGCTTGATGTCGCGGTGGGCGGGCCACCAGGCCGCCAGGACGACGAGGACCGTCAGCAGCAGCGAGCCCGCGATGCCGACCGGCTGGCGCGTGAAATGGGCCACGGCCATCGAGAGGTACAGGGCGCTCGAGACGGCGGAGCTGATGACGACGAAGGCCATGGCGACGATGTAGGACCAGCCCGTCAGGCTCCCCGCCCACTTCCCGAGGCCGGTCTCCGCGAACGCCGCGAGGGACCCGGCCGAGGCGAACCTCGACGCGAACACGTTGATGCTGCTCGAGATCAGGCAAAAGGACGCGAGGATGCCGAGGAACAGGAGCCAGGTCCCGTTGCCGGACTTGAAGATCAGCAGGGGCAGCACGGTCCCGATTGTCGCCACGGGCCCCATCGTCCCGATCGACTGCGCGAGGTTCTCGAGCGCCGAGAGGTAGTTGTGGCGAAGCTCTGCGCCCTCGGGCGCTGTCTTGGGGCTATCGGGCATGGGTCCGCTCCCATCAGCATTTACGATGCCACGGCGCACCTTCATCCAATGGGCTCGACGGCGGCTGGAGCTTGGCACATCCCTTGCATCCGCCGCCCGATGATCCGAATTGAGACAGATTCCGGCTGGATACTGGTGGAGCACCCCGAGCATGCCCGCCTGGCCGGGAAGTTCGCCGCCCGCTGGGGCAACGCCGACTTCGCCCCCCCCGAGCCGCGGGCCGACGTCCTCGTGGCCGTCGCGCGCCACGACGACGCGTGGGCTACCAGGGATGCCGTGCCGTTCCTGACACGTGAGGGCCGCCCGAGCGCCTTTTCCCGCGAGCTCGTCGGAAAATACAGCGCCTTCGAGGAGATCGACTTCGCGGACTACCTGGCCGTGCGGGGCCGGGCGGCCGACGCCGTGGCCGCGGACAACCCCTACGCGGGGATCATCATCTCCATGCACACGGTCTCGCTCCTCACGACGCAGGCGGACCTGAGCGGACTCAGGGAGCACGACCTCGAGCTCCACCGCCGGTTCATCGCGAACCAGACGAAGCGCCAGGGCGAGTGGATCGCGGCGCTCGCTGCCGATCCGGCCCACGCCGCCGCGGTGCAGCCGGCGGCCCTCAACCGGGCGTTCGAGTTCCTCCAGGCATGCGACAGCCTCTCGCTCGGGGTCTGCGTGCGGTACCCGGAGGCGAAGAACCTGCGCCACCGCCATCCGCGCCGCGACGGCTCGTCGGTCGACATCACGTGCGCCCCGCTCGGCGGCGACGCCTACCGCCTCGCCCCGTACCCCTTTGACGCGGACGACCTGCGCTTTGAGCTGCCCTGCCGGACCGTGGCGGGCAGGACCTTCCCGAGCCAGGAGGCGTTCCGCGAGGCGTACGCCGAGGCGCCCGTCGGGCGACTCAACGTGAGGATCGTCCGATGAGCGCGGCGAAGGAGCTGCGCGACGTCGTGGTCCTCTGCGGGGACCAGCTCGAGCCCTGGCGCTGCAGCCGCTTCGCGTGGAGCGGCGACTCGATCGCGGCAATCGACCGTGTCGAGCCGGTCCTCACCCTTGAGAGGGGCGCCTTGGTCGTCATCCCGGGCCTGTACAACAGCCACACGCACATGGGCGACTCGTGCCTGCCGGACGGCGCCACCGGGCTCACCCTGGAGCAGGGGTTCTTCCGGCCGGACGGCTTCAAGTACCGCCGGCTGGCGGCGATCTCACGGGAGGACCACCTGCCGCACGTGGTGAACCACCTGCGCTACATGGCGCGCACCGGCACGGTCGGACACATTGATTTCCGCGAGCAGGGGCCCTACGGGAGCGAGCTCCTGCGCGAGGCCTCGCGCATCACCGGCGTCGACTCGATCATCCTCGGCCAGTTCTCGGGCGTCCCCTTCGACGAGTCGGCCCTGGCCGCCAACGTTGGCCCCCTTCCCGAAGGCGCGCGGCTCGAGCTCGAGGCCATACTCGCCGCGTCCGACGGGTTCAGCGAGAGCACGATGAACGACCTCACCGACCGGGCGTGGCTCGAGATCCGGGAGCTCACGGGAAGGCACGGCAAGATGAGGGCCATCCACTGCCTCGAGAACGCCGGCTACCGGGACGTGAGCGTGGCGCGGACCGGCCGGGGCGACCTCGCGAGGGCGATCGAGCTCTACGACCCGCACCTGATCGTGCACATGACTGTGGCGAGTGCCGCCGAGATTGCGCTCCTCGCGTCGTCGGGGAAGACGGCCGCGCTGAACCCGCGCGCCAACGCGAACCTGGGTCTGCCGATGCCGCCCGTGCGCGCTCTGATGGAGTCGGGCGCGAACCTCCTCCTCGGCACGGACAACGGGCTCCTGAACAGCCCGAACCTCTTCGCCGAGCTCGACTTCACCTACAAGCTGGCAAAGAGCCAGTTCGGGGACGCGGTGAGGCCCGACCCGCTCGCGATCCTGAGGATGGCCACCTCGAACATCCGCGCCGTCCTCGGGAAGGACAGGGGAGGGCGCCTTGAACGGGGCCTGCCGGCCACATTCGTCGTCCTCGACTTCCACAAGCCCCACCTGCGCGCCACGCAGCACATCCCCGCGTCGGTCGTCACGCGCGTGACGCCCGAGGATGTCCTCGGCACCTTCCGGATGGGCAACCCGCTCTACCGGTCCGGGGATTTCCCGGCGGTGGACTAGGGGAGAGCACGAAACAGCCCCGTGCACCACCACGTTGACACCTCCCGCACGCGCAACCGCTGGAACCGCGACTATCCGCCCGTCCTGACCGTGGCGCCGGGCGACACGGTATCCCTGGCCATGAAGGATGCCAGCGACGGGCAGGTGCGCCCAGGGATGACGCTCGCCGAGTTCGCGGCGATCGACAAGACCCGCATCCATGCGCTGACGGGACCCGTGGCCGTCGACGGGGCTGAGCCCGGCGACGCGCTCGAGATTGAGATCCTCGGGTTCCGCCACGAGGGCTGGGCCTGGACGAGCATCATGCCGGGACTCGGGGCGCTGGGCGACGAGTTCTCGGAGCCCTTCCTCCACATCTGGAAGCTGGAGGAGGGAACGACCCGGAGCATCCCCGGCGTGACCCTCGACCTCCACCCGTTCTGCGGCGTCGTCGGCGTGCAGCGCGCCGAGCCCGGGGAATTCCGGACGCGCCCCCCGGGGACCTTCGGCGGCAACATGGACGTGCGCCACCTCGGGGCGGGCGCGCGCCTGTGGCTGCCCGTCTTCACCCCCGGCGCCGGGCTGTGCGCGGGCGACGCCCACGCCGCCCAGGGCGACGGCGAGGTCTCGATCAACGGGATGGAGGCGCCCATGACGGCCACGTTCCGCCTCCACCTGCACAAGCGCCGCGACCTTGCGGGCCCCTACGCGGTCGTCCTTCCCTCCCTCGTCCCCGCCCGGTACCTCTCCAAGCCGTTCCACGTGTTCATCGAGTCGCACGAGGATCCCCGCGAGGCGGCGCGCGCCGCGGTGCGCAGGGCCATCGTCTTCCTGCGGGGTCGCCTGGGGATCGGCCGCGAGCTCGCCCTCGTCCTCTGCAGCGTCGTGCTGGACCTCAAGATCAGCCAGATGGTGAACGGCCCCGTCGCGACCGTATCGGCCTACCTGCCCGAGGCCATTTTCGATTGAGGCCTCGCTCCGGCTGGGAAGAGTACACCCATGGATCCCGTTGAAGAGAAACTCGCCTCGCTTGGGCTCTCGCTCCCCGCGGCTCCCGTCCCCGCAGCGAGCTATCTCCCGTTCCGGATCAACGGGAACACGCTCGTCGTCTCCGGCGTCATCTGCATGAGCGGCGGCACGCTGACCCACGCCGGGCAGGTGGGCCGGGACCAGACGGTCGAGACCGCCTACGCCGGCGCGAGGGTCTGCGCGCTCAACATCCTGGCGTCCGTCAAGCTCGCCCTCGGCCGCCTCGACCGCGTCCGGGAATTCACCTACGTCGCGGGCTACGTCAACGCGGTCGCGGGCTTCGACAAGAGCCCGCAGGTGGTCAACGGGGCCAGCGACCTGTTCGTGGAGCTCTACGGCGAGCGCGGCCGCCATGCGCGCGCCGCGATCGCTGTCGCCGGTCTCCCGCGCAATTCCACGGTCGAGATCCAGGTCACGCTGACCTTCGACTGACGCCTACGGCAGGATCGCGAACGCCCGCGCCGGGAACCCGAAGCCGTTCTCGACCTTCGGCCACGTGACGACGATGACGGCGCCGGTCGCCGGCACCTTGTCCAGGTTGGCCAGAGCCTCGATCTGGAAGTGGTTCTGTTTGAGGAGCCAGGTCTCCGAGTCCATCGAGTCCGTTGTATCCGTGTCGAGGGCCTCGTGCCCGATCGCCGTCACCTTGCGCTCGTCGAAGAGGAACTTGACCGCCGCGAGCGACCAGGCCGGGAAGGGAAAGCGCTTGAAGCGTTCCGGGTCGCTGTCCCAGTCCTTGTACATGTCGGTGCGCAGGGCGGCGAAGGCGCCCGCCGGAACCTTTCCGTTCTTCGCCTCCCAGGCCCTGATGTCATCGACGCTCAGCGCGTGGTTCGGGTCCTTCGCGAGCACCGGCGTCACGTCGAAGACCACGAGCGGCAGGATCATGTCCTTCAGCGGGATCAGGTCCATCGTCGTCCCGCCCGTGCTGAAATGCGCCGGCGGGTCAATGTGAGTGCCGTACTGCCCGACCAGGGAATAGAAGGTCGCATGGAAGCCGTCCTTTTCGATCGTGTACGGCAGGTGCGTCTTCGGGTCGGAGGCCGCCGACATGGACGCCTGGCCGAACCCCTTCCACACGGGGGTCGTCGGGCTGAAGCTGTGCGTGAGGTCGACGAATTCCTTGCCCTGGATGACCCGGAGCGCGTCGGCGAGCGTAGGGGAACCCTGCTCGTCGGCCGCGGCGATCGGGGTGGCGATGCCAAGGACAAGGATGAAAGCTAAGGCAGGGAAGGTGCGCATGATATTGGAGGAATGTCCGTGTTCAGGTCTTCGCAAGGAGCGAGCGCAGCGGGACGACCTCGATTTTCGGAGCGAGCCGATAACTGCGTTCCCCGGGATAGACGACCTTCAGCTCGCTCAACTTGAGATCCTCCGAGGCGATGCGCATCGACGGAGTAAGCGTGGGGGCGTCACTCCTTTTGAATTCGATCCCGATCCTGCGCCCTCCTTGGAACAGCAGGAGGTCGATCTCGGCGCCACCGTGAGTGGCCCAATAGTACGATGCTTCGGGTCGCAGAGCCTTGATTACCTCCTCGATGGCATAGCCTTCCCAGGAGGCGCCAACTTTGGGATGAAGTGTCAGTTCCCGCGCGGTGCCAATGTCGAGCAATGTGTGAAGGAGCCCGCTGTCCCGAATGTACACTTTCGGCGCCTTGACCTGACGCTTTCCGAGATTTTCGAACCAAGGCGGCAATTGCCGGACCATGAACACGCCGGTCAGCAAGTCGAGGTAGCGACGGACGGTGGATTCGTTTACAGCGAGCGCCCGAGCCAACTCGGCGGCGTTCCAAATCTGACCGTGATAGTGCGCCACCATGTGCCAGAATCGGTTCAGCGCGGCGGACGGGATTTGGACCCCCAGTTGCGGCAGGTCGCGCTCCAGGAACGTCTGCAGGAACTGCCGCCGCCAGGCGACGGAGTCGGCCTCGCTGCGGGCCGTGAATGCCGAGGGGAAGCCGCCCCGAAGCCAGTGGCGGGGCTGCGCGCCTGAACCCAGGTCCCGGAGGCGCAAGCCCTCCAACGGCACCGTCTCAATCCTGCCCGCAAGGGTCTCGGACGACTGTCGAAGCAGCTCCGGCGATGCGCTACCCAGGATGAGGAACCGGGCGGGCAGCGGGCGCCGGTCGGCCAATACCCGCAGGAGCGGAAACAATTCGGGGTGACGCTGAACCTCGTCGATGACGACGAGCCCTTTTAGGGGACGGAGCGCCAGATCCGGCTGCGACAGGCGGGCGAGGCTCGCCGGATCCTCAAGATCGAAATAGTTGAGCGAATCTTCGGCCACGAACTCGCGCGCGAGCGTCGTCTTGCCGCACTGGCGAGGTCCCAGCAAGGCGACCACGCGGCTACGCTTCAGGGCGGAGCGGATAGCCTGACGGTCTGCTGGCCGATCGATCATGCCTGCATAGTGACCATGAAAAACCCGCAGTCAATGCGGGATTTTCATGGTATTAAATCGCAGCTTTCCCCTCTTTCCCTGCCTCACATCCCCGGGAACCCGCCCTTGCCCTTCATGGCCTCGAGCTGGCGCATCATCTTCTTCGAGCCCCCGCCTCTCATCATCTTCATCATCTTCTGCATCTGCTGGAACTGCTTCAGGAGCTGGTTCACGTCCGCGATCTTGACGCCGGCGCCCTTCGCGATCCGCTGCCGGCGGCCCCCGTTCAGGATGTCGGGCTTGCGCCGCTCCTGGAGCGTCATGGACCTGATGATGGCCTCGGTCCGCACCATCTGGCGCTCCGAGTCGTCCCCGAGCTGGACGCCGCTCATTCCCGGGATCATCCCGACGATGCTCTGCATGGAGCCCATTTTCTTCACGGCCTGCAGCTGGGAGAGGAAGTCCTCCAGGTTGAAGTCGGCCTTGCGCATCTTCTCCGCCATGCGCTCCGCGTCCTTCTCGTCGATCGACTCCTGCGCCTTCTCGACCAGGGAGACGACGTCGCCCATCCCGAGGATCCGCGAGGCGAGCCGGTCGGGGTAGAAGGTCTCAAAGTCGTCCGTCTTCTCACCCGTGCCCGCGAACTTGATGGGGATCCCCGTGATCGACTTGATCGAGAGGGCCGCGCCGCCGCGGGCGTCGCCGTCGAGCTTGGTGAGCACGAGCCCCGTCAACTGGAGCGCGTCGTGGAATGCCTTGGCCACGTTGACGGCCTCCTGGCCGAGCGCGCCGTCCGCGACGAGGAGCACCTCGTCGGGCGATACCGCGGCCGCGAGTCGCTTGACCTCGTCGATCAGGCCCTCGTCGATCTGCAGGCGGCCCGCGGTGTCGAAAAGTATCGCGTCCGCGCCCGCGGCCGTCGCCGCCGCGAGCCCGGCCCTCCCGATGGCCGGGACGTCCTTGGAGACCCGGTCGGAGTAGAAAGGGATCTCCTCCTGGCGGGCCAGGACCTCCAGCTGGTCGATCGCCGCCGGCCGCTGCACGTCGCAGGCGACGACGAACGGCCGGTACCCGCGCTTCTTCAGCAGGCGGGCGAGCTTCGCCGTCGAGGTCGTCTTTCCGGAGCCGTGGAGGCCGACCATCAGGACCTTCAGCGGGCGCGCCTCGCTGAGCGCGGTCGATCCCTCGCCCAGCAGGCGCACGAGCTCGTCGTGGATGATCTTGACGATCTGCTGGCCGGGGGTGACGCCCTTCAGCACCTCCTGGCCGGCGCACTGGGCCTGCACGCGCTCCACGAACTCGCGCGCCACCTTGAAGTGGACGTCGGCCGCGAGGAGCGCCGAGCGCACCTCGGCGAGCGCGGTCGCCATGTTCTCCTCGGACAGCTTGCCGACGCCGCGCAGGTTGCGCAGGGCCGAGGACAGCTTGTCGGTCAGGGATTCGAACATGGGAACCCAACCGGATGCATGAACTGGGCCCCCGACGCAATCCCGGGAATCGCTTTTGGGATGGCTAATCGTGCCCGACTTATGCGACGCTGGCATCCCTCATGAACCCTGTCCTCAAGCTCCTTATCGAAGGCGGTCACCTCACAACGGCGCAGATGGCGCAGGTTGCGGGCATCCCGGAGGCCGAGGTCGCCAGGCAGCTGGAGCAGCTCAAGAAGGACAAGGTGTTCCTCGGCTGGCGCCCCGTGCTCGACCTCTCCAGGGAGCACGCCGCGGCCGTCCGCGCCGTGATCGAGGTCAAGATGACCCCGGAGAGGGGAGGGGGCTTCAACCGCCTGGCCGAGCGCCTGAGCAAGTTCGACGAGGTGGAGTCCTGCTACCTGATGTCGGGGGCCTACGACCTGCTCATCTTCGTCAACGGCCCCAGCCTGCAGCGGGTCGCCGGGTTCGTCTCCGAGAAGCTCTCGACCCTCGAGGGCGTGCTCTCGACCAGCACCCACTTCATGCTTCGCTCCTACAAGGAGGGCTCCTTCCTCATCGACGCCCAGGCCGGCGAGGCGGACAGGCTCAAGGTGTCCCCGTGAAGCGCTTCATCGCACGCCATGTCGACGGCCTGCCCAAGTCGGGCATCCGCGACTTCTTCGAGATCGTCTCGAAGATGAAGGACGTCATCTCCCTCGGGATCGGCGAGCCCGACTTCGACACGCCCTGGCACATCCGCGAGGCCGCCATCTACGCCCTCGAGAAGGGCAAGACCCACTACACCTCGAACCTGGGTCTCATGGAGCTGCGCCGCGCAATCTCGACCTACGTCGAGGCGCACTACGCGCTGACCTACCGCCCCGACGACGAGGTCATCGTCACGGTCGGCGTGTCGGAGGCGATCGACCTCGCGCTTCGCGCGCTCATCAACCCGGGCGACAAGGTCCTCTACCACCAGCCCTGCTACGTCTCCTACAACCCGAGCGTCGCGCTGGCGCACGGGGTGGCGATCCCGGTGCCGACCCGCGCCGACGACGCCTTCGCGCTCAACGCCGAGGACATCGAGAGGGCCTGGCAGCCGGGCTGCAAGGTCCTCATGGTCAACCTGCCGTGCAACCCCACGGGCGGCACCTGCGACCGCGCGCGCCTGGAGAAGATCGCGCGCTTCGCGGTCGAGAAGGACCTGATCGTCCTCTCCGACGAGATCTACTCGGAGCTCGTCTACGACGGCCCCCACACGAGCATCGGGGTCCTGCCCGGCATGAGGGAGCGCACGATCTTCCTGCACGGCTTCTCGAAGGCCTTCGCCATGACCGGGTTCCGGGTGGGCTACGCCTGCGGGCCCGCCGAGCTCATCGACGCGATGATGAAGGTCCACCAGTACTCCATGCTCTGCGCCCCGATCCTGTCCCAGGAGGCGGCGATCGAGGCCCTCACCCGCGGGGAGGACGGCGTGAAGTCCATGCGCGAGCAGTACCACAGGCGCCGCGACATGTTCGTCGGCCGCCTGAACGCCGCGGGCCTCTCCTGCCGGGCGCCCGGGGGCGCGTTCTACGCCTTCCCGAGCGTGGCGTCGACGGGCCTCGGGGACCGCGACTTCGCCTACGGGCTCCTCAAGGCGCAGAGCGTCGCGGTGGTCCCGGGAACGGCCTTCGGCGAGGGCGGCCGCGGGTTTGTGCGCGCGAGCTTCGCCACGGGATTCGACCAGCTTGTGGAGGCCAGCGACCGGATCGAACGGTTCGTGAACACCGCGACACCATGTTCCGCTCCGTCGTCATCGTAGGCCGCCCGAACGTCGGCAAGAGCCGGCTGTTCAACCGCCTCGCGCGGAAGAGGATTTCCATCGTCCACGACCAGCCCGGCGTGACCCGCGACGTCATCTCGGCCGAGGTCGACGACGGCTACACGCTCATGGACACGGGGGGCCTGGGCCTCAAGGAGGGGGAGACCTCTTCCGCCGCGATCATCCAGGCCTCGGAGAAGCAGGTCGGCTTCGCGATCGACACGGCGGCCCTCATCCTCTTCGTCATCGACGGCCTGGACGAGGTGACCGCGCTCGACGACCGGATCGCGAAGCGCCTGAGGAACGGCAAGAAGCCGGTGATCCTCGTCGTCAACAAGGCGGACTTCGGGGACGAGAAGGCGGACCACGAGGGCGTCGCGCGCCTGGGCCTGGGCGAGCCGATCTTTGTCTCCGCAGAGCACGGCCGCGGCGAGAGCGAGCTGCGCGAGGCGATCCTGGCCAAAATCGGCATCCCGCCCGCGAGGCCGGCGGAGCGCACCGACGAGGAGAAGGCGGCGTACAAGAGGCCCCCCGGGCCCATCTGCATCAGCTTCATCGGGCGGCCCAACGTCGGCAAGTCGTCGCTGGCCAACCGCCTCCTGAAGAGCGACCGGCTGATCGTGAACGACCTCGCCGGCACGACGCGCGACTCGGTCGAGCTCCCCTTCGAGTTCAGGGGCCGCGACAAGAAGATGCACCCCTTCAGGCTCATCGACACCGCCGGCATCAAGGCGGCCACCAAGCTCGCGTCGTCCGTCGAGTACTTCGCCCGCCTGCGCTCACTGGACGCCATGCAGAAGTCCGACGTCGTCTTCCTCGTCCTCGACGCGCTGGACGGCGTCACCCACCAGGACAAGGCGATCGCCGGCGAGGCCGTCAAGGAGCGAAAGCCCATCGCGATCATCGTCAACAAGTGGGACCTCGTGCACGACGTCTTCAAGAGGGAGGGCGGCATCCAGGGCTCCAAGAGCGAGCGCGACTACCGCGAGAAGTACGAGAAGGAGCTGTTCAACCGGCTCTTCTTCACGCCCGGCGCCCCCGTCATCTTCGTGTCGGCCGTCAGCGGATTCGAGGTGTCGCGCATGCTAAACGCCGCCGTCCAGCTCCACCGCACGCTGGACAAGAAGCTGCCGACCGCCCGGCTCAATGAGACGCTCTCCTTCCTCGCCCAGCGCACGCCGCCGCCCTCGATCGGCAACCGCCGCTTCAAGATCTACTACGCGACGCAGACCGGCAACCGCCCCTTCCGGATAAAGATATTCTGCAACCGGGAGGAGAGCCTGAAGGAGAGCTACCGGCGCTACCTCGAGGCGGGCCTCGTGAAGGAGTTCGAGCTCAACGGATGCCCGATCGAGTTCGAGCTGGTGGGCAAGGCCCGCGGCGACGCGGTCGACCGCAGCGGCTGGAAGCAGTGACCATGGCCGAGCCGCTTCGCCTCGTCTTCATGGGATCGGACGCGGTGGCACTCCCGCTGCTGGACTGGCTCGCGGGGGAGGGGAGCGGGGTGGCGACTCTGGCGGGGATCTTCACGGGGCCGGACCGCCCCTCGGGCCGGGGCCAGGCCGTGAGGCCGAACGCCGTCAAGGCCTGGTCGCACGGGCGCGCCGTCGACGTCCTCCAGCCGGAGAGGCTGGACGCGCAGGCCATGGCCTCCCTCTCGGGCCTTCGCCCCGACGTGACGCTCGTCGTCGCCTACGGGCACATCCTCAGGGACGACTTCATCGGGGTGCCGCGCCTGGGCACGCTGAACGTCCACGCCTCGCTGCTCCCCAGGTACCGCGGCGCGTCGCCCATCCAGACGGCGGTCGCCTGCGGGGACCGCGAGTCCGGCATGACCCTCATGCGGATCGTGCGCGAGCTGGACGCGGGCCCCGTCGCGGACGAGGAGCGCGTCCCCATAGCGCCCCTGGACACGGCGGCCGAGACCGAGGCCGCGCTGGCGCGCGCCGCCGTCCCGCTCCTGGCCCGCTCGCTTCCCCTCCTTGCGGCAGGCCGGCTTGCCTTCCGGGAGCAGGATCCGGCGCGCGCGAGCTTCTGCAGGCGCCTCGGCAAGGACGACGGCGTCCTCGACTTCGCGGCTCCGGCGGCCGCGCTCGCGGCACGCGTCAACGGCCTTCATCCCTGGCCGTCCGTGGCCGTCGACATCGCGGGAACCGGGGTGAAGCTGGGCCTTGCCGATGCCCTCGATTCCGGCCCTGCCGCGGCCCCGGGAACGGTCCTGGGCTCGGATGCGGACGGGCTCCTCGTGGCCGCGGGCTCCGGGGTCCTGCGCCTGCGCCGGATGCAGCGGCCCGGAGGCCGGATGCTCTCCGCCGGGGAATTCCTGCGCGGCTTCCCGGTGCCCCCGGGCGCGGTGATCGCCTCCCGTTCGATGCCCGCCCTCGTGGCCGCGTCGCCCTTCAGGCGCTAAAGCGCCGACACATGCCGCTTGTTTTCACGGGGCCTTTGGGCAAGATTCCCGCCCGATGCCTGGCAGGTCCGTCCTTTGCCGTCTGACGCTCGCGTGCGCGGCCCTAGCGGCGCCGTTTGCGGCGCCGCGGGCGTCCGCCCAGGCGGAGATGGCCGACCTCAAGGAGGACGTCCGGGGGCTTACCGAGCGCCTGAACGAGCTCTCTCTCCGGGTCGAGCAGCTTGAGCACGAGAACGCGTCGCTGAGGTCCAAGGTGTCCGCCGCCGAGGGCGACCGCGACACGGTGACGGCCGCGCAGCTGAACAGCGCCGTCGCCGCGCTGAACGCCTCGCTGAAGGAGGCGGTCGCCTCCTCGAGGGCCGAGATCCTTCAGAAGGTGGCGGCCCAGATGGAGAGCCTGGCGAAGCAGACCAACGCGGCCCTGGACTCGGTCGCGCGGCAGGCGGCCCCCGCGCCGGCGGCGCCGCGGCAGGACTTCGGGAGCGCCTACCCGAAGGAGGGCGTGAGCTACACCGTCCTCAAGGGCGACTCGATCGGGGCCATATCGAAGAAGACCGGCGCCAAGGCCCAGGACATCATCGACGCCAACAAGCTCACGGATCCCTCGCGTATCCAGGCCGGGCAGGTCCTCTTTGTCCCCGGCGGGAAGTGACCCGCCCCCCACCACCCATGGCATCCCCACAAAAATCCAGACTGGGCCGCGGCCTAGGCGGCCTCATTTCCGCGGGCAAGCCGCCCGCGGCGCCGGCCGCCTTCCCCGCCGCCCAGGCCCCCCACGCGCAGGGCTACCTTGAGGTGCAGGTCCACCTGGTCGAGCCGAGCCCCTACCAGGCGCGGCGCGAGATCGCGCCCGAGCAGCTCGCGGAGCTCGCCGAGAGCATCCGCAGCGAGGGGCTCCTTCAGCCGATCGTGGTCCGGAGGCACGGGGACAAGTTCCAGCTGATCGCCGGCGAGCGGCGCTGGCGGGCCTTCCAGCAGCTCAAGATAAAGGCCATCCCCGCCCGGGTTGTGGAGGCGAGCGACGCCTCCGCCGCCTCCATAGGCCTCATTGAGAACCTGCAGAGGGAGGGGCTCAACCCGATCGAGGAGGCCCTGGGCTTCGCGAGCCTTGTGCGGGACTTCGACCTGACCCAGGAGACGGCCGCGGAGCGGGTGGGGAAAAGCCGCGCCTCCGTGGCCAACGCGCTTCGCCTGCTCTCCCTGGACGCCGAGATCCAGGGCTTCATCGCGAAGGACCTGCTGAGCGTCGGCCACGCCAAGATCCTCCTGGGGGTCGAGGACCCCGCGACCCGCTCCGTCCTCGCCCGGCGGGTGATCGAGGAGGGCCTGAGCGTCCGCCACACCGAGAAGCTCGGCAAGTCGGCGAGGGCGCCGGGCGCGAGGCCGGCCGCCCGCAGGCGCCCCCTGGCGTCGCGGGACGCCGCCGCGGTGGACAGCATCGAGAAGAGGCTCGCGTCGCACCTGGGCGCCCGGGTGGCCGTCCTGCACACCCCCAAGAAGGGCCGCATTGTCATAGAGTACCGCGGAAACGAGGACCTCCAGAGGCTCCTGGAGAAGCTCGGCGTCGAGCGTGCGGACACACTTTGAGGGGCCCGCGCCCGGGCGTTGACAAGGCCCGGCCCGGTCTGCTTGGCTGACCCCTCCCTGATATGAGCATCCTCCTCGACATCGCCACCGTGGTCCTCCTCCTGACCTCCGTCATCCTCATCCTGCTCGTGCTCGCCCAGAAGGCGAAGTCCGACGGCGGGATGGGCGCCGCCATGGGCGGCGGCATGGCCGAGGCCACCTTCGGGGCGGACACGGGCAACGTGCTCAGCAAGGCGACGATCAACGCCTCCATCGTGTTCTTCGTCCTAAGCTTCGCGCTCTATCTCGGCCGCATCTACGAGGGCAAGCACTCGGCCGCGACCGGCGGCGCCCTGCCGACGATCGCCGTGCCGATGTCGGCGGCCCCCGCGAAGGCCCCCGTTGGCGCCGCGACGCCGCCCGCGGCCACCCCGGCCCCGGCCACCAAGCCCTGATAGGCTCTTGAAGAGCCCGGCCCAGCTGTCGTTGCGATCGGGCCGCGCGGCGGCCGTCGCCCTCCTCGCCTGCGCCTGCCTCGCGGGCCGCGGCACCGGCGCCCGGGCGGCGGAGGCCCCCGACAGGGCCCAGGCCGCCCTCCTTCTGGACCATTTCCGGGACTCCATCTGGGCGGAGCCCATCTACGCCGAGTTCGACCTGCGCCAGATGCCCCGGCGGGGCGACGAGCACGTCTTCCACGGGCGCTTCTGGGGGGGGCGCAACGCGCGCGGCCCTGTCACCCGGTTCGAGCTGGACGTGGGGAAGGGCGGGTTCACGCACCGCCTCCTGGTGCAGGGCGGGCCCGACGGCGCGGTCTGGACATGCGACGGCGCGGGCGCCGTCGTCCCGGGCGACGACGCGGTCCTCGCGCCGCTCGTGCCCGGCGTGGAGATGACCGCCTTTGACATCCTGCCGATGCCCTACCTCTACTGGCTCGACGCCGCGCCCGCGGGCGCCGCGAGGATCCGGGGGCGGCAGGCCTTCGTCTTTGTCTTCACGCCCCCCGCGGACTTCGCGGCGCGGCACCCGGCGGTCCGCTCCGTTCGGGCGTACTTGGACGGCCAGTACGACGCCCTGGTGCAGTCCGAGGCCACCGGGACCGACGGCCACGTGTCCAAGACCCTGTCCCTGCTGGAGCTAAGAAAGGTAGGCGAGAGGTGGATACCCAAGGACGTGGACGTCCGCAACGAGGCCACCAGGGACAAGACGCGCCTCAGCCTGACGGCCGTGGCGATAGGCGTCGCGGCCGCCCCCGCGGGCCTCGATCCGGACCGGCTCGGTTCGCCCCTCGCGCCGCCGCCCGCGGCGCGGGTCATGCGGGTCGCGCCGTGACGGAATAATAAGAATTTCGTTGCGGCGGGGCCGTCTCGCGTGCCTGCTCATGGCCCGCTCAGGTTCACCAAAAGCCATGGCCACACGTTCAGCATCGGCTCCGCTAACGTTCGATCTGCCGATCTCCCTGATCGCGAAGATCGAGAGCCACAGGCGCAAGTACGGACTCAAAACGGCGAGCGAGGTGGTCCGCCTCGCGATCGACAAGTTCGACTTCGAGGGCTGCAGGCCGGAGCGCGACCCGCACCGCCAGGTGTCGGTGCGCCTCGGCTCGAACCAGCGCGCGATGCTCAGGCGCTACGCGAAGAAGAAGGACGCGAGCGTCGGCGAGCTCCTGCGGTTCGCGCTCGAGGCCCTGCCGGCCAGGAAACCCAAGTCCCGCTGAGAGCGGGAGAGGGGACACCGGTCCCCCAGAAGATTGGGAAGCTCCCCTCTTGCGTTCCGGGCCCTTGCGTCCTTTTGATGGGACCCTTTGCCCCCGATGCCCTCCTCCCCCCTGCCACCGCTCTCCAACTGGGCCCGCAACATCGCCCCCTCGCCGACGCTCGCCGTCGACGCGAAGGCGAAGGCCATGGCGGCCGCGGGCGCCGACGTCTGCAGCTTCGCGGCCGGGGAGCCGGACTTTGACACGCCGCAGCACATCAAGGACGCGTGCATCGCCGCGCTGCAGTCCGGCAAGACCAAGTACGTGGCGACGGCGGGGATCGAGGAGCTTCGCAAGGCGATCGCCGAGTCGTACGCGTCCTCATACGGGCTCAAGGTGGCGCCCGGGCAGGTGGTCGTCAGCCCCGGCGGCAAGTTCTCGTGCTACCTGGCCATCATGGCGACCTGCTCGCCCGGCGACGAGGTCATCATCCCGGCGCCCTACTGGGTGAGCTACCCCGAGATGGTGAAGCTTGCCGGCGGCGTCCCCGTGCCCGTCCTCTGCACGGACAAGACGGGCTTCAAGCTCACGCCGGAGAGGCTTTCCGCCGCCGTCACGCCGAGGACGCGGCTCCTCGTCCTCAACTCCCCCTGCAACCCGACGGGCGTCGTCTACACGCGCCAGGAGCTCGCCGCGCTCATGGAGGCGGCGGTGCGCCACAACCTCTACGTCCTCTCGGACGAGATGTACGAGAAGCTGGTCTACGACGGGCTGAGCCCCACGTGCCTCGCGACGCTCAGCCCCGAGGCCGAGGCCAGGACGATCGTCGTCTCGGGCTTCTCCAAGACCTACTCCATGACCGGGTGGAGGCTGGGGATGCTCGTCGCCCCGGCGCCGATCGCCAAGGCGGTGGCTGAGATCCAGGGCCAGACGGCGTCAAACGCGACCGCCTTCGCCCAGTACGGGGCCCTCGCCGCCCTCAGGGAGACCGAGAAGACCCGGGCCTCCCTCGAGAAGATGCTGGTGGCCTTCGACAGGCGCCGGCTCCTGCTGCACCGCGGGCTCTCGGCCATCCCCGGCGTCTCCTGCGTGCTCGCGCAGGGCGCCTTCTACCTGTTCCCCAACGTCTCGAGCTTCGGCCTGGGCTCGGTCGAGTTCTGCGAGAGGCTCCTCGAGACCGAGAAGGTCGCGGCCGTCCCGGGACTCGCCTTCGGCGCCGAGGGCTACCTGCGCATGAGCTACGCCACGAGCGACGAGGTCATCACGAAGGGGCTCGCGAGGCTCGCGGCCTTCTGCCGGGGCCTCAAGGCTTGAGGCGGCGGCAAACCCAGATAGGATTTCAACCATGGCCTACAAAGACGTAACACCGCCCGCGGGCGGGAAGATCTCCATCACAGCCGGCAGGCTCAATGTCCCGGACAACCCGGTCCTGCCGTTCATCCGGGGCGACGGCACCGGCCCCGACATCTGGGCGTCCTCGGTGCGCGTCCTGGACGCCTCTGTCGAGAAGGCCTACGGCGGCAAGCGCAGGATCTCGTGGTTCGAGGTCTTCGCGGGCGAGGAGAGCTTCAAGCGGTTCAACAACTGGCTTCCCGACGACACGGTCGAGGCGTTCAGGGAGTACATCGTGGGGATCAAGGGCCCGCTCACGACGCCGGTCGGCGGCGGCATCCGCTCGCTCAATGTCGCGCTGCGCCAGATGCTGGACCTCTACGTCTGCCTGCGCCCCGTGCAGTGGTTCACGGGCGTCCCCTCGCCGGTGAAGCGCCCGGAGCTCGTCAACATGGTGATATTCCGCGAGAACACCGAGGACATCTACGCCGGGATCGAGTTTGCGGCCGGCACGCCCGAGGCGCAGAAGATGCTCGACTTCATCGCCAAGGAGTTCCCGAAGTCCTTCGACAAAATCCGCTTCGGCACGAAGGCCAAGGCCGAGGCGTTCTGGGCCGAGGTCGGCGCCAAGGGATTCCCCAGCGACGTCCAGGTCGGCGTGGGCATCAAGCCCGTCAGCTACTCCGGCAGCGTGCGCCTCATCCACAGCGCGATCGCCTACGCCGTCCGGAACAACCGAAAGAGCGTCACGCTCGTCCACAAGGGGAACATCATGAAGTTCACCGAGGGCGCGTTCCGCGACTGGGGCTACAAGGTCGCGAAGGAGTTCTACGGCGCCGTCGAGATCGACGGGGGGCCCTGGTGCAAGATCCCCGAGGGGAAGCCCGGCGCCGGCATCGTCATCAAGGACTCGATCGCCGACATCACGCTCCAGCAGGTCCTGACCCGGCCCACGGACTTCGACGTGATCGCGACCCTCAACCTGAACGGGGACTACCTCTCGGACGCCCTCGCGGCGCAGGTCGGCGGGATCGGAATCGCCCCCGGCGGCAACATCAACTACATCTCGGGCCACGCCATATTCGAGGCGACCCACGGCACCGCCCCCAAGTACGCCAACAAGGACGTCGTGAACCCGGGCTCCGTCGTGCTCTCGGGCGAGATGATGCTGCGCTACATGGGCTGGAACGAGGCGGCCGACCTGGTCCTGAAGGGGCTGAACGGAGCCATCGGGGCGAAGCGCGTCACCTACGACTTCGCGCGCCAGATGGAGGGGGCGACCGAGATCAAGTGCTCGGCCTTCGGCGACGCGATCATCGCCCACATGTGAGCGCGGGCCCGGGTGCCGGGGCGCGCCCTATTTCCTCATCTTGCCGAGGAGCCAGATAAAGAGAAGCGCGCCCAGCACCGCGAAGATCAGCCGGCCGATGAGGCCGAAGGCCACGATCCCGAGGAGCCCGAAGCAGAGGCCGCCCAGGAAGGCCCCGACGATGCCGACCAGGATGTTGCCGCCGACGCCGAAGCCGCTGCCCTTCGTGATCAGGCCGGCTATCCAGCCCGCGACGCCGCCGATGATCAGGAACTCGATGAAGCTGAGGAGTGTCATGGTGATTTAGGGGTCGCCGGGGCCGCGTCCGCGGCCCTGGCGGGTGCGGGCCTCGTGAACTCCATCTTCTTCACGACGTCGGCCAGCCGGTTTCTCAGGATCAGGTCCTCCTCCTCGGGGGTCTTTGCGTAGCGCGAGCCCTCGGTCACCCGCTCGGAGAGCTCGGTGCTGATCACGTACGTGTACCCGTACTTCACGAACACGAGGTTGCCGCGCTTCGCCACGGGCGGCGCGGAGGCCGCCGCGCCGAAGACCTGCGGCGGGGAGAACATGGAGCCGCCGGGCATCAGGATGTAGGTGAAGAGCGCCCCGTCCTCGAAGTCGGCCGAGAACCCGGCGCTCTCGAGCGTGGTCTCCGGGCAGAAGCGCTTGAAGTCCGCGAGCACGTAGGTGCCGAAGAAGTGAATCAGGTAGTCCTTGATGCCCCGCGTCGAGAGCTCCCAGCGCTGGGTGGCGTCGTGGACGAACGCGCCCACGCTCACCTGCAGCCCGAAGCCGTCCCTGAAGGTGACCACGGTGCTCGTGTCGTGGACCTCGCCCCCGAGCGAGGGCAGGACCGGGATCTCCATCCTGAAGGCTCCCGTGGGGGACACGTAGGTGCTCCCCTCCACGCTGCCGGCAAGCGCCTTGGACGCGTCCTCGGCGCGGGCTGGAAGGACCGCGGCGGCCAGCGCGACTAGGGATAGGGCTCTGAGCATCTTCAGGTTCCTCTTGAGGTTGGATAAGCGGGCCTTGCGACTCAAGCCGCGCCTGGGCGCGCGGACACAAGCTTGATCCATAGCGCGACAGGCAGGGCCTCGGCCCGCACGGTGGATAGAAATCCTTCGGACCCCAGAAGTTCCCGCCATTTGGCCTCGCGGTCCGGAATGACCTCCCGGATCACGGCGCCGATCTGCTTGCGGCGCTGCTGAAAGCACCTGCGGATCAGCGCCTTATCCCCCGGGCTGAACACGAACGGCTGCGCCTTCCTCGCCAGGTTGAGGAGCGTGGAGTCCACGTCGGGCCTCGGGTGGAAGCATGCCGCGCTGACGCGGTGGCCCGGCGCGAAGTCATAGGCCGCCTGCAGGAAGATCGAGATGGCCCCGAAGCTCTTCGTGCCGGGCGAGGCGCCGTAGCGGTCGGCCGCCTCGCGCTGGAGCATGAGGACCATGCGCGACGGAAGGGGCCCCGAGAGGACGGCGTCCATCCACGGCGTCGAGATCGCGTAGGGCAGGTTGGCCACCACCTTGCACTCCCGGGCCCGGTCGCCGGGGATCCCCGCGAGCGGCAGCTCGACGGCGTCCCCCTCGGCGAGGTGGAGCGTCCCCGGGAACCGCGCCGCCAGCCCCGCCTCCAGGTGCGCGTGGAGCGTGCGGTCCGTCTCCACCGCCCAGACCTCGGCGCCGGCCTCGAGGAGGGCGCCGGTCAGGGTGCCAAGCCCCGGGCCGATCTCCACAACGGCGTCGCCGCGGGCGACCTCGGCCAGCTCGAGCGACTTGCGCACGATGTTGCCGTCCACGAGGAAGTTCTGCCCGAGGAAGCGCTTCGGGGCGTGCCCGAGCTGCGCGAGCAGGCCGCGTGTCTCGGTCGGGGTGAGGGCCATCGGTCGGCCGCGCTAGGCGGAGCGGAACGAGGCGATGAGCGCGGCCGGGTCCGGGGAGCGCATGAGGGCCTCGCCCACGAGGACGGCGCGCGCGCCGGCCCGCCGGACCCGGCCCGCGTCCGCAGCCGTGCTGATCCCGCTCTCGCTCACCGCGACGGCGCCCGCCGGGAACCGCGCGAACAGGCGCTCGCTGAGCGCCAGGTCGGTCGTGAAGACCGCGAGGTCGCGGTTGTTGACCCCGATCAGCCGGGCGCCGTGCGCCGCGGCGCGCGCGATCTCGCCCTCCTCGTGCACCTCGAAGAGCGCGTCCAGCCCCGCGGCCCCCGCCGCGCCGTGAAGGGCCGCGATCTCGGCGTCATCCAGGGCCCGCACGATGATGAGGATCGCGCTCGCGCCGGCCTCGCGGGCCTCGAGCACCTGGACCGGGTGCACCATGAAGTCCTTCCTCAGGCAGGGCAGGCCCCGGCCCGAGGCCCTGAAGCCCGCGGTCACGCCGCGCAGGTCGTCCAGCGACCCCCCGAAGTACTTCGCGTCGGTCAGGACCGAGAGGGCGTCGGCGCCCGCCGCCAGGTAGACGCCCGCCTGGTCGACCGCCGAGGCGCCCGCGGCGATCTCCCCGGCCGACGGCGACCGCCGCTTGATCTCGGCGATGACCGCGAGCCGCCCGTCGGCACGCTCCAGCGCCGCCGCGAACGAGGGGGGCCTCGGGAGCGACGCGTCGAGGCGCGAAAGCTCCCTCTCGGGGACGTCCCGGATCCTCGGGGCGATCTCCCGGCGCTTCCACTCCATGATTTCCGTGAGCTTGTCCTGCACGCCTCCCACGAAACATCACCCGGCGCGCGAAAACCAGACCAGAATCCCTTGTCTTGGCCCTCCAAAGGGGCCCATCCTCCCGGCCATGAGCGCCATCGACGAACTGCGCGGGACCATTGCGCGGCTGAGGGGCCCGGGCGGCTGCCCCTGGGACCAGGAGCAGACCCACCAGAGCCTGGCGCGCTGCCTCATCGACGAGTGCAGCGAGCTCCTCGACACGATCGACCGCCTCGACCTGCCCCACATGCGCGAGGAGCTCGGCGACGTGCTGATCCAGGTGATCTTCCACGCGCAGCTGGCCGAGGAGGCGGGGCACTTCGACCTCGAGGCGGTCGCCCGCGAGGTGAACGAGAAGCTGGTCCGCCGCCACCCGCACGTCTTCGGCGAGGGGAGGCTCGAGACCTCCGAGCAGGTGCTGACCCAGTGGGAGGAGATCAAGGCCCGGGAGAAGAAGGCCCAGGGCCACGCCCCGGCGCCGACCTTCAAGGAGCTGCCGCCGCGCCTGCCCGCGCTCATGTACGCGGAATCCGTCTGGAAGCAGGTGGTGAAGAAGGGGCTCGTCGCCGGGTCGGGCGCCGACGCTGCCGCGGTGCAGCGGCTGGCGGACGGGATGGACGCCGAGACCCTGGGGCGGACCCTCTTTGAGATCGCCGCCGCGGCCCAGTCGAGGGGCCTCGACCCCGAGGGCTCGCTTCGCCGGCACGCGGACGGGCTCATGCGCCATGCCGAAGGACAAGCCCGGGAAGCGCGAGCCACCGCCTGAGGAGGTCGTCGCCACCTGGTGGGCGCCGTTCGGCGGCCACCTGCTGCGCGAGCGCCGGTGCTCGGCCTACACGGTGCGCAACTACCGCGCTGCGTTCGAGGACTTCTACAGGTGGATGGCGGCGGCGGGACTCTGGAGGAAGGGGATGGACGCCCTGGGCCCCCGCGAGGTGCGCGACTTCGTGATCGAGGCGCAGCGCCGCTACGGGCGGCGCACGCTCCACAACCACGTGTCCGGCCTGAGGGCGCTCTTCCGCTACTGGATGAGGGAGGGCCGCCTCAAGCGGAACCCCTTCGCCGGCGCCCCACTGCCCAAGCTCGAGAAGCGCCTGCCGCAGTTCCTCACGGAGGAGCAGGCGCGCACCCTCCTGGCGAGCCCCGAGCGCCTGCTGAAGGCCGGGGGCTGCGACGCCTTCACGGCGTGGCGCGACAGGCTCGCGATGGAGCTCCTCTACGGGGCGGGCCTTCGCGTGAGCGAGCTGGTGGGGCTCAACCACGGGGACGTCGAGCTCGGCGAGGGCGTCGCGCGCGTGACGGGCAAGGGCCGCAAGCAGCGCGTCTGCCCCCTCGGCAAGACCGCGTGCGCGGTCCTCGCGCGGTTCCGGGACGAGTTCGCCCCGGGAGCGGGCCGCGCCGATCCCGTCCTCACGAACCCGGGCGGGGGCCGGATGAGCGTGCGCGCCGTCCAGCTCATGCTGAAGCGCCACCTCGCGCTCGCGGGGCTGCCGCCCGACCTGACGCCGCACAAGCTGAGGCACTCGTACGCGACCCACCTGCTGAACGCCGGCGCGGACCTGCGGATCGTGCAGGAGCTCCTGGGGCACGCCCAGCTCGTGACGACCCAGGTCTACACGCACGTGAGCATCGCCCGCCTGAAGGACGTGTACAACAAGGCCCACCCGAGGGCCTGAGGGGCGCCTCAGAGCCCGATGCGGCGGGTGGCGCCGTTGCCGGCCGCGTCGTAGAGGGTGACCTCGACCGACGTCGCGCCCGCCAGGCGGGCGAGCGGAAGCTCGAGGACGAAGGTCTCCTCTCGGCCGTCGAGGATGCCGTCGGCCGGCTGCTCCACCACCTCGTGGACGCCGTTGTTGAAGGAGAACTCCGCGCCGTCCAGGAGCGAGAGCGCGTCCCTGCCGCGAACGGTCACGACAAGCTTGCCCGCGTCGCGCCGCACGGAGGCCTCGCCGATGACCGGGGGCGTGTGGTCGACAACGAGGTCGTCGGTCTCAAACGTGACGGTGAGGCGCTCGGCCGCGGGCCTCGGGGCCGCCTGCGTGGCCACCAGCCGCGTGAACCACGTCCCCTCCTGGAGGTGGAGCGTCTCGAACTGGACGAACGACTCCGGGCTGTCCACGGACAGGTCCGTCCACGCCGCGTCGCCCTCGTGTCGGATCGAGAAGGTGTAGGTCAGGTTGTCGCCGTCGGCGTCGTTCACGGTCCAGAAGACGACGCGCGTCCCCGGCGAGGCGACGATCTGGCTCCCGTTGAACCCCGACTTGCGGGAGGCGCCCTCGTGCTCGTTCGACTGGATCAGCTGGCCGACCGTCGTCACGACGGGCGGCGGCATCTCGGGCGGCACGACGATCGCGAAGTTGGGCGACAGCACCCGGAAGTCCTGGAGCGTCGGCCGGTGGTTCTGCGTGAGGAAATAGGCCGAGGCCCTGTCGATCTCGAGCGTCGGGGCCGACGCGGCCGGCAGGGACAGCTTGAACTCGGCGTAGCGGCCGGTCGGAGCGGACGCCCGCCACCCATCGGCCTCGGCCATGGGGATCCACGGGCTCCAGCCGTCCGTCTCGCCGGAGCCGTTCGTGGTGCGCACCGAGATGGAGAGCTGGGAGGTGTCGACGTCCCGCACGCGGTTGAGGCGAAGGGCGCCCAGCCGGGCCGGGGCGCCGAGGTCCACGCGCTTGGTCTCCGCCGTCCGCGGCGCGGCGGCGTCAAAATCCAGGAGGGCGAAGCCCGGCGCGTTGTTGCGTATCGCGAAGAACTTCCCCGGGGAACCCGGCACAGGCTCCAGCGCGTTCACCTGCGCGGACGCGCTTCCCGAGAACGTGAGCGAGAACCGGTTCCTCAGGTCGAAGCCCGACATCTCGCCCAGTTCGCCCCCCGAGACCACGAGCATGTCGTCCCTGCGGCAGATCCTGTAGAAGGCGACGCCCGGGCGCGCCATGAGCGACTCGGGGAACCCGTCGGGCGAGAACCACTGCAGCGTGCTGCGGCCCGCGAAGCGCTCGACCGTGGGCGTCGCGCTCAGGAGCTCGATCGTGTTTTCCTTGGGCTTCGCGCCCCCGGCCGGCGTCGGCGCCTGGCCAGACACGCCGAGGGCCGGCGGCGCCTCCGCGGGCGCCGCGACCTGGATGCTGGACTGCACGGGGTGTATCTCGCCCCCCGAGAAGACGATCGCCGCAAAATACCCCCCCTTGGGGTCGGCCAGCAGGTCGGTCACCTCGGCCTCGTGGTTCTCCTGGGCGATGTAGGGGGAGCCGCCCTTGGCGTCGAAGAGGTAGATGTTGCCCTTCGGCGCCGACCCCGCCGCGATCCTGCCGTCGGAAAGCCTCGCGATCCGGCGCAGGTTCCTGTCGCTCACCTCGCCGAAGAGGGTGACGCCCCTCGCCGCGAGGGCCTTGTCGTCCGCGGTCTTCCCCGCGGAGACCCCGGCCGCCGAGAACTTGGCGAGGTCGACGCTGTAGATGCGCCCGGGGTTGCCCGTCGCGACGAGCGCGGACGCGCCGCCGTCAAGCACCACGATGTCGAAGAGGGAATCCGCGGGAAGCCCCGTGCGGGCGACGACCTTTCCGGCGCGCACCAGGTAGAGGCCCCCGCTCGGGGAGGTTCCCGCGAGGATGCCCCCGTCCGGGAGCGCCTTGAGCGCGTAGACCTGGACGTCCGGTATCCGGACGACGTCCTTCGACGCATAGGTGCCCGCCGCGAGGTCGGCCGTGACCTCCATGATCCGCCCGCCCGGCCCGCCACCGACGAGCCACTTCCCGCCGGGCGCGGGCTCGAGGCACCACAAGAGCTCGCTCGGCGCCTTGCCCGCCAGGTCCGTGAGGACCGGCCCCGCGACCAGGCGGCCGTCGGACCGGGTCGCCAGGCCGTGCAGGTCGCGGCTGAGCACGTCGCGGTAGAAGTCGACATCGGTCTTCTTCGAGAGGGGGTCCGCCCCCGCGCCGCAGGCCGCGGCGAGGGCGAGGAGGAGGGCGAGGGCTCGGCGGCTGAGGCGGTCCGTGGGCATGGGGGAGGTTCGGGAAAGGGGGGCTATTCGACGACGCGCACGGTCTTGTGGAAGTCCGTGAAGGAGACCTTGCCCTGGAGGACGCGCGTCTCCCAGAGTGGCACAAGCGCGTCGCGCCTCTGGTAGCGCGCCGCGTCGGACTCGCCGGCGATGCGCTCGATCGAGGCGGGCGCCTCCGGCGTCGAGGTGGCCTGGTCGAAGAACAGCGAGGATTTCTCGACGACGGCGACGCAGAGGCCGTCCTCGGGCCGGCTTCCGCGCATCGCCTCCAGGTAGGCGTCAAAGCTGCGCAGCTGGCCGGGCCGGAACATCCGCCCGTGCCCCGTCAGCTCGTCAAGCACCCGCCCCGGCGCCACGATCACCTCGAGCGTCCTGCCGGTCCACCGCGGGTCGACCGGGATGCTCACCGTGCTGGAATCCTCGGCGCCCTGGTAGTTCCTCCAGCCGAGCGTGACCTGGAGGGTCTCGCCGGCCCGCACGATCGTGCGCGACACCTGGAAGCGCTCGACCGTCACGGCGGGGTTGGCCTCGAGCGGCTCGATCTTGAACTGGACCGAGGCCGGGAGGGCCTTCTCGAACGGGTTCTGCATCTGGGCGTTCAGGCCCGACAGGAACTCGAACATGCCCGCCAGGAAGCCCTGCTGCCCGGCGAAGACCGACTCGCGCGAGACCTGCTGCGTCGGCGAGAAGGAGACGGTCGTGACGATCCGGAATCCCTCCGACGGCTGGTTGTCGTTCGAGCCGGACACGGCCTCGACGACCCCTGTGAGGAGCAGCATCGGCTCGATGCGCTTCTCCCTGACGACCTGGAAATGGATCGACCTCTGCGGCGAGCCCCGGCCCCCCGCGGTCACCTGGACGTCGGTCATGGCCGGCCCGGGTCCCATGAGCCCGGACACCGCCGAGAGCCGGTCCTGGCTGATGGTCCCGATGACGGGGCCGATGTTCGCGACCTTGAAGGACTCGTAGGTCGAGGGGAGGATGGCGACCACGTCGGCGGAGCACATGGGCAGCTGCACGTCTCCCAGGCCCATCATCGGGTGGCCGAAGGCGATCACGCGGTCTCCGTCGACCCGCGACACCGTGCCGGTGCCCCCGAGCGTGATGTCGCCCGTCGCCAGGGCCACCGAGACGGCGTCGCCCGGCAGGAGGGCGGGGTTCGCCGCAGCTGGGGCCTGCGTCCCCGACGGGCTGCTTCCGCCCATCGCCACGACCGAGAGGCCGAGCGCCTCGAACTGGGGCGCCATGATAGAGGCGGTCCTCGGGGACACGCCCCCGAGGGCGAAGACGGGCCGGATGGCCGTGAAGCCGGGCCCGGTGTCGGCGGCGGTTGCCGCGGCCGGCGCGGGCTCCTCCTGCGGCGCCTGCGGGCCGACGCCCACCCGGTCGCCGACCTCGGCCATGTCGGCCGCGGGCGTGAAGCCCGCGAAGTGGACCGTCTCGAAGCGCTGCAACTGATAGCTGAGCGCGCCGGCGAACCTGCCGTCGATGTAGAGGGGGCTGCCGCTCATCCCCGCCACCGCGCCCATCTCCTGCACGCGCGGGTCCGTCAGCTTGCAGAGGATCATCGACTTGCCCGGCCCGAGGGCGTTCAGGATGACGCCGGCCACCTCGACCGAGAAGGCCTCCGGCCTCGTGCCCTGGAACACCGTCCACACCTCGCCCTTCTGGCCCGCCTTTATCTCCGAGAGGGGCATCATCTCGCCCGTCGCGGGCTGGGCCAGGGCCGCCGCGGCGGCGGATGCCATGAGGCAAAGTGTCAGGAGCGTTCGGCCCATCGTCAGATTTCCCAACCTATGCACGTCCGGCGCCATTTGCGAGGCTTCAAAGGGCGCGGATGACGGAATCCATCACCTCGCACGCCCGGTCGATCGCGGCGCCGCCGTGCGCGGTGCTCAGGAACGCCGTCTCGTAGGCGCTCGGCGGGAGGTACACGCCGGCGTCGAGGCAGCCGTGGAAGAAGCGCGCGAAGAGCGTCGCGTCGCCCGTGAGGGCGCCCGCGTAGTCCCGGACGGGCGAGGCCGTGAAGAAGAGGCTGAACATGGAGCCCGTCTGGGGCACCTGCGCCGCGAACCCCTTGGCCCGGCACGCCGACTCGAGCGCGCCCCTCACCCGCCGGCCGAGCGCGTCGAGGCCGGGGTAGGGAAGGGTCTCCTCCAGCATCTCCAGGGCCGCGATCCCCGCGGCCATCGCGAGAGGGTTGCCGCTCAGCGTTCCCGCCTGGTAGACGGGGCCGAGCGGCGCCAGCATGTCCATCACGTCGGCACGGCCGCCGAACGCCCCCACGGGCAGCCCGCCCCCGATGATCTTTCCGAGCGCCGTCAGGTCCGGGACGACGCCCTCGATCTCCTGGACCCCGCCCCGCGCCAGGCGGAAGCCGGTCATGACCTCGTCGAAGATGAGGAGCGCCCCGTTGGCCGTGCACGCGGCCCTCATGCGCGCGAGGTACCCCTTCTCGGGCAGGATGAGGCCCACGTTGGCCGGGTAGGGCTCCACGATGACGGCGGCCACCCCGCCGGGATGGGCCGCGAACGCGGCGTCGAGGGCCTGCGGGTCGTTGAACGGCAGGACGAGCGTCTCCCTCGCGAACGCCGCGGGTATGCCCGCGCTGTCGGGGTGGCCGTGCGTCAGGGCGCCGGAGCCGGCCTTCATGAGAAGCGAGTCCGAGTGCCCGTGGTAGCATCCCGAGAACTTTATGATCTTGTCGCGCCCCGTGAACCCCCGTGCGAGGCGAACCGCCGACATGGTCGCCTCCGTGCCGCTGTTGCACATGCGCACCTTCTCGATGGAGGGCACCATGGTGTGGATGAGCTCCGCCATGCGCACCTCGTAGGGGTTGGGCGTCCCGAAGCTCGTGCCGCGCTCGAGGGCGGCCGCGATGGCCCCCCGGATGCGCGGGTGGTTGTGGCCGTGGATCGCGGGGCCCCACGTGCAGACGAAGTCGATCAGCTCGCGCCCGTCCACGGTCGTGAGCGTCGCCCCGCTCGCCGACGCGGTGAAGAACGGCGCGCCCCCGACGGAGCGGAACGCCCGGACGGGGGAGTTGACGCCCCCGGGGATCCGCCTCAGCGCGCGGGCGAACAGCTCTTCCGAGGATTCCATCAGCTCACGTATTTCTGGACGATCGGGATCCTGCGCCCGACGCCGAAGGCGAGCGGCGTGATCTTGAGCCCCGGCGCGGCCTGCTTCCTCTTGTACTCGTTCAGGTCCACCCGGCGCACGACGTCGGACACGACGGCCTCCGCGAAGCCCTGCGCCACGAGGTCGCGCCGCGACAGCCCCTCCTCGACATACCCCTTGAGCAGGGCGTCCAGCACGTCGTAGGGGGGAAGGCTGTCCTGGTCCGTCTGGTTGGGGCGCAGCTCGGCGCTCGGGAGCTTGTCGATCGTCGACTGGGGAATGGGAGGCGTGCGCCCCGACCTCCTCGCGTCAGCGTTGATCCAGTTCGCGAGCGCGTAGACCTGCGTCTTGAAGACGTCGGAGATCACGGCCAGCCCCCCGCACATGTCGCCGTAGAGCGTGCAGTAGCCGACCGCCATCTCGCTCTTGTTTCCGGTCGTCAGGAGAAGCGCGCCGAACTTGTTCGAGAGGGCCATCATGAGGACGCCGCGCACCCGGGCCTGGATGTTCTCCTCGGTCACGTCGCGCGGCCGCCCCGCGAAGAGCGGCGCGAGCGCCGTCTCGCAGGACGCGACGACGTCGCTGATCCCCATCGTCTCCAGGCGGATGCCGAGGTTGCGCGCGAGGGCCCTCGCGTCCTCCTTGGAGTGCCCTGACGAGATCTCCGAGGGCAGCGAGACGCCGATCACGTTCTCCGGGCCCAGGGCCGCCGCCGCGACCGCGCCGACGACCGCCGAGTCTATCCCGCCCGACAACGCGATCAGCGCCGTTCGGAACCCCACCTTGTGGGCGTAGTCTCTGAGGCCGAGCGTCAGGGCCGAGAGGATGTCGGCCATCTCGGGCTGCTCAAAAGTAGGCGCCAGCGAGCCGGCGCCGGGCCCCGTCTGCGCGACCGCGAGGTCCTCCGCGAAGGCGGCGAGGCCCGTCGTGACGCGGCCCGTGGGGTCGCTGACGAGCGACCGGCCGTCGAAGATCAGCTCGTCGTTGCCGCCGACGGCGTTCACATAGGCCACTGGGCAGCCGAGCGCGCGCGCGGCGTCCGTCACGAGCGTCTGGCGCACCCCGGACTTGCCGTGGTCCCAGGGACTGGCGGAGAGGTTCACCATCAGGTCGCACTTCTGCGCGGCCAGCTGCTTCACCGGGTCGAGCCCGTTGTAGAGGCGGCTGGTGCTGATCATCGGGTGGGTCCAGATGTCCTCGCAGATGGTGACGCCGATCCTCACCCCGCCGTGGACGATGACCGTGGGCTGCGCGGCGGGCTCGAAGTACCGGTCCTCGTCGAAGACATCGTAGGTCGGCAGCAGGCACTTGCGGGCCACCGAGACGACCTTGCCCCGATGGCAGAACGCCGCGCTGTTGTAGAAATTGCGCCCCTTGCCGCCCGGGTTGGCCTCCACGGTGCCCACGAGGGCGGGGACGTCGCCGACGGCCTCCGCGATGGCCCTCATGGACGCCTCGACGTCGGGAACGAAGTGGCGCTTGAACAGGAGGTCGCGCGGCGGATACCCGCAGGTCACGAGCTCGGGGAAGACCACCAGCTCGGCGCCCCGGGCCACGAGCTGCGCATAGGCGTCGAGGATCCGCCGGCGGTTGCCGGCCAGGTCCCCTACGGTGGTGTTGATCTGTGCGAGCCCGAGGCGCATGCGAGTGGGTGTAAGGGGTTATCATGGACGCCCATGGGTTTTCTTTCAACATATTCGGCACGCCGACCTTGAGCCCCCCCGCACCCCTCCCCCCGCGCCTCATCCTCGCCTCGGCCTCCCCCCGGCGCCGGGAGCTCCTTGCGCAGCTCGGCGTTCCGTTCGAAGTCGTTGTGGCGGACGTGACTGAACACGAGGACCCGGCGACGGATCCCCGGGTGATGGTCGCCCACAACGCGGCGCTCAAGGCCGACTGGGTGGCGGCGCGCCACCCGGATGCGGTTGTCCTGGGCGCGGATACGACGGTTTTCCTCGACGGAAGGGCGATCAACAAGCCCCGGGACCTGGACGAGGCGCGCTCCATGCTGCGCCGGCTCTCCGGCCGCGAGCACACGGTGTACACGGGCGTCGCCGTCCGGAGGCTCTCGACCGGCCTGCGGATCGACCGGGGCGTCTCAAGCCAGGTCGCCTTCAGGCCCTTCGGCGACGCCGTGATCGAGGACTACGTCCGCCTCGTCAACACGCTCGACAAGGCGGGCGCCTATTCCATCCAGGAGCAGACGGGGCTCATCATCGCCGGCCACACGGGATCCTTCTCGAACATCATGGGTCTGCCCATGGAGGAGACGAAACAAATTTTGACCCCGGACGTCCTACAGGGTTGAGTGAACGCCCTTTCCGCAACCGCCCGATGACGCACGTCCTCACGCCCCCGTCCCCCACGGCCGCCTTCCGGCGGTTCGCGACGCGCGCCTGGTCGGACCCAGACTCGCGCTCGGTCGTGATCGGGCTCCTGGCCGTTCTCCTCGTCCATTCCGTCCTGTTCGTCATGGCCCCGTATCTGCTCCGTAGCGACGCGATCCGGCCGACCGCCAGGAAGCACGCGGCGCCCCGGCAGTTCAACATCGAGATCGCCCCGAACGAGTTCGTGACGCCCCCGCCGAAGCCGCCCCCGCCGAACAAGTACATCGAGGCGAACCCGAACGCCCCCGACAACGTCCCGGACAAGACGAACAACTTCAGCTCGAAGAACCAGCAGCTGGCCCAGGAAAAGCCTCAGCCGGACCAGCACAACGACGCTCCGAAGCTCGAGGGCAAGAAGGACGTCCAGTCCAACCAGACTGTGAGCGGCCAGCTCTCGAAGCCGCAGGACTCCGTCCCGGTCGCTCCCAACGTGACGACGTCGGCCAAAAACACGGCGGCTCCCAAGCAGGAACAGAATCCCCTCGCCGGGTTCGAGAAGATGAAGGACGGCGAGGACGGCTTCGGGAGCAACCTCGGCACGAGGCCCGACATCGCGAAGCCCATGCCCGAGAAGGTCGAGGGGGCCAAGGATGCGCCGGTGGTCGAAGGCGACCGGAGCACGATGCCCGTGATCGACCGCAACAAGCCCCGCGCGAGGCCGGTCCTCGACCAGCCCCACACGCGTCCGGCGGTCTTCTCGGACAACCCGATGGGTACGAGCAACATCGGCCCCGTCGCCTACAGCGCCAAGTGGAGCAAGTACGGCGAGTACCTCCATAAAATGATGGAAGCCATACAGATCCAGTGGGATCGGATCCTCCTCGACAGCCGCACGGAGCCCCCGTCGGGCACGCATGTTGTCGTTAAGTTCACGATGGACCTGCACGGCAGGATAACCGACATCGCCGAGGTGGAGACCACCTCGAGCGAGCAGGGCAAGCAGAGCTGCCTGACGGCCATCACCATGACCGCGCCGTACGGCGACTGGTCGGACGACATGATCGCCGTCCTCGGGACGTCGCAGGAGCTGACGTTCGACTTCTATTACCAGTGAGCGCCCCCGCCGAGGACCCCTGGGCGGACGTCCCGTTCGGCCGGGGAGTCACGAGGGTGGCGCTGGACGCGAACGGACTCGCGGCGCTGGACAAGCCGGAGGGCGTCCTCTCGCATCCCAATACGCCGCGTGACGAGGCCCGGTCCCTCGTCCGTGCGCGCTACGACGCCGACGAGGAGTGCTTCGAATGGCAGGGCCCCGGCGGGGCACGCAGGCTCTGGCTCATCAATCGCCTGGATTCGGCGACGTCGGGGCTCATCCTCGCCGCGGCGAGCGCCGAGCTCGCGCGCGAGGTCCGCGCCCTGTTCAAGGGCAGGCAGGTCCGCAAGACCTACCAGGCGCTTGTATTTGGGAAGCCGAGACAGCCCGCGGAGACATGGAGGGACGTCCTGGACGTGAAAAAGCAGGGCGGCCGCATCCGCACCGTCGCGGGAGGCGGCAACATCCCCGCGGTGTGCGCGATGACGCTCCTGCGCACCGGGACGGGGCCCGCGCGCCTCTCGATGCTGCGTCTTGAGCCGCAGACGGGCAGGAGCCACCAGCTGCGGGTCCAGTGCGCGAAGAGGGGCCTGCCGATCGTGGGCGACGGGACGTACGGCGACTTTGCGGCGAACCGCGCCTTCGCGAAGGCGGGCGGCGCCAAGCGCATGTTCCTGCATTCCCTCAGCGTCTCCTTCGACTACACCTGGCGCGGCGCCATGTGCCCCTTCTCGGCGACGGCGCCCCTTCCCCCCGGGTTCGACCGGCTCGACTGAGTTCGGAATGGACGGTCGTGGCTGATTTTGGCAGGGTCGGAGCCCCCTTCCCGCGTCCCCCAAAAACATGATCCTGCCGAAGTCCAATCGCCTTACGCCTGAACAGGTTGCCGAAGTCACCGCGATCGTCGGCGAGTTTGGATGCTCGATCCAGCCGATCGTGGGTGCGGTCAGGACCATCTACGCCATCGTCGGGGACGAGCGGGACGAATTGATGATCAATCGCCTTGAGGGCCTGTCGTTCGTGGAGCGGATCGACAGGATCCAGTCACCGTTCAAGCTGATGGACCGCCGGTCCGACCTCGCAACCCACCGGATCCGGATAGGGGAGGTGACCCTCGGCGAGGAACTCGCGATCATCGCGGGCCAGTGCACCATAGACCCCAAGAACCCGAATTACTTCCTTGAGACCGCGGCCGCCGTGAAGGAGGCGGGCGCTCACGTGCTCCGCGGCGGGGTATGGAAGCCCCGGACAAACCCGTACGCCTTCCAGGGCGACAGCAAGTCAATCGACATCCTGATGGAGGCCTCGCGCCAGACGGGACTCCCGGTCGACGCGGAGGTCATGGACGAGGAGCAGCTGCGCGTCGCCCTCGACGCCGGCGTCCACATGCTTCAGGTGGGCGCCAGGAACGCGCTCAACTATTCGCTGCTGCGCTCAATCGGCCGCGCCGTCGCGAAGCGCGACACGGTCGTCCTCCTCAAGCGAAGCCTGCACATGGGATCGCTGAGCGAGTTCATCTCCGCCGCGGAGTACATCGCCGCATTCGGAAACCCCAATGTGATCCTGTGCCCGAGGGGCACCGCCCCGGCCCTCGACGGATACCGCAACCATCCCGATGAAAGCATCACGCCGCTCCTGAAGGAGAGGACCTGGGCGCCCGTGGTTGTCGACCCGTCGCATTCTGTCGGGAAAGCCTCCTACGTGCCGGCATGTGCACTGGCCGCGGTGGCCTACGGGGCGGACGGCCTCTGCATTGAGGCACATGTTAGCCCCAGCCACGGAATCGGCGACGATCCCAAGCAGGCACTCACTCCTGCCGTGCTTGCGGAGACCATTGGCCAGGCGAAGCAAATTTGGGCCCTCAGGCACAATTCGGTGGGCCGCACCTAAGAGGCCCTTCCCGAATCGAAAATATTTTGGCGCTATTCACGGTATTTTGGCACCAGCGTTTTCGTAACACATTGCTGGTTATTTTATAACGGCTTTGCTTGGGCCACACCGAAACGGCTCAAGCAGGTTGACGAAAGTGTGTCGGTAAATGGAAAGACGTGCTTTTTCCCAATGACATGGGGCGGAATGAGGAACAGAAGTGAATAAGCCGCACTGTGCGGTATAAACAACGTT
>CAZDZL010000013.1:0-76318 GCA_964509885.1 uncultured Opitutaceae bacterium | reverse complement strand
TGGTTGTGAACGCATACGACTGCCGAGGCGGATTCCCGGATGGCCGAACGAAAGACTTCACGGGGATGGGCAAGCGCCGCCGTTGCCGTCCCCGAGGAAATTTCCACCCGCTTGCGCAGTCGATTTCGGCGGTTGAGGCAAAGGACCCAGAACTTCTCGACGTCGAGGCCGGACGCGACCGAGTCGAGGTTGGCGGCGATCAGGTCGGCGCGGTTGAGCACCGGGGACTCCTGTGGGGGCAGGCTCACCGCACGGCGGGCCACCTCCATGGCCGCCACGAGCTGGAGCGCCTTCACCCGGCCGATTCCCTTCAGGCTCCGGAAGTCGGCCTCGTGCCAGGCGAGCAGCCCCGTGAGCGACCCGGCCTCCGAGATGAGCCTTGAGGCCAGCGTCAGCACGTCCTGGCCCCGTGTCCCGCTTCGCACCAGCATGGCCAGGAGTTCCGTGTCGCTCAGCGCGGCCGCGCCAAACCGCTCGAGGCGCTCCTGGGGTCTTTCTCCCGCGGGCATGACGCGGATCCGGTTGGCCGGGTAGGGAAGGGGCGGGGCGGGGGCGAGTGGGGCTGGGTTCATCCGTGTCGCGAGACCATGGGGGCATCCGGGGAATAAACAACAATATTAGACATGTCTAATAATGTCCCTCCGCCTCCGGGGTGCGTGCGAGCGGTTCCTCGCCAAACCAAATGCGGCACGCATGGGAATTTGGCGCGAAATAGGCTCCATCCCAGCCATGAACGAGGGTCCCGTTGACCATGGCGCCCCCTCGGCGATGCTCCGCTGGGTGGTGGGCGGGGTGCTGACCCTGGCCGGCCTGGGAGCGTCGGGCTGCTCGACGAGGGCGGCGGCCCGGTTCTCCCCGGGGGCCGTGGCGGCGATGTCGCCCGCCGCCGAGGTGGTGCGGCCGTTCGATGCCATGCTCCTTGGGCGGGCCTACGTGGCCGTTCACCCAGGCACCGATTACCTCGTGGGGAGCGGCGACTCGATGCTCCCCCTCTACCGGGACAACACGGTGGTCGTCACGCGCCGGGTCGCGACAAGGGACCTTCGGGCCGGGATGACCGCCGTATACGTCGGAGACTTGGGCCGCCCGGTGGCCCACGTCCTCGTGAGGAGGACCTGGGACGGCTGGGTAGCCCAGGGCGTCGGCAACGATGCGTGCGACACGGTGAAGGTGACCGGGCAGAACCTCGTCGGCGTCGTGGTCAGGGCCTTCGAGCCCTCGAAGAGCCCGCTCCTGGCCCTTGCGCTCGAGGGCGTCCCGAGGACCGCGGTCGCCTCTCTGCCCTGAGCCTGAGCCGTTTCCCTAGAACTGCTTCACGTAGCCGTTGCGCCGGAGGCGCTCGAGCCACCTGTCCTCGTACTCACGGCCCATCTGCTGGACCAGGATCCGCTCAATCTGGTCGCGCACCTCGTCCAGGGGCTGGATTCCGGCGTACTTGCGGTCCTCCGCGAAGAGCAGGAAGCAACCCTCGGGCAGGATGACGGGCTCCGAGCACTCGCCCTTCTTCACGGCGAAGAGGGGCTCGCTGAACTCGGGCTTTAGGTCGGACCTCTTCATCCATCCCCAGTCGCCGCCCTTGGCCCTGCGGGAATCGGAGCTGTACTCCTTGGCGAGGTCCTCGAATTTCTCGCCCGAGCGCAGGCGCAGGAGGATGGAGTCGGCCTGGCCCCTCAGGTCGCCGTCCGTGTTGCCGGTGGCGCGGGAGAGCTGGATCAGGCGCAGGTGCACGCTGTCGTCCTGGTAGAACCGGTCCTTGTTCTCCTTGTAGTACTGCTCGATGCGGACCGGGCTCACGATGCTCTGCGACTTGTGCTGCTGGTGCATCATGTAGTTGTAGATGATGTCCTCCTCCACCTCCCTGCGGTAGTCGCGGATGGTGGTCCCCCGGGCCCTCAGGTAGGCGAGGAACTTCGAGCGGTCGTTGTCGAACTGGTCCGTCAGCTGGTCGGCGATCTGGTTGTCCACGAAGCTCTCGGGCACGTGCTTCTTGTCGTCCTTCTGGAAGTCCTTGATGATCAGGACGCGGTCGATCAGGTTCTTGATCGCGTCGTCCTGCAGGGCCTCGAGCTTCTGGTTGAAGTCCTGCTCATTGCGGGCCTCCCGGTTAAGCTGGGGGATAAGGGGGTTGATCTCGCGGCGGACGTCGTCGACCGTGATGACCTTGTCCTCGGCGATGGCGACGATCCCGTTGGCAAAGCGCAGGCCCAGGCTGTCGCCCCCGGCGGGGGAGGCCTGCGCCAGCCCCGAGTTGGTCTGCGCCAGGCCCGGGGAAACGAGCAGGGAAGCTGCGAGGGCAGCCAGTGCGCCGCGGTACAGGGTCATGGGTTCGGCAGATGGTTCAAGAAAGCGATAATCTCCTTCAACCGTAGGTGCGGGCGAGGAGCGGTCAACCTTGGAAACCGGGCCCCGATCATCACCCAGTCGTCACGTTGTCCGCTGCCCCGAAGGCACTTGAGGCGGTTGGATTCGGATTCGACGGACAATATCCCCTTTTGTTCCGCAAGAACGCGGATCTCGGTCACTTGCAGCAGGGTGCGCACTTCGGGGGGCGGCTTTCCGAACCGGTCCTTGAGCTCCGCCTCGATCTGGCGCACGGCCTCCCGGGAGTCGGCCATCGCCAGCCTGCGGTAAATGTCGATCCTCAGGCGGGTCTCGCCGACATAGGACGTCGGGATGCGGGCCTGGATCCGCTCGACCCCGGGCCCCGTCGCCTCGTCCTCCGCGTCCTTGATCGCCGTGTAGCTGTCCTCCCGGCGCCCCATCTGGGCGTCGCCGGCCGGCGGGCCTTCGCCGACGAAGACGAAATCGAGCTTAACGTTGGCGCGGATGGCGGCTGCGGTCTTGTCGCCCTTCAGGCGGGCCACGGACTGGCGCAGGAGCTGGCAGTAGAGCTCGAAGCCGACGCCGACGATGTGGCCGCTCTGCTCGGCCCCGAGCAGGTTGCCGGCTCCGCGAAGCTCGAGGTCGCGCATGGCGATCCTGAAGCCGGCCCCGAGCTGGGTGTGCTGGCGCAGCGTGCTCATGCGCTGGCGGGCGGCGTCCAGGAGCCGCGTGTGGCGGTGGAGGAGCAGGTAGGCGTAGGCCTGGTGCTTGAAGCGGCCGACGCGCCCGCGCAGCTGGTAGAGCTGCGACAGGCCGAAGCGGTCGGCGCCCTCGATGACGAGGGTGTTGCAGTTCGGGATGTCCAGGCCGCTCTCGATGATCGTCGTGCAGACGAGCACGTTGTACCTGCCCGCCACGAACTCCGTCATCACCCGCTCGAGGTCGCCCGCGTGCATCTGGCCGTGGCCGACGCCGAACGTGATGTCCGGCATGAGCTCCCTCAGGCGCCTCGTGACGAGGTCGATCGTGCCCACGCGGTTGTGCAGGTAGAACACCTGGCCCCCCCGGCGCATCTCATGGCGGATCGCGTCGACGACGACCTTCTCGTCGTAGGTCTTCACGATGGTCTGGATCGGGTGGCGGTTGACCGGCGGCGTGTCGATGACGCTCATGTCGCGCGCGCTCGTCAGGGCGAGGTAGAGTGTCCTCGGGATGGGCGTGGCGCTCATCGAGAGCACGTCGACCGTGGTGCGCAGGGTCTTGAAGGCCTCCTTGTGCTTCACGCCGAAGCGCTGCTCCTCGTCGATGATAAGGAGCCCCAGGTCCTTCGGGACGACGTCCCTCTGCAGGAGACGGTGGGTGCCGATCAGGATGTCCACGCCGCCCGTGGCCACGGCCGCGAGAATGGTGCGCTGCTCGGCCTGGGAGCGGAAGCGGCTCAGCATCTCGATCGAGACGGGATAGCCCGCCATGCGCTCCCGAAACGTGTTCAGGTGCTGCTGGGCGAGCACGGTCGTCGGGACGAGGACGATCACCTGCTTGCCGGCCTGGACGGCCTTGAACGCCGCCCGGAGCGCGACCTCGGTCTTCCCGAACCCGACGTCGCCGCAGATCAGCCTGTCCATGGGGCGGGTGCGCTCCATGTCGCGCTTGGTCTCCTCGATGGCGCGCGCCTGGCCCGGCGTCTCCGTGAAGGGGAAGGAGGACTCGAATTCCCCCTGCCAGTCCGTGTCCGGGGGGAACGCGAAGCCCGCCTGCGCCTCGCGGCTCGCCTGGATGCGCAGGAGCTCCGCGGCGAGGTCCACGGTGGCCCGCTCCACGGCTCGGCGGGCCTTCTCCCATCGCCCGGTGCCGATCCGGCCGAGCTGGGGCTTCGTGCGCCCGAGGCCCACGTACCGGCTGATCAGGTGCGACTCCTGGAGCGGGACGTGGAGCGTCACGCCGTCGTCGAACTCGACCGAGATCACCTCGCGCAGGCCCTGTGCCGTCTCCAGCTTCGTGAGCCCGCGGTACTGCGCGATCCCGTGCTGGAGGTGGACGACGAAGTCGCCCTCGACGAGCTCGGAGAAGTCGAGCAGCTGGTCGACCTGCGCGACCGAGACGCGGGCGCGGCCGGCCGCGCCGGGGCGCCGCGCCCGCTTGCGGCCGAAGACCTCCGTCTCCGTGACGAAGACGAGGCCGCGGGCGTCCCCGGCGATGGGAAGCCCGGCGCCCTCCCTCGCGGTGACCCGGAACCCCTCGTTCAGGCTCCCCCTCAGGAAAAGGGGGTCGAGGCGCGCGAGGGCCGGGTCCGCCAAGAGGATCTCCCGGATGCGCTTCTCCTCGCCGGCCTTTGAGGCGGCGAAGGCGACGGCGAAGCCCTCCCGGCGCCACTGGGCGAGCTGTCCGAGGAAGTCCCTGCGGGCGTCCTCCTCGGCCTGGAGGCGGTCCCGCGCCAGGAGGGTCTCGGACGGAAGGCGCCGGTGGTGCTCCAGGCTCTCGGTGTCCCAGACCGTCTCGGACGCGGCCTCGGCGAAGACCTCGTTGGCCTCGTCGAGCTCGCCTATCCCGAACGCCGCGGCGCACTTGGAGAGGAGGGGGGCGAGGCCGTCGGCCCCCTCCGCGGCGAACGCCCTGAACTCCTCCTCGAGGGCCGCCGGCTCGATGAAGGCGATGTGGGAGGCGGGGTCGAGGTAGTCCGAGATGCCGGTCTTTGCGGCCTCGAGGCGCACCCTCGGGGAGGCGACGACCGAGATGCGCTCGACGCGGGCGCCGGAGCGCTGCGTCACCGGGTCGAGCGTGCGGATGTCCTCGATCTCGTCCCCGAAGAAGTCGAGGCGGTACGGCTCAGGCGCGGTCACGGGATAGACGTCGATGATGCCGCCGCGCACGGCGTAGTGGCCCGGCGACTCGCAGACCGCCTCGCTGTCGTAGTCCAGCCCGCGCAGCCTCTCCAGGAGCCCCTGGAACGGCTGGCTCGCGCCGCGGACGAGGACGATCTCGCTCGCCGCGTACTGCTCGATCGCGGGGACCTGCTGCAGCAGCGAGGTCGGCGTCGCGAACACGGCGAGGACCGGGGCGTCGCCCCCCGGGCGCGCCTCGCGAAGCCTTGAGAGGACGGTCAGGCGGTCGCCCGATGCGGCGAATGCCTCCCGCATGTCGCGGCTGTCGGGGATCGACTCCGGGAAGACGAGCGCCCCGAGCGGCGCGGCGCCGCCCTGGGCGCTCCAGAAGAACGCCGTGTCCTCGGCCAGCTGCTCCGCGACCCGCAGGTCCGGGGCCACGACCACCCACACGCGCGACGGGTGGGCGCGCATCGTCTCGGCGAGGACGGCCCCGCGCGCCGCCGGGCAGACGCCGACGATCCTGTGCCTCGCGGCCCCGGTCATCGCTCGGGCGGGGATGCGTCCAGCGCCGCGAGGGCCGCCCGGGCGGCCTCCTCCTCGGCCAGCCTTTTCGACGGGCCGCGCCCGCTGCCGAGCCGCCGGTCGAGGAGGAAGACGGCGACCTCGTAGCGGCGCTCGTGGTCGGCCCCCTCCGCGGCGAGGACCTCGTAGCGGAGCGCCTGGTTGCCGTGTTCGGGCTGGACGATCTCCTGGAGTCGCCCTTTGGGATTGGCGTGTCCCTCGAGCGCCGCGAGGCGCTCCGGCAGGTCCCTGTAGATCCCGAGGACGACCCTTCGGGCCGCCTCGATGCCCCCGTCCAGATCGACGGCCCCGACCAGGGCCTCGAAGGCGTCCTCGAGCGCGGCGTCGCGCCCGCGCCCCCCGGTGGCCTCCTCGTTGGCCCCGAGGCGAAGGCAGGCGTCCAGGCCGATCTCCCGCGCGAGGGTGGCGAGGAACGCACCCTTGCAGAGGATCGCCCGCCGGGTCGTGAGCTCCCCCTCGCGGTCGCCCGGGTAGAGCGCATAGAGCGCCTCGGTGAGGACAAGCTGCAGGACCGAGTCGCCGAGGAACTCGAGGCGCTGGTTGTTGCCCTCGGCCGCCGGGTTCTCGTAGAGCCAGGACGCGTGGGTGAGCGCGCGCCCGAGGAGGGCAGGGTCGCGGAAGCGGTGCCCGATCCTCGCCTGCAGGGCGTTGAGGTCCCCTTTCACGAGCTTGCGCTTGTGTAGCGCCGCAGGCCGCACCGGAAGACGACGACCGCGAGCAGGAACCAGAACGCCGTGGCGGCGCAGAGGGCCAGGGCCCACATGGGCTCGAACCCGTTGAGCAGCGCGCGGGCCGGCGCGTTGCTGACGACGACGACCGGCAGCACCCACACGAAGACCACGCTCGCCAGGCCCTTGAAGGCGCCGCTCGGGATCCTCGAGAACTCCATGAGCGTGAAGTAGCTGCCCTCGACGCCCTGGGAGCTCGTGATCCAGAAGGCGAGGGACATGGCCATCACGAGCGCGCTGAAGTGGATCACGACCCCGCAGGCGACCATGACCGCGTAGAGCGCAATGTCCCCGGCGCCGGGGTGCAGGCCGAGCTTGTGAGCCGAGTAGGCCACGAGGGCGCCCGCGACGACGGAGTTGAGGAGGCCGTCCAGCTCGAGCTTGCGGGTCGAGGCCATGAACAGCGGGTCGCCGGGCTGGGCCAGCACGAAGTCGAAGAGGCCGCTGCGCACGTTGCGCCCCATCTCGAAGATGCCGCTCCAGAAGAAGCCCATGAGGAAGCGCTGGATCAGCATCGAGGTCCCGACGAGGAGCAGCATCTGGTACATGCTCCAGCCGGCGATGGACCGGGTGTGGCTGTAGATCACCGCGATCATCGCCACGTTGACCGAGATCCACAGCAGCTCGACCGACGCCCAGATGAAGAGGTCCGCGCGGAACATGGTCGCGCGCACGAGCGAGTAGCGCGCGCTCGCGAGCCAAATCTTCAGGTACTGGGCGAGGGAGATCATGGTCGTGCCTCAGCCCCCCGCGGCAGTGTGGTGGCGTAGGCCCCGCAGCCAGACGACCTCGGCGAGGCACACGAGCACGAAGGCCCACACGGCCTGGATCGCTAGGCCCTGGAGCGCCATCGCCTGGTCCATCCTGCCCGTCAGGATCGCCGTCGGGAAGTAGGCCTGGTAGAAGAAGGGCAGGAAGCGGATGACGTTGAAGACCGAGGCGGGCAGGAGGTCCAGGGGGACGATCTGGCCCCCGAGCAGAGTCTCGACGGCCATCGAGAGGATGACGAAGCCCTGGATCTCGAGGAACCAGAAGGCCAGGAGCCCGAAGCAGTACGCGATGCTGAACTGGATGATCGCCGTCAGCACCATCGCTGGCACGGCGACGGCGATCCTCCAGCCGTCGTGGGGCATCTCGAGGTAGCCCCTGAAGAGGGGCAGGGCGAGGACGAGGGTGAGGATGCCGAAGGCGCCCGACACCACGCGCGCCGCCGTGAAGACGCTCAGCCTGTAGGCGAAGTAGTTGATGGGCTTCAGGAGAAACTGGTTGATGAGGCCGTTGCGGATGTCCTCGCTGATCTGGTAGTCCTCGTTGAACGCGCCGACGAAGAACTGCATGACGAACATCACCACGAAGTAGGTGAGGGTCTGCGCGAACGTGTAGCCGCCGATGGAGGCGTTGCCGGGGAAGGCCGCCCCCCAGAGGATGTAGACGACGACCAGGTGGCTGAACCAGAAGACGCTCCTCACCGCGAAGTTCCATCGGTAGACGAGGTTGCTCTGAAGCCCCACCAGGAAGGCCTGCCCGTACTTCGTCACAGGCTGAAGCGGGTCGCGACCTCGGCGGCGAGGTTCCGGTAGGCCGCTGCCCCCGGGCTCGACGGGTCGTAGTCGAAGATCGTCTTCCCGAAGCTCGGCGCCTCGGCGAGCCGCACCGTCCTCGGGATCACGGACGCGAAGATCTTGTCCGGCATGTGCGTCTTCACCTCGTCCACCACCTGGCGGGACAGGCTGGTGCGGCTGTCGAACATGGTCATGACGATGCCGCCGAGCTGCAGGGAGGGGTTGACGCCCGCGGACTTCAGCCGGTCGACGTTGCGCAGGATCTGCCCGAGGCCCTCGAGGGCCATGTACTCGCACTGCAGCGTGATCAGGAGGTGGTCGGCCGCCGCCAGGCTGTTCATGGAGAGCATCCCGAGCGCGGGGGGGCAGTCGATGATGACGGCCCGGAAGCCCCCCGACGCGACGATCGGCGCGAGGACCCCCTTCAGCTTCATGAGGTAGTTCTCCATCTGGGAGAGCTCGATCTCGGCCGCCGCCAGGTCCTCCTCGCTCGGGATCAGCGCCAGGTGCTCGTACTTGGTGGGCGTGACCAGCGGGAGGGCGCCGCCCTCGCCGCGGAGCGGCGCGTAGAGGCTCTTCCCCTCCTGCTTCTCTATGCCGAGCGAGCTGGTCGTGTTCGCCTGGGGATCGAGGTCGATCAGGAGCGTGTGGATCTTCCTCAGGGCGAGCCCGGCCGCGAGGTTGACCGCGGTCGTGGTCTTGCCGACGCCCCCCTTCTGGTTGGCGATAGTGAAGACGGTGGTGGCCATTGGGGGGGATTCTCGTTTTTCCAATGCCGCGGCGTCAATTCCCGGCGCGAGGCGTTCGGTCTTGACCGCGGGGCGCCGATGGCTGGCATCGGGGCCGGTGGCCACTCCTTCCAACCTTTCCTCCAAGCCCATCCCCCCGCGCGAGCGCCTGATCCTCGCCCTGGACGTCCCCTCGCTCGACGAGGGCAAGAGGTGGGTGGAGCGCCTCGGCGACTCCGTCCATTTTTACAAGCTCGGCCTCCAGTTCCTCATGACAGGCCAGTATTTCGACATGATCGACTGGCTGGACGCCCAGGGCAAGAAGGTGTTCGCCGACATCAAGTTCTTCGACGTGCCCGAGACCGTGAAGCTCGCGGTCGAGCAGCTGGCCCACCGGAAGGTCGACTTTGCCACCGTCCACGGCAACGACCCGATGCTCGAGGCGGCGGTGTCGGCCAAGGGCGGGCTCAAGATCCTCGCCGTCACGGTCCTCACGAGCCTCGACCGCGGCGACCTGGACGACCTGGGCTTCCAGTGCGACCCCGAGGAGCTGGTCCTCTCCAGGGCCAGGAGGGCGCTCAAGCTCGGCTGCGACGGGGTGATCTCGTCCGGCCTGGAGGCCACCCGGCTGCGCGCCGAGCTCGGGGCCAATTTCCTCGTCGTGAGCCCCGGCATCCGCCCCGTGGAGAACCGCCCGTCCGACGACCAGAAGCGCACCGTTGACGTGGCCGAGGCCTTCCAGAGGGGCGCGGACTACATCGTGGTCGGCCGGCCGATCCGCAAGGCCCCAGACCCGCGGGCGAAGGCCGAGGAGATCCAGGCGACGATCGCCGGGCTCTTCGGCGCCTGACTCCCGCGCGCGCGGGCCGCTCAATTGGCCCCGGGGGGGCGAAAGGGGATCGGGATGATCCCCTGCTGGCGGCAGACGGCGATGTCGACGACGGCGTACTGCTGCGAGCCCAGGTAGGGCAGCGTCGTCTGGAGCTCGCGCTCGCCCTCGTCGGCGGCCGCGGCGAAGGAGGCCGAGCCGAGGGCGGTCGTCTCGAGGGCGACGATGTGGCCCCCCTCGGGGGCGTCGTAGAAGCCGATGAAGCAGTGGCCCGGCCTGAACACGAGGACCGGGCGCAGCCCGATCCTGCGCAGGATCGACGCGAGGAGCACGGAGCCGTCGACGCAGTTGGCCCCCTTGTCCCGGATCGTCTGGTCGAGGAAGCGCACGTACTGGGTCGACACGTTGGCCGACGTGCCGCTGTCGGTGGCCACGTTCACGTAGCTCACGCCCCGTGCGGCGAGCGTGTCCCAGATGGCCCTCACCTGGAGCGCCACGGCCTGGGCGCCGAACTGGTAGCCCGTGAACGCGCGCACGCGCCTCGAGGCCAGGGCCTCCTGGAGGAGGGCGTTGATCATGGGATGGTCCTCGTTCACGAAGGCGGCGAAGCATACGCTCGTGTCCACCCACTGGCCCGTCGAGGCGACGAAGATCCGCGAGACGGCCTCGTTGACAGCGTGCACGGTGCAGACGAGCGGGGCCTGCGCCTGGCTCATGCCGTCGACGAGGAGCGTCGCGACGAAGGAGTGCGGCTCCATCTGCGTGGAGTGCCGCAGCATCTCGTAGTTCCAGGGCAGCTCGGGGCTGAGCGCGGCCGCGCCGTCCTGGGCCGTGACGCTGATCTGGAGCGGCTGCAGGAACAGGTCCGACTCGATCCGCAGCTGGAGCGACGCGGACGCGGGCAGGTTGCGCAGGGTGACCGTGAGGCAGCGCGCGTATTCCGGGTACGCCACGCCGAAGGAGAAGAGGAGCGACGGGTAGATGTTGTTCTGGAAGGACCCCGTCATCTCGCAAGTGGGCGGCGCCTGGGCCTCGGGAGCCGCCGGCGCCGTCGCCTGGGCCGGCGCTGCCTGGACGGCGGCGACCGGCGCGGCCCGCTCCGGGGCTGGGGGCGCCGGCGTCCGGGCGCGCTCGACGAACATCCCGAGGCGGATGCCGAGCGCCAGGAGGATGAGCGGCACGACCACGTAGCGGGTCAGCGCGCTCAGGGGGCGCCTCTCGGGGTTGCGTCTTTGGGGGGTCGTCACAGGGCGCCCCGGTTCACACGGGGCGCACAATGCTTGAGTAAATTTCTTGCGTGTGCAACCCGGCTACATCAAAGCGCGTGGTGACACGCGCATGCACACATCCGGTATAAGGGCCGCCGCCCTCGCGGCCTGCGTCCTGCTCGCGGGGTGCGGGCACATCAACACCCGCTCCCTTCCCAACGCGGCCCTCGCGAGCCACAAGCACGTCTTCGTCGAGCACAGGCTGCCGGACAGCCACGGGGTCGCCGACGAGATAGCACGCCAGCTGCGCGTGATGGGCTTCGACGCCTCGGCGGGCGCGATGACCATGATGCCTGCCGACACGGAGCTGGTCGTCTCCTACGAGGACATGTGGACGTGGGACTTCAACAGCTACATGATCGAGATCGACATGGGCGTGCGGACCGTCCGCGGGGACCGGATCCTCGCGGTGGGCCACTACTACAGGCCGAGCATGATGTTCGGTCATCCGCCGGCGGACATGATCCACGTGCTGCTCCTGAAGCTGTTCAAGCAGGCGTGATTCGACCGGTCGGCGGGCCGCGACTCCGGGCCGTGGCTCATGACGAGCAGGTCGTGGACGGGCGACGGGTCGCTCGACTCGGTGGGGAGCGGCAGCAGCCGCTTGTTGTCAGGGGCGCGTGGCCCCGTCCTGTTCCTGGCTCCGTTTGTGTTCATGGCTTTTTGCGGTTTTTTGAGCCCGCTCCCTTGCCCGTTCCGGCCGGGGGCCATAAAAAAGCCCCTCCGGTTCGAGCACCGGAGGGGCGGATCTTTTGTCAGTGATCAGATCCCTCGCGGCGCGTGTTGCGACGAGACGACGACAATAGCCGCCGAGGAGACGGCGGCGCTGGCGGCGATCGAGGCTGTGCCTGAGAGGACCATTGGCGCAGGGAGGGAAATCGCCCCCAAGGGGGGTGTCAAGCCGAAGCGGGTAGGGGTTCCCCGCGTGGGCGCTGGAATAAATCGCAATCTGGGCTACTCTAATGGGCAAGTGAAACTCCTCCTCCCAACGATAGCCGCGCTGGCCGCCACCGCGGCGTTTGCCGACACCGAAATGAAATCCACACGACCTGCAGATTCAACGGCCCCGGGCGCCGCGTGCGCCGTCGACGGCCCCAAGTCCGCCTGCGGACTGCCCTCCAATGTCGTCATCGACATGTCGAAGGTGTCCGTGAAGCACACCGACGCCGAGTGGCAGAAGCTGCTGACGCCGATGCAGTACGACGTGACCCGGGAGCAGGGGACCGAGCCGCCCTTCCGCAACGAGTTCTGGGACAGCCACGAGGACGGCGTCTATTTCTCGGTGTGCAGCGACACGCCGCTCTTCGACAGCCGCGACAAGTTCAACAGCGGCACCGGCTGGCCGAGCTTCACGAAGCCGATCGAGCCGCTCTTCGTCACGGACCAGACCGACTCCTCCCTCGGCATGGTGCGCGACGAGGTCCACTGCAGCGTGGACGGCGCCCACCTCGGGCACGTCTTCGACGACGGCCCGGCCCCCACGGGCATGCGCTACTGCATCAACTCGGCGTCGCTGCGCTTCATGCCCCGCAAGCAGTACGACGCTTGGGTGGCGGCGCACGCCGCGACGCCGCCCGCGAAGTGACCCGACCGGCCGCCATCACCATGACTCGACCCCGCACAGCCCTCTCCGTACTCCTGCTCCTCTCCATGACCCTTCTCCCAAACCCGGCCAAGGCCGACTCCATCGTGCTGGGAGGCGGCTGCTTCTGGTGCCTCGACGCCTCGTACAAGCTCCTTCCCGGCGTGACCCACGTCACGTGCGGCTACTCGGGCGGCACCCTGGCGAACCCCTCCTACCAGGACGTGTGCACCGAGATGACGGGCCACGCCGAGGTCGTGAAGATCGACTACGACCCCGCCGTCGTCCCGCTTGACAAGGTCCTCGGCTACTTCTGGCACGTGCACAACCCGGCGCAGGTCGGCGGCCAGGGCAACGACATGGGCAGCCAGTACCGCTCGATCATCCTCTACGCCAGCCCGGCCCAGAAGGCCGCGGCCGAGAAGTCGCGCGCCGAGGCCCAGGCCAAGCTGAGCGACCCGATCACGACGGAGATCGTGCCGCTCGTGAAGTTCTGGCCGGCGGAGGACTATCACCAGGACTACTTCGCGAAGAATCCCGACGCGGGATACTGCTCCGTGGTCATCCGGCCGAAGGTCGACAAGCTCAAGCACATGCTTGAGGCCGGCAAGTAGTCGGCGCGGCCCACTTTGCGTTTGCTGCGCGCCGCGGCGCGCAGCAGATTGCGCCCATGTTGGGATGGTTGGGCGACCTCGGCCGGCTTTCGTGGGGACTCCTCTACTGGAACCTGCGAAAGGCGCTGTACAGGGCCCGGGGCGCCAGGGGTGCGGCCCCCTGCCAGCACCCGAGCGACTCCGGCCTCGCCGGACGAACCGCCTGCGAGGCGTGCCGGGGCTGGCGCGATGACCGGCGCTTCCGGCGCCTGTGCCCGCTCCTCGCCACGACGGCCCAGGGCAGGCGCGTCTGCTCGGTCGATGCGGCGGACGTGCGCCCCTTCTGGGGCCGGGCGGCGCTGATCTACGGCGCAGGGGCCGCGGCGCTGGCGCTGGCGTCGATCCTCGCGGCCTTCGCCGCGTTCCGCGCGATCGGCTACCGTGTCTCCCTCTCCACCGTCGCGTGGCCGCCGGCGTGGCACCGCATTGAGAAGGCCCGCGCGGACTACTTCTATTCGGTCGCGCTTCGGTCGTTCGCGGCGGGCGACGTGCACCGCAGCCTCCTCGCCCTGGGCCAGGTCCACGCCCTCGACCCGGAGAACACGGACGCGGCCGTCCTCCTCGCCCAGTTCACGCAGATCACGGACCCTGAATTCTCGGATGAGATCTACGCGCAGGTCGTCTCCGGGCGCCGCGGGGATTTCCAGGGGGCCGCCCAGGCGTGGTTTCGCGCCCTGCTCTCGAGGGCGGATTTCCGCGCCGCGGCGCGGTTGTCGGCCCGGATGCTCCTGGAGGACGACGCGCACGCGCCGGCGTGGGCCCAGGGCCTCCTGTTCGCCGAGAGGATGAGCGGCGACACCGGACCGGTGGACCGGCTGCTCGAGGGCTCCGCCAGGGTCCCGGACGAGGCCCGGGCCGCGCTGACCCTGGCGAGGGACCTGCGCTCGGGCGGCGACGCCGAGCGCACCCGGGTGGTGCAGCGCCACCTCCTGGCGGCCACGGCGCCCTTCGACATCTATTACTCGCTCACGCGGGCGATCGAGATCGGGCGGGCCTCGGACGTCATGGCCTTCCTCGGGGCTCCCGGGAGCACGGCGCTCAGGCCCTACGACCGGGAGGCGCTCAAGCTCGACGCCTGTTCAGCGCTTGGGTGGCGCGACCTCGAGGTCTCCGAGATTGGGCTGATCCTGGACCAGGGGACGTCGCCCGCCTCCGTCACCCTCGTCGCCGCCCACCTGGTGCGCCGTCCGGACGCCGCCGTTGCCGCCCGCGTCCTGGACCTCCTCGGCGCCAGGCCCCTCGCGGCCGCGCCAGAGAACGCGGGGGCCCACGTGGCGCTCCTCTGCATGGCGGGCGTCAACGGCCTTGATGCCGGCATGACGCGGGAGGCCGACATCGTCGGCCGGATTGTCGGCGGCCCCTTCCCCGCGTGGGAGCACGTCAGGGAATTTTTCAGGGCCGGGGCTCCCGCCCGGAGCCCCGCGGCGGTGCTGCCCGTGCTCGGCCAGCTGCCCCTCGAGATGGTCTACGCGATTCTTGGCCACTACCGGGCCGCCGCGCCCCAGCCCGCGCCGCCTCCGGGCGCCTGAGCCGGGGGTCAGCGCTCGTGCCCGTAGGGATCGGCCTGGCTCTCGATCGCCCGCTGGCGGCGCTCGATGTTGGCGACCACGTAGCGCTCGTTGAGCTCGTTCAGGACCTCGTCCACGTCGCGCTCCTGCACGTAGTGGGCGAGGGCGTGGGCGCGCAGGACCTCCCAGTAGCTCTCAAGCTCCTGGGTCTCGATCGTGACGATCATCGCCAGGGCCGCGGCCGCGCTCGCGTGGAAGTCCGTGAGCTTCTTCGCGACGATGTTGCGCGCGTCGGCCTCCATCTCCTGGCAGGCGGGCAGCGCATCCCTGTCGTGCTGGAGTGCGAGGCTGTCGACCCAGTTCACCACGCCCTTGATCGGCAGCTCGGCGAGCTGGACGTCCTTGTACGCGGAATTTGCGGCGATCATCGCCATCGAGCGCGTGAGCGACTCGAGCTGGAGCGCCGTGCGGTCGAGGCTGTCGGCGCCCATGCGAAGCTCGGCAAAGGCCTGTGCGCGGTCGCCGAACTTCGAGCGGACGCCGCCCGCGGCCCCGGCGAATGACACGGCCACGTTCTTGATGTTGCGGGCGAGCGCCAGGAGCTGCTCGCCGTAGTGCTCGATCAGCCGGTCCCATGCCTTGATCGCCTCTGCGATCTTGCCGCTTCGGCGGTAGTTCTCCGACACCTGGCGCAGGTAGTCGCGCAGCCGCTCGCGGATCGCGGACTTGAGCCAGTTCTCGATCGCCTCAAGCTTTCCGAGCCGGGCCTCGATCGCGGCCTCGGTGTCGAGGACCGTCTGCATCGACGACTCGAAGACGTCCCTCTGCTTCTTGCTCGCAAGGAGCCCGAACGGGGGGCGCGTCTCGGACACCTGCTGCTTCTCGGCAACCAGGCGTTCCAGCGCATCCTTCAACGCGTTTCTGCAGAGGTCGAGGTAGGCCTCGTCGCGCAGGAGCGAAATGACGTCGTCAGGCAGCGACATACCCGATGAGTGTGCTGGGGATCATGACCGATTGGAGTATCAAAAACAGACCAAAGTCCCTTCTGGTCAATCAGAAAGGCAGAAGCATGGGCCCGTCGCGCCGTTCGGGAAGCCCCGTGCCGGCCGTTTCTTGACCCCGACGCGCGCCGCGGAATGATGGCGGGATGCCCCGGCCAACCGCATGAAGTCCCGAAATTTGGGCCGCACCGGCCTCATCGTCTCCGAGATCGGCTTCGGCGCGTGGGCGATCGGCGGGAGCTGGGGGCCCCAGAGCGAGGCCGACTCCGTCGCGGCGCTCCACCGCGCGCTCGACCTCGGCGTCACCTTCATCGACACGGCCGCGGGCTACGGTGACGGCAAGAGCGAGAGGATCATCGCCTCGGTCCTCAAGGACCGGCGCGAGTCGGTCGTCGTCGCGACGAAGACGCCCCCCACCGAGGGGACCTGGCCCCCGTCGCCCTACTGCGACGCTTCGCTCCGCTACCCGGAGAAGTACCTCCGTGAGAATGTCGAGCAGCGCCTGCGCAACCTGGGGACCGACCGGCTGGACATCCTGCAGCTTCACACGTGGACGCGGGCCTGGAACGCGAACCCCGGGCCGTTCGAGGTCCTGCGGGCCCTGAAGAAGGAGGGGAAGATCCGGTTCGCCGGAGTGTCGACCCCCGAGCACGACCAGAACAGCGTGATCGACCTGATGAGGGGCGGGTGGGTCGACGTGGTCCAGGTGATCTACAACATATTCGAGCAGGAACCCGCTGCGGAGCTGCTGCCCGTCGCCGCGCAGACGGGCACGGGGATCATCGTGCGCGTCGTGTTCGACGAGGGCTCGCTTACGGGAAAGTGGACGGCCGACACCACGTTCCCGGAGGGGGACTTCCGTCGCAGCTACTTCGAGGGCGACCGGCTCGAGCGCTCCGTGGCTCGCGCCGGGAAGGTCGCGGCGTCCCTCGGCGGAAGCGGGTACACGCTCCCCCAGGCGGCCATCGCGTTCGCGCTCGCGCACGGCGCGGTCGGCACCGTGATCCCCGGGATGCGTAACACCCGGCAGGCCGAGGCGAATTGCGCGGTGAGCGACATGGCGGCGATGGATCCCGCGCTCCAGGGGAGGCTCCGCGCTCACAACTGGCGTCGCGCCTTCTGGTACGGGGGAAAATAGGGACCCTGCCGTCAGCGGGCGCGCGATCCTGCGCGCGCCGGAGCGGGCGGGGCTACGGCGACCTCGCCGGTGCGCTGGCGGAACGCCACCTTCTGCCACGTGCGGCCCGTGCCCGACCACCGCCGGCCGTTCTGGAAGACGAGGGCGTCGGACGTGTGGGCGTTCTCGGCCCCGCCCTTCCTCAGCGTCGAGAACTCCGTGGGCTGGATCTCGTAGTCCATGTTCTCGCTGCGGCCGCGGCTCGAGGACGAGCCAAAGCTCGCCTGGGACCCGAGGCTCAGGCTCGAGCCCGCCCCGAAGCTGCGCAGCGACTGCAGGCGCTTGCCGACGAGGTCCGCGGCGAGCTGGTTCGTCTCGCGGTCGCTGTTGGCGTGGAATATCTTCGTCCCCATGTTCCCGAGGAGGGCGTCGGTCAGCGCCCTCCCGTCCGGCCCCCCGCCCAGGGTGGCGGAGAGGCTCGGGTAGTTCTGGGTCAGGTAGACGCTCGCGGCGCGGGACGAGCGCGCGGTCGCCTGGAAGAGCGGGTCGTAGCGGCTCGTGAAATGCTGGCATTCGTCCGCCCACAGGAACAGGGGCCTGCCCCGGCCGTCGGCGTTGTCCGCGCGCCTCTCGACGGACTTCTGGAGGCAGTACTTCCAGAGGACAGCGGCCACGCGGCCCACCTCGGACCACTCCTTCACGGGAAGGTCCACCACCACGATCCTCCCGCCGATCACGTCCTCCGGGGACAGCGTCGTCGTCCCGCAGAAGAGCTCCCTCATCTTGCCCCGCATCAGCCCTTCCGCCAGCGTCGAGAACATCGCGACGATGCTTCCGCGGGTCTTCTCGCCCAGCGTGGGGAAGTGGCCCATCCAGTAGCCGCTCACCTCCCTGAAGTCGACCTCCCACGGCGTCCCGAGCGCCCTTTCCGCGGCGGACTCGAGGCGCCGCCAGCAGCCGGACTTCAGCCTCCAGTCCGGCGAGGCGGCGGTCGCCAGGTCAGCCGGGGCGCCCCGGACCACGTCGAACATCGCGTGCAGCGTGACCGGCTCGTCGGCCATCGCGAGGACGTCCACGCAGTTTCTTATGAGGGACCTCATTGCGCGCTCCCAGAAGGGATCCCCGCCGCGCGCGCGCGCCTCCCCGGAGCCGATGGACGAGACCTCCATGAACAGCGTGACCAGGTTCTCCGTCAGGCCGGCGCCCGCCCCCGACCGCAGCGACTCATAGTTCATGAAGTTGAAGCTCCAGCCTTCCCGGGCGCCGAACATGACCAGGTCGCCGGTGCGGCCCGTCTCGGCGGCGTAGCCCCGCCACAGCGCGGGCTCCTCGGGCTTGGCGCAGAGGACCAGGCCCCCGAAGCCCGCCGAGAGGAAGGACCTGGCGAGGGCGCGCCCGCTTCCCGACGTCTTGCCTGAGCCCGTCCCCCCGAAGATGACCGTCCCCTCGCAGGCGTCCTTGATGCGCCACATGTCCCGTCCCATCGCCACGAGCCCGCGGTCGTCGGGCCACCCGATGAGGGACGGGCACGCCTCGCTCACAGGCTGCGGCCCCCGATCTCCAGCTCATAGGCCGTCCGGGCGGGCGCCGCGGCCTCGAGCAGGTCCTCCAGGGAGGCGAGGGGCGCCCTGTAGCCCAGGCCGGGGAGGCGGCTGCGCGGGGCCTCGTGGACGGCGTCCCGCGACCTGCGCCCCATCTCGGCGGCGAGAAGCATCTCCGACTGCCGGAGCTGCTCGGGGTCCGCGCCCTGCGAGAGCTGGTCGATCGTCGCGAGGACGCCGCGCAGCGACACGAGCGGGTCGTCGGGCCCGAGCCTCACGTTCCTCTCGTTCACCTCCATGAGCGTGTCGGCGAACTCGCGCACGAGCCAGCCGGGGGCGGCCGCCCCGGCGCCTCCGGGGGCGCGGCCGGCCCCCAGCTCGGGGTCGGTCGGCTGCTGCAGGGCGGCCCCCAGCGACTCTGTCCCGGGCGCGTGGACGTGCGCGGGATCGAGGGCAGGCGTGGGAAACACGGCGGACTCGAGCGGGGCCGCCCTCGCGCGAAGCGCGGCCCGGTCGAGCGACTCGAGCGACCCGGGGCAGAAGCGGCTGAGGTGCTCCCTGACGGCGGCCCGCCACGGGCCCTCCGACGGGATCCCGATCTTTGCCGGCTTGTGGAACGAGAGCGAGCGCGCGAGGAGGGCCTCGATCTGCTCCGCCATCGCGGCGATGACGGCGGGCGGCAGCTCCGAGCCCAGTCGCTTGGCACAGGGGGGGCGCTCGCCGACGAGCGCGCGCTCCAGGATCCGCAGGACCGCGATCCGCGGCGCCTCGATCGCCGCCACGAGCCTCTCGCTGACGCCCTCGACGCGCAGCGACGGCGCCGTGCGGCCGCACACGCTCGCCCGGTACCCGAGGTCCGAGAGCATGTCGGCCTGCCTGCCGACCCAGTGGAGCCTGGCCCTCTGGCCGGCGCGGGCGAGCGCGCCGGAGTCGATGCACTCGAGGCGGCCGGGCGCCTCGGGGAAGGACGTGAAGTTGAGCACGCGCGCGTGCACGTGCAGGAACGGCATGAGCCACCGGTTGTTCGCCTCGGCGAACTGGCCGGCGAGCATGCGGGCCGTCGAGCGCGAGCCGCCTGGCCCGGGGTTCCTCGCGCACGCGCCCTCCTCGACGCCCGCGCAGAAGCCGTCGCCCAGGGCCACGAAGCGCTCGACGATGCGGCGGTCGCCGGCGACCAGCGCCAGGGCGGACACCGACGGGTCCGCGATCTGCACGAAGTCATAGGCCGCGTACCTGCGCGGCGGCCTCAGGTATTCCCGGGGGAGCGGGCGGTGGGGCGCCACGTTGCCGATCCCGTAGTGCTCCGGCCCGAATCCCCCGACCCAGGGGAACGACGCGTGGTAGAGCTTTCTCCAGCGCGGCAGGTTGAGGTCGGCGGTTAGGCTTCCCATCGGCCCGGCGAGGGCGCCGACGCAGTACGGCTTCGGGAACGGGGCGAGGATGGCCGGGTCGGCGCCCAGCATGAACCGGTGGTAGTGGGAATGGTGGCTCGAGTTCACCGCGAGGGGGAAGGGATAGGCGGCCTTGTCCATGGCGGGCCCCTCATTGCGCCGGGACGCTCACGTAGGTCGTCGCCCGGGTCGCCTTGTCCGACCTGCGCGTCGTCGCCCCGTCGTCGCTGAGGAGCACACCGGGGGGTGGGTTTCCCACGGGGAACGTGATGACGAGGGGCGGGGCGGGCAGGTACTGCGCGTTTCCGGGCTGGGTCGCGGTGAGCGAGACGCCTCCCGTCGCGCCCGATGTCGTCACGACGTTTCCCGCGAGGGAAACGGGGCCCGAGTTCAGCGCGAGCGAGACGGGGAGCCCGCTCGAGGCCGAGACCAACAGGGCGAAGGGCGGTGTGCGCGTGGTCACGGCCTGGGGGGGAACGTACGAGATCGTCTGTGCTTGGAGCGGGGCGAAGTGGGCCATGATCGACTTGTTTGCGTTCATGAGCACGGAGATGGTGGCGCCGCCCAGGGTCACGTCGCCCGTCCAGCCCGCAAAGGCGTTGCCCGGCGAGGCGGCCGCGACCGCCGTCGCCTGGGCATTCGGGGGATAGCTGCCCCCTCCGGCGACGGTGCCGCCGGCGGAGGCCGCGGCGGAGAGGGTGAAGAAGGGCGCCGCGACGGACACCACGGCCGATGCCGCGGGGGACGGGTTGTAATTGGCGTTTCCCGCGTCGAGCACGGTCACCGAGTACGTGCCCTGCGTTGGAAACGTGACCGCCGACGCCGGGCCGGACCCCGAGGCCGAGCCTCCCCAGGCATACGCGCCGGTCGCCCCTCCCGAGGCGGTGAAGGTGGCGCCCTGGCCCGCGATCAGGCTCAGGGCGGTCGGCGAGATCGAGACGGTGGGCTGGCTCGCCCGGGCGACGGAGACCGCCTGCGTCGCGCTGGCGGAGCGCCCCGCCGCATCGGTCACGGTCGAGCGCAGCAGGGCGGCGCCCGCCGTGGCAAAGGCGTAGGAGAGGCTCTCGGTGTCCGAAGGGCTCGACGGATGGGCATTCAAGGCGACCGTGGCCCATGTGCCCCCGTTGTCCGCCGAGACGGTGGTGACGACGGAGGCGAGGGCCGCCCCGCCGGGAGCGGCCGCGGCCGTCGCGGAGAGGGGCACGGCCTGGAAGACCGTCGCCGCCGCCGGGGCGGCGAGGGTGATGGCCGGCGGCGAGGGAAGCGGCGTCGGCGTGGGGGTCGGTGTCGGCGCGCCGAGGCTCTGGCCCCCGCCCGTGTCCATGGAGAGCGTCGAGATGGTGCTCAGGGACCTGAGGGGGACCGACCTTGCGAAGAGCCAGAAGCGCAGCGAGTAGGTCCCGGGCGGGGGGCCCGTGATGGTCCAGACCGCGTGCAGGTGGCCGTCCGCGGGCGTGCCGCCGGCGCCGCTGAGAAGGATGGAGGCGGTGACAGCCGAGACGGCGCCGGCGCCGGTCACCGTCACGAGCGGGGTCGTGCCGCTCGCGGTCGCCGTGACCTCGGCCACCAGCGTTCCGTGGGCGTCGAGCAGGTCGACCTCGCCCGCTGCGCTCTGGGTCCCACCGGGGCTGTCGTCGCATGTCCACGTGACGCCGAAGTTGAGCCGGTATCCGCCCGAGCCGAGCACGACCTGCTCCGTGGAGCTCGTCTGCGCGCGCACCGGCGGCGCGCCGGCCACAAGCGCCGCCAGGAGGCAGATCGGGGGCAGTCCGCTTGCGCGCAGCATCCTCATGGGCCGAGGAATAATTAACTCATGTAATACGACAAGTCTAAAAATGGTGTGTTACGAATTATTTTGCCGAGGCTTCCCCCGAGCGCCTTCCCCCGAGGATGATGAACGTGCCGTCCAGCCCCAGAAGGCGCCTGATCTGCGCGCGCGCCGGGGCGCACGCGCGCCACGGCGGGATGAAGGCGTCACCCGGGTGCAGGCGCACCCCGGCGACGGTCGGCGGCAGGCCCAGGAGCCGCATGGCCCAGTGCAGGGGGTTCCAGTCGCCGAACCACCACGGCGGTATCCCCCCGTCGGGCGTCGCGGGCATGGCGATGCACTTGCGGTAGAGCCAGCGGCCCTCGGCGGGCGCGAAGATGACGTGGAAGGGCGGGAGGGTCCGCAGCTCGCGCCTCGGCAGGTGCGGCCTCTCCGGGAACGAGACGCTTGTCGAGCGGCCCCCGTCGCCGTGGGAATACGACAGCTCGCGCACGAGGCGGCCGCTCACGAGGTTGGAGCTCTCGTCCGCGCATTCCTCCGTTGCCGCCTGGCAGATCCAGCGGTTGCGCAGGTTCGCGATCAGGGGCGCGGCGTTCTCCCTGCCGCCCAGCTTCAGCCAGACCGAGTTCTGCGACTGCGTCGCCGCGTAGACGGCCCCCGAGGCCTCGCGCACGATATCCACCTCGCAGTCCGCGCGGACAGCGTGCCGCTGCCACTCGTCCTGCTCGACCAGGATGACATTGCGGTTGAGCCAGTCGGGATGGTCCGCGCGCCGGTCAAAGCGCTCCAGGACGACCTGGTAGGCCAGCGCCTTCAGGAGCGTGGCCACGTAGCGCCTCTGCAGCGCGAACTTCTGCGGGATCGCGAGGCAGACGACCTTGCCCAGCTGGATGTCGCGCAGGTCGAAGGTGCTGTCCGAGCAGAAGACCTCAGCGATCTCCGGCTCCGCGAAGGGAACGAGGAAGTTGTAGAGGGTACTGCGCACGCCCCCCAGCTGGTCGGGCGGCTGGTTCCAGTAGTTGTTCTCGAGCTGGAAGCGCGCCTCGCAGAAGGCCTCCGAGGTGGCCAGGGCCGGGTGGGCGGAGCCGCACCGCGCCAGGTACCTGCGGTAGCTCTCGTGCACGGTCAGGATGTCGAGGAGCGTGAGGAGGCTCGCGTCCTCCCCCAGGCCGGGGGCGCCGGCGGAACGGACCGCCCTGACAAGCCGCAGGCCCCAGGCGATCTTGTCCCTCGCCTGCGGGATGAAGAACTCGTCGCGCGCGCCGGCCTCCTCGACCGCGAGCCCTGTCTCGACCAGCATCTTGGCGCACGTGTCGGCCGGGATCCCGTCCATGGAGATGAGGTTGAGGCGCACCGAGGGGGTCCAGCCCGCGGGGGCCCACGACGGTCTCGTGCGCAGGATGCAGAGGTCCTCCTCCCTGCCGTGGTGGCGAAGCAGCGACTCGACCGACTGCCATTCGTTTCCCTTCTCGCCGCAGACAAACCCGCCCCACGGAGGGACCCTGAACCGGGCGCGGCGGCAGGCATCCGAGGCCTGCTGCAGGCCCTGGGCGCTCCGGTCGCACCCCCACCTGAGGCCCGCGACGCGCTCCTCGGCGCTGGGGTCGAGGCGGGCGATCTCGGCCCGGGCCTCGCCCGAGCGCGCCCGGTGCTCCCCCCTCATCCGCTCGAGGTCGAGCCTTGCGGGGCTGGCGGCCCAGCCGGGTCGCTCGACGCCGGCCTCGTTGATGCAGAGCGAGTGAAGGCGGGGAAGGATGCAGGCGAGGGTCTTGCCCGACCCGGTGGCCCCGGTCACGCACCCGCCCCGGCAGCCTGCGCTCCTGTCCACCTTGACGCCCGCGTAGGCGTACATGGCCCCAGGCAGCCTCAGGTAGACGGGCCGCTCCTGCTTGGGGCCCAGGAGCACGTGGGCGAACGCGGCCCAGAGGGCGGGCCAGCCCCACCATCCGATGTGCCCGAGGGCCCGGGCCGCGGGCCCGTGGCCGGCCCATGGCGGCGTCCTCGCGAGCGGCGTAAGGAGCCCCGAGCGCTGGAGGGCCGCCGCGAGGGCCGCCGCGGCGAGGGCCACGGCCGCGGACTCGGCGATCCTAGAGAGGATGTAGCGCGCGTACTGGGCCCGGGTCATTCCCGGAACCGAAATTAACCCAAATTATTAGACAAGTCTAATATTAGCCGGCCCGGGGCTCCCATTCCTAGCGCCAGCGGCCGCCGTGCCAGGCCCAGCCGCGCGCGCCGCGCGCCCAGCCCCCGGAGACCCAAGCGGCTCCGCGGAAGGGGCGCGGGGCGTAGTGGCCCGCGTGCCATACCCAGCCCCCGCTCCACCCCCAGAATCCGCCGAGCCAGACATAGTCGGGATAGGGCGCCACGGGCACGTACTCCACGATCGGCGCGGGGGGGTCGTTCTCCACGACCATGCCCTCGGGTATCTCCGGGGCGGGCGTCGCGGGAGCGGGGACGGCCGCCGCCGAGGGGGGCGCGGGCTGCGGGTCGGCGGGCTGGGCCTCGGCCGGGGCCGGCCCGGCCGGTGCGACCGGGGGCGCCGGGGGCTGCGCGGCCGAGGGCGCGATCATCCACGCGCCGTCGACCCAGGCCCAGCCGGAGCTTCCCTGGACCCAGTGGCCGGCCACCCAGGTGGCGCTCGGCGAGGGCGGCATCTCCCAGTGGCCGGCGACCCAGACCCAGCGCTGCGCCACGTTGTTCCAGTGCCCGGCCATCCAGACATAGCCGGGACCGGGGGCCGGGGTGATCTGCTCGGGGTGGCCGACCGGCTCGGCGTCATAGGCGACGCCCCGCGTGTAAACGGGTGCCGGATAATAATATCCGGGCGCCGGATAGAAGAGGGGGAGCGGGACGGCGAGGTCGATACCGAACCCGACCCTGGCATGGGCTTGCGAGCCCAGAGCGAGGGCCGCGGGAAGGAGGAGGAGAGTCCTGTAGTTCATGGCGTGCATGTCTGGATATGACGCCTTTTGACGACAAAAGATACACCGCCCGTGTTCCGTGGAAACAGGGGCCCGACGGCCCTGTCAGCCCGATCCCGTGCCCCGCTTCACTCTCACCAGTTGAAGAAGGGCCCGCGCGCGAATCCCGTCGTCGAGGGCGAGCTGGCCGGCGTGTAGCCCGCCTTGAAGACGTTATCGAACGTGAACTTGCGGGTCGTCGGCTGGATGTAGACGCGCTGGGCTGCGCCCAGGCCCGCCTGAACGCCCGACTTGTAGGCTCCCGAGAAATACTTGGAGGTGAAGATCTGCCCGAGCGACCCGTTGAGGTTCAGCGTCAGGTTCGGGTAGTACCAGTCCTCGATCATGCGGACCAGGTTCTGGGCCCCGCCGCTGCCGACGTCGCCGGAGGTCGGCGTGTTGCCGGTGAGGATGGCCGCGTTGACGGTCATGCCATTGGCCGTGCCCGAATCGGCGGCGTTGATGACGGTGCCCGTGGCCGGGTACTGGGAGGTCGGCCCGCTTGCGGCGGCCTCGCGGCTGCTGATGGGCAGGAGAGTGGCCGCGGACGCGGGGGTCCACGCCGACGAGACGACCGTGACCGCGTCGCCCATGATCGACGCCGGGTTGTCGTACGGCTGCCCGTTGATGTTGATCTGCGTCTTGTTGTAGTCGCCCTTCACGTAGACGCCGTTGTCGGAGACGACCGAGAACCCGAGGGGGTTGCCGTTCTGGTCGTTGAAGGCCGGGGTCGTCGTCCCGTTCGTCAGGAGGATCCCGTTCAGGTTGGCCGAGGCGGAGAGGGGCGTCTGGTAGGACTGGGAGTGGTTGCCCGAGTTGTTCGAGTTGTCGTAGACGTAGACCACGCCGTTGTAGTTGGAGGCCAGGTCCGCGTTGGTCATGGCGCCGTTATGCAGGGCGACGTTCAGGGCCCCGATGTCGACGGTCGTCAGGTTGACGCCGCTCGCCCCGTTGAGCGCCTCGCGTGGGTCCTGGATGACCTGGCGCGCGGCCGTGATCACCGGCGGGCTCGTTATGGAGGGCGAAGTCGGGTTCACGATCGGCAACGCCCATGTCTCGTTGTCATACATCGAGAGGTTGGCCTGGCTGGGCGGCGTCGTCGCCGTGGGCGAGATGCCGCAGTGGATCGTGATGTTCCCGCCCACGCCGTTCACGCCGAGGGAAGCGGTTCCGGGCGTCGTCTGCGTGATGGTGATGAGGATGCCCGCGCTGTTGTACATGCGGCTTCCCGCCACGGTCTGGTCCTCCGGGAGGAGCGCGCCGGTCGAGGTGCTCACTGGCGGCGGGGCCACGACCGCGCGGTAAATCTCGTTGGGGTCAACCTGGTTCTGCAGGTTTGTGTACGCGGCCGCGAAGGTGGGGTTCGCGATGTCGGCGGCGACGTCGACCGCGCCGATGAAGCTCGCCTGCGTGGCGAGCTTGGATACCTGGAGCGCCCTCTGGGCGGCCTGGTTCGCCGGCGCCGCGGCCGGCGGGATGTCCGCGGCCCCCGGGTTGTAGATGGGGTCGACCAGCGATGGGTCAAGCGCCGGGTTGGTGTAGGGGATGTAGTTCGTCTCCCCCGTGAGCGGGTCCGAGGCCCCGTTGTAGTTCTGGAAATAGTAGACCATGTCGGTCAGGGCCAGCGTGAACGGGTTGTTGTTGTTGCTCTGGGCGCCCAGGTAGGCGCTCGCGTTCGTCGAGATCGGCCCGCCGATCGTCATGTTGCCGCCGGCGCCGATCTCCAGGTTGCCCTGGTAGAAGACCGCGAACTGGAAGAGCGAGGTGCTCGAGTATTCGAACGTGCGGCCGGACCTGTAGGTGACGTTGCCCAGGAGGGGAAGGTTGATCGTGGCGCTCGTCTTCGCCGTGAAGTAATAGATGTTCCCGACCTGGTTCGTGCCCGCGACCATCCCCGTGGCGGCCCCGCTGGCCGTGGGGATAGGATTGTACGTGAGGCTGCGGGTCACCGACCACCCGTTCGTCGTGACCATCGTCTGGTCGTAGGGATAGGTATTGAGGGGATCGGTCAGCCCGTTGCCGCCGCCGGAGGTCGGCCCGAGAAGGGAGACGATATTGTCGACCGGCTTCTTGAGGAGGAGCTGGTTCTTCCAGTTGTAGTACAGGTTCTCCATCTCGCTGTCCGCGATCACCTTTCCCTGGTCCAGCATGGCCTGCCGCACCGAGTTTCGGTAGGTCGTGAGGCTGTACGAGAGGACGCCCGCCGCCGCGAACGTCAGGATAACGATGACGATCAGCGCTGCCAGGAGCGCGCTCCCCCGTACGGACCCCCTATTGATTCGAGTCTTCATGGCCAAAAATGCGCTTCTAGTCATCGGGCGGCGGCGTCGGCGTCGGCGACGGTGTGGGCGACGGAGTCGGCGTGGGCGTCGGCGTGGGTGACGGCGTGGGCGTCGGCGAGGGCGTCGGCGTCGGCGTCGGCGAAGGTGTGTGCGTCGGTGTGGGCGACGGCGTGGGCGTGGGCGACGGCGTGGGCGTGGGCGTGGGCGACGGCGTCGGTGTGGGCGACGGGGTGTGCGTCGGCGAGGGCGTCGGCGTCGGCGAAGGCGTGGGAGACGGTGTGGGCGACGGGGTGTGCGTCGGCGACGGGGTGGGCGTCGGCGAAGGCGTGGGCGTCGGAGTCGGTGACGGCGTGGGTGTCGGCGACGGCGTGGGCGACGGCGTATGCGTGGGCGACGGGGTCGGCGTCGGCGACGGTGTGGGCGTCGGTGTGGGCGACGGGGTCGGCGAAGGCGTGTGCGTCGGCGACGGTGTCGGGGTGGGTGACGGCGTCGGTGAAGGCGTGTGCGTGGGCGACGGCGTCGGCGTCGGCGACGGGGTGTGCGTCGGCGAAGGCGTCGGCGTCGGGGTGGGCGACGGCGTGGGCGTGTGCGTCGGGGTGGGCGACGGCGTCGGGGTGGGCGAAGGCGTCGGGGTATGCGTCGGTGTAGGCGAGGGCGTGGGCGTGGGCGAAGGTGTCGGCGTGGGCGACGGGGTGTGCGTGGGCGACGGCGTCGGCGTGGGTGTGGGCGAGGGCGTGGGTGTGGGCGAAGGCGTGGGCGTCGGCGAGGGTGTAGGCGTCGGCGAAGGTGTCGGCGTCGGGACGGGCGACGGGGTGTGGGTCGGCGATGGGGTCGGCGTGGGCGTCGGTGTCGGCGTGGGCGACGGCGTGGGCGTCGGTGTCGGCGTGGGCGACGGCGTCGGCGAAGGTGTCGGCGTGGGCGACGGGGTCGGCGAAGGCGTTGGGGTGGGCGACGGCGTCGGTGTCGGCGTCGGCAGGTAGATCAGGGCGAATGTCTTGCCGGACCTGTTGGCGAAGACGGCGTTGATCGTGTTGTTCGAATAGAAGCTGGACTGGCCCTTCAGGACGTTCACGCCCTCGACGCCGCCCGCCGTCATCCCCGTGGGGACGGTCAGGGCCAGGCTCACGCCGACGTACACGGTCCCGTCCCCGCCGTTCGCGATCGGCACCTTGGGTTGCGCGAAGAAGGGGTACATGTTCCCGTTGGCCGAGGGGAGCCCCTTGGCGACGACCACGCTCGTCGGCAGCGCCTTCTGGGGCGGGGACGCTGTGGTGTTGGGATACCACAGAAGCTGGGTGTCTCCCCCAACCGTCTGCACCGCATAGCTGCGCTGGCGCTGGATCGTCTCGACGGTCTCGGCGGGAATGTCGGCGTTGGTCGACGCGACGTTGGCCAGCGTGTACAGCGGCGCGGACAGGTAGATGGTCCAGTTCCCCGATCCATCAACGCTGTTCGGCCCGCTCACGGAGGCGATCGGGACGCCGATCTTCGGCGTTCCGATGTTGAGCCCGGGGATCTGCAGGTAGTCGCCGGCCTGGGGGACGAGGTAGTCGGGCGGAGAGGCGGGGCCGAGGGTGAGGGTGATGCCCGGGCTCACGCCGGCCGTTACCGGGATCGTGTTTGAATTGAGCGCCTGGCCCCCGACGGGGATAAGGTAGTTGAAGCCCGAGTAACCCAGGCCGGGGTTTCCCGGCGTGGGGGTCGGCGGGTAGGAGTAGCTCGGGTTCGGGCCGAAGAACCCGCCGGCGGGCGTGGGTGAAATGGTCAGGTCATTCGCGCGGGCCATCTCCTTCGAGAGGTGCTCGAAGATGTACCGGCCCTTGGTGGACGTGTCGTTGATGGCGGTCGTCTTCGTCGTGCTGACGACCCCGTTGACGAGGAACGCGACGATCGCGACCATCAGGATGCAGGCGACCGTCAGGGTGACGATCATCTCCACGAGCGTGAACGCCACCCGGGGCGGGTCCTGGCGGATCGCGCCCCTGTCCTCGCCGGAATTGCCCTCGGTGTTCTTCACGGGATGGACCGGACCACGGTGATCGACTGGCTGAGCGTCGTCGTCGACGTCGCGGGGTACGGGAAGGTGATCTTAAACGTGCCCTGAAGCAGGTATCCGGGAGGCGCGGACTGGCCGACCAGCGTCGGCTGTCCGCTGGGGTAGGGATAGAGGTACTGCACGGTGCGGGTGACGGTCGCCTTGATGGGCGCCCCCGAGTTGTCCCCCAGCAGCACGTAGAAATAAAGCCCGAGCGAGTCGTTGGAGACCGTCCCGGCCGAGCCGTCCGAGTTTGTCCAGGTCATCCCCGTGCCGAGCGGGCTAAGGTTGCCGCCGCCGTCCACCGTCGGCTGGAAGAGGGTCAGGACGTTTCCGTTGTTGTCGAACGGCTGCTGCGTGAGGAACTGGTCGGCCATCGACTTGATCACGTAGCGCGCGTGGTCGTTGTACCGGGCCTTCGCCGCGACCCTGTAGGATCCGATGAGCACCTGAAGGATGCCCAGGATGATCATCGAGAGGAGCACCGTCGCCACCATGACCTCCACAAGCGTGAATCCCTTCCTCGCAGGAGCGCGGCTCGGGCCCGTGGAGGGGCCGGATTCGGGCGCGTATTTCAAGAGATGCACGTGGGTGAATGCTGTCGGATGGACCTGACTCTGCGTGTGGCAATAGCATTGCAAGTAGATGGCCCTTTCAACGCAATTCGTCGTCAAACAATCGTAATACGTATCTACCGTATAGCTGCATGCAATACCTCGGACTGCTGTTCACGCTGGCGCTTCTGGCGGTCAATCTCTGGGGACTGATGCTTATAGCGGGTCTATATTGGCGCAACCGCTGGCTCGCGCTGGCCGCCGGCCCAATTCTCGGTGTCACAGGGATATACGCGGTCGAATGCCAGGTCGGGCTGGGCCCGTCGCTCGCCGGGCTCTGCCTCGTTTCGACCGCGGTTTCCGCGGCGATGATCGCGCTCAGCGTCCCCGGCTGGGAGCCGTCCTTCCTGTGCGGGCGCGCGGCCTCCCTCGTGGCGGAGTGGCGCGCCGAGTTCGCCCCGAGGCGCCTCCTCGGGTGCTTCGGCGTCTTCTGCGCCATTTTCCTCTATGCGATGCTCTGGAGGTTCACGTCGCCCGACATCGACGGCTCATCGGAGAAGATCGCGGACCTCTCCTTCATCTGCAGCTACGCGACCGGGGCGACGATTCCGGTGCCCGATGCCTGGTTCTACCCTTACGCCTCGACGCAGTACTACAGCTTCCAGCACTACGGCGCCGCCCTCATGGGGCGGCTCCTGTCGATCACGACGGGCGAGAGCTACAATATAGGCTTCTGCCTGCTGATCGCTCTGGCGGGCTCGGCGCTCGCCGGCTCCGTGTGCCTCGCCGCCCGGAAATCCTGGGTCAGGGCCGTGGTCATCGCCGGGTTCGTGATCGGCGGGATGGGGACGACCTTGTTCGTGCACCTTTCGGACACCAACGTCCAGCCCTGGACCAGCATGAGGTTCATCGGGAGTGCTCCCATGGACAAGGCGCCGGTCGGCGCGTGGCTCAGGGCCTACCAGTCGAGGTACGAGCACCTGGAGCTCCCCGGGGAGCCGTTCTCCTACTCGATCTACCTCGGCGACTACCACGCCCCGCTCTCCGGGTACTACCTCCTCGGCCTCTGTGCCATGTCCGTGCAGCTCTGGTCGCGTCTGCGGCAGCGGCGCTACGCGGTCATGGCCGGGTGCACGCTCACCTGGACCGTCCTCGCCAACACGTGGGCCCTTCCGCTTCAGGCCCTGGGCATCGCCGCGTGGCTGCTCGCGGATCTCAGGGAATGGCGGCGCCTGCTGCCCTCGGTGGCGCTCGGCGCGGCGGCCGTGTGGCTCGCGGCCTGGGTCTACCTTTCGGCCTTCACGGCGTCGGCCGCGGGCTACGATGCCGCCCTCAGGCTGGTGCCGTGGAGGGAGCACACGCCCCCTCTCCTCCTTCTTCTCTTCATGCTTCCCACGATCGCCCTCATCCTGCTCGGCCTGCTCTCCGGCAGCGCCCAGGGCCGGCGCCTCGCGGTCCTGTGGCTCACCTTCCTCATTTTTTCGGAGTACGTGTACGTGGACGACGTGTATTCGGGCATATATGAACGATTCAACACGACGCTCAAGTGGTGGCCCTGGATCGCCGCGGGCTGCCTGGTGACGCTGGGCCCGTTCGTCCTGGAGCGTGCCACGAGCCGCTGGGTCCGCGCCGCCGGCCTCCTCTTCTGCCTCTACCCGTGCTTCTACGTGCTCGACCTCTGGCGGCCGTTCCTCGCGGGCCCCAGGGACTCGATCGGCAAGCTGGAGGGGACAAACTACCTCACGAGGGAGGAGTTTCCGCGCCTCATGCTCGGGCGCCTCAAGATCGAGCGGCCCGGGGTGGTCGCGGAGCGCCCCGAGAGCGCGGGGGGCTTCACGAATTCCGCGGTGATCCCGCTCTTCGCCGGCCAGAGGATGTGGCTCGGGTGGTACGGCCACGAGCTCCTCTGGCGCGCCTACAGGGAGGACGTGAGGCGCCGGCACGACAGCCTCGTCAGCCTGTTCGACGGGACGATGCCCGACGCCGGCAAATGGCTCGTGGCGCAGGGGATAGACTACGTCCTCTGGTACAGGCCGGGCGACGAGCCGGAGCTCTGGGGCAAGGTGAACAGCTCCGTGGGGCCAGAGTACATCTGGTGCGACATCCTGACCTATGAGAACGGGAGCGACGCCGCCCGGAAGGTGGGCCTCTGGAAGCGGGCCCACGCGGCCGCGCGCTGAGGCGCGCCCGCCCTCACGCCTTCCCGTCGCGCAGCTTCTCGAAGGTGTGCAACGCGGCCCCTACGACCTGGTCCATGTTGAGGTAGCGGTACTGCGCCAGGCGGCCGATGAAGGTCACGCCCTGCTGCGCCTGCGCGAGGTCCCGGTAGCGCGCCGCGAGCGCATCGCTCTCCGGGCCCGGAATCGGGTAGTTGGGGTCGCTCTCACCCGGCTTGTACTCGGCCGGGAACTCGCGCACGAGGTTGGAGCTGCGGCTCACCTGCCCGGTGACGTGCTTCAGCTCGACGGTCCTCGTGAACGCCTCCGGGCCCGGGTAGTTCACCTGCAGGACCGGCTGGACGAACCCGCCCTTGGGGACGGAGGCCTCGTCCAGCTCCTCGAGCGCGTAGCGCGCCGTGCGGTAGGGCAGGTGCCCGTACTTGCAGTCGAAGTACTCGTCCAGCGGCCCGGAATAGATCAGGTGGCGGTGGCGAACCCTCGGCAGGACCTCGCGGTAGTCGGTCTCCAGCCGGAGGTCGGCCTTCGAGGCCTCGAGGATCGCCTCGAACATCGCGTTGTACCCGAGCCTGGGCAGCGCCTGGAACTCGTCCTTGAAGTAGCGCTCGTCAAGGCCCGTGTGGATCGGGATCCTGCGGCAGACGGAGGCGTCGAGCGCCTCGGCGGGGCGCCCCCACTGCTTCTGCGTGTAGCCCTTGTAGAAGAACTCGTAGAGCTCGACTCCCACCGCGGAGAGGATCGCCTCCTTGGAGTTCGCGGGGGACGCGATCGGCACGGCGCTGCGGGCGAGGTACGCCTTGAAGTCCTCCTCCGTCGCCGCGGGGTTCCCGCTGAACTGCCGGAACGTGCCGAGGTTGATCGGGAAGCTCCAGTAGCGGCCCCCGGCGAAGACGTTCACCCGGTACTTCGCGTCGTTCCACTCTGTGAACCGGCTCAGGTACGTGCGCACGAGCTCGGAGTTCGTGCGGAAATAGTGCGGCCCGTAGACGTGGAAGAACAGCCCGTTGCGGTCCTTGCGGTCGTGGCAGTTGCCCCCGATGTGGTCGCGGCGCTCGACGACGAGGCAGCTGCGGCCGAGCGAGCCCAGCCGCTCCGCGAGGACGAGCCCCGAGAGTCCCGCTCCGACGATCAGGTAGTCGTAGCTGTCGCGCATCCCCTATTTCCCCAGCTTGAGGAGGTCGCGGTGCAGGCGCAGGGCCTTGGGCGCGAAGCCCCACAGGCGCACCGCGGGCTGCCCGCCGATGCGGTCGCGGAAATGTATGGGCACCTCGATGAACCCCTCGGGCTCGAGGAGGATCGCCATCGCGATGTTGGCCAGGTTGAAGTCGGCGGGAACCCGCCTCGCGGCCGCCGCCGCGAGGGGCGCTCGGTACAGGCGGAACGGGACGTTCGTGTCGTTGAGCTTCGTGCGGCGGGCGAGCTTGAGCGAGGCGCGCAGGACGGCGCTGATCACCCGCCGGGCGCGCCCGTCGTCCCGGCTTGTGCGCCGCCCGTAGACCGCGGGCGCCAGCTCCCGGCGCTCCCACACGCTCGCGAACCCCACCGGATCGCACTGCCCGTCTGAGTCGATCTGGAAGATGTACGTGGCCCCCATCCGTTCGGCCTCGATGTAGCCGACCAGGCAGCTCTGGCCGTGGCCCCGGTTCGCGTGCCGGTGGACGCGAAGCTCGGGCCAGTCCAGCCCCGCGAGCCGGGCGGGCGTGGCATCGGTGGACCCGTCGTCGACCACCAGGATTGTGAAGCGCCCATCGCCAACCGTCTTGGCGAGTTCCGCGCGCCATTCCTGAAGGACGGGCACGATCGCGTCCTGCTCATTGAAGACGGGAACGACCAGAACGAGTTCGGGCGGTGTGGTAGGCACGGTGCGTGGCTCGGTTTGCCCGCTGGACAGGGGCGCGGGATCGTCTCAGCCGGGGAGGGCGCGACGCAACACCAAAGCCCTGCCTATGGGCGTCGCCGGCGCTCCGAAGGCATTGGTTTATAGATTTTTAACGCGGGCCCTGCAGTCATTACCCAGATGCGGGGAGGGCGGGGTAGTCCGTGTATCCCCTGGGGCCGGGAACGTAGAAGTAATCGGGCAGCGGCTCGTTCAGCGGGGCCCTAAGGGCGAAGCGCCGGGGCAGGTCCGGGTTTGCGAGGAAAGGTACCCCGAAGGCCACGGCGTCGGCTTCGCCCCTGGCGAGGACCTCCTCCGCGGTCGCCTGCGAGAACTTCTCGTTTGCGATGTAGGCGCCGCCGAAGGCCGCCTTCAGCTGGGGCCCGATGCGGTTCTCGCCGAGCGACTCGCGGGCACAGATGAAGGCGATCCCGCGGGCGCCGAGCTCTCGGGCGACGTAGCCGAAGGTCGCAAGGGGGTTGGAATCGCCCATGGACTGCGCGTCCCCGCGCGGGGCGAGGTGCATGCCGACCCTTCGCGCCCCCCAGACGGAGATCACGGCGTCCGTCACCTCGAGCATCAGGCGCGCCCGGTTCTCGACCGGTCCCCCGTATTTGTCCGTGCGCCGGTTGGAGCCGTCCTGGAGGAACTGGTCCAGGAGGTATCCGTTCGCCCCGTGCACCTCGACGCCGTCGAAGCCCGCGTCGCGCGCGTTGAGCGCGCCCGTGCGGTAGGCCTCCACGATGCCCGGCAACTCGGCGGTCTCGAGCGCGCGAGGCGTCGTGTAGGGCCTCTGCGGGCGGACAAGCCGGACGAGTCCCGCGGGCGCCAGCGCGCTCGGGGCCACGGGGAGCGCCCCGTCGAGGAAGACCGGGTCCGAGACGCGGCCGACATGCCAGAGCTGCAGGATCATCCGGCCGCCGGCCGCGTGCACCGCGGCCGTCACGAGCCTCCAGCCCTCGACCTGCTCTGCCGACCAGATGCCCGGCGTGTCGGCGTAGCCGACACCCATGGGCGTCACGGAGGTCGCCTCCGAGATGATCAGACCGGCGGAGGCGCGCTGCGCGTAGTACTCGGCCATGAGCGCGTTCGGGACGCGCTCCGCGCCCGCGCGCGCCCGGGTGAGGGGCGCCATGACGATGCGGTTGGGCAGGATTAGGTCGCCCAGGGTGACGGGATCGAAGAGGGTCGGCATTGCGGGCGAAGGCGCAAGACACCGAAAAATCCCGCTTTGTCGAGCGGGCCCGGGAGATATCACTCCGAAAGCAACTCGGCTCCCTCGAGCGCGAGCAGGCGCGTCTTCGTGAGGATCCCGCCGGGCGCTGAGAACCCCGTCATCCTGTCGTTCGCGGACACGACCCGGTGGCAGGGCACGAGGAGGGGCCACGGGTTCGTCGCGAGGGCGACGCCGACGGCGCGAGCCGACTCGGGGCCGAGGGCGATGGCCTTGGCGATGTCCCCGTAGCTCGTCTTGAATCCCGGCCGCACCGCCTGCGCCTGGAGGTACACGGCCCTTTGGAACTCGCTGACCCGCTTCCAGTCGAGCGGGGCGTCCGAGAAGTCCTGCAGGTCGCCCTCGAAATGCCGGCGCACCCGCGCGACGACCGCGCGCACCCACTCGGGCGCCTCGCGCTCGGCGACGACGTCCCCGCCCCTTTGCGCGAGCCGGCCAAGCGTGTGCTCCTCCGTCGGGCCGGGGAGCTGGAATCCGCTCAGGCGCCCCTCGTCCCACGAGAGGCCGCAGGTGCCGAAGGCTGTCGGGAAGAGCGCGAGAGCCATGGCGTCAGGACGGGACCATCCATGTCAGGTAGTAGGCCTGCAGGTAGGTGATCGCGCAGATGACGAGCAGCAGCGGGACCGAGTGCTTCAGCGTGAACCGGAAGAGGGATCCCTCCTCGCCGACCATGCCCGTCGCCGCGCAGGCGACGGCGAGGGACTGCGGCGAGATCATCTTTCCCATGACGCCGCCGCTCGTGTTGGCCGCGGCGGTCAGGAGCGGGTTTATGCCCAGCTGCTCGGCGGCGGATTTCTGGAGGCCGCCGAAGAGGACGTTGCTCGACGTGTCGGATCCCGTCAGGAAGACGCCAATCCACCCGAGGACGGGCGCGACGAAGGGGAAGAGCCGGCCGGCCCGGGTGCAGAAGATGCCGAGCGCGGCGGTCATGCCGGAGGCGTTCATCACGTAGGCCAGGGCAAGGACGGACGCGAACGTGAGCGCCGGAAAGCGCAGGTCGTGGAGCGTCCTGCCGAAGATGCGCAGCACCTCGCCCGCCCCCAACCCTGAGAGCACCCCGGAGAGAAGGGCCGCGATGAGGACGGCGGATCCCCCGCTCGCGAGGTAGTCGAGCTTGTACTTCGCGGGGATGGGGACCGCGGCGCCGCCCGGCGCCGCCGGCGGCTTCGCGATGGCGTTGTCCAGGCCGGCGACGGGAATCATGACAGTGGTCCGGTTGAGGGTGGCCTTCACCGGGGGCGCGCCCCAGAGGAGGACCATCGCCGTCAGGGCCAGGTAGGGGAACCACGCCCGCAGGACCACGGCCGGCCCGTGGCCGTGGCCGGCCCCGATGGACGGATCGTGGTCGAAGCGGAACAAGGTCCGCGGCCGCCAGAACCGGAGCAGGACCACCAGGGCGGCCATGGCGGCGAGGGACGAGATGATGTCCGGCAGGTAGGGCCCGAGGCGGCTGGCGACGAACCACTGGCAGCCGGCGAATGCGGCGCCGCAGGCCACGACCGCGGGCAGGACCTCGGCCGTCTTCCGGGGTCCCGCCATGATGAGGACGAGGTAGGCGGGCAGGATCAGGGAGATGAAGGGAAGCTGGTGGCCGACGACGGCCGAGAGCTTCATGAGCCCGGCGTCGTTTAGGCCCATCACGCCTCCGAGGGCGACGATGGGGATGCCGATGGTGCCGAAAGCGACAGGGGCCGTGTTCGCCACGAGGCACAGGCCCGCGGCTTGGAACGGCCGGAATCCCAGCCCCACCAGCGTCGCGCCCGCGATGGCCACGGGCGCGCCAAATCCCGCGGCGCCCTCGATGAACGCGCCGAAGCAGAACGCGATGAGGAGCGCCTGGAGCCTGCGGTCGGCCGTCAGGTCCGCCAGCGACGCCCGGATGACGTCGAACTGCCCGCTCTTCACCGTGATGTTGAAGAGAAAGAGGCTGGCGAGGACGATGAAGAAGACGGGGAAGAGCCCGAAGGCCGCGCCCTGCGCGGCCGCCCGGGCCGCCAGCCCCGCGGGCATGCCCCACGCGGTTACGGACAGGACCGAGGCCGCGGCCAGGGCGCAGAGGGCCGCCTTGAACACCTTCATCCTGAGGAGGGCGAGGCAGACGAACAGGACGGCGAGCGGGACCGCCGCGACGCCGGCCGAAAGGGCCACGCCTTCCCCGACCGGGGCGTAGGCCTGGATCCAGGGCATCGTTCCTTCAGCCCCGCGGCATCAGGGGCCGGAGGGCAGCTCGCGGACCTTGATGTTGCGGAAGCTAACCATGCCGCCGTGGTCCTGCAGCGCGAAGTGGCCGTGCTTGTAGCTGGCGAACGAGGACATCGAGCTGAACTTGCTGTGCGCCTTGAGCGCCCGGCCCTCGGGGCTGTCGAGGTCGATGTCCACGATCTTCTCGCCGTTGAGCCAGTGCTCGATGTGCCAGCCCTTCACGAGGATTCGCGTCTCGTTCCATGAGCCGACGGGGCGAGTGACGTCCTTCGTCGGGGCAACGAGGTCGTAGAGCGCCCCGGCCGTGTGCTTCGGGTCGAGGCGGTCGCCCCCGTGGATGTTGTCCAGTATCTGGAACTCGGGGCCCGTGTAGAACGTCTGGGCCTCGCTGAGCGATACCCGGTAGAGAATGCCGCTGTTGGTCTCGTCCGCGACCTTCCACTCGATCGAGAGCTCAAAGTCCCCGAAATCATCGATGGTCAGCAGGTCGCCGGCCTTGGCCGTGCGCACGATGCAGCCGTCGATGACCTTCCAGCCCGCTCCCGGGTCCGGGTCGGTGAGGCTGCGCCAGCCCTTGAGCGAGCTCCCGTCAAAGAGGAGGTGCCAGCCCCCCGACTGCTCCGTGTCGGAGAGCGTGTTGGGCTCGGAGGCGCGCGCCAGGGGGGCGGCGGGCAGGAGGGTGCAGAGAAGGAGGCTTAAGCGTGCGAGGGTTTTGTTCATCGTGTCCCCCTGGGGCCGCGTGTTGCCGCCTGGTACGGGCGAAAGGGGGATGCACGCAGGAAGGCGCACCCGCGCCCGGGCGGCAATCCTACAGTTCCCTGGGCCGTCCCGAAATTTCGCTTTGCCGGGCCCCGGCGCGCGGCCCCATGATCCCCGCGCCATGAGCCCAAGAACCAAGCCGCCGGGCGCCGGGGATGCCGGGGGAGGGGGGCACTGGCTCGTGAAGCAGGAGCCCGAGAGCTACTCGTGGGCGATGTTCGAGCGGGACCGCCGCACGTCCTGGGACGGCGTCCGCAACTACCAGGCCCGAAACAACCTGAACGGCATGCGCCCCGGCGACCCCGTGCTCTTCTACGAGAGCGGCGAGAGCAAGTCCGTCGTCGCCGTCGCCAGGGTGACCCGCTCCGCCTACCCGGATCCCACGGCGGACGAGCCCGCCTGGGTGTCGGTGGAGCTCGAGGCGGTCCGCAGGCTCGCCCGACCGGTGCCGCTGGCGCAGGTGAAGGCGGACCCGGCGCTCGCGGGCGTGATCCTCGTGCGCCACAGCCGGCTTTCCGTCATGCCGCTCACCCGCGCGGAGTTTGAGCACGTCGTGAAGCTGGGGGGATAGGCCGGCATGGGCGCGCCGAATCCCCGCTTCCTCGCGCTCGTCGCCTCGTGGGGCATCGCCGCGGGCGTTGCCGGCTCCTTCCACGCGATGGCGAGGGTCCCCCCGCAGGCCGTCCCGTTAGTGATCGCCGGCGCGACCGCGGCGTTCACGGCGGGCGTCCTTCGGCCCGGTAGCCTCCGCGAGGGGATGGATTCGCTCGGTCCGCGCGGGATACTGGCGGCCCACCTTGCGCGCTTCGTCGGCCTGTACTTCATCTGGCTGCACGCGCGGGGAAGGCTGCCCGCCGAGTTCGCGGAGCGCGCGGGGTGGGGTGACGTGGTCGCGGCGTCCGGGGCCGCGGTCCTGCTCCACCTGTTGGGCACGCGCGGTTTCCCGCTCGCGCTTCGCGCCTGGAACTGGATCGGCCTGGCGGACCTCGTGGTCGCGGTGGGGACGGCCACGTGGCTCAGCAACACGAGGCCGGGGTCGATGGCCGAGCTTGCGGCGCTTCCTCTGGCGCTGATCCCGCTCTGGATCGTGCCGATGTTGGTCGCGAGCCACATCTACCTCCTTCGCGCCGCCGGCGAGAGACCGACCTAGCCCGGCGTCTCAGGGCGAGGCCGGTCGGTCGATGACGGTGCGGACAAGCGGGAGGATCGTGAAGGTGCTGTAGGGCTTCGCCAGAAAGTCCTTGGCGCCCGCGTTCGCCGCCCTCGCGGGGCTTCCCGTCTCCGCGATGCCGCTCACCGCGATGATTTTCGCCGCGGGGTTTATCCGCTTGATGGCCTCGATGGTCGCGTGGCCGTCCATGATCGGCATCATCATGTCGGTGATGACGACGGCGATCTCATGCGCGTGCTGGGCGTAGAGCGCGGTCGCCCGGGCCCCGTCGGACGCGGTGAGCACCCGGTAGCCGTAGGTCTCGAGCATGAGCGCCACGATCCCGCTTACCGAGGGCTCGTCATCCACCACGAGGACGAGTTCCCCCCGGCCCAGGGAAAGCCCCGGCGTCGCGGGTTGCGGCCGCTCCGCCCGGGTCCCCGGGGCCGCGGGAAGGCGCACCTCGAACGTCGACCCAAAGCCCACCTTGCTTGAGACCCTCACGGTGCCGCCGTGGGACTTCACGATGCCCTGCACCGTCGACAGGCCGAGGCCGCTGCCGCTGCCCACGTCCTTCGTGGTGAAGAATGGCTCGAAAATGCGGTCGCGGATATCGGGCGGGATCCCGGCGCCGGAGTCCGCGACCGTCAGCACAACGAACGGGAGGGCCTCGGTGGACCCTTTCGCTGAGGCGAATTCGCCGTCGAGCACCACGTTGGACGCGGAGAAGGAGATCTCGCCCTCGCCCGGCAGCGCGTCGCGCGCGTTGACGGCGAGGTTGATCAGCACCTGGTGAAGCTGCGTAGGGTCACCGACGACGGGCCAGAGGCCGTCCGGGACGTTCATGGCGATCCGGATCTTGCGGGGGAAGGTCTCCCGTATCATGGACTCCATGCCGAGAAAGAGCTCCTTGAGGTTCACGCTCTTGCGCTCGCCGCTGCTTCCGCGGGCGTAGGTGAGCACCTGGCGCACGAGGTCGGCCCCCCGCCGGGTGTTGGACTCGATGGTGTCGACCAGCGTGAGCTGGTCCCTGTTGCTGCCGATCGTCGTGCGCAGCAGCTCGACGGCCACGAGGACGGGGGTGAGCACGTTGTTCAGGTCGTGGGCCATGCCGCCGGCGAGCGTGCCGATGCTCTCGAAGCGCTGGCTGCGAAGCTGCTGGGCCTCGACCTCGTTCTTCCTCGTGACGTCCGAGACGCCGCCCACCACCCGGAAGGCGCGGCCGTCGGTGCCGCGCATGATGTGGGCGTGGTCCTCGACGGACATCACGGAACCGTCGAGCCTGTGGAACCTGTATTCCTCGAACCACGTCTGCGCCTCGCCGTCCAGGGAGGCCTGGAGGCTGGCGAGAACCCGGTCGCGATCGTCAAGGTGTATCCGGCTGGACCACGTGGAATCCTCTTTTCCGAGGTCGGTCGACCCGATGCCGAACAGGGTCGCGTAGTTGTCGTTGCGCCAGACGGTGCCGGTCGTCACGTCCCAGTCCCAGATCGCGTCGCTCGTCGCTCGCGCCAGGATCTTGAAGCGCTCCTCGCTCTTCTGGAGCGCGATCCTCGAGGCGCGCTTCTCCGTGATGTCGCGGAATGTCCAGATCCTGCCGTATATCTCCCCTTCCTTGTCCCGGACCGGCGCCGAGTACCGGTCGAGGATCATGCCGTCGACGAGTTCGATCTCGTCCCGGCTGGACTCCCGGGGATGCTCGTAGAGGTAGACCACCTTCTCGACAAACTGCTTGGGGTCCTTGGTCCGGCCCATCACGAAGTCGACCTGGGCCACGTCGCCCTTAGCCATGATCTCGGGCGGTATCTTCCAGAGATCGATGCAGCGCTGGTTCTGCAGGATCTTCCTGCGCTGGAGGTCCACGACGAGGATGCCGTCGATGCTGGCGTCGAGCTGGGCCTCTAGGATCGCCGTCTTGCTGCGGAGTTCCTCCTTGGTCCTTGAGTGGTCGCTGAGTCTTTGCTGGAGGGCATCGTCGCCGACAAGCGTCTGTGCTTCTTGCATCTCGGATTTTCGGGGGCGGCGTCAAAGGAAGGCAAGCTGCGCCGGTGCGCGCGGCCCGGGCCGGCTGCGGCGCTGCGGAGGGGAGGAATTCCTGAAAAAATCGCCCAAGGCGTTGGCCTGCGTGCGACCTGCCTGGGGCAAACCGCGTTCGACGGGACGCGGAACCGCCGGGCGCGGTAGGGTAACACCCGACCCGGTGAAAGGGGCGGCCCGTTCGGGGCGCCGGGGCTACGGCACCTCGTAGACCTCGACGAGCGCGACCCCGGTGTCGCCCAGCGCCCCTGATACCTGGGCCGTGTAGCCCCCGGGGGGAAGCGTGACGAGGAGGGCCGAGTCGATACTCGTCAGGACATTCCAGGCGAAGGCGCCCACGGACGCGGCGGTCGAGGAGATCTGCGCGTCGGCGCCCCAGCCGCTGTTGCCGGCGAGCAGGGTGGGGCCCGAGTAGACCTGCAGCATCGGGTCCGGCAGGATCCCGGTCACGCCGAACTGGACCAGCCCCGGTCCCGAGGCTCGGATGAGGACGGTGCGCGCGGTGCTGCCGCCGATTGTGAACCCGGCGATCAGGATGTTGCCGCCCGTACCGACCTGGACGCGCGCCGAGATGTTCGTGATCCTCGGCGACGAGGGCGAGTACGTGCCCGCGGGTGTTGCGTCGTAGACTTCCGCCAGGGCGACCCCGGTGTCGCCGCTTTCCCCGGCGATCTGCGCCGTGTAGGAGCCCTTTGGCTGCACCGTAAGAATCGCCGAGTCCTTTGTCGCGGCCGGGCCCCACGAGAAGGCGCCGAGGGCCGTGGCCGCCGCGGCGATCTGGGCGTCCGCGCTCCACCCGGCGTTGCTCTCCACGAGGGTGGACGTCCCGTCGGGGTTCGTGCGGAAGAGCTTCAGCTGCGGGTCGGCAAGCGTGCCCGCGACGCCGTATGGGGCGAGCGCGGGCCCCGATCCCCGCACAAGGAGCGGCTCCGAGCCGGCCGTTCCCGAGCCGCCCACGGTGAAGCCTGCGATCAGGATGTTGGCTCCGGTGCCGACCGTGGCGCGCGTCGAGATGTTCACCAGCCGCCCGATGTCATTCGTCGAGGCCAGCGAAACCGTTGCCGGGCTGCTCGTGACCGACCCGAGAGCATTCGTCGCGACGCAGGTGTAGGTTCCCACCGCGGCCGCGGCGTCGGCTATCAGGAGGGTAGGGCTTGTCGCCCCGGCGACCGGCGTCGATCCGTTGAGCATCCACTGGTAGGAGGATTCGACGCTGGACACCGCGTCCAGCGCCACGGTGCCGCCCGTCACCGTCACCGAGATCGGCTGCGTCGAGAACGTGGGGGCAATGCCTTTCACGACGATCGTGAACGGAAATGGCGACGATATGCCCTTGCCCGCGAACGGGCCCCCCGACTCCCCTCCCTTCCAGAATCCCTGCATGGTGAACATGTAGGTTCCCGCGACCGTCGGCGTCCCCTCGAGGATCGGGGTCGTCAGGGGATTGGCGTCCGTCGTCGCGTCGAGGTCCCCCCCGAACCCCGTCAGGCTTCCCCCGTTGGGCTGGAGGGTCGTCAGGGTGAGGCCGGGCGGGATCTGGCCCACGATCTTCCATGAGCCGATCGCGATCAGGTTCGCGATCGTGAAGGCGAGCGGCGTGATGGGGGTCCCGACGGTGGCGTAGAATGTGGGCAGGGGCCCGGTCGGATCGGGGGTCAGCGAGCTCGCGAGGAGCGTGGCGCCCGCCTGGGCGTCGATGGCGCCGAGCGCGGCGGCCGCCAGGGCCGCCGTCCTCAAGAGCTCGACGATGGGGGACGCCGCGGCGAGCTCCTCCGCGGCCGCGGCGCCGCGCAGGGCGGGTGCCCGCTGCAGGAGCGCGATCAGCGCCGGCGCGGACAGGTTCATCCATGCCCGGGCCCGCTGAACATGCGATCTCAGTGTCATGCCAAGATAGGCCTCGCGTGCTGGGGAGACACCTGGGCGCAGCCGCGCCTAGTTGCAGCCGCAGCCGCTTCCGCCGACCCCACGGCCCCCCGACGCGGCCTCGCGGGAGAAATAGACGTGCTCGGACATGGCGGCCCCCAGCGGGTCGCGGTCCGGGTTCATGGTGTCGTCGGCCAGGGCGCCCCGCTCCCACGGGCGCACGCGCACGGCCGTAGTCGTCGAGCAGCCGCTCTGCAGCGCGGCGCCGATCAAGAGGGCGGCGGCCAGGATGTACTTTGGGCTCGGTGTCTTCATGAGGAAGGGGGTGTCTCGTTCAGCAGCAGGGTGATCTCCCCGAGCAGCTCGCGCTCGGTCTTCTCGCCGTGGAATCCGGGATGCATGAAGCGGACCTTGCCGCTGCGGTCAATGACGTAGCTGGTCGGCATGGTGGGAACCTCGACCGCGCCGACCAGCCTGTGCCCGGCGTCGCGAAGCGTCGCGAAGGACGGCTTCAGCCTCGCCACGAACGCGGCGTAGTCTGAAGCGCTGTCGTCGACGCTGACGCCGACGATGACCAGCCCGCGGTCGGCGAACTGCGCCTGCAGGCGGGAATACGCGGGGAAGGAGGCCTTGCAGGGCGCGCACCAGGACGCCCAGAAATCGACAACGACGACCTTGCCTGACGTCACCGGCGCCTGGCCGCCGGCGGGCGCGGCCAGCGAGAGCGGCGGGAAGGAGCCGCCCGGCGCGACCTGCGCCCGGGCCCGCGCCGCCAGCAGCGCGCAGGCTGCCAGCGCGACGAGCCGCAACCTTGATGGACCCGGGGTCACCATAGGAATTTCACCCCGATCGTTGAGATGCCCGCGGTCGGGTAGGCGCTCTGAGGCGTGACCCCGTCGCGGCCGCGCATCGCATAGCGCTCGTAGGACCCGTCGAGGCGCATCCAGTCCGACACCCTCCACGACGCCTTGAGTCCGCAGCTGACCGCGTCCTCCGCCGAAAGGCGGAAGTCCGCGCTGTAGTAGGGGGCCGTCCCCGTCGGTATGCGGGCGGGCGAGATCGACGTCGTGTTGATGTCGTAGGTGTAGAAGCGCGCCGCGTTCTGCGTGTAGTACCGGACCATGGGCTCCAGGGTCACCCTCGGGCCCAGGTGCTGGATCCACGACAGCTGCAGCGTGTGCGCCACGATGCCGTAGGTGTCCGTGTAGAGGCGGTAGCTGGCCTCGACGGCGCCGCGCAGCCCCGTGAACGCATGGTTCAGGGAGAGGTAGAGCGATTCCCTGCTGCGCGCGTTCGGGCTGTTCTCCGCGAACTCCTCCTGGAGGAATACGCTCGGAAGGATCTCCACCGCCTTCTCGACGATCTTGTAGGGCTCGGAGAGGTACCCGGTCGAGCGGCCCAGCGACACGTCGGCGGTCACGAATGTCGTGGGGCTGAGAAGCTGCGTGACGCCGAGGATGGCGTCGGCCGTGTGCTTGGGCAGGTAGCCCCTGTTGAAGATGACCTCGACGCGGTCGTCTGTACCCGCGACCCCCGCGCGCAGCGTCGTGTTCTTCTGGTTCAGGTCCACCAGCGTGTTGACCGACCAGCCCGTCGAGACGTAGTCGTCCTCGCGGCTCTGGGCGAAGCCCGCGTCGACATTGACGTTCCGGAACTGCTGGGCGTAGTCGCCGGACCAGGCCTTGCGCCGCGACTGTATCTCGGCGAGCGCGACCTGGTCGCTGCCCGGCTGGGACGGACGGCCCGTGGGGGTCGCGCCGGCCACGGCGTCGATCGTCCCCGAGAGCTGGAGGTGTCCGTTCGCCCCGACGTCCTGGTTCACCGAGCTGCTCTGCTCGACGACGGAGATCCGCCCGTCCTCCTCGCGGTAGTTCTCATATATGTAGCCGATGGAGTCCTCGGCCCTGGCCGAGGGCCGGGGGAGCGAGAGCGCCAGCGCCACCGCGAGGAGAGCGCAGGGCGCCGCCCGGCCCCCGGGGCGGGCGCCGTCGCCGCGCCGTGTCTGTCTGTGGAGGCGGCTCACGCGGTGGCGAAGGGAACGGGTCGCTGGGGCATGGGTTTGCCTTGTGAGTAAGCATTCCGGGCCCCCAGTGCACGGCTTTTTACCGGAATGTCCGCCCGCCCCGCGGCTCCCGCCCCGACGCCGAGTTCTACGGCTCCTGGGACTCTTGCATGCGCCGCGAGAGGTGCTCCTTCTCGATCTGGAGCGTCGCAAGCTCGCGCGCGCGCCGGAAGCTGGAAAACGCCCTCTCCCTATCCCCGGCCTCAAGCCAAAGGTGGCCCGTCACGGCGTGGAGGAGATGGTAGTTTTCCAGCGTCTCTCGGCCCGCCATCGCCCCTATCGCGCGCAGGCCGGCATCGGCGCCCTCGACCTTTGCCAGCGCCACCGCGCGGTTGAGGGCCACCAGGGGCGACGCGTCGTGCGCCAGGAGGTCGTCGTAGAGGCCCAGGATCTGCGGCCAGTCGGTCTCCGCGTCGCTTGGGGCAAGCGTGTGGCTCGCGGCGATGCCTGCCTCAAGGTGGTACCGGCCCACGTCTGTGCCGTTCCCGGAGACGGCGAGGTGGGAGATGCCCAGCCGGATCTTCTCGCGGTCCCACTTGCCTCTGTCCTGGCGGGCCAGCGTCAGGATGAGTCCCCCCTCGTCCGTGCGCGAGGCGAGGCGGGCCGCGTTGAAATACATGAGCGCAAGCAGAGCGTGGGTGTCGGGCTGGTCCGCGAAGGGCTGCTCGGCGAGAAGCTCCGCCAGCCGGATGGCGTCCGCGCACAGCTCCTCCCGCAGGAGGGTGGGTCCCCCGGAGGCCTTGTAGCCCTCGTTGAAGAGGAGGTAGAGGACCTGCTGCACCGCGGCCAGCCGCGGGCCCAGCTCGCCCGAGCTGGGAAGGTCGGTCGTGACGCCCGCCTCGCGCAGGAACTGGCGGGCCCGGGTGAGGCGCTTGGCGACCGCGGCCTCGCTGGCGAGGAAGGCGGCGGCGACCTCGCGCTCGCCGAACCCGCACAGCACCCTGAGGGTCAGGGCCACCTGGGCGTCCTGCGGCAGCCCCGGATGGCAGCAGACGAACATCATTCGCAGCTGGCTGTCCTCGATCTCGTCCTCGAACTGCGGGCCGCCCGCATGCGCCGCGGAATCGATGCAGTCCTCGACCAGGGGGAGCAGCAGGGCCTGCTTTCCCTCCCACAGGCGCGAGCGCCGGGCCTGGTCGAGAGCGCGGTTTCTCGCCGTCTGCAGTATCCAGGCGGTCGGATTGGCGGGGACCCCCGTGAACGGCCACGCCTCCATGGCCTTCCCCAGAGCGTCCTGCACGACATCTTCGGCCAGGTGCAGGTGCTGCGGCCCGAACCGGCGGGTGAGGATGGCCACGAGGCGGCCCGACTCGCGCCGAAAGAGGTTGTCGACCACGGTGGCGACCGTGGTCGACGCGGCCTCCCGCGAGGGATCAGATGGGGGGGAGTTTCTCAATCTGGCGAACCTCGACGACGCCCTCGTTGTCGAGGCCGGGGCAACCCTTGGCGATCTCGACGGCCTGGGCGAGCGTGTCCGCCAGGACGATGATGTAGCCGCCGACCATCTCCTTGGCCTCCGCGTAGGGCCCGTCCGTGACCGATGCGCCCCGCGGCGAGCGGAGCACCTTGCCGGCGTCGTCCAGGCGGTCGCCGCCGACGTACTGGCCCTTGGCCTTCACGGCCTTCAGCCATGCCATCCATTTGCCGAAGATTTGCTGCATCTCCTCGGGCGTGGGGTCGGGGCCGGCCTGGGGATGGCGGAACAGGAGCAGGAACTGTGATTTTTCTGTGTTGGACATGTTATGTGTGGGTTCAAAGAGATGACGAGCGAACCGCGCATCGCGGGACAAACATTTTGGAATTCTGTCATCCGCTGCCGAATCCCTGGATCCCGGCTGGCGGCCAACGGGATGCAAAAACGGTCTGGCCTCGGCCGCGATCCCATTCGATCCTCGGGCGCCCAATCGTGTCCACGCAAACCGGAGTTCCCTGGGGTTGGCGAACCGTCTGGCTCGACATCCTGGCCTTTGCCCTGTGGCTGACGCTCGCCTGGCAGCTCGAGTGGCGCACGACGGACCTGGTGTGGAGCCTGTGGCTGTCGAGCTTGCTCGTCGGCTACGCGATGATCTTCTGGTCGATCTTCGGCCCGGTCCTGCGCATCCTCACGGCGGGGATGGGCCGCGGGGCGCCCGTCGTCCAGGAGGCGGCCCTCTCGGCCGTGGTCCTGACCGGCGGACTCTTCGTGCTGATGTTCTTCACGGTCCACTTCGGCGGGTTCCATTACGTCCACTCGATGTTCCTGAACCATTTCTTCCCCGTGACCCCGGGACTTAAGTTCCCCTCGAGGGCGGCGTACTTCGCCATCTTCCGCAAGTACTGGCTCTTCGTCCTGCTGGCGGGCCTGTCCGAGCGCCACGCGTTTCGCTCCTGGTCCGGTGCCGATTCGAAGGCCCGGGGGTCCGCCCCGGGGGGCGCCGACGCGATGGGCATGGCCGAGCCCTACAGGAATGTCATCCGCATGCACCTGCTCATCTTCTTCTTTTTCTTCGCGAAGATCGTGCACCTCGAGAACGCGTGGGTGTACATCGTCGTGTACGCGGTTTATTTTTTCCCCTGGCGCGTCCTGCGCGGGCCCCAGCCCGCCGCCGCGGCGCAGGCATAGCGAGGCGGGTCTCCCGGGCCGCCTTTGCCCGTCACCTCACGACCCACATGACGACACAGTGGGCCGGCACGGTCGCCCTCATGCCCTCGTCCGCCGGTTCCACGCCGGCGTGCGCCCACAGGTCGCGCCCAGAGGACGGCCTGCCGGAAAGCCCGGCCTCGGCCCACGTGAACGACGCGGCAGCCTGGGCCTCGCCCCGGTTGAAGATTCCGAGCGCCGTGGCCCCGCCCGCGAGGGGCCTGGCCCAAAGCTCCATGCCGTCCCTCGCCGCGAGGCGGATCCCCTGGCGCCCCAGGGCATCCTGGTCGACCGCGATGACCTCGCGGTTGGTCAGGATGTCGCGGGTCTCGGCCGACATCGTGCGCAGGTCGTTGCCCGCGATCAGCGGCGCGGCGAGCAGGCACCAGAGGCTCAGGTGGGTCCTGTACTCCGCTGCGCTCATGCCGCCGTTGCCGATTTCCAGCATGTCCGGGTCGTTCCAGTGCCCCGGCCCCGCGTACTTCGCCAGGCTCGGCTGCTCGAAGCCGACCAGGGACATCTTTTTCCACGTGTCCTGGATGTCGCTTGCGGTGCGCCAGAGGTTTGCGCCGGCGGCGGCGCCCCACGTCGCCGACTGCGACGCGATGCTGGCCCCGAGGCTGAAGACCATAGGGCGCCCGCATCTCCCGAGAATCTCCCCCATCTTCTGGTAAACCTGCCTCGACTGCGGCACCGAGTACAGGTTTCCGGCGCTGCACCAGTCGTACTTCAGGTAGTCGACGCCCCAGGCCGCAAAGGTCCTGGCGTCCTGCTCCTCGTGCCCGTAGCTCCCGACGTAGCCGTCGCACGTCACCGGGCCTGGGCCGGTGTAGAGCCCGAACTTGAGCCCCTTGGCGTGCACGTAGTCCGCGAGCGCCTTCATGTCGGGGAATTTCCTGTTCGGCACGATGTTTCCCTGGGCGTCGCGGCCGCCTTCCCATGTGTCGTCGATGTTCACATAGACGTACCCCGCGGCCGCCATGCCCGAGCTGACCATGGCGTCCGCGGTCTCGCGGATGACCCTGTCATCGACCGCCTCGGCGAAGTGATTCCAGCTGTTCCAGCCCATGGGCGGTGTCCGCGCCAGCCCGTTGTCGGGAAGGTCTCGGACCGCGGGAATCGGCAGGACGCCGCTGGGCCGAAGGCTTTCCTCGGGGATGGGGACGGCGAGCACGTTCTCCGTCCCGCCGTCGCCGCGGGTGATGACCACCCTGAGGTTCGCCCCCTCGGGCCGCACGCGGAAATTCCAGCCCCACTCCATCCCGAAGAGGATGTCCTTGCCCTCCGCGTGCACCCCCTCGATCGGGATGTCGTGCGAGCCGTTGGGATAGACGCGCCCGGTCAGGCGCTCGCCCTCCTGGTGAAGCACGAGGAATGTCTGGACGGTGACGCCGAAGGGCTTCGGCACGTCGATTCGCCATGCCCCGGTCAGCCCCGGGTAGGCCGGGGCGCCGAGGACCCCGAGTGGCCGCAGGGCCAGCAACAGGACGAGCAAGCGTAGGAGCGCGGGCAGCCAGGGAAGGGGTCGGGATGGGGAGTCCATGATGGAGCGGGCGGCTTGGGGGGATTCCATCCGGTTTTCTATTTGACCGCCAGAAGTAACCGAACAGTTTAGTCGGGGCCGGCTCGGCGATGAAGTTCATCGCTGAAGCTCAGGGTTGTCAGCATTCCCTTTGCGGCTTGAGACGGCAGCCATTTAATCCCGAAGGAAGGCAACCATGAGCATGCACATCACTCTCCGAAAAACGGCGGCCGTCACGGCGCTCGCGCTCTCTCTGGCGGGGCTGGCGACTCAGTCGCTGCACGCGGAGGTTGTAACGCCGCGCAAGGCCGAGACCCCGACGGAGCTCCGGCGCGACCGCCTTCCGAGGAAGATCCTCGTGGGGACCGAGATCACCGGCTACGACCTCATTGAGAAATACTCGCTGGAGCAGCGGCTCCAGAGCATGGACCAGTACGTCGACGCGATGGAGCTGCAGGCCAAGATCAAGTACCCGGGCAAGGGCCTGGACCTCGTGCTTTTCGGGGAGTACTTCATGGCCAACGGCAAGGAGGCTCTGGCGCAGAACGCCATCCGCCTCGACGAGGTCGTCCCTCGGATATCCGCCTGCGCCAAGCGCCACGGCTGCTACCTTGTCGTGCCGCTCGTCCTCCGGGAGGACGGGCCCGTCGAGCGCTACTCGAACGCCGCGCTGCTGATGGGCCGCGATGGGAAGGTGGCCGGCATCTACCGGAAGGTCCACCCCACCACCGACCTGCAGTACGTTCTCCTTGAGGGGGGCATGACGCCAGGAAGCGACTTCCCCGTGTTCGACTGCGACTTCGGGCGCGTGGGCATCCAGATCTGCTTCGACATCGTCTATCCGGACGGATGGGACTCCCTGGCCAAGCAGGGCGCCGAGCTCGTCCTGTTTCCGTCGGAGACCCCGCAGACCATCCGCCCCTCGAACTATGCGCTCCAGAATCGGTATTACATCGTGAGCGCCTGCCCGAGGAACCACTCGTCGGTCTACAACCCGATCGGCATGATCGAGGCCGAGGCCCCCGAGGGGGGCGTCCTGGTGCACCAGATCGACCTGTCGTACGAGATCGCGGGCTGGGACCCCGGCTGGGACAACGGCGATGCACTCAAGAAGAAGTTCGGGGACAGGGTGGGCTTCACCTATTACTTCGGAGAGGACTGCGGGATCTACTGGTCCAACGACCCCAAGGTCTCGATCGGGGACCTGATGCGTGACTACGGTTTCCCCGAGCCGAGCGATGACTACGTGAAGGAGCGGATCCTGGAGGACAAAATCAGGGGCGGCCCTCCGAAGCTCCCATGACGCCCGGCCTGTGGATTCGGCCCCGGGGGTTGGCCCCGAAAGGTCGCGGCGTGCTGCTGGGCCTGTTCGCGGTCGCGGCCCTCGCGCGCGGCCTCGCAGCCGACGCGCCGCCGCCCTTTGACGTCGCCGCGCACTACACCAAGCACGAGTACCGCATCCCCATGCGCGACGGCGTGCACCTGTTCACCTCCGTCTACACGCCCAAGGACGCGTCGAAGCCCTATCCCCTTTTCCTGACGCGCACCCCCTACAGCGTCGGGCCGTACGGCGAGGACGCCTATCCCGAGAAGCTGGGGCCGTCGCGGGAGTTCGACGAGGCGGGCTACATCTTCGTTTTCCAGGATGTCCGGGGCCGTTGGCAGTCCGAGGGGGCCTTCGACCTCGTGACGCCGGAGGCCGACACGCACACGGGCCTCCAGACGGACGAGAGCACCGACGCCTACGACACCATCGAGTGGCTGCTCCACAATGTGCCGAACAACAACGGCAGGGTGGGCGTCTGCGGGACCTCCTATAACGGCTATTACTCCACGGCGGCGATTGTCGACTCCCACCCGGCGATAAGGGCGTGCTCCTCCCAGGCCCCGGTCACCGATTTTTACATGGGCGACGACTGGTACCACAACGGGGCGTTCATGCTGGACGCCGCCTTCGACTTCTTCGTGGGCTTCAGGAAGCTGGCGAACCCGCTGCTGCCCCCGAAGTCGGGTGAGGCGTTCACCTATGGCACGACCGATTCCTACGACTACTTCCTTCGGGCCGGCTCGCTGTCCAACCTGGACGCGACGTACCTGAAGCACGCATCGGCGTATTTCTCCGAGGTGATTTCGCACCCGAACTACGACGCGTTCTGGCAGGCGCGCGACATCTCGCGCCACCTCCACAATGTCCACTGCGCCGTCCTCAACGTGGGGGGCCTCTTTGACGCCGAGGACATCTCGGGGCCGATGAGGACCTTCCACGCGATCGACCGCATGAGCCCGGAAGCGACGAACCTGCTGGTGGAGGGTCCCTGGGTCCACGGGGGCTGGAACCGTCCGGGTACCGGGATCGGAAACGTCCATTTCGCGTCCAGGACGGGCGACTTCTTCCGCACTCAGATCCAGTTCCCGTTCTTCGAGCACTACCTCAAGGACGCCGCCGACCCCCAGCTGCCCAAGGCCTACGTGTTCGAGACCGGCGCCAACGTCTGGAGGAGATACGACAGCTGGCCGCCGAGGGACGTCCAGTCGAGGACGCTCTTTTTCCAGGCGTCCGGGGGCCTCGCCTTTGACAAGCCGGCCAAGGCCGAGGAGGCGGGCTTCGACGAGTATGTGAGCGACCCCGCCCATCCCGTGCCGCCCGTGGGGTATGCCTACGGCCCGGTCGAGGGCAGCAACGGTCCCAAGGTTCCCAAGGAGTACATGGTCTCGGACCAGAGGTTCGCGGCCAAGCGGCCCGACGTCCTGGTGTACGAGACAACGCCGCTCGAGAAGGACGTCACCGTCGCCGGACCGGTCCTGCCGAGGCTGTTCGTCAGCACCTCGGGCACGGATTCCGACTGGATCGTGAAGCTGATCGACGTGTACCCCGCGGATTTCAAGGTCGACGCGGCCGACAAGGCGCCGCCGGACGTCGCGATGCCGGCCGTGGTCATGGGCGGCTACGAGCAGCTCGTCCGGGGAGAGCCCATGCGCGGGAAGTTCCGCAACGGCTTCGACCGCCCGGAGGCCTTCACCCCGGGCAAGGTGGTGGAGGTCGACTTCTCCATGCCCGACATCAACCACACCTTCCGCGCGGGCCACCGCATCATGGTGCAGGTGCAGAGCAGCTGGTTTCCCCTCACCGATCGCAATCCGCAGACGTTCACGGATATTCCCAACGCCAAGCCGGAGCAGTTCCAGAAGGCGACCGAGCGGGTCTACCGCTCGGCGGAGGCGCCCTCCGGGATAGAGATCGGCACGGTCGCTTCCCGCTAGGAGCGCATCGGCCCGGGCCTACACTTTCTCGCCGCAGACGAGGAACTGCTTGCCGAAGAGCACCCAGAGGAGGGGAAAGGCCAGATAGAGGCGCACGAACGCCGGCGGATACTGGATCCGGTTGACCATCGAGTAGGGCAGGAACCTCGGGATCGACCGCGTGACCCTGAATCCATTGTTCAGCAGGGCCTCGCCCATCGACATCTCGGTGAGGCAGAGGAAATGGTCCCAGAAGTCCCAGTAGGCGCCCTGCACGTACTTGATGTTCGGCCCGAGGGCGATGAGGCGGCCTCCCGGCTTCAGGCAGCGGTGCGCCTCCACGAGCGTCCTGCGCAGCGCGAGCTTGTCGGGAAGGTGCTCGAAGAAGTTGCTCGTGAAGACGACGTCGAGCGAGGCGTCCGGGATTTCCCAGCGGAGGGAGCAGTCCTGCTGCAGGAACGTCACGTCCTTTGCCAGGTTCTCCCTTGAGAGCGGGTTCAGGTCCATGCCGAACTTTTTCCCGCACCGGATATTGTTGATGAACTCCCCGTAGCCGCAGCCGAGGTCGAGCACGGCTGCCTCAGGCGGGATGAGGGCCTGGAAGTACGCGGAGGTCAGGATGCTCCACACCTCCTGGCGATAGTGCAGCATCGACGTGAATCGGTGCGCGTAGATCGCCTGGAGTTCGGCGGGGTCCCTGAAGCTTTCGCTCATATGTGGCGTGTCGATCCATTAAGGAGATTCACGCCCAGTGCAAGCACCCCAAATTCCTCCCAGTCATTGTGTTCGCATGCAAAGGGCCTGAGGGCACGTGCGCCCGCCGCGCATCACAGCCGCCTCAGGGCCAGCCCACATCGAGGGACGCCAACCCGTGGAAGTGGTATGTGTCCCGGTAGGTCGGCCGGCCCTTAAGGAAGATACCAGGGAGCCTCTCGAAGAGGATCGGCAGCGCGATTTGCAGCTCAAGCCGGGCGAGCGGGGCGCCCAGGCAGAAATGGATGCCCCCGCCAAAGGAGGCGTGGGCCGAGGCGGCGCCCTGCACGGGCCTCGCGGGATCGAACACGCCGGCCCTCGCATAGCGGCTGGGGTCGCGGTTGGCGGCCCCGTAGAGGAGGGCGATCTCCGCGCCGCGCCCGAGCCTGACGCCGGCGACCTCGACGTCCTCCTGCGCGAACCGGTTGAACATGTGGAGCGGGGGGTCATACCGGAGGCATTCCTCGACCGTGGCCTCCGTGGCGGCCTCGCCCGAGAAGGCGGCCCGGACGTCCGTGCCCTGCTCGAGGATCGTCTTCACCGCGTTTCCGATTGAGTGGACCGTTCCCTCGTGGCCCGCGTTCAGGAGCAGGATGCATGTCGCGATCATCTCGTCCTCCGAAAGCCTCTCGCCGGTCGCCTCCACGGCCAGCAGGTGGCTGATGAGGTCGTCGGCCGGCCGCAGCCGACGCTCGGCGAAGTACCGCCTCAGGAAACCGGAAAACTCCCGGGTCGCGGTCTCGGCCAGGTCCTCCATCGCGCGGGTCCGGCCCAACTGGAACACGCCGACCATCCGGTGCGACCACTCGACGAGCTGCGACGACATCTCGGTCGGCACGCCGAGGAGCTCGGCGATGACGACGACGGGAATCGGCGTGGCGTAGGCGGTGATGAGTTCGGCTCGGTGATCGGGCTTCATCCGGTCGATCAGCCCGTGGGCCAGCGCGGTGATCCGAGGCCTCAGCCTCTCGATGTTCCGGGCGACGAAGGCGCGGTTCACGAGCGTCCGGAGCCGGGTGTGGACGGGGGGCTCCCGCTCAAGCATGGAATCCCGGTTGACGGCATGGAAGGCCGCGAGGTGGCCAGGAACGGGTCGGGGAGGCTGCGCCTCCTCTCCGGGCAAGGGCAGCAGCTCCCGGCCGAACCGCCTGTCGCGCAGGATCGCCCCGACGTCCGCGGCATTCATGAAGCACCAGACGCGATGCTCCTCCCAATAGAAGGCGGGAACGACCGCCCTTATCCGCTCATAGGTGGAGTAGGGGTCGTTATAGAACTCCGGGTGGGTGGAATCGATGGAGACCGAGCGCCGGCCGGCGTCGATCCTCAGCCAGGGCGAGTCATTCGCGTGCATGCTTGGGGACGCCGCAGTGAGGCCGCCATCCTGTTTTCACGCCGATCGATCAGACGACCCCTTTGGCCTTCAACAACTGGCTTAGTTCGGCCTGATCCGCGGTTCCCTTGATGGTGTTCAGGTGGCCCAGGATCGCCATGCGGTCACCCGGCCCACAGCTTGAAATCTCAATCATCCAGTCCTCCGTCTTCGGCGCCACGGCAATCACCTCGTCAGACCAGGCGACGACCTCGGAAGCCTCCACGAAACCCTTGGTGATTCCCTGAATGTAATACTCCGCCTTGGTCCGGTAGTTCATCCGGCATGTAAGCCAGATCGCCGGCGATGTGCCAAGTGCTATTGGCCGGCGAACGCGTTGAACCCGAAGAGTCAGTTGTTGGCTTCGCGAAGGGTAGAGGTCTGGGGAACCCCGGCGGGGCGAAGCCGAAACAGCGCCGTCATCCAGCGCACCCACATCGGCTGCATGAAGCGTTCGAGGAAGACCGCGACCGCCGCGCAAAGGCTCCCATAGATCACAAGGCGAAGCAAAAACGTGGCCGTGCTGCCCGAGGGAAGGCCGGGGCACCGGTAAACGAGGCGCATGAGGGGGTACGCCGTGGCATAGAGGGCGTAGGACACGAGGCCCACCGGCGCCAGCGCCGCAAACGGCCGCAGGGCGGGCCTCCAATTACGTGCGAGGATGCAAAGGCAAAGGACGGCCGCCTCGAGCAGGTCCATGGAGGAAAGCTCGCCGAGCCCGTATTTGAGGGGAAGCACGCAGAGCCCGAGAACGATCGCGAGGGCGCCCAGGCGCCCCTGCAGCGACGGCGCGCGCCGGGTCACCGCGAGGACGATCAGGACGCTTCCGAGCAGGGCGTCGATGTGGAACCGGTCCGGATCGAGCCCGCGGAGAAGCGGCGCCGCGCCCGCGAGAAAGGTGTGGACCGGCTCCAGGCGCCAGATCGCAAACGCCGCGCAGACGGCCGCAGGCCACGCGCTGCGGGCATCCCCGGGCGCCGGCCTGGCATTCCACGCAATGCACAGGCCGCAGAGCCAGTAGACGAAATACGCCGCGTAGCGCGAAAAGATCGCAGGGAACCCGAGCACGTCTGCCATGGCGACCAGGATCGTGACCCCGAAGACCCCAAGCATCCGCGGAGCGAACCTCCAGACGAGGATGAACAGGGCATAGTAGAGCATCTCGAACGACAGGCTCCACAGGGGCGGATCGTCGTAGAGGACGGCCACCCGCAGTCCGAAGGGGTAGGGCAGGGAATTCTGCAGGAAGAGCAGGTTGCCCCCGACGTCCCAGAGGCTGTTTCGCCTGAAAAGGAGCCGAGTGACGAGGACGGCCGTCCACGCAATGGGGACGATCCGAAGGAGCCGGCGGGAGCAGTAGTGACGAATCGCCGCGCCCGTGGGCGCCCCGCGGGACGTCATCCCGATGACGTAGCCCGAAATCACGAAGAACACGAACACGGCCTGCGGCCCGAAGTCGATATGGAGCCGGTCGCAGGAGTAGCCGGGGTCCAGGACGGGAGCCATGAAGGTCGCATGGCCGAAGATGACGAGCAGGGCGCACAGGCCGCGGAGCCCCTCGACCGCCATGTCCCGATTATTCCGCTCAGTCATGGATGGGGTGTTTCTGGAGCGGAAATGGGATGGCCAACGGGACTCGAAAGCGCAAAACGCACCTGTGTAAGTACCTCCAGCTCCATCGAGTGCAACAAATCCCGCCGCGAGCGGAAGGCATGTGCATTTTCGTAGAGGTACCTGCGTGCGGCCCGGTGGCGACTTAATGTCGCCCCCGAATTTCCTCCTGGGGGCCTTGGTGAGGAACCACTTTGAAGAACGCTGTTCTAGTAACTGTATTCATGACTGCCACCGACGAGATCATAGACGCGGAACTCGATCTGGCTTACCTGAAGCTTCTCGAGGCTCGGTTAGGCAGGGCGCAGGACCTTTTCATCCTCTTGCGACCGCCCGCAGACGACCCGGAATAGGTGGTATTCGAGCCGGGTGTCTCCAGCGGAGGGTTGGATGATCTTGGCGAGGTCCATTTGGAGATGCTCCGCGTCTATTTCCTTCACGAGGCGGTCCCGCTCTCGGGAATCGGGATCACAATCAGGGTAGGGCCCCCGGGCGACGCGGCTTTCTGACGTCTCACATTCGGCATACAGTCGCAAAATAAACCCGAATGACGCCAACTTTGGCGTGGGTCTCGGTCATGGCGCCGGGGTCGGCTTCGGTCGTGGTGTCGGCACCCGTGTAACTAATCGTTTACGATTGATCATCGCCCATAAAGCCACAGCAATAGACCCCGAATCACGGCAAGGATTGGATCGGCGGCGCGGCAACCGACTTTATTTTTTCCCACCATCGGCGACAGACATCCACGGCGCGTGGGGTGAGCATCTAAAATGTCACGAAAGGGCGGAAAGCCCATCAAATCAAAGACGACATGAACATCAAGGCCCCACGGAAAAGTCCCAGCACAACATGCGCCGTCCTGCTCGTGGCGCTCATCACCCTTGGTTCCGGCTTGCCCTTGGCGCGGCTGCGCGCGGCACCATCCAAGGATTCTGGCGAGGGGTTCCCGACCTATCCGCTCAAGGTCAGCGAGAACCGGCGATATCTGGTCGATCAGAACAACATCCCGTTTCTGATTGTTGGCGACGTTCCCCAGGCCATGATCGGGATGATCACCCCGGCGGACGCGGCGAGCTTTCTCGACGATCGCCAGGCGCACGGCTTCAATACGATGTGGATCGATGTGCTGGTTGCCGGCCCCTATTACTCCGAGAGCCGTGAGGACGGCGGCTCCTTGGACGGCGTCCTCCCCTTCACGGGCTATCTGCCCGGCGGGAACGACCTCGCCCATTACGACATCACAAAGCCCAATGACGCGTACTTCGCCCAAGTCGACCAGGTGGTCACGCTTGCGGCGAAACACGGCATGGTGGTCTTCCTCTCTCCCATAGAGACCGGCCAGTGGCTCCCGACCCTTCGGAACAACGGCCCCGCCGCCGCCCGAACCTACGGCCAGTTTCTGGGCACCCGCTACCGGCGATTCGACAACATCGTCTGGCTGCACGGCAATGACTTCAGCTCCTGGGGCACTCCCGGCGACGACGCCGTGGTCCGGGGCGTGGCGGAGGGCATAAAGTCCGTTGACACCCGCCACCTTCAGACCGCCGAGATGAATGTCTGGACGAGCTCCACCTTCGATGACCCGACATGGGTGCCCATCGCCTCCATCAACAGCACCTACACTTACTCGCCGACCTACCTGCAGATGTGGCACAGCTACAATCAGACGCCCACGGCGCCGACCCTCCTGCTCGAGGCGGAATACGACCTGGTCCAAAACGGTAAGCCGATCGACTACGGGACGCCTGCGGTTCTAAGGCGTCAGGAGTATTGGGACATGCTGAGCGGGGGCAAGGGGCAGCTCTACGGCAACGGCTACACGGACCTCTTCATGTCCGGATGGAAGAACTACGTCGACACCGTGGGCGTGACGCAGCTCATGCTCTGGCACGAATTCTTCTCGTCCCTTCCGTGGCAGGACCTCGTGCCGGACCAGGACCATACGGTGGTCACAGCCGGGTTCGGTAGTCCCGGGGATCTGCAGACCCGGCCCAGCAAGAGCGACTTCTGCACGGCCTCCAGGACACCGGACGGCGCCTATGTGATCGCCTATATGCCCACCGCGCGGGAGGTCACCGTCAACTTGGGAAGCCTGAGTCGGCCGGCGAACGCCAAGTGGTTTGACCCCACGAACGGAACCTACACGACCGTTCCCGGAGGCCCTTTCGAGAACAAGGGGACAATGCAATTCGCGCCGCCGCGGTGTAGCCACGATGACGGTGCCAGCGACTGGGTCCTTCTGTTGGATGCGTCACATTCGGCTCCGTAGCCCGCAGCCCTCAGGCCTCAGAGTAGATCCGTCAAGATGGGGCGGCCAACGGGACTCGAACCGCCAACCTTTACCGAAGCCAAGTCGTTAGAAAACGCGGACTTGGTTGAATGTAAGTTTCTTGGAACTGGAAATAAGAAGCAGGTAGAAGCAGCTGGAGAAAGGAAAAAACAGGGTGTTGGGCAACTTTCGGGCAGCCTACTTCGCCAGACATTACGATGGTCCGAGGCTAATGACAGCGCGCCATTGCCTTGCCAGGGGAGGTGACTAGCGTAGGCTTCGATCATGAGCACCTTACAGGAAATTGAGGCCGCCGCCCTTCGACTTCCGCAGAAGGATCGGTTGCACCTTGCCGACAGGATTCTTGGGAGTTTGCCACCACCGCCGCAGGCTGTCGAACCCGATGAGATTTTGGCCGAGGCTATCCGCCGTGATGCCGATCTTGAAAATGGGCAGGTTCGTCCATTGACGGAGGAGGCCTTTTGGGCAGGAGTGCGCCGTCGGAGCGCGTGAGGATCGAATTTCATCCATCAGTTCAGCGGGATTTCAACCAGGCTCTGGACTATTACGAGGCGGAAGGTGGCCCGCATCTCGCGGAACGGTTCGAAGGAGAGTTTCGGGCGTGCTTGGCTGCGATCCAGTCCGCCCCGCGTCAATTTTCGTTCTACCTCGAGAGCGAAGTCTTCCGGCGAATCCGGCTCGAGAATTTCCCATACGTGGTGGTTTACCGCGAGAAAATGGACGTAGTTCGGGTAACGTTGCTCAAGCATGAGCGGCGGCATCCGCGCTTTGGAATGGGCCGCAGATAGCCTCTTCGGCCCGTCGGATGTAAAATGGGGCGGCCAACGGGACTCGAACCCGCGACCCCTAGATTCACAATCTAGTGCTCTAACCAACTGAGCTATGACCGCCGTAAATAAGGAAGGGAAACCTTCCCGGCCGGGGAAAGGGGTGTCAACCCGTTTCCCGGTTGTTTCCCGGCCCGGCCTGGCCTAGGGTCAGGCGGTGTCCACGCAGCGCCTGCGCCTCGTCACCTTCAACATCGCGCACGGGCGGGGGCTCACCCCCATCCAGGGCCTCACGTCGTCCCGGAAGCTTCGCCTGAACCTGAGGCGCATAGCGGGCCTCCTGGGGGAGCTCGGGGCGGACCTCGTGGCGCTGCAGGAGATCGACGAATGCTCGGTCTGGGCCGGCAGCTTCGACCACCTCGACTACCTGCGCGCGCACGCGGGCTACCCCCACGCCGCCTTCGGCATCAACAACCGCCGGTCGGGCCTCATGAACCTCTCGTACGGCAACGCCATCCTGTCGCGCTTCCCGATCATGGAGACGGAGACGATCGTCTTCGGGAAGCGCAAGCTGGGCGAGAAGGGCTTCCTCTTCGCCGAGATCGACGTCGGCGGCCGGATCGTGCCCGTCGTGAACCTGCACCTGCACTTCGGCTCCAGGAAGACGAGGCTCGTGCAGCTGGACCTCCTGGTCGCCTGGCTGCGGGTGAAGGAGCGAGAGCGGGGTCGCGGCTGGGCCATCCCGCCGATCGTCTGCGGCGACTTCAACACCCCGGAGACGGGCGACGACGCGACCGCGTCCCTCCTGAGCCACCTGAACGACTACGGCGACTACCGGCTCCACCCGCTCCTGGGGCCCACCTTCCCCTCGCCCATGCCCCGAAGGGCCCTCGACTTCGTCTTCGTCCCCCCGGGGTGCAGGGCCGTCCGCAGCGAGGTCGTGCGCTCGTACCTCTCGGACCACAGGCCTGTTCTGGTGGAGTTTTCAGTGGCGTGACGGCCCGAATTGCTCTTGAACGACCTCCCGATGCCAAGGATCCAGGATGCATTCGCCAGGGCCGCCGCGCAGAAGCGCGCGGCCTTCATCGCGTACCTCTGCGCGGGCGACCCCGATTTTGACACGTCGCTCGCGGCGTGCCGCTCCGTGATCGCCGCGGGCGCCGACATCCTCGAGCTCGGCGTGCCGTTCTCCGATCCCCTGGCCGACGGGCTGACGAACCAGCTCGCGGCGCAGCGCGCGCTCGCCTCGGGGATGACCGCCGAGCGCGTGTTCGATCTGGTGAGGCGCCTCCGGGAGGCGAGCGACGTGCCGATCGTCTTCTACACCTACTACAACCTCGTCTTCTCGAACGGCGTCGACGCCTACGTGAAGGCGGCCAGGGAGGCCGGCGTTGACGGCCTGCTGATCCTCGACCTCCCTCCCGAGGAGGCCGGGGAGGCCGAGGCCGCCTGCCGCAGGCACGGCGTCGACACGGTGTTCATCGTCGCGCCGACGACCCCGGACGCGAGGCTCCCCACGATCGCGGCGGCGGCGACCGGTTTCATCTACTACGTCTCCCGCGAGGGCGTCACGGGGGTGCGCGACCGGCTGGCCGGGGGCATCCCCGAGGCGGTGGCGCGCATCCGCGCCCACACCCGCCTGCCCGTGGCGGTGGGCTTCGGCATCTCCACGAGGGCCCAGGTGGCGCAGGTGGCGGCCCTGGCCGACGGCGTCGTGGTCGGCAGCGCGCTCGTCAACGTGATCCGCGACGGCCTCGGCGCGCTTGCGGGGATCGGCCCGGCGCTCAACCTGAGGGTCTCCGAGCTCTGCGCCGGGACCGCAAGACTATGACCCGCATCCTTGTCATCGACGACGACCGCCTGCAGTTCCGGCTGGTCCAGCAGCATTTCAAGAACTTCCAGAGGGGGGCGTACGAGCTCGACTGGTCGGAGACCTACGAGGACGGCCTGGCCAAGCTCCTGACCGGCGCCTATGCGGCGTGCCTCCTCGACTACCGGCTCGGCGAGAGGGACGGGCTGCAGCTGATCCGCGAGGCCGCCGACGCGGGCTCGCGCACGCCCATCGTCTTCCTGACGGCCGAGTCCTCGGACAACATCGACATCCAGGCGATGGAGGCGGGCGCCCTCGACTACCTCGTGAAGGGAGAGATTTCCCCTCGCTCGCTCGAGCGCTCGCTGAGGTACGCCCTCAAGCTCGGCGACACCCTCGAGGCCCTGCGCCGCCTCGCGACGAGGGACGAGCTGACGGGGCTCCTCAACCGCCGCGAGTACGACCGCGTCCTGGCCGAGGAGGAGGACCGCGCCGAGCGCTTCGGCAACTCGCTCGCGCTCGTCATCATCGACCTCGACCGCTTCAAGGTCGTCAACGACATGCACGGGCACCCGGCGGGCGACGCCGTCCTCAGGGAGGCCGGCCGCAGGATCGCGGGCGTCATCCGCACGGTGGACCGCGCCGCGAGGATCGGCGGCGAGGAGTTCGCGCTGATACTCGTCCAGACGGACAGGGCGGGGGCCCTCGAGGTCGCCCGCCGCGCGATCGCCGAGGTGGCGAAGGAGCCCATCAAGCTCGGGGACGGGCACTCGCTCTCCGTGACGGCGAGCGCCGGCGTGGCCGAGCTGCCGACGGACGCCCGAGAGGCCGGCAAGCTCTTCGCCGCTGCGGACAAGGCGCTCTACGTCGCGAAGGCCCAGGGCCGCAACAGGGCGGTCCTCGCCGGCGGGGCCCCGTGAGCGGGCCGGTGGCGCCGGAGGGCGTGGTGCACGTCCTGACGGGCTGCACGGCGGCGGGCAAGACGGAGTGGGGGCTGCGCTGGGCCGAGGCGAACGGCGCCGAGATCATCTCCTGCGACTCGCTCCTCTTCTACCGCGGGATGGACATCGGGACGGCCAAGCCCTCGGCCGCCGAGCTCGCCCGGGTGCGCCACCACCTGGTCGACATCCGCGACGTCTCCGAGCCCATGAACGCGGCCCTTTACGCGCCGATGGCGCTCGCCGCGGCGAGGGACATCCGCGCGCGCGGCCGCGCGGTCCTCGTGGTCGGGGGCAGCGGCTTCTACCTGAGGACATTCTTCGGGCCCGTCGCCGACGGGCTGGAGGTGCCCCCTGAGGTCCGCGGGCGCGTTGCCGCGCTCCTTGCCTCGGGCGGGCTCCCCGCGCTCGTCGCGGAGCTGCGGCGCCTGAACCCGGGCGGGGTCGGGGCGATCGACCTGGCCAACCCCCGCCGCGTCGCCGGGGCGCTGGGGCGTTGCCTCGCCTCGGGCCGCGCGCTCGCCGAGCTCGCGGCGGACTTCGCCCGGGCTCCGTCCCCGTTCGCCGGCTGGGAGGTGAGGCTCGCCCGGCTGGAGCGCGCGGGCCCCGCCCTGGACCGGCGGATCGCGGACCGGGTCGACGCCATGCTGCGCGCGGGTCTCGTGGACGAGGTCGCGCGCCTGATGGGCGCGGGGCTCCTCTCAAACCCGAGCGCGGCCAAGGCGATCGGCTACCGGGAGACGATCGACGCCCTGCAGGGGCGCTCGCCCATGGGCGGCCTGGCGGCGGCGATCGCGGCAGACACGAGGGCGCTCGTCAAGAAGCAGCGCACGTGGTTCCGCACGCAGCTGCCGCCCCATCCCGTGCACGACGCCGAGGGCCTGCGGGACCCGCGGGGCCTCTTCCTAGGGTGAGGCGGGCCGCCGCCTCTGGTAGACGTCGCGGTAGTAGACGAGGGTGTCGCCCACCAGGTCGACGACGCCGCTCTCGGTCGTCGTCATGCAGAGCAGCCCGTCGTGGCGGCCGATGCTGAAGGTGTCCTTGGAGTCGTTGATGGGGCCCTTCGCGCCGATCTCGTAGAAGCGCACGCCCCCCTGGGCGTCGACCTCGATGACGCGGTCGCCCGTCTTCGCGCCGGTCGCGTAGGTCCCGGCGAGCGTCGCCTCCTTAGCCTTGATCTCGTCGGCGTCCGTGAGGAGCTTCACCTCCACCTTCTTGTTCACGCTCTCGACGTAGAACACGGAGTAGAGGATGTAGCCGTTCAGGACGAGGCCGAGCGCGAGCATCGCGAACGCGATCCCGCGGTGGGGTGCGGTCGGCAGCGGCTGCTCGGCGTCGCCGGGGAAGGGCGCGGCGGACTCGACGCGGTCCAGCCTCTGGAGGATGCCCGCGGGCGTCATCTCGACGGCGGGCGCCGCGTGGTCGCGCACGTCGTACACCTGCAGGCGGCCGCGGCTCGTGCGGATGATGAGCTTTGCGCCGCGCCCCGCGGCGACGATGTGCGGGTCGTACTCCTCGTTGTCGGCCGCGTCGATCTCGACGAACCCGTTGAGCAGCAGCGTGAGCTCCTCCGCGCTCAGCTCGCCGCGGTCCGTGTCTTCGGTGGCCGCGCGCGTGCGCCGCGCGTCGGGGCCGAGGTGGGATGAGGAAACGCGGTACATTTAGTGCTCCAGCACGAAGACGGGATAGTTGCGGTAGCCGAGGAAAAAGACGCCGGTGAGCAGGTTGCTGTCGTCCAGCTTCTTGTCGATGTCGGAGAGCTGGTTGAAGTCGGACGTCACCGGGTTGTTCGCGGTCGAGGAGATGATGATGATCGCCGCGTAGCGGTTGCCCTGCTGGGGGCTCTGCGTGGCGAACTGGTAGTTGCCCCCGATCGGCGTCGTCCGGGACCAGTTCGTCTGGCTCAGGTAGCCGTCCATGCCGGCCGGGAAGACGCCGGGGGCCCCGCCGCCGGGCGGCCAGTCGCCGTGCTCCTGGGCGTAGGCCTGGAAGGCGCTCGCATAGACCCTCAGGTCGTTCATCACGGCGCTCGAGCGGGCGTTGATGGCGTTCTTCTTGAGCGCGGGCACCGAGGCCGCCGCCAGGATGCCGATGATCAGCACGACCACCGACAGCTCAACGAGGCTGAATCCGGCCTGGCGGCCGGATCCGTCATTCGGGAAGGTTGATTCTGTAGAGCTGAAGCGAGCTGCCCTCGTAGAAGCGCAGCTTAGCGACCGCCACGAGCAGATTGACCTTCGCCTGCAACTCACTGACGCGGGCGGTTTCAAGAGTGTTCTGAGCTTGGAGCACAAGGTAGCTTGTGGCAAGACCGGCGTCGAATTGGGCCTTCGTCAGCTCGTAGGCCTTCTCGGCAAACCTTACGTTTTCGGAGGACGCGCGCACGCTCTCGATGCTGGCCTCCACCCCGCGGACGGCGGCGCGGACGGCCACCACGAGCCCTTGGTCTGTCTGGTCGTAGGCGACCTGCTGGCTGCGCACCTGCGACTCGGCCTGGTGGTATAGCGCCCTGTTGGCGTGCATGCCCCAGGGGATGCTGAGCGTGAGGCCCCCCGTCCAGTTGTACCCGCTCCACGGGCCGGTCAGCGACTCGCCGGCGGTCGCGGCGAAGGAGTTGTAGCCCAGGCCGCCGTTGACGTTGAGGGTGGGCAGCGTGTCGCGCTTGGCCTTCAGGACGTCGAGCTTGAACTGCTCGATCGACGCCTGGGCCGCGGCGAGGTCCGGCCCCTGGTCCCGGGCCAGCTTGTAGGAGCGGTCGAACGACACCTCGGGCTCGCCGACGTCCGGGAACGCGACCTCGCCCACGTTCGTGCTGAATTTGCGGTCGCCGAGCAGCTGCAGGAGGCCGTCCTCGCCGTTCTGGACGGCCTGCTTGTCCAGGATGAGCTGGTTCTGCGCCGTGGCGACCCCCGCCCGGGCGTTCATGACGTCGAGGTCGGTGAGGGTGCCTGTCTGGCGCTTGAGCGTGTTCTCGTCCAGGAGCTGTTGGGCCTGCTTCAGCTCCTCCGCCTGGACCTTGTACTGGCCGCGCTGGTAGAGCAGGTTGTAGTAGGTCGTCTCGACGCCCAGGATCATGGTGAGGACCGCGCTCTTGAAGTTCAGGTTGGAGATCCTGACCCCGAGGCGGGCCCGCTCGATCTCGGCACGGTTGTAGTCGATGCCCGCCCCGTGCAGGAGCGGCTGGGTGACCGTGATCGACGCCGAGCTGCCGAAGGCGGGGTTGGGCGGCGCGTAGGAGGGGTTGTAATTGGACCGCACAAGGCTGTAGCCGGCCTGGACCGTCGCCCCGGTGACCAGGGTGTCGTTCACCGTGAACGCCGCGGTCTCAAGGTCCGAGTAGGGGACGACCCCGTACGACGCCAGCGCGCTGGACGCCTCCTGGGTGACCTGCTTGTTGGCGTTGAAGCCGAAGGTGGGCTCAAACGCGGCCTGCTGGACCTCGACCGAGTCGGCGGCCTCGAACACGCTGAACTGCTGGATGCGGACGGTGAAGTTGCGCCCGAGCGCCAGGCCGACGCAGTTCTGGAGGGTCACGGGGCCCGACAGGTCGATGGGCGCCGACGCCTCGCCGAAGGCGGGGGGGCTGTCCCCGGCGCGCAGGGGCAGGGCCATGAGGACGCAGAGCAGGGCGAGGCCTGCGCGGACGGTGGGTCTGGGCATGGGAGGGGGAGACACGGCGGTTATGGAGGATTGAACACCGCTACGGGGGCCAAAGTTACTCTTTTTCTACCTGCGGCGCGGCAAACCGCGGGGACGGTCAAAACCCGCGGTTGAGCGGCGCAGGGGGACGGGCGCCTACTTGGCGGTCAGGTCGGTCCTCTTGAGCTCCTTGTCCACGTATTCGCGGGTGACCATGGTCTCGTCGGCCGCCGCCAGGCTGGCCGCTATCTGGGAGCGGACCGTGGCGTAGCGGGGGTTCGACTCGTCGACCGCGGGAAGCTTCTTGTCGGCGGCGTAGACCAGGACCCCCTTGTCGGCCGTGGCCTGCATGTCGGAGACCGCGCCCTTGCCGAGGCCGTCCAGGGCCTGGAAGACCGTCGGGTCGACGTCCTTCGGCTGGTCGCGCAGCGTGAACGTCGGATAGGACTTCACGGCGACCTTCACCGGGCCGGCGGCGTCCGCCACGGCCTTCTCAAAGGTGTCGCCGGCCTTGAGCCGGCGCTCGACGCCCGCCTTCAGGGTCCTGCCGAACTCGGCGAAGCGGATCCGCTTCTGGTTCTCGGTCGCGTCCGCTCGCACCTTGGCGATCACCTCCGAAAGCGCGGGCTCCCGCGAGGGCAGCGACTCCTTCCAGATGAGGACGACGGCGCCGGAAGGGGTCGTGAGCGCCTCCGAGTAGAACCGCTCGGCGCTGAGCTCGAACGCCGCCTTGGAGATCTCCTGCGAGCCGCCGAGCTCGGCGGGGCCGGCCTCGCCCGTGAAGGGCGCCAGGCTCTGCGCCTTCAGCTTGCGGGAGGCGAGGAAGGCATCGAGGGAGGCGCGGGTCACCTTCCCGTCATAGAGGGCGTACGCGAGGTCCGACGCCGCCTTGACGGCGCCGCGCTGAGCAAGGAGGTTGACGAGCGCCACGCGGACCAGGGGCTGGACCGTGGTGTAGTCGGCAGCCGGGTCGGCCTTTACGGAGGGGCCGGCCGGCGGCTTCGGCTTGGGGAAGTGGTCCGGGTTCTCGTCATAGAACTCGCGGACCTCGGCCTCGGTGGGCGAGATGCCGGCCATGTAGTTCTCCGAGGGGAAATTGACGTAGTCGACGGAGACCCTCGGGGGCACCGTGTACTTGAAAGAGTTGTCCGAGAAGTACTTGGCGACGTCGGCGTCCGAGAGCGAGATCCCCGGCGAGAACGCGGCGTAGTCGACCGTCGCCGTCGAGAGGGTCCAGGCCGTGTCGCCCTTCGCCATGAGCTCGGCCACGTCCGCGGGCACCGCGTAGCCCGGCCCGGCGAGCAGGCGGCCGACCTTGTTGATGCGCGCGTCGTCGGAAATCACCCGGTAGATGTCGCCCTCGTTCGTCCCGGGGCCCGACTTGAGCGAGTTGCGGAAGCTGTCGTAGCGGGAGACGTTGAACTGGCCGTCCTGGCCCTGGAACACGCGCAGGCGCTTGATGAACTCCGTGACCTCGGCCGTAGTCGGCTGCGGCAGGTGCAGCTGCTCCGCAAGGTGCAGCGTCGCCTCCCTCTGGTACATGTAGTACTGGATCTGCTCCTGGCTGACGTTGGACGTGCCGTACTGGAGCTCGGCGCTCAGGCGGGCGTCGGCCTCCATCGAGCGCCTCTCCTCCTGGGAGAGCAGGTTGTGGCCGAAGAAGTCCCGCGTGGCGGAGCTGCGGTCGGCCCGGCCGATCCCGGGCGTGGACCCGATCGTGAAGATGAAGGGGATCACCATGCCGACCAGGAGGATCGCGAAGATGAGCCGAAAGTGGTGCTGGAAGGTGCGCTGGATCCAGGAAATCATTTGGGTAAAAGGGACCGAAGGCTAGGCCGCCCCCGGGGGCTGGCAACGCTTTATTTGGACGCGGGCCCCCGGGAGAGGAGCTCGTCGACCGACTTGCGGAAAAACCCCTCCTCGCCGAGGCGCCCGAGGGCGGCCTCGAACTCGCCGACCAGCGGGTCGTCCATCCCGAGCGAGCCCGCGGGCGTCGCCGCGCCGAGGTTCTCCGCCGCCAGCTTGAACTCAAGCAGCGTGATCCGGTTCAGCGGGCGGGTGGGCTGGTAGTGGACGTCCGTCGACCTGGAGCCCACGGGCGGCGGCACGGCCATCACGAACCCCGCGGCGACGATCCGGTTCAGGCACTCGTTCAGGACCTGGGTCGGCAGGCGCACCGCGGCCGCGAGCTCCGAGCCGGATATCGGCGGCCCGGAGGCGTGGAAGCGCCGGCAGATCGCCATCAGGACGCCGAGCGAGAGGCGCTCGCGGTTCGCGTCGCTCAGGCTGCCCCACGCGAGCCTGCTGTTGCGCACGTGGACGTTCTGGACGGCGTAGCTGATCTGGCCCCCGATGAGGACGAAGATCCAGAATATCCACAGCCCGAACATCAGGACCGGGATGATCCCCAGGGAGCCGAAGAGGCTGCGCGTCAGCAGCACGCGCTCCATGTAGAGGAACTGCAGGAAGTTGTTCGCCGTAAGGAGGAGCGCCACCGCGAACGCGCCCGCCGCCGCCGCACCCCACTTCACCTTCGTGTTCGGGATGGCCCGGTAGAAGACCGCCAGCACGCAGACGAGGACCAGGAAGGAGAAGGACGGCAGCGACCAGCGCAGCATGCGCACGATCTCGGAGCCGAAGGGGAGCCTGCCGACGAACACGTTCGCGAAGGCGCCGGCCCCGAGGAGCGCCACGGCGGCGAAGAAGAGGACGCCGCCGAGCGTCAGGACGGTCCAGTAGAAGGCCACGCGCATGAGGAGCGTGCGCCCCCGCCTGACGCCCCAGATGTCGTTGAAGGCGTCCTCGATCGACTTGAAGAGGAAGAGGACGATCACGACCAGCAGGATGGCGCCGACGACGCCGGCGGTGCCGGAGCGGGCGCCCTTGATGAAGCCGTTGATCATCTCCACGAGCTGCGGGTTGACGGGGACCTTGCCCCCGTTGTCCAGGCTCTCGTACTGGTAGAGCTGCGGCGCGACGAAGGTGATCAGCCGGTTGAGCGCGTCGACGGCCAGGTTCGGGTTGTTCTGCCCGAACAGGGTCGAGGCGACGAGCATGCCGATGGCGATCAGGGGCCCGAGGCCGAGCAGGGAGCTGAAGCTCAGGTCCGCCGCCCGGCTGGCCGTCTTCGTCTCGGTGAACGTCGTCGCCATGGTCGAGACGACCCGCAGGGAGGCATAGAGCCACCCCCGGGGGGAGCGCTCGTTGAGGATGGAGGCCTGCCAGATGTCCTGGTTCCAGAGGCGCCCGAGCCTGCTGCGAGTGCCCAGGAGCGCCATTTCGCGGTCAGCTCGACAGCAGGAAGTACGCCGTCGCCGCCGACCCGAGGACCCCGAGCGCGGACACGACGAGGACGGGCATCATGTCGATCCAGACCGTGGCCAGGTACAAGCCCACGGCCCCCGCGGCCTCAGCGAGGAGCGCCATGGGGGTCCCGAGGACGAAGAACATGAAGCCGAAGAGGCCGAGGCCGAGCGACGCGCGGAAGCGCACCATCGGGTAGAACTGCACGACGCCGAGGCCCAGCATCACCGCCATGAAGAGGTCGGCGGCGCCGAGGAAGACGAGCGGCTGGGCGAGGATCTTGCCCACGTCCATCGCGGCGATGGCGTCCGCGACCGGCAGGATCTCGCCTGCGGCGGCGAGCACCATGCAGACGACGGCCGACCACATGCCGATCCTCGCGGCGTGGGCCTGCATGATCCTCGGGTCGATCTTGTCCTTCGTCTCGGACGTGCGCCCCTCGGCGCCCGCGAGCATGTCCTCGACCGTGATGGGCGCCATCGAGTCCGACTGCTTCGTCGTGGGGACGGCCTCCTTCACCTTCATGCGCAGCTTCCTCTTCTCCGGGAAGATCGCCGCCTTCAGGTCGTCGCTCGAGGCGATCTGGGCCCAGTCCTCCAGGGCCGGGTCGTACCAGAGCGTCTCCGGGGTCACCTGGCCCGTCTCGGCGAGCGAGACCAGCTGCTCCATGTTGAACGGTCCCCGCGCCTCGTTTTCAGAGGCCTCGCGAATGTAGTACTCCTGCGTGGCCATGCGTGGGGCAGGGTGGTTGCCGGGGGCGGCGTCGGCAAGCGCGTTTTGATCTACATCCGCTCCAGCGTGCGCAGGCCGAGGAGCTCCAGGCCCGTCTCCAGCATGAGGAGCGTGCGCGCGCAGAGCAGCAGGCGTCGCGCCCGCACGACGGGGTCGTCGACGATCACCTTGTCGGCGCTGTAGAACGTGCTGAACTCCCCCGCGAGCTCGTAGAGGTAGAGGCAGAGGAAGTGGGGGGAGAGCGTCTCGGCCGCGAGGCGGATGGCGTCGGCGAACTTGACGAGCCTCCGGGCGAGCGCGGCCTCGCCCGGCGTCTGGAACGCGTCGGCCCCGGACTCCGCCGCGGGGTCGCCGCACGCGAGCCCGTGGCGCCGGAAGATGGAGCGGATCCGCGCGATCGCGTAGAGCAGGTAGGCCGCGGTGTTGCCGTCGAGGGAGATCATCTTGTCCCAGGAGAAGAGGTAGTCGCTCGCCCGGTTCTGGGAAAGGTCCGCGTACTGGACGGAGCCCGTGCCGACGACCTCGGCGATCCTGCGGCGCTCGACCTCGGGGAAGTCCGGGCTCTTGCTGGTGACGAGAGCGAAGGCCCGCTCGGCCGCCTCGTCGAGGAGGTCCCTCAGCTTGATGTTGTCGCCCTCCCGGGTCTTCAGCGGCTTGCCGTTCTCGCCGAGCACGGTCCCGAAGTCCACGTGCTCCATCCGCGGCACGGGCCGCCCGCGGGCGGCGAACCACTTGCGGGCCGTCAGGAAGAGCTGCTCGAAGTGGTCCCCCTGGCGCTTGTCGACGACGTAGAGGATGCAGTTCGCCCTGAAGTGCTCGGCGCGGTAGAGGATCGTCGCCAGGTCGGTCGTCGCGTAGTTGGCCGCGCCGTCCGACTTGCGCACGATCATCGGCTGGGACTTGAACCTCGGGTGCTCGGGGTGGAACACCACCTGGGCGCCCTCGCTCATCTGGGATATGCCGTCGGCCGCGAGCTCGGCGTAGACCCGCTCGACCTTGTCGTTGTAGAAGCTCTCCCCGAGCGTCTCGTCGAAGCGGATGCCGAGCCTGTCGTAGATCCTCTGGAACGCCGCCAGGCTCGCCCCGTTGATCCGCCTCCAGAGGGCGAGGCTCCCGGGGTCGCCGGCCTGGAGCCTGACGAGCTCGGCGCGGGCCTCCTCCATGACCGCGGGGTCGGACTCGGCTGCGGCGCTGCCGAGCTTGTACAGGCGCTCGAACTCCTCGATGGGGTCGCGCGCGAGCGCGGCCTCGTCCAAGTGGCGCTTGCAGGCCCAGATGAGCTTGCCGTACTGCGTGCCCCAGTCGCCGATGTGGTTGTCGCGCACGACGCGCGCCCCGGTGAAGGCGATGATCCGGCAGATGGCCTCGCCGATGACCGCGGAGCGCAGGTGGCCGACGTGCATCTGCTTGGCCGCGTTGGGGGAGCTGTAGTCGACGACCCAGGTCTCGCCCCTGTGGGCCGCGGAGGCCCCCGTGACCAGGCCCTGCCTCGAGTCGTGGGCCTTCAGCCAGGCGAGGAGCATGGCCGGCCGGGCCGTGAAGTTGATGAAGCCCGGGCCGGCGACCGAGACGTCGAAGGCGTCCCGGACGTCCGCCGGCAGGGCGGCGACGAGGGCCTCGGCGAGCGGGCGGGGGGGCTTTCCGGCCCTCTTGGCGGCGCCGAGCACCCCGTTGGCCTGGAAATCCCCGTGGCGGGGGTCGGAGGTCCTGACCCCGGGCTCGAAGGTCCCGGGCTCGACGCCGGCGGCCAGGGCGGCCCCCTCCAGGGCCCTTTCCAGCTCGCCTATCAAGTCGAATGCCAGGTGCATCGGGGCACTAAACCCCCCTGCCGCCAGCAGGCGCAAGCGCGGACTCTATGGGCCGTTTTGGCTCGACATTTTAACAGAATCGTATCGGCTCGTACGCTTTCCCCGATTCGGGGACCCCTTCCTCTACGCCCATCTACTCCATGACGAGCAAACGCACCATCCCAGCCCGGCGCTTCATCAAGCCCACGTTTAATTTCCTGATTGAGAAGAAGAGGGACGGGGGGGAGTTCACCCAGGAGGAGATCCGCTACATCATCGACAGCACGCTGGACGGGGAGATGCCGCTGCACCAGCTGGCGGCCCTGGCCATGGCGATCTACTTCTCGGGGATGTCGGCCCAGGAAACCGCGGACCTGACCGAGGAAATGATGCTAAGTGGCGAAGTGATAGATCTTTCCCACATTGCCAAGCCCAAGATCGACAAGTACTCGACGGGGGGGGTCGGCGACAAGACCTCGCTCGTCCTCGTGCCCTTGGCCATGGCGTCCGGCGTCGTCGTCCCGATGATGTGCGGCGTCGAGCACGACTTCGTCATCAACACCCTGGAGAAGCTCGCGGCCATCCCCGGGTTCAAGGGCCACATGTCGAACGAGCAGTTCGCCCAGCAGCTGGCCAAGATCGGCGGCGCCATCATCGCCCAGAACGAGGACCTGGCCCCCGCGGACGCCAAGCTCTACGAGCTGCGCAAGGACACGGGCACGATCCCGAGCCTGCCCCTCATCACGGGAAGCGTCCTCTCCAAGAAGCTGGCCGAGGGCGCCGAGGGCCTCGTGATCGATGTCAAATGGGGTAACGGCTCTTTCATCAAGGACTTGGAGCAGGCTAAGCAGCTGGCCCGCTCCATGACCCGCGTCGGCCGCTCCATGAAGCGCCGCTGCGTGGCCCTGGTGACGGACATGAACCAGCCCCTGGGGGATTCCGTCGGGACGGCCCTAGAGGTCAAGGAGGCGATCCAGCTCCTGCGCGGAGAGGGACCCGAGGACGTGAAGGAGCTCGTCCTCAAGCTCGGCATGGAGATCGTCCGGCTGGCGGGCGTCGCGGGCTCGACCCTTTCGGCGAAGCAGACCGTCCAGCGCCACCTGACCGACGGCTCGGCTCTCGAGAAGTTCAAGGAGCTCGTGAGGGCCCAGGGCGGCGACACCTCGTACATCGACCACCCCGAGAAGTTCCCGCAGGCGCGCCACATCAGGAAGCTTCCCGCCCCGAAGCGCGGCTACGTGCACACCATCAACGCGGCGATGATCGCCCGCGGCGTGCACCTGCTTGGCGCCGGCAAGGAGCACCCGCACGACAAGATCGACCATTCCGTCGGCGTCTCCGAGATCAAGAAGGTCGGCACCCAGGTGAAGCAGGGCGAGCCGCTCATGATGATCCACTACAACGACGAGGCGAAGCTCGAGCAGGCGCTCGAGTTCTTCAAGAACGCCTACCGCCTCGCGCCCAAGCGGCCGACGCCGCCCCCGGCCATAGTCGAGCGGGTGGCCTGACGGCAGCCGGCGTTTCCGCCCCGTGGTCGACCGTTCGTCCTGGCCTAGGCCCTGGGCGCAGCTCAAGTACGTCACCTTCCAGCCGGCGATCTTCCCGAGGCTGCTCGGCGAGGTGTCGCCGGACGCGCGCCCGGGCGACTGGGTGTCCGTCTTCGACAAGAACGGAGAGCCGGTGGGCGCCGGCCTCTTCAACCCCCGGGCCAAGATCCCGCTGCGTGTGGTCGCGCACGGCGCGGGGCCGATCGGCGAGGACTACTTCGACGGGGCGATCCGCCGGGCGGTGGCGCTCCGCAGGGACCTCTTCAAGCTGGACGCCGAGACGGACGCCTACCGCCTCGTCAACTCGGACGGCGACGGCCTCTCCGGGCTCACGATCGACCGCTACGGCGACGTGCTCCTCTGCGAGGTGTTCTCGCTCGGCATCGCCCAGCGCCTCCCCAAGTGGCTGCCGCTCCTGCACGAGCTCGCCGGAACGAAGTTTGCCCGGGTCCAGGTGGACCACGACCTCGGCAGCCTCGAGGGCATAAAGCCCTCGACCTTCAACGAGACGAATGCCGCGGCGCCGCGCTCGGTCAAGATCCGCGAGAACGGCGTGCGCTACGAGGTCAACTTCGAGGAGGGCCACAAGACGGGCTTCTTCTGCGACCAGCGCGAGAACAGGAAGCGGGTCGCCCAGTTCGCCAAGGGCGCCCGCGTGCTCGACCTCTGCTGCTACACGGGGGGATTCTCCCTGTGCGCCAAGGTGCTCGGAGGGGCGGGGGAGGTGACGAGCGTCGACCTGGACGAGGTGTCGATCGCCCAGGCCCGGCGCAATGCGAACCTGAACCAGGTGCGCCTGAGCTTCGTCCACGCGGACGCGTTCGCCTACGCGAGGCAGATGTTCCAGAACAAGGAGTCCTGGGACCTGGTCGTCCTCGACCCGCCGAAGTTCATCTTCACGCGGGACGCCCACGGCAACTGGGAGGGCCGCCAGAAGTACGAGGACCTGAACCAGCTCTCGATCGGCCTTGTGAAGCCGGGAGGCATCTTCGTCACCTGCTCCTGCTCGGGGCTCCTGAGCCTAGAGGACTTCGAGCAGCACGTGATCAAGGCCGCGCACCGTCTGGGCCGAAGGCTCCAGTTCCTGGACCGCACGGGCCCGGGGCCGGACCACCCGGTGTTCTCAAACTGCCTCGAGAGCCGCTACCTGAAGGTGCTCTGGGCGCGGCTGGCCTGAGGGGTCAGGCGCGGCCGAGGTAGGTGCCGTCGGCGGTCCCGACCCGCACCATCTCGCCTTCCTTGACGAAGAGGGGCACCTGGATAACGAGGCCGGTCTCGAGCTTCGCGGGCTTCTGCACGTTGCTGGTCGTGTCGCCGCGGATCCCGTCGGCCGACTCGATGACCTTCAGGTTGACCGCCGAGGGCAGCTCGACCGTGAGGGGCTTCTCGTTCACGAAGAGGACGTCCACCTTGCCGCCCGCCGTCAGGTAGTTCTTCACGTCGCCGAGCGTCTCGGCGGTGATCTCGATCTGGTCGAAGGTCGTCGGGTCGATGAAGGCGAAGGAGTCGCGGTCCGCGTAGCTGAACTCGAGCGTCCTGCGGTCGGTGGGGAGCACCTCGATCGTGTCGGTCGACGCGAAGCGCTGGTCCAGCGCCTTGCCGTAGCGCAGGTTTCGCATCTTCACCTGCACGAACGCGCGCAGGTTGCCGGGCGTGCGGTGCTGGGTCTCCATGACGAGGTGGGGCTCGCCGTTATGCTTGATTACCTGACCTTTGCGTATGTCGTTGGCTGCGGGCATGGCTGCGTGGCGGATCGGAGGGGTCGTTTCGTGTGCGGGAAGGTTCAGTCCTAAGGACGACGCCCCGGCTGTCAAGCCGACCGCGCCGAGCGCTCGCGCCCCAGTCTCGCTTTCCGGCGGCTGTACCTGGCCCGCCGCCCCCGGTGCCTCCCCGGGGTCCCATCTTCGAGGGCCCCATGTCATCCGGTCCGCCCGATCCTCATTTTTCAGGCACGGGCCCAAGCGACTTTACCAATCCGATGTCAACGTGCCCCACGGGGATCTCATCGTGGACCAAGCCCTTGCTGTCCCTCCCAAAATACGTCGAGGCCTGCAGCGCGAGCGCCGGCAGGACGCGGTCGAATTCCATGCGTCGCTCGCTCACGCTGAACCGGGTTTCCCATAGAAGCTTGTGCTTCTTCTCCCGCCACATCAGCTGGAAGTCATAGGCCATCAGGATCACGAAGTAGCGCTCCTCCTCCAGCTCACTCAGCATGTCGCGCCGCTCGTGCTCCAGCGGGGAGGCCGAGGGCGCGCCAAAGGTGCTGTCCCACAGGGAGTCGTATCCGAGCAGCATCGCGTTCAGGCCGTCCGCCTTGTCCCGGACGGACTCCTGCGCCCCCTCAGCCATGAGGGCCGCCATGAGATTGTCCCATTCGTAGTGCTCCTCCCCCTTGCCGAGTCCCCGGTGAACCTGCCTCGCATAGGCAATCTGGAGTTGCTTCTCGGCATCGGCGACGTTTTGGAGGGTCGCGGATTCCTGGGGGCCGAGGGTGGGGATCGTGGTGCCCCAGTACACCATGACCAGGAGCTTTGTCGTCCCGGCGTTCTTGCTGGGAATGTAATTCTGTTGGGCGAGGGGACCCGCGATGTCCCGGGCGATCTCCGTGAACTTGAGCCGGTCGATGGTGCGGTCGCTCAATGGGCCGCCCCAATACCCGCCGTCGCCGAAGGCATATGTCTCGGGCCTAGGGGACCCGTCGGGCCCGCGGGGCCGGACGTAGTCGGCCGAAGTCCGGGACGAGATGGCCACGGCGTCCGCGGCCTGCGCCGATGGGAGCGCCGCCGCGCCGCCTGACAAGGACATGAGGACGACCGCGAAGGCTGGGGTGATTTTCATGGGGTTCGTGGGGAGCAGGGTGGCCCGCGTACCCTTGCTCTGGCCGTGCCAAGCCGAGAGCCCAGTTTGTTAGCATTTTGGGGTAAATGGGTTACACATGCGGCTTCCCAAGACCGTCTTGCAATGTTGGTTCGGAGCTGGGTGAGTTCCGCAAATTTCAGCCCGAGCTTGGGAGGAGAGTTGGGTCAAACATCCCAGATCGTCGCTGCCGGTCCTCGAGCGGCCCCCTTGGGGCCACCCACCGCCAATTCTCCGCGCTTGCGCTGACCCGCACGCCTTGCCGACACTGCCGGACGCCCCATGAAGCAACGGACCCTGACGCGCGCTGTAACGATCAAGGGCAACGCTTTGCACACCGGGGAGGCCGTGACGCTCACGATCCGGCCGGCGGCCGTGAACCACGGGGTCATCTTCAAGCGCACCGACCTGAGCGGGTCCCCCGAGATACAGCCCAGGGTGGACCACGTGACGGACCTTGTCCGGGCGACGACGATCCAGTCCGGCCACGTCAAGATCCACACGGTTGAGCACGTCCTCTCCGCGCTCAGCGGCTGCGGCGTCGACAACGTGCTGGTCGAGATGAACGCCTCGGAGCCCCCGATCATGGACGGCTCGGCCCGGCCGTACGCGAACCTCATCCTTGAGGGCGAGCCCGTCGAGCAGGACAAGGACCGGGAGTACTACGCGCTCGACGCGCCGATCTCGGTGACCAAGGGCAACTCGTCCATCATCGCGCTGCCGCACGACGGCCTGAAGATTTCCTGCACGTCGGCCGACGACCGCGGGATCCACACCCAGCACCTCTCGCTCTCCATCGACCCCGAGTCCTACCTCGCCCAGATCGCGCCCGCGCGCACGTTCACGATCTACGAGGACATCGAGGCGCTCCTGAAGCTCGGCAAGATCAAGGGGGGCTCGCTCGACTCCGCCATCGTCATCAAGGGCGACAAGGTGCT
>CAZDZL010000012.1:37934-76631 GCA_964509885.1 uncultured Opitutaceae bacterium | reverse complement strand
GGCCTCGACTCGGTCATGCTCGGGCTCTTCCTGCCCGAGGACAACCTTCACGCGCCCAACGAGAGCTTCAACCTCGACGTGATGAGGAAGGGGATCGAGACCGCGAAGCGTATCCTATCCGGAATTACGACTTCTTGAGGATGACGATCTCGTCGCGGCGGTCCTTGGCCATGGTCGCGTCGTCGGCGTTCTTCTTGGCCTCTTCGCTGCCCTTGGAGTTGGTCTCGATCTTGTCGGCGGGGACGCCGATGGAGACGAGGTACTTCTTGGCGGCGCCCGCGCGGTGGTCGCCCAGCCCGAGGTTGTACTCGGAGGTGCCGCGCCAGTCGCAGTGGCCCTCGATCAGAAGGTGCTGCTGGGGATTCTTGTCGAGGTAGTCCTTCGCGGCCTGGAGCTTCGGGCGCTCGGCGGCGGTGATGACGTCGCGGTCAAAGGCGAAGTAGACGGGCTGCAGGAGCCCGCGGATCGAGTTGGCGTCCTCCACGATGTTCGGGTCGCGCGACTGCAGCGACGTGTCGGGGGCGACGTCGACCGCGGTCGGGGCCAGGCCGGCGCCGCCGCCGCTCTGCGGTCCAAGCGCCGTCGAGCTCGGGTCCGGACGTATCGGCTTCTTCGCGCAGCCGGCGAAAATGACGGCGGCAGAGGCGGCAACGATGCAGAGCGACTTGGAGGCTAATTTCATGTGGATGATTTGAAAACTAAAGGGAACTTGTTGTTTTTGGGCAAACTTCGGTTCGCCGCAAGAAATTAACGGGGGGAATTCACCCCAGTCCCCGGTGCTCGACGTGGCCGTGCTCCAGGGCGTGCCGGGTGAGGCTCGCCACGTCGTGGATGTCGAGCTTGCGCATGAGGTTCGTGCGGTGGTTGTCCGCCGTCTTTGCGCTGATTCCGAGCCTCGCCGCGACCGCCTTCGTGCTGTGGCCCTCGGCGACCAGCTGGAGGACCTCGCGCTCGCGCCCGGTCAGGAGGTCGGGCGGAGCGCCCGACCCCGGGTTGGCGGCGGCCTTGCGCAGCACGCTCGCGATCGCGGGCCCAAAGTACGTGCCCCCCAATGCGATGGCGGCCAGGCCCCTCTTGAACTCCGCGACGCCGGCGGTCTTCCCGACGAACCCATGCGCCCCGGCCTCCAGCATCTGGCGCACGACGACGGGGTTCTCGTGGCCGGAGAAGACGAGGACCCTAAGCGCCGGGAGCCTGCGGGCCAGCCGGCGCAGGAGCTCGGCGCCGTTCAGCCCCGGCAGCTTGGCGTCCAGGACCACCAGGTCGGGCTTTAGCTCGAGGCACATGCGCAGGCCCGCGTGGCCCTCCCCGCACTGGCCCACCAGCTCGTAGCTGCTGTCCCTTGCCAGGATGTCGGCCATCATCTCGCGGACTGCGGTCTGGTCCTCGATGATGACAAGGCGGTGCATGCGCGGGAGGTGCGTCCTCTGGGTCGAGTGAAGGTGGTGGGCTGGCTGGGACTCGAACCCAGAACCAATTGCTTAAAAGGCAACTGCTCTAACCATTGAGCTACCAACCCGAAAAATTGTGGGGACCCCGCGGCGGGGGCCTCATGCCCCGCGCCTGCCGTGTCCCGTTCCCCCCACGAAAAGCGAACCGTTGAGTGTCGCGCGGGGCACCGGGCCGACCACGCGAGAATCAACTCTCGTAAAGAGCGTGTTGAGAGGAGGGTTGTACCTGTGATTCTCGCGCCGCCGCAAGTCCAAAGGGACCCGACGTCCCGCCCCGGCCCTACCGGGCCGCGGATTTGATCTCGGCGATCCGGCCCTCGATCCTGGCGAAGTTCTCCTCGACCGCGGCGAGGTAGCCGTTTCTCCCGGAGCCGAGCGGCTTGTCCAGGAAGCGGTAGACCGACTGGAAGTCGGTCTCCAGCTTGGGCTTCACGAAATGGACCCAGAATCCCGGCGTGCGGCAGATCAGGTCCTCCTCGGACTTGAAGGCGCGCTTCGAAAGGGGGACATTGGCGTAGTCGTCGGACTCGCAGAACTCGGCGTAGAGTTCGCCGAGCTTGTCGGGATAGAGGGGGTCGGCCAGCTGCCCCAGGTAGTCCGCGGTCGCCAGCGCGCACCCGACCACCCGGCTGACGGAGTTGCGGAAGTGCAGGCGCCCGATCTCGGAGTGCGGGCCGGTGCAGTTGATCGCGGAGAGGACGCTGTCGATCTCGATGTCGGTGGCGCCGAGCTGCGGCAGGTAGGAGGCGGCGAAGGCGCAGCTCCTCAGGATGTGGCAGTAGGTGTACTTGGCCCCCGTCCCCTTCGTGTCGCTCTTCAGCTTCAGGTAACCCGAGTCGTGCAGGAGCACCCCGGCGATCGCCAGCTCGAAGTCCCTCGGCGAGAGCTTGCCATCGCCGTCCGAGGAGAACTCGCCCTCGAGGATCTGGGCCATGCACACGGTGGCCATCAGGGTGTGCCGGAAATTGTGGTACTTCAGGTCGATGGGCGCGAAGTCCGGCGTCCGGCCCTCGAACAGGGCCTCGACGTCGCTGAAGAGCCTCATGAGCACCTTCGGGCTCGCTGCGGGGTAGAGCTTCCCGAACTCGGCCCTCACGAAGTCCGCCACAGCCGGCGGGCTGTCGAAATCGACATCAGGAAGCATTCTCGGGGTACCCAAACGGCAGCGTTTAAGCGTCCGGCAGGCTGGTTTCGCAAGTCAAAATCTTACAACTTTTTTAAATTTACAACCCGGGGGCGCAGGGGCCTTGGCCCCGGGATTGCACCCGGGGCGGGGGTGGATTCGGCCGGGGAAATGGTCGAAGACGTTGACCCTGACCGAGGAGCCCATTTGTTAACACGGCACACGCCATTCAATCATTGGGAACAATTCAAAAATTTGCCCGTCAGAGCTCGGAAGACCGCATGTCGACCAAAGCTCAAGAGGTGACCCTGGACCGTATTCTTGTCGACCGCTTCAAGAGCGGCGACGCGTCCGCGTTTGACGAGATGGTGACCCGGTACTGGGACCGCATCTTCTCGATGGTGAACCAGCTCCTGCGCAACGCCCAGGATGCCGAAGAGGTTACCCAGGATGCCTTTATAAGGGCGCACCGGGGCCTGGCGAACTTCCGCGGGGAGTCGGCGTTCTCGACCTGGCTCTACCAGATTGCGACCAACCTCGCCCGCAACCGCTACTGGTACTGGTGGCGCCGCAAGAGGGACAAGTCCGTGTCCTTCGACGCCCCGATGGGCCCCGACAACTCCACGACTCTGGCCGAGGTGATCCCGGCCGAGGTCGAGACGCCCGACGACATCACGGTGACCCGCGAGTTCGTGTCTAGGATCGGCAGCGGCATGGACCGCCTCGGCGCTAAGCACCGGGAGATCTTGGTCTTGCGAAACGTGAAGAACCAGTCGTACGAGGAGATCGCCGCCATCCTGGGCATCTCCATCGGGACGGTCAAAAGCCGGATTGCCAGGGCGCGGGAAAGCCTGCGTTCTAAACTCGGAGAAGACTTCAAATGAACGACCGGGAATTCCTCGAACTCCTCAACCTCTACGTCGACCGCGAGATCAGCGCTCAGGACGCCGTGCGGCTTGAGGCCGAGGTGGCCGCCGACCCGCGCCGCCGCGAGGTCCACGACCAGTACTGCAAGATGCAGAAGGCGTGCTCGAGGCTCTCGGAGGAGACCTACACGGCCTCGATGGCGCAGACGGACCCGAGCCTCATCGTCTTCCCGGCGCCGAGCGCCTGGCGGCTGGCCCCGTTTGTCGCCGGCATGGCCGCGGCCGCCGTGGTCGCCCTGGCCTTTGTCGGCCTGCGCAGCCGCGTGGCCCCGGCCCCGGCCGCCGCGGCTTCCGTGACCGCGTCCGCGGCGCACGAGCGCGCGAGGCCGGCGGGCGCCGGCCTCTACGACGACTCGGCCTCGATGAAGCCCGTGTTCTTTGTCCGAGCGTCCTCCGAGCAGGCCCCCGCGCAGGTGGCCCAGCTCAACTGGATCGGCGACATCCGCCTGGCGCCCGTCGCCTCGCTCGCGGACGCCGACTTCCTCATGAATCCCAAGGCGGACCTGAAGGAGGCGGTGATGGCCGACCCGCAGGCCGCCCACGGGACCCAGGAGCCGGCCGAGATGACCGCGTTCCGCTTCCAGCGCTAGGTCCCGGGCTTCAGCCCAGGGACTTGCGGATCAGGGCCTCGGTCGTCGCCTCGGCCCCCAGGGCGAGCGATGCCCGGCGCACCGCCTCGTCCGCGTCGGCAAGCTTGTAGCCCAGGGCCGCCAGCGCCGCCACGGCGTCGGCGTGGGTCGACCTTCCGGAGTGGGCGCCGCCGGGCTGCGAGAGGGACGGGGCCGGCGCGTCGGCGGAGCCGACCCGCCCCTTGAGCTCCACGACCAGCCTCTCGGCGGTCTTCTTGCCGATGCCGGGGACCTTGGCCAGGGAGGCGATGTCTCCCGAGCGGATGGCGCCCTGCAGGAGCGGCAAGGACAGCCGGCTCATGATGGAGAGCGCCATCTTCGGGCCGATGCCGGTCACGTTCTCGATCATCATGCGGAAGAAGTCGCGGTCCTCGGCGGTCGCGAATCCGTAGAGTGTCTGCGAATCCTCCCGGTAGATGACAAGGGTGTGGAGCCGGACCGTGCTGCCCACGGCCGGGAGGCGCTCGGCGGTCGTGACGGGCACATGGATCTCGTAGCCGAAGCCGTCGACCTCGACGACGGCGCGGACGAGGCCCGACTCGGTCAGGGTTCCTCGGATCGAGGTGATCATCGGGTCATGAGAGCCCGAGCACGTCCTGCATGTCGTAGACGCCCGGCTTCTTGCCGACGACCCACAGGGCGGCCCGCAGGGCCCCGTTCGCGAAGACGGTGCGGTCGCTGGCGCGGTGGGTGAGCTCCAGCCTCTCGCCCTTCCCGGCGAAGATGACCGTGTGGTCGCCGATCACGTCGCCTCCCCGCAGCGAGTGGATGCCCACCTCGGAGCGGGGGCGCTCGCCGGTGATGCCCTCCCGCCCGTGGCGCAGGGCGCCCCGGTCGAGCTTTCGCTCCTCGAGGATGATCTCGACCAGGCGGGCCGCCGTGCCGCTCGGCGCGTCGACCTTCATCCTGTGGTGCATCTCGAGGATCTCGGCGTCGTAGTCCTCGCCCAGGGTGCGGGACGCCCGCCTCGTGAGGGCGAAGAGCAGGTTGACGCCGACCGAATAGTTGCCCGACCAGACGCACGGCACGCGGGCGGCGAGGGCGAGGAGCGCCTTCTTCTCCTCGGGCGCGTGGCCCGTCGTCCCGATGACGACCGGCTTTCCCTTCTGGGCGGCGAGCTCGAGCAGGGCCCGGGTCGCCTTCGCGGAGCTGAAGTCGACGACCACGTCCGCGGAGCCGAGGGCTGCGGCCAGGTCGTCCCCCTGGTCGATCGAGGCGGCCACGGTGACGCCCATCCCCGGCGCGGCCGCGGCGACGGCCGCGCCCATCCGGCCCCGGGCCCCGTTCAGCAGGATCGAGAGCGCCATGGCGTCAGCGGCGCCGCAGGCCGGCCACGGCCTTCGCGAGGATGGCGCGGTTTGCGGGTTCCATGGGGCAGAGGGGCAGGCGCACGGCCTCGCTGCCGATGATCTTCGCCTTCGCGAGCGCCGCCTTGAGCGGCACGGGGTTCGGGTCGATGAAGAGGGCCTTGAAGAGCGGGAAGAGCCTGCGGTGGAGCCGGCCGGCCTTCTCGAACTTGTCCTCCAGGGCGAGGTGCACCATCTGGCTCACCTCCCGCGGCACCAGGTTCGCGGCGACGCTGATCACGCCCTCGGCGCCGCTCGCCATGAAGGGGAGCGTGAGCGAGTCGTCGCCGGAGAGGACCACGATGTCGTCGCCCATGGCCCGCTTCATCTGGTCGACGCGGTCCACCGAACCGCCCGCCTCCTTGATCCAGCGCACGTGGGAATACTTGGAGCGCAGGCGCTCGACCAGCGGCACGCCGATCTCGACGCCGCAGCGCGACGGCACGGAGTAGAGGATGATCGGCAGGTCGGTCGCCTCGGCGATTGCCGAGTAGTGGCGGAACAGGCCCTCCTGGCTCGGCTTGTTGTAGTAGGGCGTGACGACGAGGACGGCGTCGGCCCCCGCCTCGTCGGAGAGGCGCGTGTACTCGAGCGCCTCGGCGGTCGAGTTGGAGCCGGTCCCCGCGATCACGGGGATCCTGCCGCGGACGAACTCGATCGTCGCGCGGATGACGTCCAGGTGCTCCTCGGAGGTGAGGGTGGGGGACTCGCCGGTGGTGCCGACGGGGACCACCCCGTCGATGCCGCCCCGGATCTGGTGCTCGACCAGCCTTTTCAGGTCCGCAAACGAAACGGCCTTCCCGCGGAAGGGGGTTGCGAGGGCGGTGATTGCGCCTGTGAGGGGGCGTGGCTTCATGGTGGAGGCTCCGGGGAGCAGGGCAAAGATGCCTTGCCGCGTCGAGCACGCCAAGCTACAAAATCCAGAGCAATGCTATTCTGACCATGAACGCCGTCACCCCTCATACCGAGATATTCAACGACCTGCTCAAGCTCGCGGTCGAGAGCGGCGCGAGCGACATCGTGATCAAGGCGAACAAGCCCGGCTACGTGCGGATATCCAACCGGCTGAAACCCGTCGACATGGACCCGATCTCGAGCCCGGAGGCGCAGTCGTTCGTCGACGAGCACGTGCCCGAGATCTTCCGCAAGCGCTGGGACGACATGGGCCAGATCGACTTCGCGTACTCCTTCGAGGGCGTCGGGCGCTTCCGCGTGAACGCCTTCCACCAGCGCGGCCTCGTGAGCATCGTCTTCCGGCACATCAAGAGCCGCGTCCCCAACTTCGAGGACCTCGGGCTCCAGTCGGAGCCGCTCCTCAAGCTCGCGAACGCCAAGGACGGCATTCTGCTCGTCTGCGGGGCGACCGGCTCCGGCAAGAGCTCCACGATGGCGGCCATGCTCAACTGGATCAACGCGAACATGGACAAGCACATCGTGACGATCGAGGACCCGATCGAGTACACGTTCCAGGACGACAAGAGCGTGTTCCAGCAGCGCGAGATCGGCCTCGACGTGCCGACCTTCGAGCTGGCGATCAAGTCCGTGCTGCGCCAGAACCCCGACATCATCCTGATCGGTGAGATGCGCGACAGGGAGACCTTCGAGACCGCCATCTCGGCCGCCGAGACGGGGCACCTGGTGTTCTCGACGATGCACGCCGCGACCGTGGCCCAGTCGCTCACCCGCCTGTTCGAGTTCTTCCCGCCGGAGCAGATGGCGCAGGCCCGCCGGCAGATCGCGGGATCGATCCGGGGCTTCATCTGCCAGAAGCTCGTCCCGAGCCTCGAGGGCGGCGGCCGCGTCCCCGCCAACGAGGTGCTCAACACCGACGCGACGATCCGAAACCTCATCCTCGAGGGCCACTTCGACAAGATCAACACGCTGCTCGAGGGCGGCCTTGACGGGGCCAGCTTCTCCTTCAACAAGGACCTCTACCGGCTCATCAAGGCCGGGAAGATCAGCAAGGCCGACGGGGTGCGCTTCTCGCCCAACCCCCAGCAGCTCGAGATGAACCTGAAGGGCATCTTCATCAAGAGTTAGGGGCCGGCGCCCGGACCGCGATGCGACTCTCGGGAACGCTCCTCATCCTGGCGCTGGCGCCTTTCGCGCGCGCCGACGACGCGGCGGCCCCCGCCAGCGACTCCATCTCCGCGGCGAAGAAGGACCTCGCGGCGATCAAGTCGCCGCTCGGCCAGCCCGACGCCGCCTCCGTGCTCCCCGCGATGGACATGAAGGACCTGGGGCCCATGCCGGGCACCACCCGGCTTGAGGTGCCGAGTCTTCTCAGCTCGGAGAAGGATCCGACGCTCGACCCGGCGAAGAGGAAGACCGGCACGGGCAACTGGCTGGTGGACGCCATGGACAAGAACACATCCAGCCAGGCGTCGCGCACCAAGGAGAAGGACGAGATCCTGAAGGGCGACCCGGACCTTATCAGGGCCGACGAGAAGGGCATCCGCCTCGAGAAGGACCCGCTCGCGATCGAGGACACGCGCGAGAAGGAGCGTCCCAAGGAGCCGGTCGAGTCTGTCTACAACCCGCTCGACGCCTTCATGAGCGGGTGGGTATCGGCGCGGGACCATGACCTCCTTCTTACGTCGTCGAAGGCGGACGGCCTCTCCGGCGCCGACCTGGGCAAGGTGCATGCCGACGCGCTTCCCGGCATGGACATCGCGCAGGGAGGGCCCGTCTCCGAGGCGCTGCTGCAGCCCGTTGACACAGCCTCGTTCGCCGACGCCAAGGGCTCCAATCCCTACCTTGCTCTCCTGGATCTGCCCGCCCCGCAGCCCGTGAAGGGCTTCACGGGCGCGGACCTGGCCGGATTTGCGCCGGTCGAGCTTCCCGAGTTGTCGCACGGCCTGTCGACCTCGGGCGTCGACGCGAGGCCGATCGACGCCCCCCGCAGCTTCATCCCGGACTTCGTCCAGCCCGACGACGACGACAAGTATTTCAAGCAGATGAAGAAGTTCTGACGCGGGCCTGCCTGGCGCCCGTCATCAGGCTTGGATTCGAAGGCTCCGGGGAATTGCTGGCGGTCGATGGAGAAGTCAGTGATGCGAAGCTAGCTTACTGGCCGTAGGCTTTCTTCACGTCGCCGACCTGCTTCTGGATGTGGCCTGCGTCCTGTTCCAGGTCTCCCTTGGCCTCGAGCGTCGGGCTGCGGAACACCTTGCCGGTGTCCTCCTTCACCTTCCCGCTGAATACCTTGGCGTTGCCCTCGATTTTGTCCGTGTTGCCTGACTTGGATGAGTCCGTGACCTTCTGTGTGATGGTTTTCATATGATTACTGGGTTTTCTGACGTTGCCGCATTGAGTGGTTCTTGCGGATACGCCTTAGGCCCCCCGGAGAGCGAAAAGTTCGCCCCAAATGCATGGGGTGAAATCCCCTGGCGAAAGGGCGGGATTGGATTTGCCTGCCATTCGCCCGGATGCGCCCCTTGGCCATGGGCCATCATAAGGGGCTCCGGGCGGATGGGTCCACAGACGCCGCGAAGTGGCGGTTGCCCGGGTTCAGTGCAACAGGGTGGGATTACAATGCAGGGGTATTTTTGGATGCCCGGGGTGGGCTGCGCACCATCCCATTGGGGTTTCACCCCACTAGATGGGCAGCGACTCTTGGGTCCAACGTGCGATAAAGTGGCTCAAAGAGCGAACATGGACGGCAGTTCCGCATTCCACGCCCGCTCCATATTTTTAATGAAAGTCTTCGCCGTTCATACAAATTCGCCCCTCCTTGGTATTGTTTCCATTTTCACTCTGTGCATCGCAGTTCCCAAAATACGGGCCCAATCGTATTCAGCGATCGATCTGGCCAATGGCTCCGCGGCAGGAATCAATGATGCAGGCCAAGTAGTGGGTGCTGCCAAATTGCCGGGAAATGCGGCAGTACACGCCTTCATCTACGTTAATGGAACCACGACCGATTTGGGCGCCCTCAGCGCTGGGTACAGTTTTGGCAATGCGATCAACAGTGAAGGCGCGGCTGCAGGTTCTTCGGCTACTTCCGGCTCAGCCGGGGGGGTAGCCGTCGTGTTCGAAAACGGCACAATCACGAACTTGGGCTCGTTCGGCGCCGATGAATCCCAGGCAACGGGCATCAACAGTTCGGGCACCGTCGTTGGAGTCTATTTCGATAACGTCGAAAACAGCACATTTGCGTTCAGCTTCAGCAACGGATCGGTAACCAACCTTGGCACACTTGGCGGAGCCATCAGCGAGGCTAGTGGCATCAATGATGCGGGCACTATTGTGGGTGATTCCATGGACGCGAACCACGACGATCGTGCGTTCAGCTATAGCAATGGCATTATGACTGATTTGGGCACTCTCGGAGGCTACTTTAGCGTGGCCATGGCTATAAATAACGCGGGTACGGTCGTGGGCTACGCCGGCTTCGAGCAAGGCGACCCCTACTATCATGCATTCAGCTATAGCAACGGCACGATGACAGATCTAGGTACGCTCGGTGGGCTGACAGGCTTCGGCGGGCCGACGAGCTACGCCCTAGGAATCAACGACGCCGGCACGATCGTCGGGCAATCCTATACAACCGGCGGATCTCGACATGCCTTTATTTTCGAAAACGGGGCCATGCGCGATCTCAACTCCCTGGTGAATCTTCCTGGCGTCACGCTGACCACAGCCACCGGCGTTAACATCCTCGGCCAGATCACCGCCAATGGGGACAATAGCCATGCGTACCTGCTCAATCCGGTCCCCACGCCGAGTCCAACTCCAACACCGTCGCCCACGCCAACGCGGGCACCCACGCCCACCCCAAGGCCGAGCCAGGTTCCCCTCCCTAGTCCGACACCATCGGTAAGCCCGACGCCGACTCCCACGCGGTTGCCTACTCCTACCCCAAGGCCGAGTCCGACTCCCAAGCCAAGTCCGACGCCTTCGGTCACGCCGTCACTTGCGCCGACTCGGGTGCCGACGCCGACCCCAAGGTCGAGGCCGACACCGACGCCCACGTAGTCAAGGAATGCCTGAGTCGAGATATTAGCTGCTCCTGGCCTTAAAGGGGAGACCGATGGAGGACACTTGTGCGCGTGCCGGGGCGTCCGATTTGAAGCCAAAGGCCTCCGCCCACAGAGTGAGCTTGCGCCCGAACGCGCGACGGATCAAATCTACCGATCCGCAGTCGAAATCCCGTCATCGTGGCGGGATGAGTGCCAGGTAAAACTGCCGCGCGGCTGCTGTACTCGAACATTTTTCACTCTCAACAACTTAGGTAACATCGTGCTGGCACTATTATTCGCAGGGCAGGGCGCCCAAAAGGTGGGCATGGGCAAGTCCCTCCATGAGGCGTCGGCGGGCGCAAAGGCCCTCTATGACGAGGCCAACCGCGTGCTCGGATGGGACATCGCGAAGGTGAGCTTCGAGGGCCCCGAGTCCGAGCTGACCCAGACCCGCGTCTGCCAGCCGGCGCTCTTCGTCCACGGGCTCGCGCTCGTCGAGGCGCTCCGGGAGAAGGGCAAGCTGCCCCAGGTGGACTTTGCCCTGGGTCTCAGCCTCGGCGAGGTGACGGCCTATGCGGCTGCCGGCGTCTTCGATTTCGCGACGGGACTCGGGATTGTCGCCGAGCGCGGACGCCTCATGCAGGCCGCGTGCGAGAAGAGCGAGGGCTCCATGGCGGCCGTGATCGGCGAGACGCGCGAGGCGGTGCTCGATCTCTGCCGGGCAACGGGCGTAGAGGCCGCCAACTTCAACGCACCCGGCCAGATCATCATCTCGGGCGAGAAGGCCGCGCTCGCCGCGGCGATCGAGGCCGCGAAGGCGCGCGGCATGAAGAAGGTGATCCCCCTCAACGTCGCAGGCGCGTACCACAGCAAGTTGATGGAGCCGGCCCGGGCGGCGTTCGAGGCGTTCCTCGCGGACATCACCTTTTCCGCGCCGCGCTTCCGCGTGTTCACGAACACGACGGGCAAGGCCGTGTCGGACCCGGCCGAGATCAAGTCCGCCCTTGTCCGGCAGGTGGTCTCGCCGGTCCTCTGGGAGGACTGCATGAGGTCGGCCGCCGCGGCCGGCGCCACGGAATTCTGGGAGCTCGGGCCGGGCGGCACGCTCGCGGGGCTCGCCCGGCGCACCGAAAAGGCCTGGAGCGTGCGCAGCATCTGCGAGTACGCGGACCTAGGGGCCTAAAGGGGCCCCCAACTGAAGATGGCCGCACCGCTCACACGAAACTTCTGCATCATAGCGCACGTCGACCACGGCAAGACCACGCTCTCCGACCGGCTGCTCCAGGAGACCCACACGGTCTCGGACCGCATGATGACCGCGCAGCACCTCGACTCGATGGACCTCGAGCGGGAGCGCGGGATCACGATCAAGTCCCACCCGGTGACGATGTCGTACAAGGCCAAGGACGGCGTGACCTACAAGCTGAACCTGATGGACACGCCGGGGCACGTGGACTTCTCCTACGAGGTCTCGAGGAGCCTTGCCGCCTGCGAGGGCGCGCTTCTCCTGATCGACGCATCTCAGGGCGTCGAGGCGCAGACGGTGGCGAACGCCCACCTGGCCTTCGCCCAAAAGCTCAAGATCATCCCCGTCATCAACAAGATCGACCTGCCGAGCGCGAACCTGGACCTCTGCCTGAAGCAGCTTGAGGACATCCTGACGATTCCCGCCGAGGAGGCTATTCTCGCGAGCGGCAAGTCGGGGATAGGCATCGTCGATATCCTCGAGGCCGTCGTGGAGCGGGTGCCGCCCCCGCGCTGGACCGACTACCCCCAGATGAGGACGCTCATCTTCGACTCGATCTACGACTCCTACCGCGGCGTGATCGCCTACGCGCGCGTGTTCTCCGGCAGCGTGAAGGCGGGCGACATGATGATGCTCATGAGCACGGGCCAGAAGTCCGACATCAAGGAGGTCGGGGTCTTCACGCCGAAGATGGAGAAGAGGGACACCCTCACCGAGGGCGACGTCGGCTACATCGTCTCCAACATCAAGGACCCGAGCGAGATGAAGACGGGCGACACGCTCACCCTCGCGGCCCGGCCCGCGACGGAGATGCTCCCGGGCTACAAGGAGGTGAGGCCCATGGTCTTCTGCGGCCTCTACCCGATCGACAGCTCCGACTACGAGAAGCTCAAGGCGGCGCTCGGCAGGCTGCGCCTAAACGACTCCGCCTTCGTCTACTCCCAGGAGAGCTCGGTTGCCCTCGGCTTCGGCTTCCGCTGCGGGTTCCTCGGCCTCCTGCACATGGAGATCATCCAGGAGAGGATCCGTCGCGAGCACGACGTGGAGATCATCTCCACCTACCCGAGCGTGATCTACAAGGTGGTGATGCAGAACGGCACGACGATGGAGGTCGACAACCCCGTCAACATGCCCGATCCCGGCACGTTCCTGGAGATCCTCGAGCCGACGCTCAAGGCCTCGATCCACATCCCCAACGACTCGATGGGCGACATGCTGGCGCTCGTGATGGAGAAGCGCGGCGTCATGGAGAACACCCACACGCTCGACTCCACGCGCGTGATGATGACCTGCACGCTGCCGCTGAACGAGATCCTGGTCGACTTCAACGACCGCCTGAAGGGCGTGACGCACGGCTACGGCTCGATGGACTACGAGCTCGGGGACTACAGGCCCGCCGACCTCGTGAAGATGGAGATCCTCGTGAACAGCGACCCGGTCGACGCGTTCGCCAGCATCGTGCACCGAGACAAGGCCGAGGCCCGGGGCCGCGACCTCTGCAAGCGCCTCTCGGAGATCATCCCGCCGCAGATGTTCCGGATCGCGCTTCAGGCCGCCATCGGCGGCAAGATCATCGCCCGGGAGAGCGTGCGCGAGATGCGCAAGGACGTGACCGCCAAGTGCTACGGCGGTGACATTTCCCGCAAGCGCAAGTTGCTTGATAAGCAAAAGGAAGGAAAGCAGAAGATGAAGCTGATCGGAAAGGTCTCCATTCCGCCCGACACCTTCATCAAGGTGCTCCGCAACAACTGACGGCGCCCCGGCCGCCCCCTCTACTCCCATGTTCGGCATATTCGACTCCCAGGAAAAGAAGATGCGCGACAACGCGTCCAACTGGCTCGAGCTGGCCTCCAAGGTCTGGAACTACCGCCGCGACATGCTGGGCGCGAAGGAGTCGGACGAGCTCGTCGGCCGCATGGAGGAGCTCGGCCGCCTCATGAAGGAGCGCGCCGACGCGGCCCGCCTCAAGCTCGGGATCGAGTCGCTCGAGGGCGTCCTCATGCGCACGGGAGGGGCGATCTACCCCAAGACGTCGCTCGTCGAGAACGTGGAGTTCCTGCTCGTCGCGGCGATCGTGATCCTAGGCGTGCGCACGTACCTGTTCCAGCCGTTCAAGATCCCGACGAACTCGATGTGGCCGACGTACTACGGGATGACGGCCCAGAACTACCCCGCGGGATCGAAGCTCCCGAACGCCGCGCAGCGCGCCTTCAGGTTCATCCAGCTGGGCGCGGTCAGCCGCGAGATGGTGGCGCCCCGGGGCGGCCAGGTCTCCGTGCCGCTCTTCATCAGCTCCGGCGCCGAGCGGATCACGGTGGCGTACACGAAGAAGGCGGGGCGCAAGTGGCTGGTCATCCCCGCGCAGGTGAAGGAGTACACCTTCACCGTCGACGGCGAGCCCGCAACGGTCCAGGTGCCGGCGGACTTCGGCGAGGGCGAGTTTGACGACATGGTGTTCAAGACCTTCTTCCCGGACCGCGAGGCGCTACGTGCCCAGATCGAGCGCGCCCGACAGGCGGGCCAGATCGAGGAGGTGAGCCAGAAGCTGGACGAGAACTCAAGCCAGGCGTACCTGGCGCTGCGCGTCCCCATGGGCAGGACCGTGCGCGCGGGCGAGTCGATCCTCAGGTTCGACGTCCTCGCCGGCGACCAGCTCTTCGTCGACCGCGTGACCTACCAGTTCATGAGGCCCACGGTGGGGCAGGGGTTCGTGTTCAGGACGGACCACATCCCGGAGATCGAGCGCGCCTTCGGCGACCAGTACTTCGTGAAGCGCCTCGTCGGGATCCCCGGGGACTCGATCGAGATGAAGGAGCCCATGATCTACCGAAACGGCGCCCCGATCGGCGGCGCGAGGGCCTTCGACCTGAACGCCGGCCGCGTGAGCCCCTACCGGGGCTACTTCAACGCGACGCACGACGACGCGCGCTACTCGATGCTCTTCCCCGGCGAGACGATCCGGGTCCCGGAGCGCTCCTACCTGGCGCTCGGGGACAACTCCCACGACAGCTTTGACGGCCGTTTCTGGGGCTACGTCCCGGAGAAGGACGTGATCGGCAGGCCGCTGTTCATCTACTTCCCATTCTCGAGGCGCTGGGGGCCGGCCCGATAGGCGGCCGCCACCGTGCCGACGCATTCATGAAGACCACCCGCTACGCCCTTCTTGTCGCCGTGGCGGCGGCCCTCTGGGGCCGGCAAGCCGCCGCGGCCGCGCCCTCCTTCGCCGTCGGCTCCTTCGGGGCCAAGGGGGACGGGCTCGCCGACGACACCGCCGCGATCAACCAGGCGATCGCCGCGGCCAATGCGGCCGGCGGCGGGACGGTCGAGTTTGCCGCCGGCACCTACCTCTCGGGCTCGATCCACTTGAGGAGCGACGTGGGGCTCCACCTGGGGCCTGGGACGACGATCCTGGCCTCTTCGGACGCCGGGGCCTACGACGCCCCCGAGGCCAACGCCTGGGGGGACACCCTTCACTACCAGGACGGGGGCCACAGCCACTGGCACGACAGCCTGATCTGGGGGGAGGACCTCGTGAACGTGTCGATCACGGGCGAGGGCCGGATCTACGGCAAGGGCCTCTCCCGGGGCTGGGACAAGGAGGTCGTCCCCCAGAAGGTCGGCAACAAGGCGATCGCGCTCAAGAATTGCCGCAACGTCATCCTGCGCGACTTCACGTTGCAGCACGGGGGATGGTTCGGGATCCTGGCGACCGGCGTCGACAACATGACGATCGACGGCCTGAAGATCGACACGAACCGCGACGGGATGGACATCGACTGCTGCCGCAACGTGAGGGTCTCGAACTGCTCGGTGAATTCCCCCTGGGACGACGGCATCTGCCTGAAGAGCTCCTTCGGGCTCGGGCAGTTCCGGGCGACCGAGAACGTCACGATCTCCGACTGCCTCGTCAGCGGCTACGACGAGGGGACGCTCCTCGATGGCACGCGCCGGCATGACGACCCCAAGAACCCCGAGCCGACCGGCAGGATCAAGTTCGGGACCGAGTCGAACGGCGGCTTCGAGGCGGTGACGGTCACGAATTGCGTCTTTGAATGCTGCCGCGGCTTGGCGCTCGAGGCCGTGGACGGCGCCCTCCTTGAAGACGTGACGATCTCGAACATCGCGATGCGCAGGATATTCGGGGCCCCGATTTTCCTGCGGGTGGGCGAGCGCATGCGGGGTCCCAAGGACACGCCGGTCGGCGTGATCCGGCGGGTGCTAATCAGCAACATCGCGGCCGAGGGCGTCTCGTTCGGCCAGGCGATCCTGATCGCCGGGGTCGCGGGACACCCCGTCGAGGAGGTGACGCTCGACAACATCCGGATGGAATTCGAGGGCGGCGGGACCGCCGAGCAGGCGGGCCGGGTGGTGCCGGAGCTTGAGCGCGAATACCCCGAGCCGGGCAATTTCGGCGCCACGCCCTCCTGGGGGCTGTATGCCCGGCATGCGACCAACCTCGTCGTGCACCATGTCGTCCTTTCCCCGAAGATACCAGACGGGCGCCCGTCCGTGTTCCTCGAGGATGTCGACGGGGCGGAATTCGAGCACGTCACCGCTGTTCCCCGTCTGGGGGCAAAGGAATTTGAACTCAGGGCGGTCCAGAACTTCTCGGCCGAGTCCTGCCCAAGGGTACCCGACACGGGGCCGGCATACCGGCCCTAGGCCCAGACCTGAGCCCTTAGAGGTCCGTCTTCGGGCCGCCGCCGCGCGAGATGTGCACGATCAAGGCGACCACGAACAGGATGAGGAAGATGTAGAACAGCGTCTGGGCGATGGCGATGGACGCGCCGGCGATTCCGGTGAAGCCGAGTGCGCCGGCGATGATCGCCAGCAGGAGGAAGGAGAGTATCCAGCGAAGCATGTTATTGTATGTTTTGGGTGGCGGTTGCGGAAGGGGAGAGGATGTCAGCGGGACACAGCTTCATAGACACCCCGCAGCAGTTTCGTTCCCTGCTCGAAGGCCCGGGCCCAGCGGCCGATCCTGCCAGGGAGGAGCGGGGCTGAAAGTCCCAGGAGGGTGAGGGAGAGGCGCTCGAGCGCGGTCGGGCGAAGCGCGAGCCTCATGTTCAGGCGGTCGAGCCTGCAGGCCAGCGCGAGGCAATCGCGCCGCTGCGCTGGCGTCGGTTGCGGCGTTGCGCTCATTGAGGGGAGCGGGCCAGGACGCCGCGCAGGCACGAGGCGTCCTCGTGCAGCTGGCGGCGGGTCTCGGCAAAGGGTCTCCAGGAACCGAGACGCCGGGCCGCCACGAACGCGAGCGCGACCGAGGCGGCCAGGTAGGCGGCCGCGAGGAGCCCGAGGATGAGGCCGCGGTCCTGGCGGCTCCACACGGCCGCCGCCGCGGCAAGGGTCACGGCAAACCCCCCGAGGATCAGGAGCGCGGCCGAGAGCACAAATGCGGCCGCCGTGCCCGCGGCGTGCCGGCGCGCCTGGTCGAGCTCGAGGAGCGCGAGCTCCCCCCGGTGCGTCAGCGCCTCGACGACCACGCGCGGCGCAGAGCCGGGCGTGGCGAGAGGGGGCGCACCGTCGGGGAAGCTCGTCCGGGCGATCATCGGAATACTGGGTCAGTCGGAGCTCGCTCCCCTGCGCGCCAGGAGGAAGCCGACAAGCAGCCCGACGGCCGCGGCGGCGCCCGCCGTCTGGTAGGGATTCGCTCGGATCAAACCGTCGGCGCGCTTGGCCTGGCGCGTCAGGTTTTCCCTGAGGTTGCTGATCATGTTCTGGCCGTCGGCTATCGCGTCCCGGAGGCGCTCGCGCAGCGCCTCGATCTCGTCGCCGGCGTTGTCCCCGGAGCCGAGGGCCGCCTCGGCCTCGCGGATGAGGGACTTCAGCTCGTCGACCGTGGCCGTGGCTGAACCGTTGGTGCCTATGTTGGATTCGGGCATGGGTGTGCTTTTCTTCATTGTGGTTTTTGGGTTGTCCCGCCCCGAGCCCCGCTGCGGGGCTCGGTGCGGGCCGGACGTGGTCCTATCCCCATTAGTAAGCATCCGCCGGATCCGGTGTCGCAGAATCTCCGCGGGCCGGCGGAAATTCCTGGGCCGCGGGCCCGCGCCGATGGGGGTATCACCCCAGTGGCGCCCGGCCGGGAAACCCGGTACTATCGGGACGCTCCCGCCATGAACACGAACTCCCGATCCACAGAATACTCATGGCGGCTGTTTCAGGACATTCCCGCGGGCCATGAGTCGGCCGCCGTGGCCTCCTCCTGCATCTTCTCGATGGCCACGCTCCAGATCGCCTCGGTCGCCGGCTCCTGCGGCTTCGCGATCACGGAGCGCCGGGAGCCCACGCTCTGGCGCTGGGCCATCGTCGGCCCCGTCGGGTTCCTGGTCGAGGAGGGATTCGAGGCGTCCGAGGACGCCGCGAAGGGCGCGGCCGAGGAGGCCCTCGAGCTCGGGCGCCTCTCGCCGAACGCCGCCGCTACGACTTGATCAAGGACGGCAGGATGCCGCCGCCCTTGGCCTTCTCGACGACGCTTTCCGGGGACTTCACCGGGATTTTCGGCGCCCACTTCATCCACTCCTTGTCGGCCTCGGGGGCCAGGCCGAACTGCGCTCCGTCCTCCGCCGCGGGCGCGAGGGGGAGCGTGTCCGGCGTCGCGAAGGCGACGCCGCCCGTGATGAGGGACTCGAGCGACGTGTCCTTCATCTGGGCGCCGAACAGGTTCACCTTGAAGGAGAACCCCCCGGTGTTCCAAAACTTGGAGCTCGTGCGTACAAGGCCCACGTAGGGCGCCTCGATGTGCACGCGCACCAGCACGGAGGTGGAGTCGTCGGAGAGCCGGCTCGCCTCGACGGAGCCGACCTTGAGCTCGCGGTAGAAGACCGGGGCGCCGGTTGTGAGCGACCCCAGCCTGTCGCTCTGGAGGATGAAGGAGCGGCCCTCGTCCACGACGTCCGGCGCCGGGGTCTTGTCGAGGCCCTTGAAGCGCTTCGCGGGCGCGCCCTTTCCGGGCAGGACGGTCAGGTGGACGCCGGTCACCAGCGTCTCGAGCCCGTGGACGCCGGAGAACCCGATCTCGGGGTGCACGATCCAGAATTTTGAGTCCGCGCTCGCCAGCGCCGCGGCCTTCTTCTTGAGGCGCACGCGCACGGTGACTCCGCTCAGGTCGTGCTTGAGCTCCACGTACTGCACGGTTCCCGCCGACACGCCCTTGTACTCGAGGACGGTCTTGCCGGTCTCGATGCCCGTGCCGTCCTCGAAGTCGATCGTGATCTCCGGGCCGCGGTCCCGCAGCTCGCGGTAGCCCATCCAGAGCCCGATCGCGACGGCGATCATGGGGACGATCCAGATGAGGGGGAACGCGCGCTCGCGGGAAACTTTGGGTGCGGGCGCCGGGCTCATGGCGAGGGGAGGGGCAGGGCCGCGGGACGGCCCTCCCAGAGGGTGCGCGGGTCGAAGGCCTGGGTGGCCAGCACCGTGAGGACCACGGCGCAGGCGAAGGCGACGATGCCGCCGCGGGCCACGACCGTGGAGAGCCCCCCGAACTGGACCAGGCCTGTCAGGAACGCTGCGAGAAAGACGTCCAGCATCGACCAGCGCCCGATGAACTCGATGGCGGAGTAGACGCGCGTCATGCGGCGCGGATTGTCCGGGGCGCCGTTTCGGACGCTGAGGAGGAGCCAGGCCAGGCCGGCGAGCTTGAGGATCGGGATCACGATGCTCGCCGTGAAGACGATCACCGCGATCGCACCCAGGCCGTGGCGCCAGAGCTCCACGGCGCCGGAGAAGATGGTGTCGCTGCGAAGGCTCCCCGAGGAGTCCGTGTCCAGGACCGGCAGGAGGTTGGCCGGAACGAGCATCACGGCGGCGGCCACGGCGAGCGCGGCGGAGGCCGACCGGCCCCTGAAGCTGAGCGTGAACAGGCGCCGGCTCATGGTTTTGATTCCGGCCCGGCCGGGCCGGAGCCAAAGGCGTTGAAGTTGATCCTTCGCTGGGCGACCAGGAGGGAGAGGGACATGGCGCAGTAGAACCAGAATCCCGGGCCGATCCTCACGTTGACGACGCTTCCCAGCTTCATGAGGGCGACGAGGACGGCCAGCACCTGGACCTCCGGGATCGCGCAGAGCTCTAGCACCCGGGCGGCGCGCGCCAGCAGGGCGGGTGATCCCAGGAGGCCCGCGAGGCGCCCGGGCGCCTGCAGGAGGGCGAGGGCGGCCAGGAGGGCGATCGGCAGGAGCGCGCCGCAGAGAAGTACGAGCACGGCGAGGGCACGCATGCCGTTGTCCCAGAGCGCCCCGACGCCGGTGAAGAGCGTGCTCGTCCTCTCGGCGCCGAGCTTGCCCGCGCCCACGAACGGCAGGACGCACGCGGGAAGCGCGAGGACAAGCCCGGTGACACAGAAGACGAGGGTGGCCTCGGAGCTCTCGAACTGGCCCTTGGCGAGCACCGTGTCACAGCGCGTGCAGTGCGCCTTCTCTCCGCGGGCGAGGGGCACGGGCCGGTGGGCCGCGCCGCAGAGGGGGCAGGTGAGGTGCGCGTTCAGTGGCATGGACGGCGTGGAGCCTGCCCCATGGTACCCTCCCGGCCCGCCGGCCTGTATGGGGTGTTACGAGCATCCCGCGGCGCGCGCTCACCCCTTCGGGCGGAGGGCCTCGAGCTCCTCCCAGCGGGCGAAGGCGGTGGCGTGCCGGCGTTCCAGTTCATCGAGGCGGGATTTGACCTCGGCCGCGGCTCCCCGTTCCCGCTGGTAGAAGACGGGGTCGGCCATCCGGGCGCCGAGGGTGGCCTGCTCGGCCTCGTACGCCTCGATCTGCGCGGGCAGCTCGTCCAGCTCGCGCTTTTCCTTGGCCGTGAGCTTCCTCGCGGCGACGGCCTTCCGGGCGGCTGCGGGCGGGGCCGGGGCGACCGCGCGGGCGGCCCTTGCCGCCGCGATCTTCGCCCTCTCGCGCACGCAATCCGCGTAGCCGCCGACGTAGTCCCCGATGACACCGTCGCCCTCGAAGACGAGGGTGCTCGTGACCACGTTGTCGAGGAAGTCGCGGTCGTGGCTCACGATGAGGAGGGTCCCCTTGTACTCGACAAGGAGGTCCTCGAGCAGGTCGAGCGTCTCGGCGTCGAGGTCGTTCGTCGGCTCGTCCATGACGAGCACGTTGGCCGGCTTCGTGAAGAGCCGCGCGAGGAGGAGTCGGTTGCGCTCGCCCCCGGAGAGCACGCGGGCGGGGGTGCGGGCGCGGTCGGGCGTGAAAAGGAAGTCCTGCAGGTAGCTGATCACGTGCTTCGTGCGCCCGTCGACGGTGACGGTCTCGTTGCCGCCCGCGATGTTGTCGGCCACCGTCTTGTCGTCGTCGATCTGGGCGCGCATCTGGTCGAAGTAGACGAACTCGAGCTGGGTGCCGTGGGTGATCGTCCCCTTCGTCGGTGAGAGCTGGCCGAGGAGGAGCCGGATCAGGGTCGACTTGCCCGAGCCGTTGGGGCCGATGATGCCGATCTTGTCGCCTCGCGTGAGCGTGGTCGTGAAGTCCCTGACCAGGACGCGCCCGTCGGGGTAGGAGAAGGACATGTCCACGACGTCGATCACCTTCACGCCGGAGCGCTCGGCCTCCGTGAGGCGCAGGGTGACGTTCCCGGTGCGGGCGCGCCTCGCCGTGCGCTCGGCTCGCATCTTCATGAGCGCGTGGATGCGGCCCTGGGCCCGCGAGCGCTGGGCCCTGACGCCCTTGCGGATCCACACCTCCTCCTGCGCCAGCTTCTTGTCGAACGCAGCCTGCTGCTTCTCCTCGGCGGCGACGACCTCCTCCTTGCGGACGAGGTAGGTGTCGTAGTCGCAGGCCCAGCCCGCGAGGCGCCCGCGGTCGAGCTCCACGATGCGGGTGGCCAGCCTGCGCAGGAACGCGCGGTCATGGGTGACGAAGAGGAGCGTGATCTTCTCGGAGATCAGGAACTCCTCGAGCCAGAGGATGGAGTCGAGGTCGAGGTGGTTGGTCGGCTCGTCGAGCAGCAGGAGGTCGGGCTTGGCCGCGAGCGCGCGGCCGAGGAGGGCCCGGCGCTTGAGCCCCCCCGACAGGGTCGCGAACCGCGCCTCCGGCGCCAGCTGCAGGTGGTCGATCAGGTCGTGGACGAGGACGTCCCGCTCCCAGTCCTCCTCGTGGCCCGCCTGGGGCCGCAGCCCCGAGGTCACGACGTCCAGCACGGTCCCCTCAACGTCCGCGGGCACCTCCTGCGTCAGCCGGGCGAAGAGCGAGCCCGGCTGGCGGAAGACGTCGCCCGTGTCCGGCTTGATCTCCCCGGAGATGATGCCCATGAGGGTCGACTTGCCGGCGCCGTTTCGCCCGAGCAGGCAGACGCGCTCGCCCGGATCGACCTGGAAATTGACCTTGTCGAGGATCGCGGGGCCACCAAAGCAGAGGTTGACGTCAAGGAGGCTGAATAGGGACATGAACGACCCAAAGTGGGCAAACGCCCCGCTGCCTGCAACCCCGCAGCGCGAATAATCGGCCGGTGGGCGGAGTCCCATTGCACGCAGCTGAAAACGGGCCGATGTGCCCGGCCCCTGGGGCTGGGGAACCATATCGCCCGCACGCATACTGTGAGGGATGCCTGACGAGACAGAACAGGGTCCAGCGGAGGCGCCCGGCGCGGAGGTCGCGCCCGTGGTGGGTCCGCCGGCGCGCCCTCTTCCCTCGGGGACCCAGGTCATCCTCGTCGTCCTCGGGATAACCGCCTTCCTCTATTTCGCGCGGCCGGTCATGCTGCCGCTCTTCCTCGCGTGCCTGGTGACCATGGCGCTCAAGCCCGTCATGAACGGACTGTCCTACATGCGCATCCCGACCGTCCCGTCGGCGGCCATCGTGGTCGTGCTCCTCGTCGCCACGGTCTCGGTCGGGTTCGTGGAGCTGGGGAGGCCGGCGATCCACTGGATCGACGACGCGCCGGACCACATCACCCAGCTGCGGGGCCGGGTGCAGAAGCTCCTTCCCACGGCCTCAAGCATGGGCCGCGCCATGGACTCGGTGAGCGACCTGGGAGCCACCGAGGCGGAGAAGAAGGCCGACCGGAAGAAGGCGCCCGTCGTCGAGATCAAGGACGAGCGCGGCACGAGCTCCATCCTCAACTGGACCGGGACCGTGCTCGCGGGGCTCGGCGAGGTCCTGGTCCTCACCTACCTCCTGCTGGCCTCGGGCGACCTGTTCCTGCACAAGTTCGTCCACGTGATGCCGACCCTCCGCGACAAGAAGCGTGCGGTGGAGATCAGCCACGAGGTCCAGTCCAACATCTCCAACTACCTCTCCTCGGTTCTCCTCATCAACCTCGGCCTCGGCGCGGTGGCGGCCGCGGGTTTCTTCGCACTGGGCGTCCCCAAGGCCGCCATGTGGGGGATGCTGGTCGCCCTCCTGAACTTCGTGCCGTACTTCGGCCCGGTGGTCGTCGTGGTCCTCCTGGCCGCGGTCGGGCTGCTCTCCTTCGACGCCCTGTGGCAGTGGCTGCTGCCGGCATGCTGGTACTTGGCGCTCCACCTGCTGGAGTCGAACATCGTGACGCCGATTCTCCTCGGGCGGCGCTTCACGCTGAACCCGGTCGCGATCTTCGTCTCCCTGATCTTCTGGCTGTGGCTCTGGGGCATCCCCGGGGCGCTCATCTCGGTGCCGATCCTCGTCTCTATCAAGGCCGTCTGCGACCGCTTCCCCAGCGCCTCCTTCGTGAGCGAGCTCATCGGCCGCTGAGCCGGGGGGTCAGTGGGGCCTGTTTTTCCGGCTCCGGCGGTCCTGCGCGGCGATGTTGTAGATGAGGACGACCGCCCCGGCGCCGGCGCCGAGGAAGCACAGCATCGCAAAGGCGGGGTAGCCGAAAAGGTGCCACGACGTGTCGATCCGCATCAGGAGCGCGGCCCCTATGATGAGCGAGGCGAGGAGGATGGCGTTCGTGATGCGGTTGGCCACCTTCTCGATCCCCTCGACGACCATCTTCGCGTCCGTCGCCTTCACCTTGACCTCCAGCTCGGCGTTCGCGACCGCGTCCATGATCCGGTTGATCCGGGACGGGAGCTGGACCGTGAAGTTCTTCATCTCGAGGAGGGCGTTCACGACGCTTCCCTGTGTGGCCTCCCGGCCCAGGCGTGTCACCGTGAGCTCCCCGGCGTGCTTCCGGATGCAGGCGTTCGGGTCAAAGTTCGGGTCGAGGATGCGCCCGACGTCGTCGAGCTCCAGGAGGGTCTTTCCGAGCAGCGTGAGCTCGCTCGGGACATAGAGGCCGTTGTCCCGCGCGTCGCGGCTCACCGTCATGAGGGAGCTACCCACGTTGAGATCGCGCAGGCCCTGGTTGAGCCGGGTGGCCACGAGTTGGCTTATCTGGCGCCTGAACTCGAAGTGGTCGAAGCGCTCGGTCTTCTCGCTCATGCGGATCACGAGCTCCGCGGCCTCCTCGCCCTTGCCGTCGCTGACCGCGATGAGGATCTTCAGGAGGTTCTCCTGCATGGCCGGCCCCGTGTGGCCCACCATCCCGAGGTCGAGCAGCGCCACGCGCCCGTCCTCCATGATGAAGATGTTGCCGGGATGGGGGTCGGCGTGGAAGATCCCGTCGAGCAGGATCTGCTTCAGGTAGGCCCTGAAGAGCTCATCGGCGAGCCCGGCGCCGTCCAGGCCCTGCTGGCCGAGCGGCCCCAGGTCCGTGATCTTGCGGCCCGGCACGTAGTCCATGGTGAGCACGCTCCTCGTGCAGAAGGACGGCACTGGCTGGGGCACCAGGATCCGCTTGAACTCCTGGAGGTTCTTGCCGACAGCGATCAGGTTCTGGGCCTCGAGCTCGTAGTTGAGCTCCTGCTGGATGGCGGTGCGGAACTCGGCCAGGACGGCGCTGAAGCGGTACTTCCTTCCCACCTCCGTGTGCTCGCCCAAGAAGGAGGCGATCTCCTCGAGGACCTCGAAATCCTCGGCGATCTCGCTCCTGACGCCCGGCCTCTGCACCTTGACAACGACCTGCCGGCCGTCGCGCAGGGTCGCCCGGTGGACTTGGCCGAGGGAGGCGGCGGCGAGGGGCTGCACGTCGAAGCTCGCGAAGGCCTTGGAGACCCGGACGCCGAGCTCGGCGAGGATGGTCCGCTCCACGTCCTCGTAGGGGAAGGACTTCACCTTGTCCTGGAGGCGCGCGAGCGCCTTTCGGTAGGCCTCGGGCAGGATGTCGGGTCTTCCCGCGAGCACCTGGCCGATCTTGACGTAGGTCGGGCCCATGGCCTCCAGGTCGTCGGCGAGGTCCTCGGGCGAGGCGTCCTTCTTGCCCACCTTGACCTCCTCGACGTCGAACCCCTCCTGGTTCGCCATCTGGTGCACCATGTCCCCGCGCCCGTATTTCCAGAGAAGAGCGGCAATCTGCCGGTATCGCTTGAGGTGGGTCGCGGTGAATTTCATGGGCTGGATTGCGGCTATAGACTGTTTGCCGGCATCCGGGTTGCAACAAATTCAACTCCTACGGCGCGGGGCCTGGAAATCCTATTTTGCCAACCTGATTTGGTCCGGCCCGGGCCTGCCCTTGGAACCGACGGCACTGTCGCTCGGTCCCTACGGGGGACGCTGCGGCGCACCTTCCCGTGAAATTCCCGTGATTAAGCTGAGCAACATCGAGGCGTGGAGGCTCCTCACGAGGACCATCGCCTCCTGGCGGCGCGACTACGCCCAGAGCATGGGAGCCGCGCTCGCGTTCTACACCATGTTCTCGGTGGCCCCGCTCCTCCTTGTGGCGATCGCCGTGGCCGGCTTCTTTTTCGGCAAGGCGGCGGCCCAGGGCGAGATCATCTCGCAGATGTCCGAGCTGATGGGACCCGACGGTGCCCATGCGCTCCAGGCGATGGTCGCGGGCTCCGACGGGCCGACCCGGCGCACGCTCATGGCGGCCATTGGCGCCGTGGTTTTCGTGGTGGCCGCCACGTCGGTCTTCAACGAGCTCCAGGACTCCCTGAACAGAATTTGGAGGGTCCACGGCGTCCGACATAAGACGGGTTTCCTGGCATTCGTCCGGGCCCGCCTCTTCTCCCTCGGCATGGTCCTCGCGGTGTCGGTTCTGCTCCTTGTCTCGGTCCTGGCGACGGCGGGGCTCACGGCTGTGCTGCGGTCCTCGGGCAACGTGGAGATGAGGTGGCAATTCGCCGCCCAGTTGGCGGACGTCTTCCTCAGCTTCATCCTCATAACGGTCATGTTCGCGGTGATCTTCAAGGTGATCCCCCAGATATCGATCCGCTGGGGCGACGTGTGGGTGGGGGCGGCGACGACCTCCGTCCTGTTTACCATAGGAAAGGAGCTCGTCGCGATTTACCTCGGCCGGAGGGTCGCCCTGTCGGGCTACGGTGCGGCGGGCTCGATCGGCGTCTTTCTCCTGTGGGTCTACTACTCGGCCCAGATATTCCTGCTCGGCGCCGAATTCACGGCGCTCTACTCGAGAACGCGAGGAAGCGCGGACGACGGCCCGGTGCGTTCCCCGGCGCCCTAGGGAACCGCGGTGGGCCGGCGCGGCACCGCGACACAAAACCTGGCCTTGACGGGGCTCGGTTTGGTATTTAACCATAATGTTAAATAATAATTGATCCGATGCCACACGACCGACTGAGCAGCACCTTTTCGGCCCTTGCCGATCCCACGAGGCGGGCGATTCTCGCGCGCCTCGCCCGAGGCGAGTCCTCCGTTAACGACCTTGCGCGGCCTTTCCGGATGAGCCTTCCCGCCGTCTCAAGGCACCTGAAGGTGCTCGAGAGGAGCGGGCTCGTCTCACGCAGCCGCCGGGCCCAGTGGAGGCCGTGCCGGCTGAGCGCGCGACCGCTGAGGGAGGCGGCCGAATGGGTAGGGGACTACCGCCAGTTCTGGGAGGAGAGCTTTGACCGGCTCGAGGAATATCTCAGCGAACTCAAACGAAAGGATAAAAGAAATGAAAAAGGAAAATGAGGCCCCAGCGGCCCATCCGGACAGGGAGATTGTGGTATCGAGGGTCCTGGACGCGTCCCAGGAGCTCGCCTGGAGCGTGATGACCGATCCCAAGCACGTGGTCCATTGGTGGGGACCCCGCGGCTTCTCGACCACGACCGAGGTCATGGACGTCCGGACCGGGGGCAATTGGATCCACGTGATGCGAGGGCCCGACGGAACCGAGTATCCCAACAGCTGCCTCTTCATCGAGGTCGTGAAGCCCGAGCGCCTGCGCTTCTCTAACGGAGGGCACCGCAAGGGCGGAACCCCGGTGCGGTTTGAGTCGACCTGGAGCTTTGACCCCGTGGGCGCCACGAAGACCCGCGTCACGATCCGCATGGTCTTCCCCACGGCCGAGGAACGCGACCGGGTTGTCCGGGAGTTCGGCGCGCTCGAGGGAGCCAAGCAGACCTTGGAGCGGATGTCGGAGTACATGGCCGCGATGCCTGCCTGAGGGCCGGCTGGGGCGGGTCGTTGACAAGGCCTCGCGGCGGGTGTGATCGTACCCGCCCCGGCGCCCCCCGATGAAGCATGCCCCCCTTTCATCCACCGTTGTCCTCGTCCTTCTCCTCCTTCCCGAGATGAGGGCTTCGGCGCAGGAGACGAATGCCGCGCAGTGGCTGGGTTCCGTTCCCGTGCCGGAGTTCAGCGCCCCGGCGACCAAGGAGGCGTGGTCGAGGCAGCGCGCACAGATCCGGGCGACGCTCTGGACGCTCCTCGGCGACTTCCCGGCGCGCCCGAGGGTCCCCAACGTGACGGTGCTCTCGAGGACCGAGCACGACGGCTACGTGCTCGAAAAGTTCACCTTTGGCGACGGGCTCGGGCTCACGGTGCCGGGATACCTCTTCCTACCGGCCGGGGCGAAGGGCAGGGTCCCGGCGATCCTCTACTGCCACTGGCACGCCGGGCAGTGGAACGTCGGCAAGGAGGAGATGCTCCAGACAAACGCCACGCCCGTGGCGCCCGGGCCGACGCTGGCGCGGCTGGGCTACGCCGTGCTCGGCATCGACGCCTGCGGGTTCGGCGAGCGCGACGGCCAGGGGCCCGCGGGAGCGGGGGAGAAGGGCGGGGCGGGGGAGCTCACGTCCTCGAAGTTCAGCCTCTGGGCCGGCCGGACCCTCTGGGGGACGATCGTGCGCGACGATTTGATGGCCCTCGACTACCTGTGCTCGCGCCCGGAGGTCGACGCTTCGCGCGTCGGCGTCACCGGGATCAGCATGGGAAGCACCCGGAGCTGGTGGGTCATGGCCCTAGACGACCGGCCGAGGACGGCCGTCTGCGTCGGGTGCATGACGCGCTACCAGGACCTCATCCTGGCGGGGAGCCTGAAGGAGCACGGGATCTACTATTTCGTCCCGGGCATGCTGCGGCACTTCGACACCGAGGCGGTGATCGCCTGCGCGGCGCCGCGGCCTATGCTGTTCATGACGGGCGACCGCGACCCGGGCTCGCCCGTGGCCGGCATCCACAACCTGGAGGCGAGAGTGTCGCCGGTCTACAGGCTCGAGGGGGCGGGGGACGCCTTCGTCAGCATCATCTACCCCGACACGCCGCACGTCTACCTTCCCGCGGAGTGGGAGAAGATGGTCGGCTGGATGGACCTTCGCCTGAGGAAGGGCGGCTGACCGAGCCGGTTCCGCAGGCCTCACGGGGATGTTGAAGGGGGAAGGCCGCGGGCGGTGTTATACCCTGCGAACCGCCCCGATCATCATGACATTCACAAGACTCCACCTCAGCCTACTTTCCGTGCTTGCGGCCGCCGCCGGCCCGGCCCGCGCCCTGGATGACGGCGCCGTCGTGGCCGTGTCGTCCCGAGCGAGCGCCGACTACGTCCGCGCCCAGCTGCCCGGCGGGAAGTTCCAGACGGAGACCTACGCCTTCGGCAAGGGAGGCGTGTGGGGCGGGACGGCGCAGGACGACACGATCGACAAGGTCGCCTTCATGGATGTCGCCAAGACCGTCGCCGTGCCGCTCGCCGGCAGGAGCTACCTTCCGAGCAGCGATCCCAAGGCAACGAAGATCCTGGTCATGGTCTACTGGGGCACCACGCATTCGCCGGTGCATTCCCTCAACTCGGCCGCCGGCCAGAACCTGCAGGTCGCGTCCGCGGAGGCGATGGCGGCCAACCACGCCCAGATCGTGCGCAACAACCCCAATGACGCGTGCGCTCCGCTCACGCCTCTCAATTCGTCGGCCAGCAGCTACACGCTGCAGACCCCCGAGCAGGTCGACCTGGACAACGCGATGACCGGCGCGATGGCCGCCGTGGCGGCCGAGGACCGCTCACGCGACCAGCTCGACGCCCAGAACGCCTCGATGCTCGGGTACGAGACCCTCTGGGACAAGGCGGACGGCTACAGGGGCACGCCCCTGGAGTTCCGCCGCAAGGAGCTGGTCAACGAGCTGGAGGACGAGCGCTACTTCGTCGTCCTCATGGCCTATGACTTCCAGATGATGTGGAAGCAGAAGAAGGCGAAGCTCCTCTGGGAGACGCGCTACAGCATCCGCGCGCGCGGCAACGATTTCAGCAAGGCCCTGGCGGCGATGACCGAGCACGCCTCGCAGTATTTCGGCAGGAACAGCGGGGGCCTGCTGCGCGAGAGGCTGCCCGAGGGCCGTGTCGAGATCGGCAACGAGAAGGTCCTGGCCTACGGGACGCAGTGACCCGGGGGCGGGGCGTTCGACCGCGGAGCGGGATATCACCCCATTGCCAACGGGACCCGCGGGTGGTAGGGTGGGCTCCTATGTCACTCCTACCCGCACAAAACAACTTCGCCGACATCCGAGAGACGGCGAACCTTCTGATCAAGTCCTCCAACGACGACAACCTGAAGCATCTCGCCGGGATTGTCGGATTGCTCGCCTACCGCTGCGACCTCCTGGAGCGCGAGGTCGAGCGCATCGAGCGCGGCGGCAACGCCACCAAGGCCGGCGGCTCCCTGTAAGGGGCCGTCATTTCCGAAGGCTTCTGGGCCCGCTGACCGAGGAGCTACCCCGGTCGTAGAAGCGGAGCGGGCGGTCGGCGTCCTTGGTGATGCCGATCCGCCTGCTGACACCGATGTCGACCTTGGGCGGCTTCCCGCTCGACCGGGCCAGCCAAAGCGGGCCGGGTGCGCACAGGTCGCACCCGTCGAGGCTCAGGTCGATTCCCATGGCGGTCGCCAGGTTGCCCGGGCCCACAGCCAGGCGGCCCGGGTGCGCACCGGGGCGCCGCCCGTGCATGAGCGTGACGCCTTCCACCGGCTCGAGGGCGCGCAGGAGGACGCCCGTCCCAATTCCCTCGCGGCCGCCGGTGACGTTCATGCAGAACCAGGCCCCGTAGATAAAGTACACGTACGCGTGGCCCCGCCCGAGGTACAGGGACATGTTCCTCGGCGTCGGCCCGCGGAAGGAATGCGCGGCGGCGTCGCCCTCGAGGTAGGCCTCGGTCTCCACGATGCGGCCGCTCGTGCGCCCGTCCGGCGAGTCGCGGACGAGGAATTTCCCGATGAGGTAGCGCGCGAGCGCGGCGGTGTCCAGGGGAAGGGCGGACCGGGTCAGAAGCTGGAGGCGCGACATGGGTGGCTGAAATCGAAAGAAAATCCCAGACGGGTGAACACCCTATTCCCGAACCGGTGTCAAATAGGGCATCATCCCGCAATAAGACCATGAAACACTCCCGAAGCCTCCTCATCGCCTCCATGGCCGCAGCTGCGATTCTCGCTGCATCGACAGGCTGCGTCGCCGAGGGCGGCGGCGGGGGCGGGGACATCGAATACGGCGGCGGCCCGTGGATCCAGAGCGACGTCATCGTCACGGGAGGCGGGCGGGGCTGGTATGGAGGGCGCAATGACGCGCATAACGACGACCATGCGGACCGCGGGTATGTACACCCAAGCGCCCCCAGGCCGGCGGCGCACAGCGCGCCGTCCCATTCCGATAACCGCGCAGGGGGCGGCGGGGGAGGCGGCGGCCGCGGCGACGACAAGGGTCACAAGTAGATGACAGATTGGCCTGATGCCGCCAAGAGTGGCCCTGGCCGAGCCTGACGCCCCTTCTAGGGTGCGGTTGCGGCATTCCCCTGGGGAGACCGCCGCAGGGAAGCAGCGACAATCCAGGCCGACGCAGTGAGCACGTATGTCAGCAGGGTCTCCGACCAACGGGCCTGAGTCGAAGCCGCCCATGGAGGCAGGGGATGCGCGAAAAAGCTCGGAATCCACACGAGCAAACCGAATAGACCCATCATGGCGGCCTCGAGCCCGGCCGCCAGGCGGGGAAGAATCCCGAACAGAAGGCCGAGGCCCGCGGCGATGTGAAAGAATCCCGTGAGATACGTGAATCCCGCCCGCGCGGGAAGCCACGCAGGCACCATGGACGTGGTATAGGCCTCGTAGGCAAAGTGCGCGGCGCCGTAAAGCACCCAGGCCGCGCCCAATAGGGCGCGCGCCACGCGCAGCGCCCGATCGCCGGTCAATGCCGAGATGGCTGGGATCTCGCATTGCCGCCGAAGCACGGCGTAGAGAGTCCATGCCCCGACAAGGGTCGCCAGGGCCTCGCAAAAACCGTACCAGGATCCGACGCTCAGGGGATGGGGCAACGCCGGAGGAATGCTGGCGAGGGCCCAGAGCAATCCGCAAACGGCGATGACCCCGGCGCTTGCCAGGGCGGTGCGCGACAGCAGCAAACCGGCGCCCGCCAGCAGCAGGAGTGCGCCCAGCCCGTATATCCAAAGCTTGGGCAGGGGAAGCCATGCTGGAAACGGTCCCACGAGGGCCCCAAAGTTTCCGTAGATCAGGCTGAGCGCGGCGAGGCCCGCCACCGAGATTCCAAAGAGAGCACGGGCGAAGTCAGAGGTCCGCATAGGGTGAGCGCCTGCTTCGAGGCAGATTTGCCGGTCCGATAGGGGTCGTCCAACGAAAACGGCTTCCCCACGCGCAGGCCTGGGAGCAAGCCCCGGGAGCCTTGGACACTCCTGCATCCATCCCGGGCCCCGGGGCGTAACGTGAGGGTGGCACGCCTAACCCGGATACTCGCATTCGCCCTCGTCCTCGGGACTCAGGCGCATGCCCATGACCCGGGGATCAGCACGGCCCAGCTAAGCCTCGAGCCGGGCGGACTTGTGGCTTCCGTGGGCTTCGCCCCGCGCGACCTGCGCGGGCTCGTGCCCGGTTCCGCCCCGTCAGGTTCGGCGGCATGGGGCCCCGAAGACTTTGCTCGGGAGAAGCCCGGCCTCGAGGCCCTTGGCCCCAACCTGATCGAGGTCAGGGACGCCCAGGGGGTCGTGCCCTGGGCGAGCGACCAGGTGACCCTCGCCTCCGGCAACAGCGTCATTTTCACGCTGACCGCCGCCCGCCGGCCCCGCGGTGCCACGACAGTCCGCTGCCTCGTGATCGAACGCCTGCCGCCGGGACACCGCGAATACGTCTCCCTGACCGACGAGAAGGGGGTCATCCTCGTCGAGAGGCTGCTCAGCGCAGCCGGCGAACCCGTCTCGGTCGACCTATCCGGGCTTCAGAAAGCCGCGCCCGAGCCGCCACCTTCCTTCTGGGGCTTCCTTCGCCTCGGCATCGCCCACATCTGGACGGGCTACGATCATCTGCTCTTTCTGTTTGGGCTCCTGGTCGTTTGCCGCAGCTTCCGGTCGATCGTCGGGATCATCTCGTGCTTCACGGTCGCCCACTCGATCACGCTCGCCCTAGCGACGCTCAACATCGTCGCCATCCCGAGCAGCGTCATAGAGCCGATGATAGCCGCCTCGATCTTCTACGTGGGCGTCGAGAACCTGGTCCGCCGGGGCGCCGAGCCCAGGGGGCGCTGGGCGGTCACCTTCGGGTTTGGCCTCATCCACGGTTTCGGGTTCGCAAGCGTCCTTCGCGAGCTGGGCATCGGCTCAAACGGCCGCGGACTGGCGATGCCCCTCTTCACGTTCAACCTCGGGGTCGAGATCGGCCAGGTGTCCATCGCGCTGCTCGTCCTGCCGGTGGTCTGGCAGCTGCGGAAGAACCCGGGGTTCGTACGCCTGGGCGTCCCGATCCTCTCCGCGCTCGTGGCGCTGGCGGGCCTCTACTGGTTCCTTGAGCGCACCGTCTTCCCCGGCACGTGAGCGTCCCCGGCCCGATTTCCTGCATCCGCGCGGCCCCCGTCAAACGAAGGGTGTCGATGCCCGTGAAGCGCCCATGGAGAAAACCGGCAACCTTGCCCCTCCTCGCGCTCGTCGTCGCCTGGATCTGCGTCAACCTCTCCCAGACTCTCAACGTCAGCGTGATCCATTGGGCGAAGGGTGCCCGACATTTCTCCCATCAGCAGCAATTGAGGGAAGAGGTCGACTCCCTGCTGTCCGGCCGGCACGCGAAGGCCGCGCTCGCCTCGGCGCAGCCCGAGATTCCGCCCGCGCCCGCGGCTCCCGCGCCTGAGGAGTCCATCGTGAAGAAAATCGATCTGGCCTCTTCCCGGGAAGCCGGCACCTGTCCGGTCCCTTCGGAAGCCGTCACCTTTGAGCCGGCCGATGTGCGCGCCGCCCCGGGTGAGCGCGCGGAGCCGCCGCACCTTCCGCCGCGCGCGGGCGTCCCGGTCTAGGCGTCGGTCCCGCGGCCCCTCGTGCCGCCGGGATAGCAGGTCGCGGGCGCGGCTCCCCTGCGCCCCCTTCAGGCGAGGCGCGCCCCGCGCCTGGCTTTTTCCCACTCCGCCTCTTTCCGCATGTGTGATTTCCCATGTCCTTGCTCCGTTCCCGCAGGCTGTCTGCGGCGCCTCTCCTCATCCTTTTCGCCTTGAGCCTTCCGGCCGGGGCGCAGGTTCCCGTTTCGAATCCCCTCCAGCTCGACGAGGTGGTGGTCTACGGCCGGGAAAACGACCTCGTCGGCGAGGCCGACTCCCCCTCCGAGGGCGAGGTCGGCGCGGCCGAGCTCGATTCCCGGCCGTTCCTGCGCCGAGGGGAGCTTCTGGAGGCGGTGCCGGGCATGATCGTGACGCAGCACTCCGGCGACGGGAAGGCCAACCAGTACTTCCTCCGGGGGTTCAACCTCGACCACGGGACCGACTTCGCTACCACGGTCGACGGCATGCCGGTCAACCTGCCCTCCAATGCCCACGGACAGGGCTATTCCGACCTCAACTTCATCATTCCCGAGGTGGTGCAGAGCATCGCCTACCAGAAGGGCACGTATGAGCCGGCCAACGGGGATTTCTCCGCCGCCGGCAGCGCCCAGTTCCACCTCGCCGACCAGCTGGCGCGGGGCCTCGTGAAGGTGGAGGCCTCGCCGGACGAATCCTACTTCCGGGCTGTGGCGGCGAACTCTGTGTCGACCGCTGGCGGCCAGGCGACCTTTGCGGTCGAGTACGGCTATGACAATGGTCCCTGGGTGAATCCCGGGGATGCCGACCACGTCTCCTTGTATGGGAGAAGGCTCTGGGCCTTCGGCGACAACACGTTCTCGATCACACTCATGGGCTATCGAGCCGCCTGGAACTCGACCGACCAGGTACCGGAACGGGCGATCGACGAGGGCCTCATACCGCGGTTCGGGGCGATCGATCCCTCCGACGGCGGGAGCACCTCGAGGGCCAACCTCGACTTCGACTGGGTCCGCAGGGGAGCGAACTCCACCACGAGGCTGAACGCCTATGCGCTCTATTATCGGCTGAGCCTCTACTCGGACTTCACGTACTTCCTCGTCGATCCCGTCCACGGCGACCAGTTCGCCCAGCGGGACCGCCGGGGGGTGTTTGGGGGCTCCGGCTCGCGCGAGTGGCAATCGAGTATCGCCGGCAGGGACGTGAGGACGACCCTTGGTTTCAGTGACCGGTCCGACGTGATCTTCCTCGGCCTTCTGCACACTGAGGACCGCGGGGTGATCGCTCCGGTCGATCTCTCGTCGGTCCACGAATACGAGGGAGGCGTCTATCTGGAGAGCGAGGCAAAGGTCTCGGACTGGATGAGGGTGAAGGGTGGCCTAAGGGCCGACGGGGCGGACTTCCTTGTCTCGGACAGCAACGCAGCCAACTCCGGCGAGAAATCCGCCGAAATCCTGAGCCCAAAGCTGAGCCTCGTGCTCGGGCCCTGGGAGAAGACCGAGGTCTACTTCGACGCCGGCGACGGTTTCCACAGCAACGACGCGCGAGGCACGGTCGAGCACGTGGGTCCCGCGGACGGCCAACCCGCGGCTCCGGTGACACCGCTGGTGCGCGCCGAGGGAGTGGAGATCGGCGCACGGACGTCGCTTGTCCCCGGGCTCGTCAGCACGGTGTCGGCGTGGGGCCTCGATCTCGGCTCCGAGCTGACCTTTGACGGCGACACGGGACAGACCGACCCCAGCGGCGCAACCAGGCGCTACGGCGTCGAGTTTGCCAACTTCTACCACCTCGCGCCGACGATCGCGCTGGACGGCGACATCTCCTTCACGCACGCGCGCTACAGGCAGGACACCAACGGCGGGGTCTACGTTGCCAACTCCATCGGCACCGTCCTGTCCGGCGGTGTCACGGTGAATCCCGGCCACGGATTCTTCGGCAGCCTGCGCGCGCGCTACTTCGGGCCGCAGCCCATCGTCGAGACGGGGCAGTTCCATGAGCCCTCGTCGCTGACCTTCAACGGGCGCGTCGGCTGGCGCAGCCGCGACTGGGAGATCTCCGTCAACCTGCTGAACATCCTGGACCGCCGGAACGACGACATCGCGTATTATTACACGTCGCGGCTTCCCGGGGAGGCGGCCGCGGGCGTCAGCGGCGTGCAGATCCACCCCGCGGAGCCTCGCACCGCCCGCATCAGCATCCTGAGGCGCTTCTGAGGACGCTTTCGGGTGGGGCGGGCCGATACGAGCGGGAGGCGCTTGCGGATGCACGGTGCGTATTTTTTCCAGATATAGTTTATGCGGCGCATCCCGGCGGGCGAGTTGGGCGAAGAGTCCCCGATGCGAGCCATTCTCCTTGTCCCTTCGCTCCTCGTGGCGGCCTGCGCTCTGCCTCTGTTCCCAACGCGGGGCCTCGCGGCGACCCCCGCCGCCGCGTTCTCCCTCGACGAGAAGATCATCCTCGTTGCGGCCACTGGCTTTGAGAAGGAGGACCGGGATATTGCGCTGTGGCAGGGCAGGGTGAGGGCGGCCGTCGCCGCCAACCAGCCGGCGCCCGGGCCCTACGAGAGGCTCGGGTGGGCCTACATGTCCAAGGCTCGCCGGACGCTCGACCCCGGCTATTACAAGCTGGCGGAGAAGACGGCCGACGCGATGGACGCTCGCTTCGGGGCGAGCGACGCGTCGCTGCTCCTTCGCGGCAGCGTCTGCCACAACCTGCACCGCTTCGCCGATGCCGAGGCCGACGCCCGCCAGCTGGTGGCCCGCCGCGGCATCGCCTTCGACTACGCCCTCCTGAGCGACGCGCTCATGGAGCAGGGTAAATTGAAGGAGTCCGTTGACGCCTGCCAGCGCATGATGGCGCTGAAGCCCGGCGTGGACGCCTACAGCAGGGCGGCAAACCTGCGCTGGCTCACGGGCGACCTCCAGGGCGCCATCGTCGCTATGGAGGCGGCGGTCCGGGCGGGCAGCCCGCTCGACGCCACCAACACCGCGTGGACCCTTTCGCGCCTCTCGAACTACTACCTCCAAGACGGCCGGTCGCACGATGCCCTGCGGGTGGCGGAGGCCGCCGAGCAGCTCGTACCCGACTATCCGCCTGCGCTGCTGGCTAAAGGCCGGGCATTTCTCGCCATGGGCCAGCCGGGCAACGCCGTGGGCCCCATCGGCCGGGCCGAGAGGCTGAACCCACTGCCCGAGTACCAGTGGTGGCTGGCCGACACGCTGCGCGCCACAGGGGACGGGGCGGGGGCCGCCCGGATCGAGTCCAGCCTTGTCGCCATGGGCGAGGCCGCCGACCCCCGCACGACCTCGCTCTTCCTTGCCACCCGCGGGACGACTCCCGCAGAGGCCAAGCGACTGGCGGTGGCGGAGACCTCCAACAGGGCCGACGTCCTCACAAAGGACGCGCTGGCCTGGGCGCTCTACTCGAGCGGCGAGTTCGCGGCCGCCGACACGGCGATCCAGGCCGCCCTTTCCGAGCAGACCAAGGACGCCCGCCTCTTTCTCCATGCCGGGGACATCGCGCTCAACCGGGGAAGGCCGGACTCAGCCCGGAGCTATTTCGAGCAGGCCCAGAGGTACTGCGCCACGCTCACGCCGAGCGAGCGGGAGCTCCTTGATTCCCGGCTTCGCGAGCAGGGGGCGGCCCCGCCCCGGTCGAGCTGAGCCCTCCTCCTTTTTCCAGCCCCAACGTCGGTAAACAAGAAACACACACATAACGTCATGAAGATCGAATCACCCAAGATAGTCGCAGGCCTCGCGGCCCTGCTCGCCTGCACGGCCCTGCTCGCGCCCCGGCCCGCCCATGCCTCAAGCCACATGGACGCACCGCTGATCACGCTCGACCCGGCCGCCAACACGACCGACGTCTACGCCTTCGTCGCCAACCGGCCGAACGGCTCCAAGGCGCTGGAGGTCTCGCTCGGGGTATACCCGTTCGAGGAGCCCGGCATCGGCCCGAACAAGTACAACTTCGACGACAACGTCCTATACTCGATCATCGTCTCGACGGGTGCGGACGTCCCGTACGGCAATGACACGATCACCTACCAGATCAAGTTCACGACCAACTACAAGACCACCGGGACCATCCTGCAGTCGTACGTCGGCGTCGTCGGCTCGAATGGCGACGCAGGTCAGAACCTGACCCAGACCTACACCGTCACGAAGGTCGTCGGGGCCACCTCGACGGTGCTCGGGACCGGGACCGTGCCGCCGAACAACCAGGGACTGGCCACGCCCCACTACAACGTCGGCGATAACGGCAACAATCCCGCGAAGCCCGGCGTGACGGACCCCAGCCAGCTCGACTCGTACACCTCCGGGGCCATCGCCAACCTGAGCAACGGCTACCGCGCCTTCGCGGGCCAGCGCGAGGACGGCTTCTACGGCGACATCAACGCCATCTTCGACCTGCTGAACCTCCGCGCGGGGTCGGCCAACTCGTTCGACAGCCAGAGCGGCTACAACATCCACACGATCTCGCTAGAGATCCCGGTCGCCGAGCTCGGCGGAGACCAGCAGGTGGTCGGCGTCTACGCGACGACCAGCCGCCAGGCCATGACCGTTCTCTCTAGCGGACCCGGCTCGCCGGCGCCTGCGCTGAGCGGCGGGTGGGTGCAGGTCGCCCGCCAGGGCAATCCGCTCTTCAACGAGGTGCTTGTCGCCCTCAAGGACAAGGACCTCTACGGCCGCACGAAGCCCTCCGCGGACGCCTCGCTCTTCGCCCAGTATGCGAGCACCCCCGAGCTGGCGGCACTCGTCAACGCGATCACGTTCGGCGGCATGTCCGTCGCCCCGACGACCGGCCGCACCGACCTCGTCGGCATCTTCATCCCCGACATGATTCGGGTCGACCTCTCGACGGGCCCCGCGCGCCTGGCAGGGGGCGGCGCCGAGTTCCCCGCATACCCCGATGACGCCGGCTTCTCAAACCAGAGCGTCTTTGGCGGGGACACCCTCCACAGCAACATCCAGGCAGGCTTTGGCGGCGGCGCCGTTGCCGGCGGCTGGCCGAATGGCCGCCGCTACGGGGACGACGTCGTCTCCATCGCGGTCACGGCCGTCATCAGCGACCTTCGCACGAACCCGCTGACGATCCGCTCGGCAGCCAACATCGACAATGTCGCCGGCAATGACGCCGTGTACAACAAGGTGTTCCCGTTTGCAGGCACGCCGTTCAACGGGCGCAACTACCAGCATAACCCCGGGGTGGGCCCGATGCCGGTCGTGAACTTCTCGACCCGCGGACCGATCGGAGCCTCCTCGCCGCTGATCGGGGGATTTGTGGTCCAGGGGGGCAAGCCCGTCCAGGTGGTCGTTCGCGCCACCGGTCCGAGCCTCGCTGCTTACGGCGTCCCGAACCCGGTCTCTGGAACGACGCTAACCATCTATTCGGGCATGAACATGATCGCCTCAAACGCCGGCTGGCAGGCGACGCAGCAGGCCGCCATCCAGGCTACCGGCTTTGCTCCCTCAAGCCCTCAGGAGGCGGCGATTCTCCTGACAGCGGCGCCCGGCGCCTACACGGTTGTCGTCGAGGGAACGAACGGCGCAAGCGGCACCGGCCTCGTCGAGACATTCGT
>CAZDZL010000012.1:0-37834 GCA_964509885.1 uncultured Opitutaceae bacterium | reverse complement strand
GAGTAGAATGCCCGATCGGGCTGGCGCCTCGCCCACGCCTCGAATATGCGGCGGGCCCTCGCCTTCACGGCGCGCCGAAGCCGGTATAGGTGGCCCGGCCTGCTCCGGATTTTCCCTTTGGTGGTCCACTTGTGGAGGAAATCCTTGCGGTTGCGCTCGGCCACCCGCGAAAGGAGCACCGCAATCGGCCCCCGGGCGACCTCGGGCTCGATGTGCCCGGGCTTTCCACCGGCCAGAGTCGCCGCGTAGCTCGCAAGGAAGAGCCGCGCCATGTCACGCTTGCCAACGATCAGGAGTGCCGAGAGGGCTCGCCCGAGATCCCAGTCGGCGGGCGCCAGGCAGCATTCGTCAAAATCATTGATGTCGAAATAGGGCACGCGGTTCGAGCCCTTGTAGCTCCCGAGGTTTTCGAGGTGCGCGTCGCCGCTGATCCACGACAATGGGGCACCACCCGGAGCGACCCTCGCCCAGGTATGATAGAAGAGGGGCGCCGCGCCCCGATAGAAGGCGAACGCCCCGCTGCGCATCTTCGCCCATTTCACAGCGAGGAGCATCGGGTCGCGGCCGCGGTTTTGGGCGACTATGAAACGGGTGGTGTTCATCGGGTCTGGAGGCGGGCCGTCCCGTGCCGCCACAGATTTCTTCTCCGAGATGCGCAATCGGCTGCAAACACAAAAGCGCATGTCCAGGAATCCGCGCGCAGGAGCTGCTCCTTGAGCAGTATCGCAACGGTCAGGCTCTCATGGGCCCGTATGGCCTGCGTGTAAGGATCCAGAAATCCGCATATTTCCGGTCCGGCAAGCGATGGCGGGAAAAAAAGTTAAGCTGGCAGCCCGGGATCATAGTTTCCGGGCGCACGGCCGGTTGCAAGATTGGCTATGGGGGGTAGTCTCATGAGGTAAACCCTATTTTTGTGCTTATCACGCCCCAGAACATTTTGATCATTGCGGCCATTGCCTTGGCCGCTGCGCTTATTTGGGTGATCGGTCGGGAGAAGGAAAGGTACCGTCGCCTCAAGAGAGAGTTTAAGGAACACCGGCGCTCTGTCGCAGGAGTGGGCCAGATGCTCAATCGCATCCGGCAGGCGGTCGGAAGCGCCTCGGACGCGATCGGGATCGCCGACATGCAGGGAAATTCAATCTATCACAATCGCGCACATGTGGCTTTGTTTGGCTATTCAGTTGAGGAATTGAACAGCATTGCCGAGGATCAGGTCTTGTTCGCCGACAGGACAGTCGCGGCCGCTATCCATGCCGCGATCAGAGCGGGTTACTCCTGGACCGGGGAGGCGGACGTGCTCACGAAGGATGGCCGCACGGTGCCATGCTCAGTCCGAGCGGACATCATCCGGGACGACGAGGGCAGGGCAGCCGGCATTTTCGGCATTTTTTCCGATATCACAGAGCGCCGGCGTGTGCAGAAGCTCTTGGACCGAAAGGCGGAGGAGTCAGCTAGGGCGAACCGCCTCGAATCAATGGGCATGCTTGCCGGCGGAATCGCACACGACTTCGCAAACCTGATAATGGCCATGAGTGGAAACATTGAGCTCGCTAGAATGGTGCCGGGAGTGCCCAAGGCGGCAGTTGAAAGGCTTGCGGCGCTGGAGAAGACGGTCTGGAGGGCCAACGACGTGACCAAGCAGCTCGTGGCCTTCGCCAAGGGTGGAGAGGCGCAGATGGGTCCGGTCGCCATTGGTGCGCCGCTAAGAGAGGCTGTCGGATACGCCGTCACGGGCACTTCCGTGGCGCTTGATTTCTCTTTAGCGCGCGACCTACGAAAGGTTACGGGTGACGAGAGCCAGCTAGTTCAGGTTTTCAATAACCTCGCCGTGAACGCCGTCCAAGCGATGCCAAATGGGGGACGACTGACGGTGGTTGCGGTGAATCAGATCGCGGCCCCCGAAGGCGAGGCCATAGCTGTCGGGAATGAATGGGTGCATGTCTCGTTTTCCGACACGGGAACCGGAATTGCCCCGGAGAACCTGGGGAAAATTTTTGACCCGTTCTTCACGACGAAGGACAAGGGAACTGGATTCGGCCTGTCCACCTGCTACACGATTGTCAAAAAGCACCGCGGGCAGTTGCGAGTAGAAAGCGTTCTCGGTCAGGGAACGACGTTTCACGTCCTGCTTCCCGCACACCCAGTCCTAGATTGATGTGTTGGATGAAAACGGGGTAGCGGAGTCAGGTGTCCGGTACTTGACGATCCATTTGTGTAACGACTCGTCGGACATATGCTGCAGGGCATCGGATATGGTCGACACGGATCGTGAGATGTAGTCTCCGGCTCGCTTAGTTTCCTCGGCGTGCACCTCCCTGAGATTCGACATCGCAAGGATCAGCGTGAGTTGGTTGTCGATGATATCCTTGAGCATGGTCTGCACGTCTGTGATCACGATGCGACGAATTTGCCTCTGCCGCCTGCGGATCAACCAGAAGAGAACGCCGTGGATGATTCCAACCAGGGTTGCGGCGATCGCGGCAACGCGCCACGGGCTCGCGCCTCTCGGGGAGAAAAGCAGGACCGCGAGAAAGATCGCCGCCAGCCCAGCTAGCGTGAAGAGGATCTCGAGGTATCTGAGGAAAAATTTCATCCGATTAACCTACATTGCACTCACGGCATTTGAAACATCCGTTTGGGGAACGGAAGTGAAACTCGGTTCATTGATTTTAAAGGGTCATTCCTTACTATTCGGCTCCAATTCCCTCCCCATAAGGGGAATCGGAAACAAATTTACTGTGATTGTTGGCCCGCTTCGCTGTCAGCATGAATTGGGCGGTTCATAACTTCTGCTCTGCGGATATTGGAACCAAATCATTCGATTTACGGGTCATGAGGTAGAGCACCAACCCAATCGAGGACAGAATCACGGCATAAACACTATACCACTGAGCCTCGGCGCCGGACGAGATGTGAGGCGGACTTCAGTTCGAAGATTTGTTTCCAACTACCAAGGACTTTTTGCTTCCGATACCCCTTGGGTCGGTCCTCGGAAGCAGCCCCGTCGTGCGCACAATATACATTATGTTAAGTAATGTTGTGGCCCGGTAATCAACGACTAACGACACTTTTATCCCGCCAAAACCGGCTAAAATGCCTTGAAGAACACCACGCCAACTTCCTTGCCGTTGGCGTATGGGGTCCACGAAAGCTTCCTTGGATCAGGCGCCCCATTGTTGCGGTGGACAACTCCCCTAGCGACGGACCAGCCGACGAGCGCGCCGGCGACCACGTCGCTCGCGAAATGCGCATTCTGCTCGATTCGAGCGTACCCTACCAATCCCGCGGTCCCGTAGGCCAAAGTCTCAACCCACCATACGGGATAGTTCTCCGCAATCGAGGTGGCCACCGCGAATGCTTCCGTGGTGTGACCGGAGGGGAACGACGCGTTCGAGCTGAAGGGCTTGAAGCGGAACGTGGCTGTGGTCGTGCTGGGACGCTCGCGGCCAAATGCGAACTTCAATGCCGGTGTTATGAGACCTCCCGCAATGATGCTCGATGCGATCCCGTCCATGGCGACGTTCTTGGCCCTTAAGTCGCCATCAATCTCGCCCCATGCGTCGAATGCGGCCAGGGCCCCGAATGCATAGTAGTTTCCGAATTCCTGCCACTGTCTCATGAACCGGTCCTCCCCTGTGGTTCGGTGGGCCTGGACACTGCGTCGGATGTGGCCGTCAAAAGCAGCTGTCGCCGCCACCGCTGAAACCGCCTCCGCGGCCTCGAGCCACTGGTCGCCGTCCCAGCGGGGGGGGCAGTAAATATCGAGACGGTGTCGCCCACGACAAGCGTTGGGTACCCTGAACTCCATAGGTGCTCCGGCCGCATCCCTTCGACGCTCGCCTGTGCATCAGCCGAAGCTGGCACCTGGGCGGTGTCCTGGGCCCGCGCGCTGAAGGTGACGCAGGTGAACAGCGCGAATGGAACAGCCACCCGGACCGCCCATCGGCTACGCTCGCGGTCATCCCCTGGGCCGACTAGGCCCGGGGGAAATTTCGACGCATGCCTGAAGTTATCGCCCGCCATGGATTGGGTTTCACTTAAACTGCAATTGGAACGGAAAGGCGCTCCAATTCGTGGCGCCAACCCAACCCGATTTGCGTAAGCAGGCGCTTCGTAGGCGGCTCCAAAGTCCGCCCGCGATCCCGGAGGCGCCGCGGCGTTGGTAGGGATTCACCCCATATTTCAGAATCCTGCTTTGCTTTAAATTGAAGGCGCGGAATTCCAGTTCCCGTCAACGAGACCTCAACTCAAAGTACCTCACAGACAGTCCCCCTTGTGCACGCATCCACCGGACCCAAGCGACAGGTGGACGACGGCGATCTGGCTGCATCTTCGGAAACGTTGCCGCGCGGACCTGTGGAGAATGGGGATACCGCGAACACGAGCCAGGGTCTCAGCCCGGGTTCCAAGAGGATCCTCGTCGTCGACGACAGCGCGGAGATCCGGGAGTACATCGCGAAGCTCGTGTCGCGGGAGGGCTTCGTGGCGGACACGGCCGAAGACGGCGAGGAAGGATGGAGGCACATATGCTCCACCGGCTACGAATTGCTGATCACCGACCACCAGATGCCCAGGCTGACGGGTTTGAGCCTCATACGGCGGCTGCGCGAGGTCTCGAGCAAGGCGCCCTGCATTCTCATCTCATCTTCCCTGCCCGAGCCCGAATTGACCCTCACCCAGTTGATAGATCCAGGGGCGGTGCTGACCAAGCCCTTCAAACCCGCCGAGCTCATTGAAGCGGTTCATTCGCTCCTGCGAAGCGGCGCCGACAAGGGGCTCGATGAGCCCTGAGACCCTAGTGGGACGAACGTTCGGGGATCGCCCGGGATGATTCCCCAATCACCCCGTCCCTTGCCGCCTACTGGCCCGGACTCAGCTTCTTAAGCGACTCCATCGCCCTTGAGAAGTGCGGGTCGGCCTTGAGTGCTGCTTCATACGACGTTCGGGCGCCGGGTTTGTCCCCTTTCAGCTCCAGGATGTTCCCCATCCTCCAGTCGGCGGCGGCGTATCCGGGTTGATCCTTAGGCGGGACCTGACTCAGGCACTTCTTGAGGGCGGTGAGACCCTTTTCGAGATTCTGGCCTGTTTGCGCCGCCAGGCGCCCATACTGGTAGTTCGCGGCGTAGTTGTCCGGATCGGCTCTTAGGACGTGCTCGAACTCCAAGAACGCCAGGTCGAACTTCTTGTCCGCGGCATAGACGGTGCCCGCCGCCACGCTGCCTTGGACATCGTCCAGCTTCTTGATCTCCTCGGCCTGGATCTGCGCCTTGTCCATTCCCCCGCCGGCGAAGCTGGGCACCTGGACGTAGTATTGCATCAGGCTCAGTCGGGCTTCGATGTTCCTTGGGTCGATCTCGACGGCCTTCTCGTACTCCACCCGGCATTTCTTCGCCAGGCCCATCTGGGACATGAAACTAGCCTTCTGGGCGGCAAGACCGTAGGCGTCGCCCAGCGCCAGGTGCATCCGGCTTGAGCCCGGTGAAAGCGCGACGGCCCTTTCCAGGTGGGTCACGGACTTTTCGACCTCCTCCCGTTCCATGGCGACTTCGCCGAGATTGTATTCGATTTCTGGGTTGTTGGGATTGGCTGCCGCGAGGGCCTCGAATGCCTGCTCGGCCCTTAGGAGCTTATGCTGTTTGAAGAGCTCCTCAGCGGCGTTAAGCGCCGCCGCGTCGGGCTCCGCGTGAACCCAGGACGCGAGGCCGAAGGCGCCCATTAGAACGATGAGCGCTCGCCTGCCCCCGAGGGCCCTTGGATTCCGCAGGGAGTTTTGGACTCTGGACCTTCCCATGGCTGTTTCGTACGTGCCGCCAAGAAGCAAGGCGAGAACCATTCAGGTGGGGAGCCCGCCCAAAGGGTGTGTGGAAGCCAGATATGGGCTTTCACTCCCCGGACACCCTGAGATAGGATTGGTCGCATGCGTCGACTTCGCGTGGCGGTTGTAATTATCCCGACTCTCCTGCTCGTGATCGTGTTCATTGTTTCGACGTGGTCGCATTTCTCCGGGGGTGCGGGCCTGGGTTGGGCCATCGCCATGGCCGTCCTTGCCCTGGGCTACATCCCCGTTGCGATCCTCGGCTTCCGCATGCAGAATCCCCTCCTGCGAGCCGTGGCGGTCCCCGCAGCCGTTTGTGTGGGGTTTCTGAGCTTCTCCTTTGCCGCGGCGATCCTGTGCTGGGTAATTGAGGGCGCGGCGCGGCTCCTCGGCCTCCCCCTCGCGCCCGCCTCCATCGGCTACGGCGTTTTTGGCCTGGCGCTCGCCGTGGCCTCACTGGGCCTCGTCAACGCGGCGATCATCAGGACCACACGCTACACGGTGGCGCTTCGGGGCCTGCCGAGCCAGTGGGAAGGAAGGACCGGGGTACTGGTGAGCGACATCCACCTCGGCAACATCCGCGGGCCGGCCTATTCCCTGCGGGTCGCGGCCCGGGTGAACGCCCTGAAACCGGACATCGTCTTCATCGGCGGCGACATGTTCGACGGCGCTCGCGTGGATCTCGATGCCTGCGCCGGGCCCTGGAAGTCGATCATCGCCCCACTGGGCGCCTACTTCGTAACGGGCAACCACGATGAATTCTCCGACAGCACGAAGATCACGGAGGCCCTCAGGAAGGTGGGGATTCGTGTCCTGGACAATGAGAAGGTCATGGTGGACGGCCTCCAGGTCGTCGGCGTCCACGACGGCGTGGCCCGGGACGGCCGGGAGTTTCGGGAGGTTCTTGCCCGGTCGCAAATAGACGGAAGCCGCGCGAGCATCCTCCTCAACCACCAGCCCTCCCAGCTGGCGATCCCCCAAGAGGCCGGGATATCCCTGCAACTCTCGGGCCACACCCACGGGGGCCAGTTCTGGCCCTGGTCCCTTCTGGTGGGCAGGATATTCGGTCCCTTCGCCTACGGCCTGAACCGCCTGGCCACCCTGCAGGTGATAACGAGCAGCGGCGTGGGCACCTGGGGTCCGCCGATGCGGGTTGCTACCCGCTCGGAGATCGTGCTCGTCCGCTTCATGGCTGCCTGATCAGGGTCGGTGACCCGGGGCTGCGCCGGCAGGAGCTTACTCGGCCCGCTTGCCGGAGACACTGGGGCGACAGCCTGCAAATCTTATTGAGAATCCCTCTCAATATACCACCCTCGAGGCATGTCATCGGTCAGCCTTCAGACTCCCCACGCTCGGCTGCTCGCGGGAAAACGGGCCGTTGAGCGGGGAAACCGGCTTCGATCGCAAGGCGGGCCAAGGCTCGGGGACGCCCTGGGCGCCTACGATGAGGCCGTGGCCCTGCTCGCTCCCCTCTGCGAGTCGCCGACGTCACCCATTCGGGATGACCTCGCATCGGCGTGGACCAACCGCGGCATCGCGCTCCTGGGCGCGGCGTTTCCCCGTCGCCTGGAGGACGCCGTGCGCTGCTTCGACTCGGCGCTCGAGCTTCGCCAGCCCCTCCTTGCCCAGGGCAATCCGTGGCACCGGTACAATCTCATGGGTGTGTGGGTCAACCGCGGCGATGCGCTGGCAGCCTTTGGCGATGGAGGGCGGATCGACGACGCGATCCTCTGCTACGACGAGGCACTGGCGCTTGGGCTCGGCCTGGTCGCCGGCCTGAGCGAGGAATTTCCGCGGCGCATGGCCGTCGCCCATCTCAATCGGGCGACGGCGATGCGCCGACTGCCGGGATCCCGGCGCCTTGAGGATGCGTGCCGCTCCTATGACTGCGCGCTCGCCGCCCTGGGTCCCCAGGGCCAAACGCCCTCGCGCCCAAATCGATTGATCCTGGCGGCGGCCTGTGTCGGGAAGGCGGAGGCGCTGGGAGCGAGCGGGGCGAACGTCGACGCACGCTCCTGCGCGAGGCGGGGCCTGGAATTCGCGTTGCCGCTGGAATCCGATCGCCGCGACGCGGCCGTGGTCGGGCTCAAGGCGCGCCTCGTACTCTGCGCATGCGCAAGCCGCGGCATGGCGAAGCCGCAGTCCCCTGTTTCGGGGAGCGACGGGATCGCCGAGGCCATCGAGTTGGCCGAGCACGGGCTGAGGCTGGCCGGTCGGTGGGACGGCGACCCGGAGTTCCAGCCGCTGATCCAGGAGCTGTTTCGCTTCGCCACGCAGGCCTACGCCCAGCGCCAGCCCCATTTCCTCGTCGAGTTCATCCGTGAATTCCTGCCGCTGGCGCAGCCTGGCCTCGCCGAGCCGATGCGTTTGATTTCCGCCCAGGCTGTCGCGCGGGCCATGGGGAACGTGGCGGCAGAGGGGATTTCCTCCATCGGCCGGGCCAGCGTCGGCGACACCCTGGCGACCTTCCGCGAGCTTCGCCAGGCACAGGAGGAGCTCCTGGGCGCCGCGCTGCCGGCCTAGGGACCGCGCCGCTCAGGGCTTCGAGAAATCGAGCGGATGGCGGGGCCAGTAGTCCTCGTGGATGGCAAGGCCCTCCTTCTCCATCAGCGGGCCCAGCACCTGCGTCGCGGGGGACGTGCGGGAGAAGACCTCCCTAGACTCGAGGGGATGGGCGTCAATCGGAACTCCCATCACCCGCAGGAACTGGGTCTCGGTGGTCCCGAAGACAACCCTGCCTATCCCCGCGAAGCGTATGGAGCCGCAGCACATGGTGCAGGGCTCGCTGCTCGTGTAGAGCGTCGACCGTGCAAAGGTGGCGCGGGAAACCTTCGGGCTGTAGGCCGAGATGAGTCCGGTCTCCGCGTGCTTGGTCACATCGCCGGTGATATTTTCGCAGTTGGAATACTCGGCGATCACCTTGCCGTCCAGGACCAGCACCGCGCCGAACGGCGCTCCCCCGTGCGTGGTCGCGTACCGCGCCAGCTCGTAGGCCCGGGCCATGAACGCCCGGTCCGCGTCGGTGCACCCTGGGTCATCGGGCAACGGCGCGGGATTCTCCGCGCGGGCGACCGCCGTCATGAAGGCCAGGATAACGCAGATTGGGGAAAGGAAGCGGCGGATATTGTTCATATGAGACGGGGAGCAGCTGGTGTGCCATGGGGGGTGAGGCCCGGCTCACTGGCTCCTATCGCGCGCCGTATCGGCACCCCGTTGAATGAGTGTACTGCTGGCCCGGACGTCAACTAGCTCCCATCGAACACAAGATGCCTGCTGAAAAAGGGCAGGACTTCCGAGTAGACGCGCCCCGCCTCTCCCCAGTTTGCCTCGCCCCAGTTGCCATTGTACTCCTCGGCCTCGTGGACGACGCCAAACTCATTGAGCTTATGGGTCAGCGCCTGATTGGCGTAGATGTGGTCTTGGTTCTGGTCCGCGCGGGACCAGTCGAACTTGAGTCCTCGGAGGGATTTGAGGTTGTCGGCGTACTCCGGGACCAGCGACTCAATGAAGAAGTTGTTGCGCAGGCGAGCCATCAGCTTCGAGTCGACGACCATCTGGTCCCCCAGCTTGTGCTCCGGCAGGTCAACATACAGCGGCGGATTTTCAGGATTCGGCAGGTGCGCCTGGAATATCGCGGTGAATATCTGGGTGAACCCATCCTTCCTCGAGTCCTCGAGCGAGGTGGCTTTGGCAAGGGTGTCCCAGTTGGGGCGCATGACCAAGGGTTGAACGCCGGATCCGGTCCCGACCGGGTGCAGCGCGTAGACCGCCCCGAACACATCCGGGTGCTCCATCCCCAGGCGCATCGCGCCGTAGCCGCCCATGAAATCGCCCACGATGCCGCGCGAGTCCCTGCTGGGAATCGTCCTGAAATTCGCGTCAATGTAGGGCACAAGCTCCTTGATCGCGAAATCCTCCCAGTTGCCCGTCGCAGGGGAATTGACATACCAGGAGCAACCGATGGGCGTATTCATGTCCACGCAGACGAGTATGAACCGGCCAATGACGCCCTTGGAAATGGCCTTGTCGAACAGGCCCTGGGCACCGCGCTCGTCAAAATAGGCGCGGTAGCTTCCGAACGGATTCGGCAGGAAGTATATCACCGGGAAGCGCCCGGGCTCCTGGTCATAGCCGGCGGGAAGGTAGACCGCCATCCTGCGCACGGGGTCCGTTCCTATCTTGCTGTGGGAGATGCTCTCGGAAATCAGCTCCCTGCCGATCACCTGGCTTCCCGAGGGCGCGGCGATCCCGAGACTTCCTAAGGTTGCCGCGCCCGCGAGGAGCCCGGCAAGGATTCGAGTGGGTTTCATATGATTGATCCCGGGCTCTCGCGCAGCGAGTCCTGCGCGGATGGCGTCCCCGTCCTTCGGGCGGTGGCGACGAGTAGCCACGCGGGCCAGGTCAGGGCAGAATTCAGAACCCAGGCCCGTGGACTCCACCAGCGTTCTCCGGCCTCGCGGCGCGGGGGTAGCGCCAGGGCGGTCAGGAGCAGGGCGGCCGCCAGGGCGGTACTCAACCTTAGCCTGGAAATTCGCAGGCCCTGGAGCACGCCCACGGCCGCCGGCGGGACGAACACGAGCAGGCAGTAGCGTGACGGGGAATGGTGGTGAAAGCGCGAGAGGCAGAATAGGCACGGCGTGCCATATGAAATCAGGCTCGCCCAAAGGGTTCGGCGCGACAGCGATCCGACAACGAAGCCGCCCGCCCAGGCCCAGCCCACGAGAAGGAGGAGATTGCCGGCAAAAACGGGGAGCGACGGGTCCATCGCCCGTCCAGGTTCCCCCTGCGGCCCCGCAAAGCGCAGGAATTCATAGCTGACCGAGAGCGAGAAACCCATGAGGAGGAAGCTGGTCGGCAGGGCGACGCCGAAGGCTGCCAGCCACGGCTGCCAGTTCCTCCACAGCAGGGCTTGGCGCCGAATGTAGAGGCCCAGCACCTCGGGAACGCCGCGCCAGGAGGCCTCGCCGCCCTCTTGCATGTCGCCGAGGACCACCTCGCGCTCCTTCGGCTCAAGCAGGCCTGCGGCCATCTCCACCATGCGCCAGGAAATGTTCAAGAGGCCGCGCCCTCCCCCGGCGCAGGCGCCCATGTCGCGCCACGGCTCACCCGGGCGACCGCCGTATAAAATTCCCTGGCCGCGCGCATGCCGGCCGGGGTCACCTGGACCATGCGCTTGGCCCTACCTCCGCGCCGCGCCGTGGCCTCCCCCATCCATGTCTTGAGGAGGCCCTTCGATTCCAGCCGATCGATCGTCGTGTAGAGCGCCCCGATGGAGCAGCTGCGCTTCGTGGCCGACTCAATCTCCTCGCGGATCGCTGCTCCGTACGCCTTCTCGCCCAGCCCGGCGGCCGCGGTGATGAGCATGTATTCGAATTCCCCAAGCATGATTAAAACTGCATTGTGATACTAATAGACTTCGCGTCAAGCCGGAATCAGGGAATGGGCCCGCGGAGCGCGCCCTGCGTGAGCGAACGTCGACCCGGGGCGCGGCTACGCCCCGCTCCCCCACGAGCGAGCCATGAAGCGGGCCCTCTCTCCCGAGAGGGCGCTCATCGCCCGCGCGAGGTTTCGCTGCCGTGCCGCGGGCGACTTGAGGCTCACAAAGTAGCGGACGATCTCCTTTTTCCGGCTCGGGGCGAGGGCCTCCCAGTTCTCCCTGGCCGTGGGAGCGGCGGTGAGCGCATCGTCGAACCACAGGGGCAGCGGATGCTCCGGACCGCCGGCATAGTCCGCATCGAAGGCGATCTCTACCTTCACGCGGTCGCCCACTCCGGTGCAGGAGACCTTCCGGAGCCTGCCATGGAGGTAAAGGTAGAACGTTCCGTCTCCCGCTGGCATCATGTTGATGCGCCATGGCTTCCCGGGCTTCCCGTTGACCCGCACCCGCACGGGAAGGGGCTTCCTCCATCCGGGCTTGAGCGCCTTCGCGCGCGGGGCGCTGACGAGCACGTACGGGTTGGCGCCCCGGATGCGGATGACCGCGCTGAACGTCAGTACCGGATGCATGCCGTGACCACCCCGCCGCCGAGACTGAGGTCCACGTAGGTCGACGCCTGGATGCGGCTCACGGCGAAGGGCGTCGCCACCCCGTCCCGTTCCACGGACTTCGCCGTCTCCACGCCCTCCGGCAGGAGGACGTGGGCGTCGAAGGCCTCCCCGCTCCCGGTCAGCGTCACCGTGATCGACCTGCCCGCGGCGTCGTCCACGAGGCGGTAGGCCACATAGCCCTTCGATGCCGGGTAGCGGACGGTCACGCGCACATCCCTGGGTGTCGACGGATCCCAGCGCGGCGACACGGCGGGATGCGAAAAGGCCTCGCTTCGCGGGCCGTCGGTGACGCCCGCCAATCCCTCGATGAGCGCGGCCATCGCTGTCGCGGCCGCCCAGTTGTCGGGGCCCCCATAGGAGACGGGATCCGGCGGGACGTAGTGCGCCCGGTCGGCGAGCGTCACGCCGGCAAGCGCGTAGATTCCGTCGTCATCCGGCGCCGTGAATCGCAGGGAAGCAATGCTCCGCTCGGGGTGCGGATTGTCGACGGCGCACCAGGACAGGCCCACGTCCGCGCTGACGGGGCTCGGGCCGTGCCACGCGACGCCTGAGAACGCGGTGCTCAGCTCCGGGAACCACCAGAACGTCAGCTGCCGGCCCATCATGAGGTACTGGACCTGGCGCGTCCCGTCGGCGTAGACGAAGGCGACGCTTCCGCAGACATTCTCGGAGGAGGGCTTGGTCGACGTGTGCAGGAGGTAGACGCAGCCGGCTGTCGCGTTGATGGGCACGTCGACGGAGGCCGGCAGCCCCTTCCTGTGGGAAACGGCAACGGCGGCGCGGCGCTGGTTTGTCTCGGGATCCGCAACCTTGAAGTCTATCCCGGCGAAGCGCTGGTCGCCCCGGGGCAGACCGCGGATGTCGTCCCCCTTCTTCTCCATTTCCATCCAGCGCAGCGCTCCCGGCCCTCCCCTGTCCTCGATGTCCATGTTCGCCAGCGCGGAGAGGTCGATCGGCGTGTAGTGCGGCGGAGGCGGCGGCGGAGGGATCGATCCCGTGTACGCGAACGAGATCTTGTTGCCGTGCAGGCGGCCGAGGTCGGCAAGGCGCCCAAGGATGTCGCGGCCGTAGGCCTCGAAGCCGTTCGCCAGCGCCCCGCGCGCGAGCTCCCCGGCGACGTGGCCGCCGACGCCGCCGTTCATGTACTGCCACACCTCGTCGTGCCTTCCGAAGCCGCGGGCAAAGGGCGGGTAGATCGCATACCACTCGCCCGGCGAGCCCACCGGCAGGCGCTCTTTCAGGTCCATGTAGGTCCTGATGATGGCTGCGGCCTGGTCGGGGCGGACGCCCCGGTTCAGCGCGTAGGCGTTGCCCTGGGCGATCTGGGACCTCTCGTCCACCCCGAGGTCCCGCTTCACGCCCGGGTCCTCGTCGATGAAGTGCGTGAAGAAGCGCCCGTTCCAGGAGAGCGCGTCCAGGCGCTCGCGGATCCCCGCGGCGCGGCCAAGGTATTTCGAGGCGTTGGCCGCGTCGCCGCTGTGCGCCAGCATCTCGGCGAGCTCCTCGCAGGCGGCCGCGTAGTACACGTTGTCCCCGAAGAACACGCCGAACTTCGACTTGTTCGGGTCGATCAGCATCGTGTTGGTGAGCCCGATGTCCGGTGTGTAGGCGTCGTCGACCTGGAAATCCCACGAATCTATCGTGTAGACCCGCTTCAGAAGCTGGAAGCGCTGGCTCCAGCGCGCGGGGTCCGTGACGCAGTAGTCGAGCGCCCGCATCGCCGAGGCGAGGCTGCCGCGCATCCAGGCGTCGTCGCCGCATGCCTTCCATGTTTGGTAGATCGTGCTCGTGTAGACGTATTCGGGGTGGTTCTCGGCCGGCTGCCGCACGAAGTAGCGGTCGCCAATCCTCCTGACGTAGCCGAAGGGGCCGTATGCGGTCTTATAGTAATCGACGGCGTTGTTCAGGTTCAGGTTGCTCCAGATCATGCCGTCCTCCCGCTGGGCCTCGCGCATCATGTCCACGAACTCCGTGCCGTACGGGCTGAAGTACCTCATGCCCTTCGCCGTGTGGTAGTTGTCGAGCACCCAGTTCACGAACATGTGGTAGGTGCGCCCGTTCCAATCGACCGTCTCGACGCCCGTGGGATAGTCGGACCTCATGCCGTTTCGGAAGAGGTCGAACATGTCGCGGTACTTCCCGCCATCGTCGACGGCCGTCTCCGCGTCGAGCGTGAATGACGCCTTGGCGGTGACGGCGCCGTCGCTCCCGCGAAGGACCACCGTCTGCACACCCAGGGCGCCCCCCGCCCTGAAGGTAGCGGGCTTTCCGGCCGGCGCCGTGAAATAGACCCTGTTGCTGCCGTCGCGGACCTCGAGCGTGCCGGTGCCCTCGGAGTCCACGACGAGGGTGTCCAGGGGCCTCGCGCGCGTGGCGGCGATCGGCGCACCGTCGGCCCCGCCCGGCTGGACGAGGAGCGCCCGGGGCGGTTCCGAGCCCCAAAGGCCCGCAGCGAGAACGGGCGTGGCAAGCAGACGCAGAAGTCGCCTGAAGGGTGCCGCAGCGGGGTTCAGGGTCGGCTCTACCCTGGGACGCCTGCAACGGGTAGCATGGGGATCCTCTTTCTCGCGAGCCGGCATCGCGCCACTTCTGTGGGCCGCTAGACGCGATGTCAAAGCGAAGGCGGCGCGGGAACCTTCCGCGCAAGGCACGCTACCCTTTCAGAATCCGGCTCAGGCTCTTGCCGCTCACCTCGGCGCGCAGAGTCTTCAGCATCATGTCACTGCGGGGGCCCCGGGGCTACGTGCTGTCCGTACTGCTTGCGCAGGGCCTTCAGGAGCGTGTTGCCGTGCTTCCTCTCGATCTGCCCCGACAGGTCGCGGTGGCGATGGTCGAGCCCGGGCCGCTTGATCTGGGACTTCAGATCAGTTCTTCGCTCGGAATCCGCCGAAGAGAAAGATGATGAGGCAGATCAGGAGGACGAGACCTAGGCCTCCGCCGCCGTAGGCGGGTCCGCCGACATAGAAGCCGCCGCCACCGAACAGGAGGAGAAGAACGATAACCAGGAGGAGTGTATTCATTGTAGGAAGCTTAACCTCTTTGGGCGCACCCTCCAATGGGGTCTTCTCCCCCCCTTCCCGGCGGCTAGACGCAGCCTTCAGGGAGCCCGCGGGGAGTCGTTCGATTCCCAGGGAAAGCCTATTGTGCGCCGGATTCAGCGGGCTGCGGATCGCCGAGCAGAATCTTCTCATACCCGGACATCACGCTGGCCGGGACGAGGAGTTGCCAGCCTTCGGGCCCATGATGGAATTGGAACTGGTTAATTCGCGCGTTGCCGTCTGAACGATCAACCTGCATCGCGATCGCGGCGTCCTGTCCCCATTGCCTGTCCGCAAATATGGCCACCGCCGAAGCGTCCTTCGGGAAGTTCCCCGCGAGGAGCGTCGCAACGACCTTCTCCGGGCTTCCGTATTCCTGCTGCGACGTCGGGGGCAGCCTCGCGAACAAGGCATCGGCCTGCGCGCGAACATCCGGCGCAAATCCAACAAGGCCGGCAAGGCTGTCAACGTCGCCCCGGGATGCCGCCCATAGGACGCTCAGGATCGCGGCCCGAGGAGTCTCGCGTCCGGAGTTCGCCCATTCGCCGGCGGGTATCGTGTCTTCCGCTGGCCTTGGCGCCGCTGCCTCCCTTTGGAGCTCCGCCAGGCGCGCCCGAAGCGCGTCCGCCTCGGCGTGCTTTTCCTCAAGCTGACTTCGCTCGTCCGCCGACAACCGGTGGGATTCCAGCAGCCGGTTCTCCTCGCGAAGCGCGCTCAGCTTGAGACTCTGGCTGCGCGCTCGCTCCAGCGCGCCCGAGCGCACGGCGGCGTCTTGCCGATTTCTCACAACGATGATCGCGACGACCAGGGCGGCGGAAATGGGGAGGATCCAGGCTCTGAGCGACGATCTCATTGCGCTAAAACCAGCTGGCCGCCGAGGGCGGCGGCGGTGGATCCGAGGACAGCGTGAAGACGATCGGCACCTGCATGTGGGTGTAGACGTTCTGGCCGCCCACCTGCCCCGGCTTGAAGACCCATTGGCTGACGGCTTGGACGGCCGAGTCCGCGAAGGCCTTGTCAGTCGATGTGACGGCGGTGGCATTGTAGACCACGCCATCGCTCCCGACGACGAAGTCGACCAGGGCTTCCCCCGCGGCGCCCGCCTGTATCATCTGCTGGGGGTATTCGGGCCTGTGCTGACTCAGCACGGCCGGCCGCTGGTCAAGCTTAGAAAGGTCGAATATGGGCTGGCTGCCGTCCAGCTTGGGGGCTCGGACGCTCCCCTTGCGGGCCGCGGCAGCCTGTGCCTCGCCTGCGGCGGTCTCAAGCTCCCTGACCTGGCCCCGAAGAATGCCAACGGAGGCAGCCTCGTCCCTGAGGCTGCGCACGAGGTCGTCGTCCTTCGAAAGGGCCTTGTGTCGGGACTCGAGTCCCGGGATTGAGGCGTTCTGCGCGTCGAGGCCGGCGATCTCGGCGGCGGACGTCCGGGCGGAGTGGTCCTGGACACCGACGACAGCCGCGCCTCCCAGGAGGACTGCGGCGCAGACGGCAAGGGGTAGTTTCGATGTGCTCATAAAGGCGAGCCAGCCGAGGCCTGCGCCCCCGGCGACAGACGCGACGGCCGCCGCGCTCGAGGCGGCGACGCCGGCTGGCGCGCCGACAACGGCGTTGCTTGAAAGCGCGGCCGCCAGGGCCGCCGATGACGAGGTGATGCCGCGCCTTGCCAGGACCCGGTTGAGCGTCTCGAGCGCCCTCTCCACCCTCATCCGGGCGGCGTTCTCGGAGATCCTGAGGCGCTGCCCAACCTCGCCGAACGGTTGATTCCCGAAGAAGCGCAGGAGAATGGCCTGGCGATCGCGCTCGCTCAGCCCGTCGAGCGCCTGGTCGAGGACGGGGCCGACCTCCTCCCAGGCGACCGCCTGCGGGTCGGTTCCCATGACCTCGGCCTCGGTGCCGGCCGCCCGCTCGTACTTCTGTCGGCGGCCCTCCCTGCGGGCCAGGTCGAGGGCGGCGAGGTGGCTGCTGCGGTGGAGCCACGCAGCCAGCACGGGATGATCGGCGAGCGCCGCGGCCTTGCGCGCGAGATCGACGAAGACCATCTGCGTCACCTCCTGCGCGCGGTGGTGGTTGCCGAGGCAGCGCCTAAGTGCAGCGGAGTAAACGAGATCGACATGGCGCTGGACGAGTTCGGCAAAGGCTTCGTCGGAGCGGTTGTCGGCGTACTGGCGGAGGAGTTCGGCGTCATCAGTCATGGGTCCCATCTCCATACTGCCGCCCGCTTCGGGATCGCACAAGCGAGTCAGGGCCCCATGAGCGCTGCCCATCCGACAAGGCCCGCCAGGGCCGCGAGCGTGATGGGGATCCCGCGCCGCGCAAAGGCCCCGAAGCTGATGATGATTCCCTGGCGGCGCGCCTGCTGGACGACGATGATGTTCGCGATGCTGGAGGTGAGGATGGCGCTCCCTGCCATGCTGTTCGCGACGGCCATGATGTACGCGACCGAGGCATGGGTGATCGGCACGATCTTGATGAGCAGCATCACGGCCGGCGCATTGTTGATCAGGATGGAAAGCGCCGCCGTGAGGATGACCTCGTTGTGCGGCAGGGTCGGGCCGAACCCAAGGCCCTCCATCCACGCCACGAGGCGGTCGCCGTAGCCCGTCTCCTGGAAGGTCCCGGTCACGACAAAGAGGGACAGGAAGATCAGCAGCACGGGCCAGTCGACGAGGTTGAGCAGCTGGCGCGTCTGGAATCTAGAGCTCAGGAAGTGGATGCTCGCCGCGACGAGGACCGTGATTTCCCTAGGCACGGAGGTGAAGAAGAACGCCATCACCCCCGCGAGGATCACGAGGCCCTTTACCGTGTGGTACCTGTTGAACGGGACGGGGGCGTCCACGGGCTCCGTATCCGCGAGCAGGGGCGCCGGGGCGCCGTCACCCATCGCCATCCGCGTCACGACGTAGACCGCGCAGAGCCCGAACGCCACCGGCACGAAGCACCAGAGGATGTACCGGAAAAAGTCGAGGTGGGCGACGGACCCGATCAGCATGTTCTGTCCGTTGCCGATGAGGGTGGCTGCGGCGCCAATGTTGCTGGCCGCGGCCAATGCGACCAGGTAAGGGACGGGGTCCATCTGCTTGCGCAGGAGCGCCGCCCCGACGACGGGGGTCAGCACATAGCAGACGATATCATTGTTGAGGAATGCGGAAAGCCCCGCCGTCACAGCGATCAGGAACGCCAGGAAGCTCAGGGGCGCCGCCGGGCGCGCCGAGATGGCGACGGCGACGCGGTCGTAGAGCCCCGAGAGCCGCAGCTGGGCGGAGATGACGAAGAACCCGAAGACGAGGAGGACGGTCGGCCAGTTGACGGTGGCGGCCGCCGCGCCGACGGAGCCGCCCGAGACGATCAGCATCAGGATGGCGCCGAGGATCGCTATGCCCGTCCTGTCCAGCCGCAGGCCGGGGATGCGCCCGACGGCAAGGCCCACGTATGTGAGCGCGAAGACCGCGAGGATCGCGTGCGACTGTTCGGGTGTGGCGTGCATGTGCCCTTGGCGCGGCCGGAACGACCTTGCAAGCGGGGTCCATCGGGCGTAGCTTCGTACGATGGGTACAGCGACAAAAATCCTCATCGGTTTCGTGGCCCTGGTCGTGATCGCCGGGCTTCTCGTCATGTCCAGCTACAATGGGCTCGTCACCAAACTGCAGGCGACGGACGCCCAGTGGGCGCAGGTGCAGAACGTCTACCAGCGCCGCGCCGACCTCGTGCCGAACCTGGTGAGCACCGTGGCCGGTGCCGCCAACTTTGAGAAGTCGACCCTGATGGCGGTGACCGAGGCCCGGGCCTCGGTGGGCCGGGCCCAGCTTCCGTCCGGCACGGCGCCGACCGACCCGGCCCAGCTCGCGGCTTTCCAGCAGGCCCAGGGCCAGCTCGGTTCTGCGCTGTCCCGCCTCCTCGTCGTCTCCGAGAACTACCCGGACCTCAAGGCCACGGCCAACTTCCGGGACCTTCAGTCGCAGCTCGAGGGCACCGAGAACCGCATCTCGGTCGAGCGCGGGCGCTTCAACGACGTGGTCCAGGCCTATGACACGGCGATCCGGCGGTTCCCGGCCGTGATCCTGGCCGGCATGTGCGGATTCACGAACCGCCCGTACTTCGCGGCGACCCCGGGCTCGGACACCCCGCCCAAGGTCCAGTTCGACTTCAACAACCCCGCGCCCGCCAAGCCGTGATCCGCCGCGGCATCGGCCTTGCCCTGTTAGCGCTCGGCGCCGGCATCGCCGGGGCGGCGGAGGTCATCCCGCCCGCGCCGAAGGCGTATTTCAACGACTACGCCTCGGTCGTCAGCCCGGCGACGGCCTCGGCGCTCAACCAGAAGCTCGACCAGTTCGAGCGCTCGACGTCGAGCCAGGTCCTGGTCGCGATCTTCCCGACGATGCAGAGCGACTCCTCGGTCGAGGACTACACGGTGCGCGTCGCCCAGTCCTGGCACGCGGGCCAGAAGGGCAAGGACAACGGCGCCGTCCTCTTCATCTTCGTCCAGTCCCACCAGATGTACCTTCAGGTCGGCTACGGGCTCGAGCCGACCCTGACCGACGCCCTCTCAAAGCGGATCATCTCCGACGAGATCGCCCCGGCGTTCCGGAAGGGCGACTTTGACGGCGGCGTGACCGCCGGAGTGAACGCTATCATCGCCGCGACCCGGGGGGAATACCACGGGACGGGCCACACCGTGAACGACCGCCGGAGCCAGCAGGTCTCCCCCGTCGCGTTCTTCGGCCTGATGGTCTTCATCTTCATCATCTTCTCGATCATCCGGCGCCGGGCCTCTGTGTACCAGGGCGGCGGCAGGTCGGGCATCGGCGGCATCCTGCCCGTGATCCTGTTCGGCGGCAGCGGCGGCGGAGGCGGCGGCGGGGGCTTTGGCGGTGGCGGCGGCTTTTCCGGAGGGGGCGGCGGGTTCGGCGGCGGCGGCGCGGGGGGCAGCTGGTGACATCATGAGCTGGCCCTTCTCATCGCCGAAGATCGACCACCGCCGGGTGCTGGGGGCCATCCGTGCGGCCGAGTCCCGGACCTCCGGGGAGATCCGTGTCACGCTGGCGCGCCACCAGGTCGAGGACCCGGTGAAGGCGGCCCAGGCCTATTTCAACAAGATGGGCATGGCCAAGTCTGCGCACAGGAACGGCGTCCTGATCTTCCTCTCCCCGCCCTCGCGCAAGTTCGCCGTCATCGGCGACAAGGCGGTGCACGAGGTGTGCGGCGACGCCTTCTGGGCGAGCCTCGCGGAGGCCATGTCCGCTCACTTCCGCGCCGGGGACCTCACGGCGGGGCTGGTCCACGGGATCGAGCGCGCGGGCGAGATCCTCGCAAAATCCTTTCCGAGGACGAAGGACGATCCGCCGGCCGGGTCGCCTGAGGCCTCCGAGGTCGACTAGGCCGCCGAGCGGCCAGGCCGGCGGGTCTTAGCGGCGCCAGCCGCCGCCGCCGGGGTGGACGTAGCCGCCGTGGCCGTACCAGCCGCGGCCGCCGCCCACGATAACGTCTCCGCCATACCAAGGGCCGCCGCCGTAGTAGCCGCCGTAGTAGCCGCCTCCTCCGCCGTCGACGTAGCCGACGCAGCCGGTAAGGGCTCCGAGCTGGAGGCCGCCGGTCAGCAGGAGGAGTGCGAGAAGGAACTTATTCGGGTGTTTCATGGGCTCTTCGACGGGTTGGCGCTCTCAATGTATTGGACCAGGCCCACGGTGCCGCCCGTGGGATCGAGGACGATGGCGAAGCGGCTACCAAACTCGACCGAGTGCGGCTGGAGGAGGACCTCGCCGCCGAGGCCGGGGACCTTGCCGAGGGTCGCGTCCAGGTCCGCCACGCGGATGATGCCGAGCCAGCTGGGCTTTGCGCCCGCCACGTCGGTGGGGATGGGGGCGATTCCGCCCCTGCTGTTTCCGCCGCTGGAGAGGACGAAGTCGCTCTTTCGGTCGGACCGGGTCTCCGTGTCCGCGCTGAACCCGAGCGCCTGGTGGTAGAAGTTCGCCGAGAGCTGGGTGTCCCTGGCATAGACCTCGAACCAGTTCCATTCGCCAAACTCCGTGCCGTCATCCGCGGGGTCGCCCGAGCTCGACTGGAGCAAGCCGATCGGGTTGCCGTCGCTGTCCGCGACGATCGCCTGGTGGCCGCGGTCCGGGAATTTCCGGATCGGCGCATGCACCTTGCCGCCGGCCTTCTCAACGGCCTCGACGGTCGCCTTGATGTCGCTCACGGACACGTAACCAATCCAGCGCGACGGGTGGTCCGCCTTCGAGAGGCTGTGGGGGGCGATGCCCGCGATGGGGACGCCGTTGTTCATGAAGACGATGTAGGCCTTGCCCTTCTGGTCGATGTTCGAGGCCGTCCATCCGAGCAGCCCGCAGTAGAACTTGCTCGCGGCCGCGGGCTCTGAGGTGAAGAGGTCGGCCCAGATGAGCTTGCCGGGGCGGTGTTCGGTGGTCGCGGGCGAGGTGAGCGACGGGAACGGGTCGGCGTGGGCGACGGAGGCCAGGCCGGTCGCGAGGAGCGCGGCGGCGCCGAGGGAGCAGGCCAATCTGGAAAGGGAGGTCGTGTGCATGGTGTTTGGGAGGGGACTCCAAAGGAGCTTATCCCTTGGACACCAATTCGGGAATGGGGTGTTCCCCTCCCGGAATCATTTTCGGAATAAAATTCCCCCGTCCGCCGGGGCCCCCTACGGCGCCAGCAGGCGGCCGGCAAGCTGGGCCTCGAAGCCGTCCCGGTTCTTCCAGCGGATGGCGACCCTGGCCCTGTACGGGCCGGCGGCCGAGCGCTTGGTGAATCCGTCGTCCGTGACCTGGAACGCGATCGTCTCCGTCTCGACCAGGTCCTCCGAGTAGGCGAGGTAGACCGCCACGCAGTCGAACAGCGTCGTGGAATGGGTCTCGAAGTAGTCGCACTTCATCCAGGTCTGCTGCGGCGCGAAGGCGCAGTAGCTGCCGATCAGCTCCCTCAGCATGGGGTCTCCCGTTGCGCTCCATAGGGCGTGGTAGCGCTCCCCGCCGAGGCTCACGGAGCCGCAGGTGTCGAGCGGCGTCAGAAGAACGTCGCGCCACGGCGCCGAAAGCACCTCCCGCAGCGCCGCGGGGTTGACCCTGACGTTCGTCTCCGCGGACGGCGGGCCGCCGCCGTAGCCCACGTCGAAGCTCCCGTACATGCCGACCAGCCGGCACTTGGCGGCGATGCCCGGCGCGCGCCTGAGCGCCAGGGCCAGGCTGTGGACGGGCCCGATCGCCACGATCGTGACGGGGGCCGGCGATGCCTCGACGGCGTCGACCAGGGCCGCGATGCCGTCCGGGTAGACCTTGCCGGGGTACTTGCCGATGTCGTAGCCGGCGATCCACGTCGTGAGCGTCTTGCCGCTGTCCCCCATGGGCCCTGTGTTGTCGCCTATCCCGATCGGCACGTCGGAGTGGCCCGAGTCCTCGAGGAACTTGGCCGCGACCTTCGCCCGGTACGGCGTGTCGGCGGGGTCGGTGACGACCAGCTTCAGGTCCAGCTCCGGCGAGCGCAGCGCGAGCGCGAGCGCCCAGGAGTCGTCGATGTCCGTCCCTATGTCGGTCACGAGGATGACGGGGGTGCGCGCGGGCGCGGCCGGGGAGCCGGTTGCGGCGGCGCAGGCTGCGAGCGCGAGGAGAAGGACGGAGAGTCGGTTCTTGTTCATTTTTTCAGGAGGGCGAGGATTTCCCGGCGCACGGGTATCGAGGGCTGGGCCCCCGCCCGCGTCACCGAGAGCGCGGCGGCCGCGTGGGCGAAGCGCACCGCCTCGTGCAGGGGGCATCCCTCGGCCAGGCGCACGGCAAGCGCGCCGTTGAAAACGTCGCCCGCCGCCGTCGTGTCGACGGCCCTGACCCTGAAGCCGTGGATCCACATGATGCCCTCCTCGGCCGAGACGAGGGCGCCGTTCGCCCCCAGGGTCACGATGACCCGACGGGCCCCGCGCCTGCGGAGCGCGTTCGCGGCCTTCGTCGCGGACGCCACGTCCCCTACCCTGATTCCGGTCAGCATTCCGGCCTCGGTCTCGTTGGGCGTGAGGATCGAGACCTTCCGAAGGAGGCTGTCGGGCAGCGCCCGCGCGGGGGCGGGGTTCAGGATGACCTCCACGCCCGCCTGGTGGGCGAGGCTCGCGGCGGCCTCGACCGTCTCCAAGGGGGTTTCAAGCTGCAGCAGGAGGACCCGGGCGCCCTCGATCAACGTGCGCGCGGCGCGGATGTCCCGCGGCGAGAGCCTCTGGTTGGCCCCGCCGGCCACCCCGATGCTGTTCTCGCCGTCCGCGCCCACGAAGATGAGCGCCACGCCCGAGGGCTCGGCGTCGTCGCGCACGATGTGGGAGAGCGCCATCCCCTCCCTCCTGAATCCCGCGAGCGCCGCGTCGCCGAGCGCGTCCCGGCCCAGACGGGCGACGAAGGCGACCCGTCCGCCGGCGCGGGCCGCGGCCACGGCCTGGTTCGCCCCCTTGCCTCCGGGCGCGGTGCTGAAGGCCCCGCCGAGGAGCGTCTCGCCCGGGCGCGGCACCCGCGCCACCCGCAGGATCATGTCGGTGTTCGAGCTGCCGACGACGACGACGGAGTTCCTCTTCGCCGGGGCCATCAGGACTTCGAGAGGATGAGGAGCGCCAGGCCCGCGAGGTAACAGGCGAACATCGCGGCGAGGAGCGCCGGCGTGCCCCTGGGCGCGCCCTTGAACTCCTTCCAGACAAAGACTCCCCAGAGCGCGCCGACGAGCGTCGCGCCCTGCCCGAGCCCGTAGGACAGAGCGGCTCCCGCCCGGGTGCTGGCGATGATGCTGAGGGCCATGCCCGTGCTCCAGATCATCCCGCCCAGGATGCCGACCGCGTGCAGGCGGAGGCTGCCCTTCGTGACATAGTCCCCGAAGGGCACGGGCTCGCCGGTGAAGGGCTTGAGCATGATGATCGTGTTCCAGAGGAAGTTGGAGAGGAGCACCCCCGCGCTGAAGACGACGACCGCCGTGTAGGGGCTAAGTTTCCCCGCCTCCAGGACGAGGGCGCCGCCCTGGGGCTCGATGCGCCCCATGGACTGGGCCACGAACTTGTAGAAGAGCCCCATGAGCGCGCCCGCCGCCACGGAGAGGATGATCCCCTTGCCTGAGGCGCGCCCGCTGCCGCCGGCGAGGCGCTTGTAGGCCAGCGCGTCCAGGATGATGGCCGCCGCCACGAGTCCCACCCCGGCGGCCAGCATGGGCGCGTTGCCCTCGCGGGTCGAGAGGTAGGTCGTCAGGACGCCGAGGACGAGCGCGAGGCCGACGCCGACCGGGAAGGCGACCGCCATCCCGGCGATGTCGATGGCCGCGACGAGGAGGATGTTGGAGAGGTTGAAGACGACGCCCCCGGTGAACGCCGAGACGAGCCAGTGTGTCTCGGCCTGCGCGAGGTCGGCCCCGAAGGGCCGCCCGCCCGCCCCGGAGCTCCCAAGCGTGTAGGCCAGGATGAGGGAGAGAAGGAATACCCCTATCGCGTAGTCCCAGTAGAAGAGCTGGAAGCGCCATCCGGAGCTGGCGAGCTTCTGGGTGTTGGCCCACGAGCCCCAGCAGAGCATGGTGACCACGCACAGCGTCACGGCCATGGGGTAGGATTGGACGATGAACATGGGGTGTTGTTCGGCGGGGCGCGGGCGCCTGCGCCCCGGCCCCATCAGAACCCGGTTCCCGCCAGGGCTCAAGCCCTCTGTCGCCCCACCCCCGTTTAGGAGGTGACGGTCGCGTTCATCTTGTCGACCGCCAGCTGGGAGCGCTTCCAGGCCTCGCCGACCTTGTCCTTGCAGTCGGCCCAGCCCTCGAGGGTCGTCACCTTCTTGATCTCGGTGATGCGGCTCGTCAGGAGCTGGCGCGAGTCGTCGACCTCCTTGAAGGCGAGATCCCAGTCCTTGATGTCCTGCGTCATGCCTGCCCGCTTGGCCTTCAGGATCTTGATCTGGTCGTCGAGGCGGGCGGAGAGCCGGTCGGCGCCCGCCGCGAAATGGGCCCGCTGCTCGTAGGCGTCGCCCTCGATGTCGGTCCACGCCGGGCTCGTGGTTCCGTCCGAGCCCGCGATGGCCACGACCTCCGAGTAGGCCCTCGGGGAGAGGAATGCGCCGGCAGCGGCGAGGCCGATGGAGAGGCCCAGGCGGCCGAGGAGGAGTGAGGCTTTCATGCCTCGATAGTCAGTTCCCGGCGGCCAAGGTTCCCTTGCCCAGGGCCGCCACGAGGCGCTCCCGTATCCCGCCGCGCCACTCGTCGTCGGTCATGCTGTACATGACCGTGTCCCGGAAAGTCCCGTCGCGCCTCGCGCTCTGCCGGCGCATGACCCCGTCCCTCTTGGCGCCGAGGCGCTCGATCGCCGCCTGGGAGCGGAGGTTCAGGTTGTCCGTCCGCCAGCCGACCACAGAGCAGCCCAGCGTGTCGAAGGCGTGCTCGAGAAGGCGCAGCTTGCACGCCGTGTTAACGAACGTGCGCTGCCAGCTCCGGGCGTACCACGTGTAGCCGATCTCGACCCTCCTCGTGGCGGGGACGATGTCGTGGTAGCTCGTGGACCCGATGATGCGACCGCCCGCCAGCTCGCGCACGACCCACGGCACGCGCGCGCCCTTGGCACAGTCGGCAAGGGCGGCCTCGATATAGGCGCGCGTGCCGGCCGGCTCCGGCACCGACGTGAAGTGCAGCGTCCAGAGCTCGCCGTCGGCCGCTGCGGCCTTCAGCGCCTCCTCGTGCCCGAGGCCGAGCGGCTCAAGCCGTATGCCCCGGCCCTCCAGGGTGACGGTGGGGTCTACCCGGAACACGGCGAACGTCAGGGCGACGCTGGGAACGGCGTCACGCGGCGCACCAGCTGCAGCGGGATCCCCCAGGGGTCGCGCACCATGATGAGGAAGGAGCCGTCGGGAAGCGTCTCCTCGTACGCCGGGGTCGCACCCGCGGCCACGAGCTTGGCGCGCACGGCCGCCGGGTCGTCGGCGACAAAGGCGACATGGAAGCAGAGAGGGTGCGCCGCCTTGTAGTCGGGGTACGGGGCCGCCGTGTTGCTGTAGACCTCGAAGATGACGCGGCCGGTGTCGTCTGCCAGGAAGGACGTGAAGGGCGCGTCCGAGCGGGTGCGGGCGACCTTCATCCCGAGGTGCGTGACATACCACTTGGCGGTGGCCACGGCGTCGGGGACATTGAGGGCGAAGTGTTCGAATTTCATGGTGTCAGGTTTGTTTCAGGAAGTCGGTGACCCGGCTGCGGGCGTCGGCGCCCCCGTCCTCCAGCACGTAGTGGCCGACGCGCTCGAGCGGGTCAACCCGCGCCTCGGGGTAGACCTCACGCCAGCGTGAAAGGATCGCGCCGTCGAAGCAAAAATCGCGTCCGCCCCAGAGGATCATCTTGGGATGCCCCGAGAGGCGGGGAAGGCCCCGGGCGACCTCTTCAAGCGTCGCGCGGCTCGGGTGGTCCCCCTCCATCGGGATGTCGCGCACGAAGCGGTGGACGCCGATACGGTCCGCCCAGCTGCCGTAGGGAAAGAGGTAGCCCCTCCTCTCGTCCCAGGTGAGCCTTCGCGTGGACATGGCCATCCACGTGGCGGGCTCCGCGAAGCCGTTCAGGCCCCTGACGAGGAACTCCCCGAGGACGGGCACACGGCAGAGCGCGATCCGCCTGGGAATCCTAGCCGACAGGAAAGCCGCCGTGTTCTGGATCACGATCTGGCCGACGAGGCCTGGGTTGCGGACGGCGAGGCCGAGGCCGATCGGACCGCCCCAGTCATGGACCACGAGGTGCACGCGGCGAAGCCCGAGGGCCGCCACCAGCGCCTCGACGTCCGCTATCCTCGAGGCCAGGCCGTAGTCGTAGCCTCCGGGCTTCGCGGAGAGGCCCATGCCCACGTGGTCGGGGGCAATGCAGCGGATACCCGGGGAGAGGTCGCGCACGAGGTCGCGGTAGTAGAAGGACCACGTCGGGTTGCCGTGGAGCATGAGGACCGCCTCGTCGCCCCTCGGGCCCTCGTCCAGGTAGCTCATCCGCGCGCCCCGCGGCGTCTGGAAGGACGCGGGCGAGAACGGGTAGAGCCGCGCGAGCCAGCCGGGAAGCCCGTTCGCCTGGGGTGCGCTCACCATTCGAGGGCCAGCATCAGGCAGTTGAGCCCGCTTCCGATCCCCATCAGGGCCACGCGGTCGCCCTCGCGCACCGCGCCCGCGTCCACGGCGGCCGAGAGCGTTGCGGGCAGCGAGGCCGATCCCATGTTGCCCAGGGTCTCGAAGGTCGAGAAGTCCTTTTCCAGGCCGAGGCCCAGGGTCTCGAAGAGGCGGCGGCGGTGCGCGCTTCCCACCTGGTGGCAGATCGCGCGGTCGACGGACGCAAGGCTCCAGCCGGTCTCCCCCGTGAATTCGTCCCAGGTCTCCTTGGCGAGGGCGACCCCCGCCTCGAGCATCTTCTCGGAGTCCGTCTGCATCGCCAGGCCCCCTGCGCCGGCGGTGTTGCCCTGGCAGAGCTCGCTGTGCTCGGTCGCCGAGCGGCACACGCCGCCCAGGATACGGTGGACCCTCCCCTTCACCAGGTCCCTGTGGCAGATGACGGTCGCGACCGCGCCGCAGCCTATCGTCAGGTTGGCGAAGAAGGGCTTGATCGCGTTCCTGTCGAGCGAGCCCGCGAGGAGCGTCCTCACCGTCTCCTCGACGAGGGGCCGCCCGTTCTCCCCGGACACGATGAGCGCGGCGCGGATCTGGCCGCTCTCGATCATCGAGCCGGCGATGACGATCGAGTTCAGGAACCCCAGGCACGCGTTCGAGACGTCGAAGACCTGGGTCGACGCCGGCAGGCCGATCTTGTGGTGCGCGAACGACGCGGACGCCGGCTCGAGCATGTCGCGTGAGACCGCGGCGTGTATGAAAAGACCGATCTGCTCCCGCCCGACCGCGGAGACGCCGAGGACTGCTCGGCCCGCCGCGGCGCTCGCCTCCGACGGAAGCATGCCGTCGGGCCACATGCGCCGCTCCCTTATCCCCGTCATGAGTTCCAGGCGCCCGAAGGGAAGCCGCAGGCGCTCGTAGAGGGGCCGCAGCTGCTCCTCGATCGCCCCGGAGGTCCAGACCTCCGGGGGAAGCGCGACGGCGATGGACTCGAGGCAGACGTTCTTGAAGCGCATGGATCCGGTCCCGCTCAGCGTTCCGGCCTCATCGCCAGGCGAATCACGTCCTTGTCGAACATGTTGGACCCGAGGCCCGCGTCGACAACGAGCGTCGCCCCGTTGATGCCGCTGCTCCGCGGGCTCAGCAGGAACAAGGCGGCGTTCGCCACCTCCTGGGTGTCCAGGTTGCGCTTCCTGAAGGTGAGCTTCTCCGCGAAGAGGTAGCTCTCCAGGTAGCCGGGTATCCCCGCCGAGGCGCTCGTCTTGAGCGGCCCGGACCCGACGACGTTGAAGCGGACCTCGGAGCCGGAGCTGAAGGACTTGGCGAGGAACCGCGCCGACGACTCGAGCGCGGCCTTGATCGGCCCCATGTAGCCGTAGTTGTCCGGGGTGACGAGGAGGGACGAGATGCCGATCGTGACCACCGAGGCGTCGCGCGCCAGGTGCGGCGCGAACGCCCGGGCAATCTCCACGAGCGAGAAGGCGGAGACCGCGGCCGCCTGCAGGAAGTCGCTCCTCTTGGTGTCGTGGAACGGCTTCATGCCCTCCGAGAAGTTGGCGAAGGCGATCGAGTGGACGATCCCCGCCAGGGGCCCCTTCGCCGCCCTGGCGACCTCCGCGGCGAGGCGCTCTACGTCGCCCTCGCGCTCGACGTTGCACACGAAGACCGGGCGCTCGCCGAGGAGGGCGGCCAGAGACTTGCGGCGCTCGTCGGAGCGCACGCTGTAGAGGACGCGCGCCCCCTCGTCCTCGAGGCCCTTGCCCACGGCCCAGGCGACGCTGCGGCGGTTGGCGACGCCGAAGACGAGGAACGTCTTTCCCTGGAGGCCGAGGAAGCTCATGGGGCGGCCTCCGGGGTCCTCCAGGCGACCGAGAAGTCGACCGAGAGGACGCGGGTCTCGCCGCGCTTCATCGAGCCCGACATGAGGAAAAACCCCGCCATGGCGTCCTTCTTCCTGACCTCGATCGTGACGACGTCGCCCGGGTAGACGGGGCTTCGGAAGCGAACGTCGGAGATCTTGACGAGGAGGGGGACGCCCTCGGGGGCGCCCTGCTCGGCGAGGATCCTCGAGAGGTGCAGGGCGCCGGCCTGGAAGACCGACTCGCAGAGGATCACCCCGGGCGTGATCGGGGCGCCGGGATAGTGCCCGCCGTAGAAGGCCTCGTCGGCGCGCCACGTGCGCCTCGCGACGAGGTTCTCGGGGGACTCGGAGACGATCTCGTCCACGAACAGGAAAGGGGGGCGGTGGGGGATCCGGCGCAGGACCTCCGGGGACGCGGCGCTCACGCGGCCCTCCCCTGCTTCTGGGCGCACACGTAGCGGTCGACCTTGTTGGCCGTGATGACCCCGTAGTTGATGGTGCCGAGCCAGCCCGACATGATGATCCCGACCGAGCCCGCGTGGTAGAGGCCGGGAAGGTTCTCCGAGAGGTCCATGGAGACCTTGAGGCCCTCGAACTTGGTGCCGAACGACGTGCCCCCAAAGTGGGTCGTGTAGCGCTCGATCGTCCGGGGCGTCGCCGCCTCCTTCCAGTCTATCTTCTCCCGCACGCCCGGGATGAACCTCTCCAGGGCCGCGATCGACTCCTCGATCAGGCGCTCCTTCTCGACGGCGTACTCGGCCTCCGAGAGCGCGCTCCACTGCGCGTAGAGCCCGTTGATGGAGGCCACGACCGTATAGCGCTCCGAGCCCGGCCGCGTGTCGGGATAGTAGACGGAGAAGGTCCGGCTCGTCGTGTGCAGGTCCGTCAGCTCGCCGCTGCTGAAGGACGGGCTCGAGCTGTTGAAGACCAGGTCGCCGATGTGCGGGATCGTCTCCCCCTTGCGGATGCCCAGGTAGACCTGGCAGGAGCTCGAGTTGATCCGCACCGCCTGGGCCGCCGCGGCGTACTCCGGCGTGAAGTTCTCGGCGCCCGCCAGGCGGAACACGGTGTTCTTGATGTTGGCGTTGGAGAGGACCGCCTTCGCGCGGATGACCCGGCCGCCCTTGGCGACGATCCCGCACGCGAACTTGGTGCCGCCGCGCTCCTCGACGAGGATGCGCTCCACGAGGACCTTCTTTCGCAGCTCGACCCCGTTCCTCCTCAGCTCGTCCGTCATCTTCCCGATGAGCAGGTCGGAGCCGCCCTGGAAGGTGTAGACGCCCGAGCCCATGAAGTTGGAGAAGACGATCCCGTAGGTGATCGCCGGGTCGTCGAGCGTGGAGCCGTTCGCGTAGGCGATCGGCTCCATGAGGAGCCGCTTCACGTCGCCCCTGCCCGGGAAGAACCGCTCGAGCATCTCGCCGGTCGTCTCGGTGTTGCTGTCGTAGAAGTTCATGCCGCGCAGGTGCTCGTAGAACCGCTCGACGTGCGCGCGCTCGAGGCCGAACTGCTCCACCAGCACGCGCGTGTAGTCCTCGCGCGTGAACGTCGTCCACACGTCCATCTCGGGGTTCACGAAGCGGATGTTCTTCAGCTGCACGATCGAGTCGGCGATCTCGCGGGTCCAGTACTTGCGGCACGACTTGATCATCCCGACCGGGAAGCCGTGCAGCGAGATGTCGAATATGTGCCCCCCCTTTCGCGTGAACCAGGTCGCCAGGCCGCCGTACTGGTAGTGGTGCTCCAGCAGGAGCACGCGGTGGCCCGCCTTTGCGAGCACGTTAGCGCCCGTCAGGCCGCCCAAGCCGCTCCCGATGACGATCACGTCGTACTCGTCGGCGACCCCCTTGAGCCAGTCATAAGCCATGGAAGGACGATGTTGGAGCACCCCTCGGTCCGTCGGCAACTGGTTTCGGGGCGGCTACGCCGCGGAAACCGGGGCCTGCAGGATGTGCCTGTTGGCCATGGATATGCCGCTCAGCATCGACCCGACGATGCCGAGCATACCCTGGTCGGTGCCGCACAGGTAGAGGTTCGAGAGGGCCGTGCGCCCCTCGGGGTTCTTTTCCGGGGCGCCGTAGATCGCCCCCCGGACGTGCCCTGTGTACTTCTCGACCGTCGTCGGCGTGAACATGTCGGTCGCCACCGTGGAGCGCTCCAGCAGGTCCGCGGGCTCGAGCGCCGGCAGGAACCGCCTCGCGGAGTCCTGTATGGCGCCGAACCACCGCGCCTTGTCCGCCCGGTAGGCGTCCTCCGGCAGGCCCTTCCAGGCGTCGTAGTTCGCCAGGCAGGTGACCCGGAAGAACCCCTCGGCCAGCTCGCGGCCGGGACCGTAGTCGAAGTTGTTCGGGAAGCAGATGATCCCGCTTCGCGTGTCGACCTGCCCGGCCGGGTCGCGGTACGTGAACGCGTCCGAGTCGTTGAAGAACACGATGGTGTCGTCCCCCCACCCGAGCGCCGCCGGCTGGCGGTCGAGCACCGAGATCGTCTCCACGTAGCCGAGAGTGCGCACCTTCCCCGGGCGCGCCCCCGTCAGCGCGGCCGTCTCCACGGCGCCGATCGAGGACAGCACGTGGTCGGCCGTGATCTCCTCGCCCGTGTCGAGGATGAGGGCCGCCGCCCGGCCCCCGCGCTCGACGACGCTCCTCACGCCGCACTTCATCCGGCGCTCACCCCCCGCCTCGCGGTACTTCTCGAGGATCACGCGCATGATCACGCGAACCCCCTCCAGCGGCCGGGCGAACCCCTCCAGGTACAGGGCGCGGAACATGATCGCGAACTGGCCGAGGTCCATGTCGTCCTCCCGCGCGCTCCCGTAGAACATGAGCGGGCAGAGGAGCATGTCCTCCAGGACCGGGTCGCCGATGGACTCCCGGATGAACGCGCGGGCCGATGGGCCCTGCGCGCCGCCCGCGAGGGGCATGTCGCGCACGAAGCGCGCGATCCTTCGGAACCCCTCGGCCTGGGCCGGGAAATCCCGGGCCACCTCCGACTCGAGGAGCGCGAAGTCATTCGTGAACCGCAGCACGCGCTCGCCGGCGGGGCCGAACGCGACCCGGGAGCCCTTCTGCGGGCAGAGCGCCAGCTCATCCCGGTCGATCCGCAGCTGGCGCAGGATCTTGCCGAGCGGCGTCCCCTTGACGCCCGGCCCCACGAAGTTGGTTAGGGCATGGAGGCCGACGTCGTACTTGCGCCCGCCGAGGCTGTAGAAGCTGTTCAGCCCGCCGACCGCGTTGTGGCGCTCAAAGATGCATACCCTCTTTCCGAAGTGCGCCAGCCTTATCCCCGCCGCGAGGCCGGACAGACCGGCACCGATGATGGCTACGTCGTAGTGCGAGCCCGAATTCAACTCTTCGCCGCAAGCGCGTTGAACTTGGGCGTCAAGTAGGCCGCGCAGCTGTCGAGTGAGGCGAGCTGGATGTAGTCGGCCTCCGGGACCTCGATCCCGTGGCGCTTGCGCAGCTCCATGACGATGTCCAGGAAGTCCATGCTGTCCAGCTGGAGCTGGTCGCGCAGGCGAACCTCGGGCTTGACGTTGGAAAGGTCCTCGTCGGGCGCGATGTCGGCGATGATGTCCAGGACCGCCTTTTTGCATTCTTCGTTGGTCATGTGGTGTTCGGCAGCGCCCGTTATGCCACGAATCGCTTCACAATCAACGTGGAATTTATCCCCAACATCCCGAACGAGTTGTTGAGGATGGTGTCGACCCTGGCCGCCCTGGCGGGGGTGTTGAGGACCAGGCCCGGCAGGGCGCAGGCCGGGTCGAGGTTGTCGACGTTGATCGTGGCGTGGACCGTGAGGTCGTCGAAGGACGGCAGGTTGCCCGCGAGTTCGAGGGCCCCGGCCGCGCCCATGCAGTGTCCGATGAAGCTCTTCGTGTTGTTGATGCGGGTTTCCGGGCAGCCCGCGCCGAACACCGCCCGGATGGCCTCGCACTCCTGGATGTCCCCGAGCGGCGTCGCGGTCGCGTGGGTGTTCACGATGTGGATGTCGGCGGGCGCCATAGACGCGTTGGCGAGCGCCTTGCGCAGGCACTCGGCCTGGCGGACGGGGTTGGGAAGGACGTAGTCGCTCGCGTCGCTGTTGACGCCGTAGCCCGCGATCTCCCCGTAGATCCGGGCGCCCCGCCTGAGCGCGTCGTCCATGCGCTCGAGCGTGTAGAGGCAGCCCCCCTCGGAGACCACGATCCCGTTTCGGGCCAGGTCGAACGGCCGGGAGGCCTTTGCCGGGACGTCGTTCGTCGCCAGGGCCCCCTGCGACTTGAAGCCGGCGAAGATGCCGAAGGTGTGGATGCTCTCGCTCACCCCGCCGCAGATCGCCAGGTCGACCTCGCCGAGGCGCAGCATCTGCGCGGCGTGGATGAGGCCCATGTTGCCCGCGGCGCACGCGGCCCCGATCGTGTAGGCCGGCCCCGTCACGCCGAGGTTGAGCGACGCCTCGCCCGCAGGGTTGTTCGCGACGGTCCGGGGATTGTGGTAGTGGGACCAGTACTTGGTGTCGTAGTTGAACTTGGAGATGGCGAAGATCTCGTTCTCGGTCTCGACGTTCCCGTGCTCCGTGATGCCGATGTAGATGCCCACCCTGTCCTTGGCGAACGCCTCGAAGGCGATCCCGCTGTCGGCGACCGCCTCCCGCGCGCACCAGATGCTGATGCTCCCGGCCCGCGTCCCCACCCGGACGTCCTTCCTCTTCTGGTGCCTCAGGGGGTCGTAGTGGCACACTCCGGCCAGCAGCCGGCCCATGTAGCGCACCTCGAGCCACTCGATGCCGGCCACGCCCGCCAGCAGGTTCCCGCGGAACTCGGCCAGGGAATTGCCGTTGGGCGCCGTCAGGCCGACCCCGGTGATGACTATGCGTGGGAGGTTCAATGGGTGCGCAAGGAGGAAATCGCTAGCCAACAGGCGCCCGAACGCAATAAAACCTTCCTTCCAATGAACGTTCTCGTCGTCGGCGGTGCGGGTTATATCGGGAGCCACTGCGTGCGCCAGCTATCGGCGGCCGGCCACCGCCCCGTCGTCCTGGACTCGCTCGTCTACGGGCACAGGAAGGCGGTCGCCCCCGGAGTCACGCTCTACACGGACGACCTCGGGGACGAGAGGGCCGTAGCCGGTGTGCTCTCCAGGGAGAAGATCGACGTCGTCATGCACTTCGCGGCGTACTGCTACGTCGGCGAGTCGGTGACCGACCCGCTCAAGTACTACCTGAACAACTCGGCGGCGACGCTTCACCTGCTGAGCGCGATGCTCGGGGCCGGCGTCCGCAAGTTCATCTTCTCGTCGACCTGCGCAACGTACGGGGTCCCGGAAACCCTCCCGATCGTGGAGACGATGCCGCAGGCCCCCATCAACCCCTACGGCCAGACGAAGCTCGACGTGGAGAACGCCCTGCGCGCGCTGGCCCACGCCGGGAAGATCTCCTTCGCGGCGTTCCGCTACTTCAACGCGGCCGGGGCCTCCGAGGACGGCGCCATCGGCGAGGACCACCACCCCGAGACGCACATGATCCCGCTCGCGATCGACGCGGCGACAGGGCGCCGTCCCTCGCTCAGCCTCTTCGGCACGGACTACCCCACGCCGGACGGAACGTGCCTGCGCGACTACGTCCACGTGGACGACCTGAGCCGCGCGCACATCGCGGTGTTTCCGAAGCTGGACGAGCCCGGCGCGGCGCATTTCTACAACCTGGGCACGGGCAAGCCCTCTTCCAACCGCGAGGTGATCCTTGCGGTCGAGAAGGCGACGGGAAAGAAAATCACGGTGCTCGAGAGCCCCCGGCGGCCCGGCGACCCGCCCGCGCTCTACGCAGACTCCTCAAAGGCGAAGCGCGAGCTCGGCTGGAAGGTCAAGTTCCCGGACATCGAGTCGATCGTGGCCACGGCCTGGAACTGGCACAGGACCCACCCCGAGGGGTACGGCGACTAGAGGCGCTTCTTGAGCGCCGCCTTCGTGATGCCGAGGCGCTTGGCCGCGGCCGCCTCGTCGCCGCCGTTGGCCTTCAGTATCCTCTGGATGATCTCGCGCTCGAACTGGGCGAGGAGCGGCGTCTCGGAGGCCTTGAGCTGGTCGGCCACGTAGTCGAGGGCGGCGTCGATCGTGAGCGCGAACGGGGACGACGACTCTCCGGCCGAGCCGCGGATCTCCGGGGGCAGGTCCTTCACGAGGATGGCGTCTCCCTGGGCGACCACGGCGCTCCTGTAGACGACGTTCTCAAGCTCGCGGACGTTGCCGGGCCAAACGTGCCGTGTCAGGACGGCCATGGCCTCCGGGGACACCCTCGACGTCCGGGCCTTGCGCTGCTTGACCAGGTTCTGGACGCAGAAGTCGACGATCTGAGGGATGTCCTCGATCCTCTCGCGAAGGGGAGGCATCTTGATCCGCACGACGTTCAGGCGGTAGTAAAGGTCCTCGCGGAAGGCCTTGGTCTTCACGATCGCCTCGAGGTCCTTGTTCGTGGCGGCGATGATGCGGACGTCGACCTTGATCGTCTCCGTCCCGCCCACCCTCTGGATGTCGCCTTGTTGCAGGACGCGCAGGATCTTGGTCTGGGTCGCGAGCGCCATGTCCCCGATCTCGTCAAGGAAGATGGTCCCCCCGTCGCAGAGCTCGAACTTGCCGATCCTCTGGCCGGTGGCCCCCGTGAAGGAGCCCTTCTCGTGCCCGAAGAGCTCGCTTTCGATCAGGTTGTCGGGGATCGCCGCGCAGTTGACCGCGATGAAGGGTTTTCCCGCGCGGTGGCTGTGCTTCCATATGGAGCGCGCGACGAGCTCCTTGCCCGTCCCGCTCTCGCCGGTGATCATGACCGTGACGTCGCTCGCCGTCACCTGGCCGATCACCTTGAAGACCTCCTGCATCACGTGGGAGGAGCCCACGATCCCCTCCTTGTAGTCCTCCGTGTTGATGGTCGGCTTGTACTCGCCCACCGCGCGCAGGTCGGCGTGGGTTTTCAGCGCGTTTTCGGCCAGGGAGAGGACCCGCTGTGGGTCGAAGGGCTTCATGACGTAGTCCAGCGCGCCGAACTTCATGGCCTCGATCGCGGTCTGGGCGGTGCCGAAGGCCGTCATCAGGATGACCAGCTGCTTCGGGTTCGCGGAGCGGATGTGCTGCAGGGCCTCCAGCCCGCTCATACCCGTCATCCGGATGTCCAGGAAGACCAGGTCGGGATGCGGCCCCTTCTTCACCATGGCGACCCCCTGCTCCCCGCTCGGGGCCTCGGAGACGACGTAGCCCCTCGACGACAGGACCCGCGAGAGCGAGTACCGGATCTCGGCGTCGTCGTCTATGACGAGGATGGTGGGTGCTTTGGCGTTGGCGTCCAAGGTTCAGCTCGCGATTTGGCGAGGCCGGGTTTCATTAGATGTCATGTTTGGCTGGTCAATCAACTTGTTCCGAATCCGGGGAATCAGAATTTCGCTGCACTGGACCTTCGCGCTCATGCTGCTCTACGTGTGCGGCGAGGGCTGGAGGGCCGACGGCATGCCGGGACTCCTGTGGAGCGCAGGCACCTTCCTCGCCTTCTTCACCTGCGTGATCCTGCACGAGCTGGGGCATTCGCTCACGGCGATGAGGTTCGGCGTCCACGTCCGGCGCATTCTTCTGATGCCCATCGGCGGTATGGCCGAGTTCGACCGGATCCCGAGGAAGCCCAGCCAGGAACTCCTGATCACGGCGGCCGGCCCCGCGGTAAACTTTGTCATCGCGGGGGTTCTATGGGTGATCCTCGGCCGCTCGCTGGGCACGGTCGACAATGACACGGCGACGTCGCTGGTGGACCTCGGCCAGACGCTCTTCCGCTGGAACCTGGTGATGGGGTTCTTCAACCTGATACCGGCGTTTCCCATGGACGGGGGCCGGATCCTGCGCGCATTCCTGGCCATGTGGCTTTCCTACCTCCAGGCTACATATTGGGCGGCGACCGTGGGCAAGGTGATCACGGGAGTCGGATTCATCTGGCAGATCCTCAAGGGCTCCCACGCCGACCTTTTTGTCATCGCGATCTGCGTCTTCATCTTCTCCGCGGGCCAGGCCGAATACCAGGCTGTCAGGAGGCGCGAGGAGGACGAGGCGCAGTGGAGGGAGGCCATGCTCAGGAACGTGACGCCCCCTCACCCGGGCGAGCCGCCGGTCATCGATGTCTGAGGCGCCCCGGGGCAGAAGGGCCGCTTCCCTAAAAACTCCTTGCGTTCCTCTTGGAAAAAACGACTTTTCTCACCCTTCACACATGTGAATGGGCTCGTAGCTCAGTTGGAAGAGCGCCTCAATGGCATTGAGGAGGTCGTCAGTTCGAACCTGATCGGGTCCACCATCTATCCCCGCCTTCCGGCGGGGATCCGTGTTTCAGAGGGAAAGCTTGATCGCGATGTATCGCGATATTACCCGTTGGATCGTGAAAACGCGATCCAAAGACGATCCAGAACGCGATCCAAACGCGACCTCGGGTTCAGAGGAAAGCCAGATTCGGGGCATAAGGCGCTTCATTCGACATGGCCGGCCGAGCCCCTTTTGCGTTCAGTGGCGTATCGATGGCCAAGTGAAGAGCGAGTACTTCAAGGAAGCCAAAGATCGGGACAAGCGCGCCGGCGAGCTCGCTCGTGCCCGAACCAAGGGCGTCCTGGTCCAGGTACCGCAGCGGTCCGAGCAGGCCGAATGGCAGGCATTCAAGACCGCCATTGGCGACACGCCCTGGCAGGATGTCGTGACGGGCTGGAAAGCCCACCAGAAGGCCTCTGGCATCGTTCTGTGCTCTTTGACCGTCCAGGGGGCAGTAGACGCCTACCTCAAGGAAATCGAAACGCTGGAGGCCGGAGAACAGCTTTCGGAGGACACCGCGCGCCAAAAACGCCAAAAGGTGGAGGCATTTGCCGCCGCCTTCGGCGGCAACCGGCTTACCCAGGTCACAGGCGAGGACATTGAGGATTGGATCGAGAGCGATCTCGGCTACGACAATCCTCATACGTTCAACAATTGGCGGAAGCACATCCGAACCCTCTTCGATCATTACCGGA